>DATGKS010000013.1:0-19633 GCA_035294545.1 Solirubrobacteraceae bacterium | reverse complement strand
GCTCGTCCCCGCGGACGCCGAGGCGGAGGCCCGGGGCGGCTTCGCGGCCGCGATCGCCGACGCCGCCTCCGGCGACGAGCCGGAGCCCGGCCGGGCCTACGTCCGCCCGTGGAACACGTTCGGCGTGCGCATGCGCGCCCGGATCGCCACGTGCGGACCGCCGCGCGCGGCGCTGATCGTGCTCGACACGGGGCGCGGCCCGTCGCTGCGCGCGATCCCGGGCGAGCGCGTCGACGAGGCGCGTCCGGGGGTCGTCACCCCGCTGCGCCGTCGTCGGCGCCGTTAGCCCAAAACCTCACCAGGCGGTCGCAACGATTGCCGGAGGTTGTCGGCGCCACCGCCGGGGAGCGCGGCGCCGAGTCGGCGACGCTCAACCTGCGCCGCTTCCCGATGTTCACCGACCTCGAGCCACCGTTCGTCGTCTGACGACGCCCCGCCCCGTTCGTGCCCGGTGGCGGCTCCCCGGTCGTCCCCGGGTGGCGGCTCCCCGGTCGCCCACCCCCCGCGGCTCCCCGGTCGCCCACCCCCCGCGGCTCCCCGGTCGCCCACCCCCCGCGGCTCCCCGGCGGGCCCTCCCCGGCGGCTGCCCGGTGGCGGCTCCCCGGCCGGCCCCCGCCTGTCAGTCAGCCGCCGGGGGCAGGACCTCCGGGGCGCCCGCGGCGACGAGCGCGGCCGGCATCCTGATCGAGCCGTCGTCCTGCTGGCCGTTCTCCAGCAGGGCGACGATCGTGCGCCCGACGGCCACCGCGGTGCCGTTGAGCGTCGCGACGTGCACCGGCCGGCCCTCCGCCGGCCGGTAGCGGATATCGAGCCGCCGCGCCTGGAAGTCGGTTGTGTTCGAGCACGAGGTGAGCTCGCGGTAGCGCTGCTGTCCGGGGAGCCAGGCCTCGAGGTCGTACTTCATCGCGGCCGAGGCGCCGAGGTCATCGACCGCAATCGCCACCACCCGGTAGGGGATCTCGAGATCGGCCATGATCGACTCCTCGATCGCGAGGATCCGCTCGTGCTCCTCGACCGCCCGGTCGGGCTCGACGAAGCTGAACATCTCGACCTTGTCGAACTGGTGGACGCGGAAGATGCCGCGCGTGTCCTTGCCGGCGGCGCCCGCCTCGCGGCGAAAGCAACTCGAGAACCCCGCATAGCGGCGCGGCAGCCGGTCGGCGGGAAGGATCTCGCCCGCGTGCAGCGAGGCAAGCGCGACCTCCGAGGTGCCGACGAGGTAGAGGTCGTCCTCGGCCAGGGAGTAGATCTGCTGCTCGGTGTCGGGGAGCATGCCGGTCCCGTAGAGCGCCGGCTCGCGGACGAGCACCGGCGGGATCACCGGCGTGAGGCCCTCGCCGACGAGCTTCTCCATCGCGTAGCGCACGAGCGCGATCTCGAGCAGCGCGACGTCGCCGATCAGGTAGGCGAAGCGGGAGCCCGACAGCCTCGCACCACGCTCCATGTCGATCCGCCCCCCGGCCAGCTCAAGATGGTCACGGCCGGTCTTCGTCGCCTCCCCGACCTCGCGGATCACGGTGTCCTGCGCGGGGGCGTCGTCGGTCGGCAGGTTCGGCAGCGCGAGGAGAGCCTGGTCACGCTCGGCCTTGACGGCCGACTCGGCGTCGCTCGTCGCCCGCCCGCGCCGGGCGAGGTCGGCAAGCTGTTCGCGCTGCTCGGGCGTCGGCGCGCCACGCAGCGCCCGGCTCGCCTGGTTCTGCTCGGCGCGCAGGCTCTCCAGCTCGGTCGTGAGCGCCCGCCAGCGCTCGTCGAGCTCCAGCACCCGGTCGATCTGCTCGGCGGCGGCCGGTCCGCGGCGGCGCAGCGCGGCGCGCACGCCGTCGGGGTCAGCGCGGATGAGGCGGATGTCGAGCATCGCGCCAGTATGACGAGCGCTGCGCGAAGCGCCCCTGTGGACGGTCGCACTCAACCGTTCGGGAGAAGCGACCAGGCCGTGTTTCGTGCGGGCCCGCCCCGGCACCCGGCGGAAGGCAGTGCCGGTTCCGCCTTGCCTGCATCCGGTCGACGTGGTACGGTCGCGTCTGGAAACGTTCTCAGATAACGTTTCCAGACATCGTGACGCGGGACGAGGAGAGGCAGATGGAGAGAGAGAACGAAGCCGCCGGGACCGACAGATCCCCCGCACCGGCCGGATCGAGCGCTGCAGCCGCCGCGACCGAGCCGCCGCGCGTCGAGGTCCGCCAGGTCACCAAGCGGTACGGCAGCGTGCACGCGCTGCGAGGCGTCGACCTGTCGCTGCACACCGGTGAGGTCGTCGGACTCGTCGGTGACAACGGCGCCGGCAAGTCGACGCTCGTCAACATCATCTCGGGCGCGCTGCCGCCGACCTCGGGCCAGATCCTCATCGATGGGCGCGAGGTCGAGTTCAAAACGCCGATCGACGCCCGCCATGCGGGGATCGAGACCGTCTACCAGGACCTCGCGCTCGCCAACGACCTCAACATCTGGGCCAACATGTTCCTCGGGCGTGAGCGCACGGTGTCCGGTCCGCTCGGCTGGCTCGGCTGGCTCGACCGGCGCGCAATGAGCCGCCAGAGCGCCAAGGACCTCGAGCAGACGAAGATCCGCATCCCCTCGGTCTCGAGCCGGGTCGGCCGCCTCTCCGGCGGCCAGCGCCAGGCGGTTGCCGTCGGACGCGCTGTCGCGTGGGGCTCCCGCGTCGTGCTCATGGACGAGCCGACCGCGGCGCTCGGCGTCGAGCAGCAGGAGAAGGTCGGCGAGCTGATCCAGACCGTCGCCGACACCGGCACTCCGGTGCTGCTCATCAGCCACAACCTGCCGCAGGTCTACAAGATCTGCACGCGCGTCGTCGTCCTCTTCAACGGCCGCATCGTCGCCGACCTGCGGCCCGCCGAGGTCGACATCGACGAGATCGTCGGCTGGATCACCGGATCGGCATTGATCGCGAAGGAGCTGGCGCGGTGAGCACGTCCGAGACAAAGCCGACGGCGATCGCCGAGCCCGCGCCGAGCGCCGACGCGCCCGACGCGGTTCCGCTGTTCCAGCGCTTCATGGAGCGCGTCGGGCAGTTCTGGACGCTCGGCGTGCTCGTTCTGCTCGTCATCGCGTTCGGGATCAAGGCGCCGTCGATGTACACGAAGCAGGCGTGGCTCTCGACCGCGACATACGCGGTCGAGTACCTGATCCTCGCGATCGGCCAGACGTTCGTGATCATCACCGCGGGCATCGACCTGTCGGTCGGGGCAATGCTGGGGTTCTCGGGCATGGCGGGCGCGCTCGTCGCCCAGCACATGCTCGGCGTGCACGACTCATCGACGCTCTCCACGATCGTGGCGATCGTCGTCATGCTCGCGGCGGGGACCGGCCTCGGCCTCATCAACGGCCTGCTCATCACCCGCATCAAGCTGCCGCCGTTCATCGTCACGCTCGGCTCCCTCACCGGGATCACCGGCGGCATCGACCTGCTCAACGGCGGCAACGAAGTCTCGATCCTGCCGAATCCGATCAACGCTCTCGGTACCGACTCCGTGCTCAACGGGTGGCTGCCGCTGCCGGTGCTGATCGCAATCGTGCTCGCGATCGTGTTCGGGTTCATCCTCGCCCGCACCCGCTTCGGACTGCGCACGTACGCGATCGGCTCGAACGAGACCGCCACACGCCGAGCCGGCATCCGGGTCGACCGCCACCTGATCCGGGTCTACACGCTCGCCGGCTTCCTCGCCGGGGTCGCGGGCCTGATGGTCACCGCCAACCAGGGCGTCGCGGCACCGGTTGCCGGGCAGAACGATGAGCTGTACGCGATCGCGGCGGTCGTCATCGGCGGCGCGTCGATCTTCGGCGGCACGGGCACGATCTTCGGAACGGTGATCGGCACCGCGATCCTGTCCGTGCTCACGACGGGCCTGATCCTCACGAACGTCCAGACGTTCTGGCAGCAGGTGGCGATCGGCGCCGTCGTGATCATCGCCGTCGCCGTCGACCGGGTCCGGGCGAGGGCCGGGACCGACTGATGACTCCAGGGACCACCACGACACGCAGGAACACAGGAGAGAGGAGCACTATGTCTCGCACACTCACGGCCGCCCGGCGCCGGGCGCTGCCCGTCGCCCTCGCCGGCGTCGCCGCACTCGGAGTCGCCGCCTGCGGCTCGAGCAAGAAGCACTCGTCCTCGGGGTCCTCCGGATCCTCGGGCTCGTCGGCGACCTCGACGTCCGGATCGTCGGGCTCCGGTAAGCACTTCACGATCGCGCTCGTGCCCGGCCTGACCGTCGATCCGTTCTACATCACGATGCACGCGGGCGCCGCCGCCGAGGCCAAGAAGCTCGGGGTGACGCTCACGTGGCAGGGCGGAACGACGTTCAACCCGAACACGCAGTTGCCGGTCGTCAACTCGCTGCTCGCCAAGCACCCGAGCGCGCTCCTGATCGCGCCGACCGACGTCAACGCGCTCAAGGCGCCGATCCAGAAGTTCGTGAGCGCCGGGATCCCGGTGATCGCCGTCGATACGACCATCAACGACACGAAGCTGCTCACCTCGCAGATCACGTCGAACAACTTCCAGGGCGGCCAGGCCGCGGCGGACACGATCGCGAAGCTCGCCCACGACAAGGGGCAGGTCGCGGTCGAGAACGTCCAGCCCGGCGTGTCGACGACCGACGCCCGGCAGGCCGGCTTCCTCGCCGAGATGAAGAAGTACCCGCACATGCAGGTCGTCGCCAAGAACTACGACCAGGACTCGCCGACGACCGCCGAGAGCCAGGTGCGCAACGTGATCCTCGCGCACCCGGGCCTCGTCGGCGTGTTCGGGACGAACCTGTACAGCGCCCAGGGCGCGGGCAAGGCGGTCGTCGCCGCGGGCAAGAAGGGCAAGGTGTACGTCGCCGGCTACGACGCCGAGCCGGCCGAGATCCAGCTGCTGAAGCAGGGCGTGATCAACGTCCTCGTCATGCAGCAGCCGGCGGTCGAGGGCGCGGACGCGGTCAAGTACGCGTACGACAAGCTCACCGGCAAGGCGTCGCAGATTCCGAAGAAGACGCTCGTGCCGAACGTCGTGGCGACGACGCAGAACGCGTCGAATCCGAGCGTGTCGAAGTACTTCTACAAGACCTCGTACACGGGCTGACCGACCCCCTCCAATCCAATGGCCGCCCGCCCGATGCACGCTGAGCGCACTCGGGCCGGTGTGGACGCTCGCCCCGTGGCGGGCGTCCACACCAGGACGGTCGTCGTCGCCGGTCCGCCGGCCTCGGGCAAGACGACGCTCGGGGCCGCGCTGGCCCGCGCCCTCCACCACGCCTTCATCGACCTCGACATCGTGACCGGACCCCTCACCCGCGCCGCGCTGTCGCTCGCCGGAGAGGACGAGACCGCGCTCGACGGCGCGCCCGGCGCCCGTCTGCGCGACGCGCGCTACGACGCGCTGCTCGACACGGCCGCGGCCAACCTGTCCGTCGGCCTCGGCGTCGTGCTCAGCGGACCGTTCACCCGCGAGCGCGCCGACCCCGCGCGCTGGGAGGCGGTCCGAGAGCGACTCGGCACTCCCGACGCGACCCTCATCTGCCTCGAGCTCGACGAGGCGACACGCCACGCGCGCATGCAGGCCCGCGGCGCCCCGCGCGACCGCGGCAAGCTCGACGCGGCCGGCGAGCTCGCCGAGCCCTCCGCGCTCATCCCGGGCGCGGTTCGACTCGACGCGAGCGCCCGCCCCGACGGGCTGCTCGCGGCGGCGCTGGCGGCGCTCGGCGCGCCGGAGAGCGATGCGGGGCGCCTGCTTGACCGCCAGCGTCAGGAACCTTCCCCGCCAGCCGGCCCGCGACCGTGCTGATCGTCAACCCGAACCTCACCGTCGACCGCACGATCCCGCTCGGCGAGCTCGTCCCCGGCGACGTCATCCGCACCGGCCGCGCCGCGGTCACGCTCGGCGGCAAGGGCATCAACGTCGCCCGCGTCGGGCGCGCGTTCGGGGACCGCGCCCCGGTGATCAGCTTTCTGCCGCGCGAGAGCCGCACGACGCTCGACGCGCTCGCGGCCGCAGAGGGCGCCGAGCTGCAGGGGATCGATGTGGCCGGCTCCGTGCGCGGCGCCGCGATCCTGCTCGAGGACAGCGGCCGGGTGACCGTGCTCAACGAGCCCGGCCCCGAGGTCGCGGAGCGCGACTGGGCGGCGCTGCTCACGCTCGTCGAGCGCGCGGCAGCCGCCCACGAGACGGTCGTGTGCGCGGGCAGCCTGCCGCCCGGCTCGCCCGTCGACGCCTACGCGCGGGTGGTCGCCGCCGCGCACCGCGCCGGAGCGCGCGCGGTCGTCGACGCCGCCGGCGATGTGCTGCGGGCAACGCTCGCCGCCGCGCCCGACGTCGTCTCCCCGAACCTCGCCGAGGCGGAGTCGCTCGTCTCCGGGCGGCTCGTCGAGGGGGTCGAGCCCGCGGGGGCGGACGTGCCGGAGCGCGCGCGGCGCGCCGCCGAAGATCTGCTCGCCCGCGGCGCCCGGCAGGCGATCGTGAGCGCCGGCAGTCGCGGCGCGGCGGCCGCGAGCCGCGCCGGCGGCGCTGAGTTCCTGCCCGCCCCGCGGGTGCGGGTCGTCAACCCGATCGGCGCCGGAGACTCGCTTGTCGGCGGCCTCGTCCATGCTCTGGAGGAGGGACGCGACTGGCGCGCGGCCGCCGCGTTCGCGCTCGCCACCGCGTCGGCCTCCTGCGAGCGGGAGCTGGCCGGCGGCATCGATCCGGCGCGCGCTCACGAGCTCGACCGCGGGCCGCAACCGAACCGTGCGCGCCGCCCCGAACGCGGGGGCGTGGGTGCCTGAGAAGACGACGATGCGCGACGTCGCGCGCGCCGCCGCGGTCTCGATCACGACCGTCTCGCGCGTGATCAACGGCGACCCGTACGTCGCCGAGGAGACCTCGCAGCGGGTGCGCGACGCGATCGAGCGCCTCGACTACCGCATCAATCCGATGGCGCGCTCGCTGCGCACCGGCTCCGACGAGGCGGTCGGACTCGTGGTCGAATCGATCGGCGACCCGTTCTTCGCCGCGGTGATCGATGCCGTCGAGGAGGCCGCCCGGGCCGCCGGGCTGTTTCTGCTCATCGCGAGCGCCGGGGAGACCGCCGAGCAGGAGCGCGCGGTCGTCACGGGCCTGCTCAATCGCTCGGTCCGGGGCATGCTGATCGTGCCCTGCCATCTCGCCTACCGGACCGAGCGGCTGCCGATCGGGCCGAACGGGGTTCCCGTCGTGTTCATCGACCGCCCGGCCGGAATCGAGGCCGACACCGTGATGATCGACAATGCCGCCAACGCGCGGATGGCGACCGAGCACCTCATCGCCCATCGCCACCGCCGGATCGGCTTCGCGGGCACCGAGGTCTCCCGCTACCCGGTGAGCGAGCGCCTGGCGGGCTTCCGCGCCGCGCTCGAGGACCGCGGCCTCGAGTTCTCGCCGCTCGACGTCGTCGACCTGCACCACCGGGGCCACGAGACGGACACGAACCTGCTCGACGCCGTGCTCGCGCCACCCGACCCGGTGACGGCGATCATCACCGCCAACGCGACCGCCTCCCAGGCGATCGTGCGGGAGATGCACCGCATCGGCCGCACCGACGTCGCCGTCGTGAGCTTCGACGACTTCCCGATGGCCGACGCACTCGATCCGGCGATCACCGTCGCCCTGCAGGACCCGGTCGAGATGGGCACGCGCGCCTTCGAGCTGCTGCTCGAGCGCATCCGCGGCGACGAGGGCCCGCCGAACCGGCTCGTCCTGCCCACGACGTTCATCGAGCGGGGCTCCGGCGAGCTGGCCCCGTTCGACCAGCCCGACGACCAACCTGAGCCCACCACGACAGGAGCATGATGTCCGATACCCGAACCGACCAGGCGACCGGCCTGGAGGCGATCGCCGGCCCCGACGGCACCCTCGCGATCATCGCCATGGACCAGCGCAACACGCTTCGCCGGATGCTGACCGCGGCGGAGCGGCCGACCGATCCGGACACGATCCGCGCGTTCAAGGTCGACGTCGCCGAGGCGCTCAGCCCCGGCGCGAGCGGGATCCTGCTCGACCCCGACTTCGGCGTGCCGGCCGTGCGCGAGGCGGGGGTGCTGGCGGGCGGCTGCGGGATGCTCGTCGCCGCCGAGCCCCCGGACCGGGTCATCTGGAAGGGCGAGCCGCGCGCGAGCCTCGACGGCGGCACGAGCGCGGCCGAGGTCCGCTCGATGGGCGGCGACGCGGTCAAGCTCCTCGTGCAGCTGCGCCCCGACCGTCCGCACCGGACCGGCGAGCCGGACCTCGTCGCCGAGCTCGTCGACGTCGTGCGCACTGTCGTCGAGGACTGCGCGGCCGTCGGCCTGCCGTCCGTCGTCGAGACGCTCCTCTACCCGCTGCCGGACGAGGACCCGCTCACCCCGCGCCGGCGCGCGGAGCTGATCGCCGAGTCGGCGCGGATCCTCTCGGAGACCGGACCGGATCTGCTCAAGCTCGAGTACCCGGGCGATGCCGCCGGCTGCCGCGCGGTCGCCGAGGCGACGACCGTGCCGTGGGCGATGCTGTCAGCGGGCATGGACTTCGAGCCGTTCCTCGAGGCGATCGGCCACGCCTGCGACGCGGGCGGGGCATCGGGGTTCATCGCGGGGCGCGTCTACTGGAAGGAGGCGGTGGCGCTCGAGGGGCAGGCGCGGCGCGAGTTCCTGTCCGGGACCGCCCGGGCGCGCCTCGAGCGCTCGCTCGAGGCGATGGCCGGGCACGCGCGACCCTGGACGGAGGCCGCCGCCGCGCGGTGACCGCCGCCGTGCGATGGGCGCCCTCGACCATGATCGCCACCAGCCGATGACCGCCGCCGCCCGATGACCGCCGCCAGCCGATGACCGCCGCCGGACGCGAGCCGCTGCTCGTCGGCGTCGACGTCGGCACGTCCCGCACGAAGGCCGGGATCGTCGACGCCGCCGGGCACGAGTGCGCCTGCGCGTCGGTGCCGACCCACTGGCGCAGGTCCCCCCACGGCGGCGAGACGTCGGGCGCCGCGATCTCCGCGGGGGTGCGGGAGGCGCTCGCCGCGGCTCTCGCACGGTGCCCCGAGGGCGAGATCGTCGCGCTCGGCGTCACCTCGATCGCCGAGACCGTGATCGTGCTCGACGGCGCCGGCGAGGAGCTCGCACCGGCGATCGCCTGGTACGACACGCGCGCGGCCGCCGACCACCGGGCGCTCGTCGACGCGCTGTCCCCCGCGGCGCGCACGGGTCTCTCCGACGACGCGATCCCGTCGCTGGCGACGCTCCACTGGCTGACGTCCCGGAGCCCGCGGACGATGCGGCGCGCCCGCCATGCGCTGTCGGTCGCCGAATGGGTCGTGCGCGACCTCGGCGGCGTCATCGCGTCCGAGCCCTCGCTCGCCTCCCGCACCGCCGCGCTCGGAGTCGCCGAGCGCGCGTGGTGGCCGGAGGCGGTCGCCTGGGCGGGCGTGCACCCGGACGTGTTCGGCGAGCTCCGCGAAGCGGGGGCGTCATGGGGCGAGGTGCGGAGCGCGCCCGGCCTCGGGCGGCTCGCCGGCGCGACGCTCACCGTTGCTGGCCACGACCACCTCGTCGCCGCCGTCGGCTCGGGACTCACCCGCACCGGGCAGGTGATGGACTCCTGCGGCACCGCGGAGGCGCTGCTGCGCCCGATCCCGGCCGACCCGGGCCTCGACCTCGCAGCGGTCGTCGCCCGCGGCGTCAACTGCGGCTGGCACGTGCTGCCCGGCGTCTACAACCTGATCGTCGGGCTGCGCCTGGGGCTCGAGCTGGCGCCGCTGCTCGAGCGGCTCGGCAGCAGGAGCGACGGCGGCCGGACCCCGCTCGACGACGAGGCGCTCGCATGGCTGACGACCGGGAGCGGTGAGGAGCACCGCGCCGGCGAGAAGCACGCTGCCGTCGAGGAGGCCGCCGCCTGGGCGACGGCGCTCCAGGGCGCGGTCGACGCATCCCGCCGCGCGCTCGAGGACCTGCGCGAGATCGGCGGGCCGATCGAGCGGGTGCTGATCGGCGGCGGCTGGGCCGCCAACCCGGTGCTGCGGGCGCTCAAGCAGACCGCGTTTCCCCACCCCGTCTACCCACAGGTGGACGAGCCCGGGGTGCGGGGCGCGGCGCTGCTTGCCGGCCGCGCCGCCGGCGTGTTCGCCTCGCCCGCGGACTTTCCCGCTCCACCTCTGCACCACGTCACCGACGCACAGGAGATCGCAGTCCCATGACGATTGTCAGCCCCGCCCGCGCCACCCTGCCGCCCGTCCGCTCAGCGGCCGCCGCCGGCAAGCGCTACCGCCTCGGCCGGATCTTCGCCGGCGACGGTCGCTCCGTCGTGCTCCCCGTCGACCACGGCACGATGCTCGGGCGGGTGTCGGGCCTCGAGGACCCGGTGGCGATGATCGAGCGGATGATCGACCTCGACGTCGACGGATTCCTGCTCGGGCCCGGGGTGCTCGCGCGCACCGCCGAGCTGTTCGCGAGCCGCGGCGCGCCCGCGCGGCTGCTCACGATCGACACGTACTGGCGCGAGGGCGAGCGTGGCGAGCACATGCTCATGACGACGCTCGAGCGCGCGGCCGCGCTCGGCGCCGACGCGGTCAAGGTGCTCATGCCGTGGGACGTCCCGCCGCACGAGCGCGCCGCCCGCGCGGCGCTGATCGGCGAGGTGATCGCGTCCGCCGACCCGCTCGGCCTGCCGGTGATGGTCGAGCCGATCGTGCTGCGCTCGCCGCGCGGCGAGGACGCCGCCGCGATCGAGGGCGACGGCGCTCGGATGGCCGCCGAGCTCGGGGCCGACATCATCAAGGTCATGTACCCCGGCGATTCGGAGCTGCTCTCGGCATGGTGCGCCGAGCTCGAGGTGCCGGTCGTCATCCTCGGCGGCCCGGCGCAGGGGACGGTTGAGGAGCTGTGCGAGATGGTCGCCGCGTCGGTGGCGGCCGGTGCGCGGGGAATCACGATCGGGCGCCGGGTGTGGCAGCGGCCGCTCGAGGAGGCCGCCGAGGTGCTCGCCCGCCTGTCCTCGATCGTCCACGAGTCGGGAACGGCCGGCTGATGGTCCGCCGACTGCTCGATCGTCCACGAGTCGGGGGCGGGCGGCTGATGGTCCGGCGACTGCTCGATCGTCCACGAGTCGGGGGCGGGCGGCTGATGGTCCGCCGACTGCGGCAGGATCTGTAGGCGACGATGGCCGTCCGCGCGTCAACAGAGAGCTGGCTGGAGCTGCCCGCCCACCGCGCCTGGGCGCGGACGCACGTCGCCGAGCTGCTCCGCTTCTTCCGCGCGAGCCTCGACCCAGGTGGACGCTTCCGGGAGCTCGACGACGACGGGCGCGTGCTCGTGAGCGGCGCGCCGCCGGCGAGCCCGCCCCGCCAGCAGCTGCTCACGGTGACGCGCGTCGTCCACTGCTACGCGCTCGGCGAGATGCTCGGCATCCCCGGCTGCGCGACCGTCGTCGAGCGGGGCCTCGAGACGCTGTGGGAGGAGCACCGCGACCCCGAGCACGGCGGCGGGTACCTCAGCGCGATCGGTCTCGACGGGACGCCGCTCGACACGACGAAGGCCGCCTACGCCCACGCCCACGTGCTGCTCGCCGCCGCCGCCGGACGCGCCGCCGGCCACGCGCTCGCCGAGCCGCTGTTCGACGACGCGCTGCAGGTGATCGAGCGTCGGTTCTGGCGTGAGGAGCAGGGCGCGAGCGCCGAGGACCACGACCGCGACTGGAACGAGCTCGAGGACTACCGGGGCGCGAACTCGAACATGCACCTGTGCGAGGCGCTGCTCGCCGCCGCCGAGGTGTCGAGCGATCAGGGGCTCGCCGAGCGCGCCGAGGCGATCGCGCGCACGTTCATCGACGGCCACGCGCGCCGCGGCGACTGGCTCCTGGCCGAGCACTACACCGCCGCGTTCAGGCCGCTGCCCGACTACAACCGCGACCGGATCGACGACCCGTTCCGGCCCTACGGGGCGACGATCGGCCACTCCCTGGAGTGGGCGCGGCTCGTCCTCGGCTGCGCCCAGGCGACCGGGGCCGACGGGGGCTCCTGGCAGCTCGAGGCCGCCGAGGCGCTCTTCGCGCGCGGCGTCCGTGACGGCTGGGACGCCGAGCACGGCGGCCTCTGGTACACGGTCGACTGGGACGGGCGGCCGGTGAACTCAGACCACTACTGGTGGCCGGTGGCCGAGGGCATCCAGACGAGCGCGACGCTCCTGCAGACGACCGGCAGGCCGCTCTACGAGGAGTGGTACCGGCGACTGTGGGAGTTCGCCGCCGACCATCTCATCGACGAGGACCGCGGAGGCTGGTACCCGCAGCTCACCGCCGAGAACGCGCGCACCGCGGACCCGTGGTATGGCAAGCCCGACGTCTACCACGTGCTCCAGGCGTATCTCGCGCCGCTGCTGCCGGCCGCACCCTCGTTGATCGGCGCAGTGCGCCGGGCGCGCGAGCTCGGCTGAGACCGCACCGCTCACAACCGGCGGCCCGTGCGCCTCCCGTGGACCCGCGCTCGGCTGAGCTCACGCCGCTCACAACCGGCGGCCCGTGCGCATCCCGCGGACGCGCGCTGGTCGCCCGAAGGTCAGCCGGAGCCGGTGTAGTTCGGCGAGGCGGAGTCGCTGCTCAGCAGGCCGCTCGTGTTCGCCGGCAGCTTGCCGATCGGCTTCTCGTGGCAGGTGGGCGCCCCCGGGCTGTGCGAGGCGTGGGTGCCGGCGTACTTGGCGACGAACTCGGCCACGTCGACGGCGTCGTGGCCGACGACGATGTTCTGCGGCATGTAGGCGCCGGAGAAGCCGCCGTTCTCGATCGCGTAGAGCACGCGGGCGATCGGGCGCTCGCAGCGCTCGTCGAAGTTCGGTCCGCTGTTGCCCTGGGCGACGCGGATGTTCGGCGCCGAGCCGTGCGTGCCGGCGTAGGAGAGCGTGTGGCAGCCCGCGCAGCGCTGCGAGAACAGGACGGCACCGTGGTAGAGATCGCCGCCCGCGGCCTGGCTCTTCTGCCTGGGCACTCCGATGCGCTCCGTGCCGCAGGCCGAGACGCAGACCACGACGAGAAGCGCCATCGGCACCAGAACGAGTTTCAGGTGGCGACGACTCATCAGCGGCGCACATCATAAACGGGAGCCTCAGACGGACGAGCCGTGCGGGTGTCTTGCCGCGGACAGCGGGCGGCGACGCACGAACAGCGCCGCGGGCAGCGGACAGCCGCGCAAAAACCGCGCCGCGGACAGCGGACAGCCGCGCAGGAACCGCGCCGCGGACCGGGGACGGCGACGGAGGATCCGGGCACGACACGGAGAATCACTGCACCATCCCCGGCGCCGGCTGTGTGGCGTCCGCTTTGATTCACGCGCGGGCGTCCTCCTACGGCGGCAACCAGAGGTGTCGGCGTCGGGGACCTCAGTTCGCGCCCGCAATACGGTGTAGCGCCGATGCCCGCCGAGACGACAACCGAGCTGTTCCGCGAGGTGTTCGGGCGGTTCGCGACCGGCGTGGCGGTGATCACGAGCACCGGATCGAGCGGCGCCGGCGGGATGACCGCAAACGCGATCTGCTCGCTGTCGCTCGACCCGCTGCTCGCGCTCGTGTGCTTCGAGAACCGGGCGCGGACGCTGCCGATCGTGCGGGAGGCGGGCCGTTTCGCCGTCAATGTGCTCGCCGCCGACCAGGAGCCGCTCGCCGCCGTGTTCGCCTCGAAGCTGCCCGAGGCGGAGAAGCTCGAGGCCGTCGCCCACGAGCTGCGCGACGGGGTGCCGGTGCTCGACGGCGTGCTCGCCTGGGCGACCTGCGAGCTGCACGAGCTGATCGCGGGCGGCGACCACACGATCGCCATCGGCCGCGTCCTCTCGCTCGGGCTCGCCGACTCGGACGGCGCGGAGCCGCTGCTCTGGTACGCGGGCACCTACCGCGCGCTCGCGCCCCACCAGGCCCCGTAGGCGACTACCGCGCGCTCGCGCCCCCACCAGGCCCGCCGGCGCCTACCGCACGCTCGCGCCCCCACCAGGCCCCGTGGTCGACCCGGACTCCGGCTGGACGAGAAATGTACGTTTTGCTGCCCACCAGGCACCTTTTCGTACGCGCGCGGACGGGACAGCTTGCGGCGCGGGACGGGGCAGGCCGCGCGCGGACCGTGGCAGCCCGCCGCGCAGGCTCAGCCGGTCATCGCCGCGCGGGCGACGAGCACCGTCATCACGATCGCCGCGAGCACCATCACGCCGAGCTCGCGATGGATGATCGTCTGCACGACGACCTGCTGCTCGGACTCGGGCAGCTTGCCGACCGCGGCCGCGTTCTCGAAGCCCCGGGAGTCGAGCACCATCTGCGCGGAGGCGAGCCGCAGCTGCTCGGCGACGAGCGAGACGGCGATCGGCACGAGCCCGTAGATGAGGTGCAGCCCGGACGCGCGACGGCTGATCTCCCAGATCCCTCCGAGCACCGCCTCGATCACGAGCAGCGCCTGCGCGGCGCGCAAGAGCCACCAGAACGCCCGCAGGCGAGGATCGCGGTACCACGCCCAGATGCCGACGAGCGCTGACGCGGCGATCGCGGCCAGGCAGGCGGAGCCGACGACGATGTGGACGATCTTCATGGTCGATGGAGATGTCGGGCTCGCGCCACGATAACCGGCGTCCCGCCGCGCCTGACGCGAACTGCGGCGCGCCCCCTCCGGGCCCCGATCGGGCAGACCGGCTCGACGCATTCAGCACTAAGTGACACGTTGTTACAAGGCTTCCTATCGGGGTGATATAAGGAAGCTGTGATCCGAAGCTACCTGCCGGCGATCGTCTTCCTCATCCTGGGTGGGGCCGTGGGCTCGCTCTTCGGGGTCCTCAATCTGGTGACCGGCGTGCGCAACCAGCGCCGCCATCACAGCAAGTTCTCCCCGTACGAGTGCGGCCTGCCGTCGGAGATCCAGCGGGGCTTCCGCTTCGGCATCAGCTTCTACCTCGTGGCGATGCTGTTCATCCTGTTCGACATCGAGGTGATCTTCATCTATCCGATCGCCGTCCAGCTGCGCGCCTTCGGGGCGTTCGCGCTCGGCGAGACGATCACGTTCGTCATCCTGCTCGCGATCGCGTTCATCTACGTATGGCGCCGGGGAGCCCTCGAATGGAGGTGAAGCGCGAGGTCCTCGGGAGCTCACTCCCGGGAATGGACCCCAAGCACGACTTCCGCGCGCGCCAGCTCGCCGCCCGCGACATGCTCCGTGGCGACCTGGAGGGCGAGGCGCTCGAGCAGTACGTGCGCGACAGCGTGCTCACGACGACCGTCGACAAGGCCGTCGCCTGGGCGCGCGGCAACTCGTTCTTCCCGCTCACGTTCGGCCTCGCGTGCTGCGCGATGGAGTGGATGCACGTGATCGCCAGCCGCGTCGACCTTGCCCGCTTCGGCTGGGAGGCGTCGCGGGCCTCACCGCGCCAGGCGGATCTCATCATCCTCTCGGGTCGCGTGTCGGTGAAGATGGCTCCGGTCGTGCGCCGCATCTGGGACCAGATGCTCGAGCCCAAGTACGCGATCTCGATGGGCGCCTGCTGCTCCTCGACCGGCGTCTTCAACAACTACGCGCTCGTCGCCTCCGACAAGTTCATGCCGATCGACGTCCACGTGCCGGGCTGCCCGCCGCGCCCGGAGGCGGTCGCGCACGGCATCATCCGCCTGCGCGAGAAGATCCAGGCGACCGAGAAGCCCGGCTGGCGGGAGCGCTACGACGCGGTCGGCACCGAGGAGATCCTGTCCGAGGAGACGATCGCGCGCCAGAGCGCCGCGGACGCCGCGATCGGGGTGTTCCCGGGCGGCGATACCGCGGGGGTGACCGGTGCCTGAGCCGATGAGACGAGGGGTGTTGGGGGCCCTGCCCCCCAGCTCAGGAGTCCCGGACGGTGCCTGACGCGACCGGCCTCGAGCTGATCGCGCACGAGCTGCGGGACGGGAACGCCGAGGCGGTGCTCGGCACCGAGTTCGCGCGCGACCGCGCGGTCATCCTTGCCGCTCCGGAGCATGTGCGATTCGTCATCAGGTCGCTCATGGACAAGGGGTACACGTTCATCCCGTCCGTGCACGGCGTCGATTACTACCCCGAGGAGCCGCGGCTCGGCGTGCTCTACGAGATGATGGACATGCGCGAGGTCGACCGCATCTCGGTGAAGGCGCGCGTCTCGACCGAGGACCCGCGGATCCCCTCGATCACCGACCTGTTCCCCGGCGCGAACTTCGACGAGCGCGAGGTGTACGACATGTTCGGCGTCGTGTTCGAGGGACACCCGGACATGCGGAGGATCCTCATGCCCGAGGACTTCGAGGGGTATCCCCAGCGCCGGGACTATCCGCTCGGCGGCGAGCCCGTGCTGTTCACCTACAACGAAGAGAAGAACTACGGCAGATGGCAGTAGAGCTCGACAGCTCCGACTACCGCCGGCGTGAGGAGTCCGTCTCCTACTCGGTCGAGCCCGCCGGCATGGGCGAGACCCACGAGCTGCTCACGCTCAACATCGGGCCCCACCATCCCGCCACGCACGGCGTGCTGCGGCTGCTCGCGACGCTCGAGGGCGAGGTCGTGCGCGACTGCAAGCCGGTGCTCGGCTACCTCCACACCGGGATCGAGAAGACCGCCGAGGACAAGGCCTACTGGAAGGTCGTCCCGGTCATCGAGCGGATGGACTACATGTCCTATTACTTCAACGCGATGGCCTACTGCGGCGCCGTCGAGACGCTGCTCGGGATCGAGGTGCCGCCGCGCGCGCAGTACCTGAGGGTCATCCACCTCGAGCTCAACCGGATCGCCTCGCACCTGCTGTGGCTCGGCACGAGCGCGCTCGACCTCGGCGCGATCTCGATGTTCTGGTACTGCCTGCGCGAGAAGGACACGATCCTCGACCTGTTCGAGATGTCGAGCGGCCAGCGGATGCACACCCGCTACTTCCAGATCGGCGGCGTCATGGAGGACATTCCCCGCGGCTTCGCGGGCAAGCTGAAGAAGTTCCTCGACGAGATGCCGAGCCGCGCCGACCAGTACGCCGACCTGCTCGAGAAGAACCAGATCGTGTTCGAGCGCCTGCATGAGACGTGCGTCGTCGACGAGCAGACGCTGCTGAAACTCGGCGTCACCGGGCCGCTCCTGCGCGCGACCGGCAACCCGTGGGACCTGCGCAAGGCCGCGCCCTACTCCAGCTACGACCACTTCGACTTCAAGATCCCGGTCGGCACCGTCGGAGACAACTACGACCGCTACCGCGTCCGCCAGGCCGAGCTGTACGAGTCGACGAAGATCATCAGCCAGGCGCTCGAGGGGCTGCCCGAGGGCCCGTTCATCACGCCCGACCGCAAGGTCGCGCTGCCGCCGCGCCACGAGCTCGCGACGAGCATGGAGGCGCTCATCCACCACTTCAAGCTCGTCACCGAGGGCTTCCGGGTGCCGCCCGGCGAGGCGTACTACCCGATCGAGTCCCCGCGCGGGGAGCTCGGCTGCTTCGTGCGCGCCGACGGCTCCTCCAAGCCCGCGCGCGTGCACATGCGCGACCCGAGCTTCCACAACATGCAGGCGCTCGAGCCGATGGTCGACGGGACCTACGTCGCCGACCTGATCGCCGCGCTCGCGATGCTCGACCCGATCATCGGCGGGGTCGACCGATAGCCATGCGCTCCGACACGACCGCCACCCCCCGCGACACCCTCCCGACCGTCTGACGATGCCACCCGTCCCCGTCCCCCGCTTCGCCCACGGCAGCCGCGTCCCCGGCTGGGACGACGCCGTCGACCTCACGAAGGATCCGGCGACGATCCCCGACCCGGCGATCACGCCGGTGCCCGAGGAGCTGCGCCGCGAGATCGAGGCCGCGATGGCGAAGTACCCGGACCGGCGCTCCGCGGCGATCCCGGCGCTCCACGCCGCGCAGGCGGTCCATGGCTGGTGCTCGCCGGAGGCGATCGATCAGGTCGCGTGCGTCATGCAGCTGACACCCGCCTATCTCAATGCAGTCGCGACGTTCTACGACATGTTCGAGACGACGCCGCGCCCGCTGCACCATGACATCTACGTGTGCACGAACATCAGCTGCTCGCTGCTCGGCGGGGACGAGATGCTCGACGCGCTGATCGGCGCCGCCGCCGGCGACGAGTCGATCCACGTGCGCTCGTTCGAGTGCCTCGGCGCCTGCGACATCGCGCCGATGGCCTCGGTCGACGGTGAGTTCGTCGGCCCGCTGATCGAGGAGGACGCGGCGCGGATCGTGGAGGACGTCCGCGCCGGCCGGCCCGTGCTCGAGTCCAAGCAGCTGCGCTTCCGCCGCTGCGTCGACGACGGCACCGATCCCGGTGGGGCACCCGCCGCGCCGCCCGCCCACTTCGCGCCATCTTCCGGCGGCGGCGCTCAGCAGTTCGCCCCGCCGGCCGGCGCCGAGCGCGCGGACACCGCCGGCCTCTCCCCCGAGGAACGCGCCGAGGACCGCCCCGGCCCGAGCGCCCCGATCGAGACCCCGCCCGACATCCCGCCCCAGGACGACGACTGATCCACCCCATGCCCAAGCTGCTGTTCGACAACATCGACGAGCCCGGCCTCAACACGCTCGACGTCTACCGGCGCCGCGGCGGCTACGAGTCGCTCAAGACGGCGCTCGCGATGTCCCGCGAGGACCTCGTCGCGACGATCATGGACTCGAATATCCGCGGTCGCGGCGGCGCCGGATTTCCCGCCGGGCGCAAGATCTCGTTCCTGCCCAAGGGTGAGATGCAGAAGTACCTCGTCTGCAACGCCGACGAGTCCGAGCCGGGCACGTTCAAGGACCGCGAGCTCATGCAGAAGAGCCCGCACATGCTGATCGAGGGGATCATGATCGCCGCCTACGCGGGAAACATCTCGAAGGCGTTCATCTACATCCGCGGCGAGTACCAGATGCAGGCCGACATCCTCGAGGCGGCGATCGCCGAGGCGCGCGCGGCGAACCTCGTCGGCGAGAACATCCTCGGCTCCGGCAACGACATCTCGCTTGTGCTCCACCGCGGCGCCGGCGCGTACATCTGCGGCGAGGAGACCGGGCTGCTCGACTCGCTCGAGGGCAAGCGCGGCAACCCGCGGCTGAAGCCGCCGTTCCCGGCGATCGAGGGGCTCTACAACGGGCCGACGCTCATCAACAACGTCGAGACGCTCGCCACGCTGCCCGCGATCGTGCGCATGAGCGGCACCGAGTACGCCAAGCTCGGCGTCGAGAACTCGACCGGCACGAAGCTCATCTCGATCTCCGGCGACGTGCGGCGCCCCGGCAACTACGAGGTCGAGCTCGGCACCCCCTCGCGCGAGATCATCTACGGCCTCGCGGGCGGCCCCCCAAGCGGCCTGCCGGTGAAGTTCTGGTTCCCGGGCGGCTCGAGCGCGCCGGTGCTCACCGGCGACGACCTCGACCTTCCGTACGACTTCGACTCGATGGCGAAGGCCGGCTCGATGCTCGGGTCGGGCGCGATCATCGTCGCCGACGCGTCGCGGCGCGTGCTCGACACGATGCTCAAGGTGACGAAGTTCTACTCGCACGAGTCGTGCGGCAAGTGCGTCCCCTGCCGCGAGGGCACGACCTGGACGCACAAGATGGTCCAGCGGATCTACACCGGCCAGGCGACCCCGATGGACCTCGACATCATGGCCTCCGTCCAGGAGCAGATCATCGGCAACTGCCTGTGCGTGCTCGGCGACGCGATG
>DATGKS010000012.1:0-52887 GCA_035294545.1 Solirubrobacteraceae bacterium | reverse complement strand
GCCAGGCGGCGTCCTCGGACACTCGATGTGCCAGAGGCACACCTTCGGACCAACGGCTTCGCCGTCGGTGCCCGCGTCCTTGCCTGGCACCCCCAGCCACACCTCTCGGTGCGCACGTACTTACGGGAGAGACCACTAGCTCTCCCCGACCGCAGATCCGGACGCGCGCACTACCAGCCGCGGCCGGCGAGCAGCTGCTCGGACTCGAGCTTCGAGGTCTCGATGCTCGTCATCGCCTGCCCGAGCCCGGTCGAGGCGGCGGCGACGCGCGCCGGGTCGCGGAAGTGCGTCGTCGCCTCGACGATCGCCTTCGCGCGGGCCGACGGATTCGATGACTTGAAGATGCCCGAGCCGACGAACACGCCCTCGGCGCCCAGCTGCATGACGAGCGAGGCGTCCGCGGGGGTGGCGATCCCGCCGGCGCAGAAGAGCACGACCGGGAGACGGCCGTCGGCGGCGACCTGACGGACGAGCGGCAGCGGCGAGGCGAGCTCCTTGGCGGCCGCCGGCAGCTCCTCCGGGTCCATCATCGTGAGCGCGCGGATCTCCGAGCGGATGCGACGCAGGTGACGAACCGCCTCGACGATGTCGCCGGTGCCGGCCTCGCCCTTGGAGCGGATCATCGCCGCGCCCTCCCCGATCCGGCGCAGCGCCTCGCCGAGGTTCGTCGCCCCGCACACGAACGGCACCTTGAACGGCCACTTGTCGATGTGGTTGGCCTCGTCGGCCGGGGTGAGGACCTCGGACTCGTCGATGTAGTCGACCTCGAGCGCCTCGAGCACCTGGGCCTCGGCGAAGTGGCCGATCCGGGCCTTCGCCATCACCGGGATCGTCACCGCCTCCTGGATACCGCGGATCATCTCCGGATCGGACATGCGGGCGACGCCGCCGTCGCGGCGGATGTCGGCGGGCACGCGCTCGAGCGCCATGACCGCGCAGGCGCCGGCGTCCTCGGCGATCTTCGCCTCCTCCGGGGTGACGACGTCCATGATGACGCCGCCCTTGAGCATTTCCGCGAGGCCGCTCTTGACGGTGAACGTCGCCTCGTCGCGAGAGTTGTGGCCGTTCGTGCTCATGGCGACGAGTCTATCCGCACGCTAGGTTCGCCACCGATGAACGACCCCGCGCTGTTTGTCCGCGATGGCGACGGATATGCGGCGAGCGAGCTGGCGCTCGGCCCGTGGTTTCCGGGGGCGCTCCACGGCGGCCCGCCGGCCGCGCTCATGGCGCACGTGCTCGCCGGCCATGCGCCCGGGGCGCTGCGCCTGGCCCGGATCTCGCTCGAGCTCGTCCGGCCGGTTCCCCGCGGCCCACTGAGCGTCGAGGTCGCGGTCGTCCGTCCCGGCCGCCGCGTGACGCTGCTCGACGGCACGATGCGCGATCCGGAGGGTGTCGCGGTCCTGCACGCCCGCGCGCTCTTCCTCGCGCCCACGGAGCTTGACGCGACCGCCGAGCCGCCGCCGCCGTTCCCCGGACCCGAGACGGGCACGCCGAACGACTGGCACAGCCCGACCCCGACATTCGCCACCGACGGTATGGAGATCCGCTTCGTGCGCGGCGCCTTCAGGGAGGTCGGCCCGGCGATCGCATGGTTTCGGCTCGCCGTTCCGCTGCTCGCGGGCGAGCCGACGCGTGGCGTCGACCGGGTCGTCGCCGCCGGGGACTTCGGCAACGGGATCGCCCCGGCCGTGCCCTGGGAGGGCCACACGTTCATCAACCCGGACCTCACCGTCCACGTCGAGCGTGATCCGGTCGACGAGTGGGTCGCGCTTCAGTCGCACACGCGCGTCGTGCGCGGCAGCGTCGCGCTCGCCGAGAGCGTGCTCTGGGACCGGCGGGGACGGATCGGGCGGGCGGTCCAGACGCTGCTCGTCGCCCGGGCGCCGGTCGGCGCGGCTACTTCAGGCGAAACGCCTTGATGCGCACGTCGTACTGCTGGGCGTCGCGCGCGTAGACGCCGTAGGCGAGCGCCTGGATGATCCCCAGCAGCGCCGTGTGCGAGCGCACGAACGCCGGCGTGTTCGAGGAGTAGTACAGCCGGATCCGCGCGAGCCGCGCGACCTCGGAGAGCGTCGCGTCGGTGATCGCCAGGGTCGTGGCCTTGCGGTGACGCGCGAGCTTCATCGTGCGCGTGATCAGGGGGTGCGGCCGGCCGGCGGAGAGGCCGATGACGAGCGTGTCGGCGTCGATGCGCGAGAGGCGCCCCAACGCCTCCTGGGAGGGACTCGCCACGACCTCGGCGCGGAGGTCGAGCAGCATGAGCAGGTGGCGCAGGTAGCTCGCGAAGAACGCCATCTGGTCGGTGCCCGCGATGAGCACCCGCTCGGCGGTGACGATCGCGTCGACGGCCGCCTCGACGTCCGTGCGGCTGAGCTTGTGGGCGGTGTCCTCGAGGTTGACGTGATCGGCCGCGAGCGCCGCCTCGAACTCCGTGTGGTCGAGCGAGAACAGCGGCGTCGCCCCGTGCGCCTCGCCGCCGAGCGCTCCGCCTGCGCCGATCCCGCCGACGAGCCGGCGATACTCGTCGCGTGCCGCCTGCTGCAGCTCCGGAAAGCCCTCGAAGCCGAGCGCCTGGGAGAAGCGCACGACGGTGCTGGAGGACGTGTTGGCCCGGCGGGCCAGCTCCTCGGCGGTCTGGAAGGCGGCCTCGTCGAGATGGTCGACGATGTACTGCGCGACATCCTTCTGGGAACGCGAGAACTCGTCGAACCGGGTCTTGATGTAGCCGGAGAGTGCCTGATGACCGTTGGCCGCCTCGGCGCCGGCGATGGGGGTGGTGGCGTGCTTCATGGGCAGGCGTCTCATTCGACGCGGCCCGACGACGTTCCTTCACGGCCCGGTCAGGAGGCTCTGCCGCGCGACCCTGCGGGCGGCCGGGAGCGGCCCTCGGCACGCTCTGCCGAGCCCGCCGCGGGGACGCCGGCGCGAGCGGTCAGCGCGGGCGATCGCCGCGGTCGTACGCGGCGATCCGCTCCTGGTTCTGCCTGCGCTCGGCGAGCGCGGTGAGCACCGCGTAGCCGATCAGCAGGTTGGCCACGAGGCCGATCCCCAGAAACGTGATGAGAAGAGCGAGCGTCTCCCCGAACGAGCTCTGCGAGTGGCCGAGGCCGAGAAGGTCCGCCAGAACGAGCATTGCGCGGCCGATCATACCGGCGCGGACGGCGATCGCGCGCCACGGCCATGGTGGTGGGCATCGCGCTGACCGCTTCGGGGCTTGCCGTGAGCCCCACGGGGCTCGCCTGTGGTTCGAGAGCCCGCTCGCACCGGAGAGTCGCACTCCGCGCCGACACCGACCGCGGGCTCGGCTCTGGCTTGCCACCGGCCCGAGTACGGCGGCGTCCCGCTTGACAGGCCCGCGCCCGACCTGCGTGACTTCGTCTCAGCGAACGCGGGAGAAGCCATGCCGAACCACGACGATGAGATCACGGATCATGTCGAGCGACGCGCCCCGGAGCTCGATCCGGAGGAGGCCGACGAGCTCGTGCGGCCCCACGCGGGGCCGGCCCCCGAGCTTCAATGGGCGACCGAACCGCCGCGCCGGCGCGGGCGGGCGGAGGAGAAGGAGGAGCGACCCTCGGTCGAGCTCGTCGAGGAGACGATGCGCGAGCACGACGCCGAGTGGCACGGGTGAGCGCGGCGGCGCAGCGGTCAGAGCGGGTCCATCCTCAGCGAGGATGGATATGAGAGCCCCGAGCGAGGGAGCGAGATGAGCAGCGAGTCGGCGAGCGGCACGGTCGTGCAGGGCCTCGAGGACGTCATCGATGAGCTCGAGTCGCTGTACAGGGACGTGCACAGCCATCCGGAGCTGTCGATGCAGGAGACCCGGACCGCGGCGATCGCGGCCGAGCGCCTGACCGCGGCGGGCTACGAGGTGACGACCGGCATCGGGAACACGGGCGTCGTCGGCATCCTGCGCAACGGCGATGGCCCGACGGTCATGCTGCGCGCCGACATGGACGCGTTGCCGGTGCGGGAGGCGACCGGTCTGCCCTACGCGAGCGAGATCACGGCGACCGATGCGGATGGCAACGAGACTCCGGTGATGCACGCCTGCGGGCATGACATGCACGTCGCCTGGCTCGTCGGCGCCGCGACGCTGATGGGCCGCTCCCTCGACGCGTGGCACGGAACCCTGATGGCGCTCTTCCAGCCCGCCGAGGAGACCGCCGCCGGTGCGCGGGCGATGATCGACGACGGCCTGTTCGAGCGGTTCCCCCGACCCGACGTGATCCTCGGCCAGCACGTGATGCCGATGTCGGCGGGGATCATCGCGAGCCGCGCGGGCGTCGTCACCTCCGCCGGAGACAGCGTCCGGATCCGCATGTTCGGGCGCGGAGCCCACGGGTCGATGCCACAGGCGAGCGTCGATCCCGTGGTGATGGCCGCCGCCACCGTGTTGCGGCTGCAGACGATCGTCTCCCGCGAGGTCGGTCCCAGCGACGCGGCGGTCGTGACGGTCGGCGCGCTGCAGGCGGGAACGAAGGAGAACGTGATCCCCGACGAGGCGATCATCAAGCTCAACGTGCGCACATTCGATGAGGCGGTCCGCCAGCGGGTGCTCGACGCGATCGAGCGAATCGTCCGCGCCGAGGCGGAGGCCTCCGGCGCGCCGCGGCCACCGGAGATCATCCCGCTCGACCGCTACGACCTCGTCCGCAACGATGACCGCGCGACCGAGCGGGTGCGCCGCGCCCTCGTCGCTCATTTCGGGGATGAGCGCGTCATCCACAGCGAGGCGGCGTCGGCGAGCGAGGACTTCGGCTCCTTCGGCGCGGAGTGGCATGTGCCGTCGGTCTTCTGGTTCGTCGGCGGGATCGATCCCGAGCGCTGGGCCACGGCCGAGCGGGACGGGCGGCTCAGCGAGATCCCGACCAACCACAACCCCCGCTTCGCCCCGGTGATCCACCCCACTCTCGAGACCGGCGTCGCGGCGCTCGTCGCGGCCGGCTGCGCCTGGCTGCACGTCTGACACCCGGACCCCGATGGTCGAGCCGCCGCTGCTTCACGGGTTCAGCCCGACCCTGCTGCTCGTCCTCAACCTGATCGGCACCTTCGTGTTCGGCCTCAGCGGGGGAATGGCGGGCGTCCGGGCGAAGCTCGACGTGTTCGGCGCGGTCGTGCTCGGGATCGTCGTCGGGATCACCGGCGGGACGATCCGCGACCTGCTCATCGGCATTGCACCGAGCACCTTCCGGGATTGGCGCTACCTCGCGGTCGCCGGCGGCGCCGGGCTGCTCACCGCGTTCATGCACGAGCGCCTCGATCGCGTGCAGCGCCCGATCGACGTCCTCGATGCCGCCGGGCTGTCGCTGTTCTGCGTGACCGGAGCGGCGACCGCTGTCTCCCACCGCGTCGGGACCCCCGAGGCGATCATCCTCGGCGCCGTCACCGGCATCGGCGGCGGGATGCTCCGCGACATCCTCATCCGTCAGGTTCCGACCGTCCTGCGCGGCGGGCTCTACGCGATTCCCGCGCTGATCGGCGCCGGAATCGTCGTCGTCAGCGACCGCCTCGGCGATCACGCCGTGATCTTCCCGATCCTCGGGGCGACGGTCTGCTTCGTCACGCGGATGGCGGGGCTGCACTACGGACTCGGTCTGCCGGCCGCGGACAGCCTCGCGCTGCGCCCCCGTCGGCGGACCGACCGCGCACCGCACGACTGATAGGGACGCCCGGCCGCGCCTCCGTCAAGCCGCAGCCTCTCTCTCACTCAGCCATGTGGACAGCTCCTTCAGCGCGTCGGGGACGACGTAGTAGTAGGCCCACAGGCCCCGACGCTCGGAGCCGACCAGACCGGCCTGGCGCAGCACCTTGAGATGATGGGAGACGGTGGGCTGGGAGAGAGCGAACAGCGGAACAAGCTCACATACGCACACCTTCCCGGCGTGCTTCCTGAGGACGTCGATCAGCTGCAGTCGGACGGGATCGCCCAGCGCCCTCGCGACCTCGGCCAAACGAAGCGCCTGCTCGCGGTCGACGCTGGGGTAGACCACCGGCTCGCAGCAGGGCTGTCCGGCCTGGCGCTTGGTCTTGGGGGACAGTTCCAGATCGGCAGCCATCTATGGACAAATATCAATTGAACTGACGGCTGTCAATGCAATACTTCCGGACATGACAACCAGCGCTGTGGTGGAGGAGCCGGCCGTGATCAGGCAACTGTCCACGCTGGACCGGTTCCTGCCGATCTGGATCCTCGCCGCGATGGGCGTCGGTCTCGGGCTGGGAACGCTCATCCCGCACCTCGCTCGCCGGCTGAGCGCCGTGCAGATCAGCGGGACGGGCACGTCGCTGCCGATCGCGATCGGGCTGCTGGTGATGATGTATCCCGTCCTCGCCCGCGTGTGCTACGAGGAACTCGGACATCTGCGGACCGAGCGTCGCCTGTTCGTCTCCTCGCTGGTGCTCAACTGGCTGATCGGCCCGGCGCTGATGTTCGCTCTCGCGTGGCTGCTGCTGGCTCACGAGCCCGCCTACCGCACCGGGCTGATCATCGTCGGTCTGGCGCGCTGCATCGCGATGGTGCTCATCTGGTCAGAGCTGGCCTGCGGCCACCGGGAGGCGACCGCGATCCTGGTCGCGGTCAACTCCCTCTTTCAGATCGTCGCCTACAGCCTGCTCGGCTACTTCTACATCACGCTGCTGCCGAGCTGGCTGGGCCTGTCCGCCCAGGGCTTTCACATCGGGCTTTGGCCCGTCGCGCGCACCGTCCTCATCTTCCTCGGGTTCCCGCTGCTTGCCGGATTCCTCTCTCGCCGCGCAGGCCTGGCCGCCAGGGGACGCGACTGGTATGAGCAGCGCTTCCTGCCCAGGATCGGGCCGCTTGCGCTCCACGGGCTGTTGTTCACGATCATCGTGCTGTTCGCCCTCCAGGGCCACCGGATCACCCACCAACCGCTCGAGGTCGTGCGGATCGCGCTCCCTCTGCTCGCCTACTTCGCAGTCATGTTCAGCGTCAGCTTCGCCTGGGGCCGAGCCCAAGGATTCGGGTACGAGCGCACGGCGACACTGGCGTTCACCGCCGCCGGCAACAACTTCGAGTTGGCGATCGCAGTGGCCATCGGGGTGTTCGGCGCGAGCTCCGGTCAGGCACTCGCCGGCGTCGTCGGACCGCTCATCGAGGTGCCGGTCCTCGTCGCGCTCGTCTACGCCTCGCTCTGGCTGCGCCGCCGCTTCCCGCCCGCCGCTCGGCGGCGGACGGCGATCGTCGGACCGGCCCCGGAAGGACCCTGACGATGGCCACCGTCCTGTTCGTCTGCGGGCAGAACGCCGGCCGCTCTCAGATGAGCCAGGCGCTGTTCGAGCACGCAGCGCACGGCGCTCACCGGGCGCTCTCGGCCGGCACCGCCCCGGCTACCAGGGTCCACCCCGAGGTCGTGCAGGTGATGAGAGAGGTCGGGATCGAGCTCGCCGACCGCATTCCTCGACCACTCACGCATGAGCTTGCCGAGCAGGCCGACCTGGTGATCACGATGGGCTGCGGCGATGCATGCCCCTCCATTCCCGGCAAGCGCTCGATCGACTGGGACCTCCCCGACCCAGCCGGACAACCTCTTGAGGCCGTCCGCGGCGTCCGCGAGCAGATCGCCCACCGGGTCGATCGACTCCTCGCCGAACTCCACGGCGACTGACAGCCCACCGCGGCGACGTCGGCGGGCATCCGGCAGCACTGGACGGTCGGACCTGCCACCGAACTTGCCACCGTCACGAGTGAGTGGCCCGGGTGGGACTTGAACCCACGCGCGACGGATTATGAGTCCGCTGCTCTGACCAACTGAGCTACCGGGCCGCGGACAGGGACGCTACCGGGTGGCGGGCGCCGCGGATCGCCCCGGGCAGAGGTCGTCGATCAGAGCCCGGGCGCCGGTCGTGCCGGTGGAAGTGGCGTCACGAGCGCTGCGGGTGCGAGCGCCCGGACGGAATGAGGCCGACAGGACGGTCATCGCCGGACGATCGCCGCGATCGACGTTCGCCGGCGGCGCCTCCGGGATCCGAGCGGACGCGCGATACTGCGCGCGTGAGCGACCGCAACGTCCTCGGAGGCGAGCTCGAGCCCTGCGGCATGGACCCGCTCACGGGCTTCTATCGCGACGGCTGCTGCCACACGGGACCCGAGGACGTCGGCAGCCACACGATCTGCGCGGTCGTCACCGCCGAATTCCTCGCCCACCAGCGCACGATCGGCAACGACCTGCAGACGCCGATGCCGGCGTATGGCTTCCCCGGCCTGCGCCCGGGAGACCGCTGGTGCGTGACCGCCGCCAACTGGCTCCGCGCGCACCTCGACGGGGCCGCCGCGTACGTCGTGCTCGCCTCCACGCACGAGCGCGCGCTCGACGTCGTCCCGCTGCGGGCGCTCCGGGAGCACGCCGTCGACGTCCCCGCCGACCCGGGACCGCTCGAGGAGTGAGCGGTGGCGCGCCGGCGCGCGGCCGACACCGTCCTTCACCGGGACGGCGAGCTGATCGTCGAGCGCGATCCGGCGCGCGCGACCGGCCGGCTGCTCATCCAGCAGGAGATGGAGAGCTCCTACGTCGACCTCGCGGATCCGACCCACCTCGAGTTCGACTACATGCGCTGGCTGCGGATCATCCTGCGCGCCGCCCGCGCCCGCCGGATCGTCCACGTCGGCGGCGGCGCGTGCGCGCTCCCGCGCGCGCTCGCGGCCGAGTGGCCCGACGGGCGCCAGGAGGTGTGCGAGCTCGACGCCGGCGTTCTCGCGCTCGCGCGGGAGCACATGGGCCTGCGGCGGATGCGCGGCCTGCGGGTCCGCCATGCCGACGGACGCGAGTGGCTCGCCACCGAGCCGGACTCCAGCCACGACGCGGTGGTGATCGACGCGTTTCTCGGGGCGCGCATCCCGCGGCGGCTCATCACCGCGGAGGCGCTTGCGGACGTCGCTCGGGTCGCGCCGCTCGCCCTCGTCAACGTCGTCGATGACCGCACCCGGAGAACGATCGACCGGGTCGCCGCCGGTCTCGCCGAGGCCTACCCGCAGGTGTTCGCGCTGGGGGGACGGTCGGGCAACACGATCGTCGCCGGCGCCCGCGCGCGGTTGCCCGCGCTCGACCGGATTGCGGCGGCCGCGGCGGCCGACCCCTCTCCCGCGTCGCTCACGCCGCCGGCCGCACTCGCCAAGCGCCTGGCGGGCGCCGCGCCGGCCCGCGACCCCGAGCCGCCGTCGCGGCCCGCGTCCGGTCGCCGGCCGCGCATCGACCGCCCTCACATGTGACGGGGTAGTGTGCCGACCATGCTCCGCCGGACGCTCATCGCGGTCGCGCTCGTGCCGCTCGGCGTTGCGCCTCCGGCGCTGAGCCGCCCGCCCACGACCGGGCATCCGCCGCCCGCCGGCTCCCCGTTCACGACCCGCGCCGTCAACCGCGCCGCCGCCCGCACCTGGGCCGCGCGGTTGCTCTCCGAGCTCCGCCTGCCGGCCACCGCCGTCCGCGTCCCCGGCGAGCCTGCCGGCGCCGGCCGCGCGCTCGCCTCCCCCGGGTTCGCGCTCACGACGCCCGAGTCAGTCGACGACACGAGTTGGTGGACGATCGACGCGCCACCGTCGAAGGTCGTCGCGTTCCTGCGCGCCCACCGACCGCGCGCGCTGCGGCTCGTCGACCACAGCGCCGGCGGGGAGCCCGGCCGGATCGCCGACGCCTTCTGGTCCTACGCCGCCCCTCCGGGACTCGGGCAGCTCACCGCCGCCGTGCAGGCGGCGCCGCTCGGCGGCGGCCGCACGGCGGTCCGGCTCGACGGGGAGGCGACGTGGATCGTGCCACGGCCGTCCTGGGACCGGATCGGTGCCGCGGTTCGCTCGGTGACGTACACCGCCCGGGCGACGATCGTCGGCCTCGATGGAGCACGCGCCTCGCATGGGCGCCGCTCGGCGCCGCGCACGCTCGGCCGCCTCGACGCTCGCCGGCTGGCGGCGGCGATCGACCGGCTGCAGCGCGGTCAACCCGGCGTTGCGTACTCGTGCCCGTTCGATCCGGTGCAGCCGCGGATCACGCTGCGCTTTCGCGGTCCCGGCGGCCGCCCGCTCGCCGTCGCCGTCGAGCGTCCGGCGGGCTGCCCGAGCGTCGGCCTCAGCGTCCACGGACGCCGCGGTCCCGCGCTCGACGAGCTGACGGCGCCGCTGACGCTGGTCGAGTGGATGGTCTCGCTCCACGCACTCCGCCCCTGCCGCGCCAACCAACTCGGGTCCGGCCCCGCCTCGCTCGCGCTCGCCGCGCGCCGCCCGACGCTCACGCTCACCGTCCGCAATCGCTCCGACGCCGTCTGCACCGTGCGCGGCTTTCCCCGGGTGGCGCTCGTCGGCGCGCGCGGGCACGTGCTCGCCCGCCGCCGGCGTCGGGTCGACCCGCGCGCGCTGCGCCGCGAGGGCGTCGCCGGCACGGTCATCCTCTATCCGGGGACCGCGGCGCAGTTCATCGCCCGCTACGCGACCTGCCCGGCTCGCGTCCGGGCGGTCACCGCCCGGATCCAGGTTCCGGGCGCCGCACGCGCGCTCGAGGAGCGACTGGCGAGCACCGGCCGACGGGTCACCCCGTGCCGGGTCGCCCGCCTCGCGGTGAGCGCCCTGGCGACCGCACTCTGAGCCTCGCGCCGCTTGCGGCGCCCCGGACGACGCGCCGCTTCCCCGAGACCGCCTTCCGCGCCCGGGGCGCCGGTATCGTGGCGGTGATGGCCGGCAGCAGCGCAGCGGGAGCCGACGTGAAGGCCCGGGCGGCCGTGACCGGCGTCTGCTCGAACGGCTGCCTGATCGCGCTCAAGCTCGCCGCCGGCATCGTCACCGGATCGGTCGGGATCATCTCGGACGCGGTCCACTCGCTCATGGACCTGATCGCCTCGATGATCGCGCTCGCCTCGGTGCGGAAGTCCGACGCTCCCGCGGACGCCTCGCATCGCTACGGCCACGAGAAGCTCGAGGACCTCGCGGCGGGCGCGCAGGCGCTCCTGCTGCTGCTCGGCGCGGCATTCATCGCCGTCGAGGCGATCCGCCGGCTCATCGACGGCGGCGCCGTCCAGCGGATCGGGATCGGCATGATCGTCGCCGGCGTCGCGGCCGCGGTCAACCTGGTCGTCTCGGCCTACCTGCGGCGCGTCGGCCGCGCCACCGGCTCGGCCGCGCTCGGCGCGAACGGCGCCGATCTGCGCACGGACGCGGTCGTCTCGATCGGGGTGCTCGTCGCGCTCGCGCTCGTCCGCCTCACGGGCGCGGAGTGGATCGACCCGGCGGTCGGCCTGATCGTCGCCGCGGCGATCTCGGCGACCGGCGTGCGGATCCTCAACGACGCGACGCGCCGGCTCGCCGACGAGGCGCTCCCGCCCGAGGAGCTCGCCGCGCTGCAGGAGGTCGTCGACCGGTTCATCTCCCCCGAGGTCGTCGGGGTCCACGACCTGCGGGCCCGCCATGTCGGCTCAAACCATCAGGTCGACCTGCACATGCAGTTCGCCGACGGCACGACGCTTCGCCGCGCCCACCACCTCTCCCATCAGCTCCAGGACGCGATCGGGGAGCGCCTGCCGGGCACGACCGTGCTCATCCACCTCGAGCCCGAGGATCGCGTGAGGCCCGACCGCTTCGCCGAGGAGCATCCGGCGCCGACGAACGCCTGACCGCGATCCTGGCGAGGATCTCGCGGCGCTCGGCCGCGCTCGAGGAGCCCCAGAGCGCGATCTCCTCGAGCGTGCGCAGGCAGCCCGCGCACAGCCCGCTCTCCGGGTCGATCGTGCACACCCCGACGCACGGGGACTCGGTGCGCCGACGCTCGGCCTCACCCCCGGAGCTCACGCGCGCACCGCGCCGCGGGCGTAGTCGGCGAGGTAGCGCAGGCCGGCGATCGCGCGGCTCCCGTACCAGGACGTCATCTCGCCGTCGATGAGCGTCACCGCGGCCCCGGGGACGAGCGCGGCCACCTCCGCGACGTGCGCCTGCTTGAAGTGAAACGGCTCGGAGGAGAGCAGCACCCGGTCGACCGCTCCCGCGTACGCGGAAAGCTCGACCTCGGGGTAGCGCTCCGGGGCCTCCCGCGGAAGCGTTCGCCAGCGGACGAGCTCCAGCGTGCGCGCGATGTACGTGTCAGGCGCGACAGTCATCCACGGCTCGCGCCAGATGAGGTAGAGCACGTCGGCCGGCTCCACCGCGCGCGCCGCCGACAGCTCCGCGAGCGCCCGTTCGAACTCCGCGCACAACACCTCCGCCCGGTCGACGGCTCCGAACACGGCGCCGAGCAGACGGTAGAGCGCGAGGTTGTCGCGAGGGCCGAGCGGATGGGTGACGATCACGTGGGGGACGAACTCGGCAAGCGCCTCGGCGGTCTCGCGCCGGTTCTCGTCGACGTTGACGAGCACGTGCGTCGGCTCGAGCGCGCGGATCCGCTCCAGCTTCACGTCCTTCGTGCCGCCGACCTTCGGGATCCGACGCACGGTCTCCCAGGGATGGACGCAGAAGCCGGTGCGCCCGACCAGCCGGTCGGCGAGCCCGAGATCGCAGACGAGCTCGGTGAGCGAGGGCACGAGCGAGACGATCCGGATCGGGTCCCCGCCCACCTCGGCGACGGAATGCTCGGTGCCCGCCGCGTCGCGGACGTGCTGCGCGGGCGTCGGGTTCACATGTTGCGACGGTACTCGCCGCCGACTCCGTACAGCGCGCGTGAGATCTCGCCGAGCGAGGCGACCTTGACCGTCTCCATCAGCTCCTCGAAGACGTTGCCGCGCGCCCGGGCGACCTCCTGCAGCCGACGCAGCGCCTGCGGGCGCCGCTCGGCGGCGCGCGCGTTGAACGCCCGCACCGCCTCGATCTGCGCACGCTTCTCGGCCTCGGTCGAGCGAGCGAGCTCGATCTCCCGCTCCACCTCCCCGCCGTGCTCGCGCGACAGGAACGTGTTGACGCCGATCAACGGCAGCGTGCCGTCGTGCTTGAGGCGCTCGTAGTGCAGCGACTCCTCCTGGATGCGCGAGCGCTGGTACATCGTGTCCATCGCGCCGAGCACGCCGCCGCGCTCGGAGATCCGCTCGAACTCGGCGTAGACGGCCTCCTCGACGAGATCGGTGAGCTCCTCGATCACGAACGAGCCCTGCCACGGGTTCTCGCACATGGTGAGGCCGAGCTCGCGGTTGATGATGAGCTGGATCGCGACCGCGCGGCGCACCGACTCCTCGGTCGGCGTGGTGATCGCCTCGTCGTAGGCGTTCGTGTGCAGCGAGTTGCAGTTGTCGAAGATCGCGTACAGCGCCTGGAGCGTCGTGCGGATGTCGTTGAACGAGATCTCCTGGGCGTGCAGCGAGCGGCCCGAGGTCTGGATGTGGTACTTGAGCATCTGGCTGCGCTCGCTCGCGCCGTAGCGCCCGCGCATCGCCCGCGCCCAGATCCGCCGCGCGACCCGGCCGATGACCGCGTATTCCGGGTCCATCCCGTTCGAGAAGAAGAACGACAGGTTCGGCGCGAAGCGGTCGATCTCCATCCCGCGGGCGAGGTAGTACTCGACGATCGTGAAGCCGTTGGCGAGCGTGAACGCGAGCTGGGAGATCGGGTTGGCGCCGGCCTCGGCGATGTGGTAGCCGCTGATCGAGACGCTGTAGAAGTTGCGAACGTGGTGGGCGGTGAAGAACTCCTGGACGTCGCCCATCATCTTGAGCGCGAACTCGGTCGAGAAGATGCACGTGTTCTGGGCCTGGTCCTCCTTGAGGATGTCGGCCTGGACGGTCCCGCGCACGGTCCGCAGCGTTTCCGCCCTGATGCGCTCGTAGACGTCGGGCTCGACGACCATGTCGCCGCTCGCGCCGAGCAGCCCGAGGCCGTTTCCGTCGTGGGTGGCGGGCAGCTCGCCGACGTACTCGGGCCGTCCTTGACCATTTCGATCGAAATACTTCTGCAGTGTCCGCTGGGCCTCCTCCCAGCCGCCGGTGCGCCGCAGGTGGCGCTCGACCTGCTGGTCGATCGCGGCGTTCATGAAGAACGCGAGCACGATCGGCGCCGGGCCGTTGATCGTCATCGACACCGAGGTCGTCGGCGCGCACAGGTCGAAGCCCGAGTAGAGCTTCTTCGCGTCGTCGAGCGTCGCCACCGACACCCCGGAGTTGCCGACCTTGCCGTAGATGTCGGGCCGCTCGTCCGGATCCTCGCCGTAGAGCGTCACCGAGTCGAACGCGGTCGACAGGCGCGCCGCGGGCTGTCCGTCCGACAGGTAGTGGAAGCGCCGGTTCGTGCGCTCCGGCGTCCCCTCCCCCGCGAACATCCGGGTCGGGTCCTCGCCGGCGCGCCGGTACGGGAAGACGCCGCCGGTGAACGGGTAGCCTCCGGGCAGGTTCTCCTTCATCGCGAAGCGCAGCCGGTCGCCCCAGCCGTCGAGCCGGGGCGCGGCGAGCTTCGGGATCCTCAGGCCGCTCAGCGATGTGCGGTGGCTCTCGCCGGTGAGCTCACGGCCGCGCACGGTGTAGCTGTAGGTGTCGGCCGTGATCCGCTCGATCATCCGATCCCAGCCGCGCAGGAGCTCGATCGACTCGGCGCTCAGCGCGTCGAGCGCCTCGTTGTGCTGGGAGCGGAGCGCGGAGAGCGGATCGCCGGTCTGAAGTGCGGCGTTCGGATAGGGCTCAAGCGGCCCCGGCAGCTCGGGGTCGCCGAGCGCCTGCAGGGCGCCGTGCAGGTGCTGGAGCGTCGCCGCCGCCTCCGCCTGGCGCTCGATCTCAGCGGCGATCCCGCGGCCGTGCTCGGCGATCTCGGCGAGATAGCGCACGCGTGCGGCGGGGATGAGCACGTTCGGGACCGGCTCACGCTCGTGCGGCTCGAGCCCCGGATCGAAGCGATCGGCGTCGCGCACCGGAAGGCCGCGGAGCGCCTCGCAGAGCTTGACGAACATCCAGGTGAGCCCCGGGTCGTCGAATTGGCTGGCGATCGTCGGATAGACCGGGATCTCCTCGTCGGGACGCTCGAAGGAGACGTGGTTGCGCCGCCACTGCTTGCGCACGTCGCGCAGCGCGTCGCGGGAGCCGGCCCTGTCGAACTTGTTGATGACGACGAGCTCGGCGAGGTCGAGCATGTCGATCTTCTCGAGCTGGCTGGCGGCGCCGAACTCGCTCGTCATCACGTACACCGGCAGGTCGACGAGGTCGACGATCTCCGAGTCCGACTGGCCGATCCCGGCGGTCTCGACGATCACGAGGTCGACGCCGGTCGTGCGGGCGAACGCGATCGCGTCGGTGAGCACCGCCGCCGTGGAAGCGTGGTGGCGGCGGGTGGCCATCGAGCGCATGTAGAGCCGCTCGTCGCGCAGGCTGTTCATGCGGATCCGGTCCCCGAGGAGAGCGCCGCCGGTCCGCCGGCGGGTCGGGTCGACCGCGAGCACCGCGATCCGCAGGCCCTCGAAGCGCTGCATGAAGCGGCTGAGCAGCTCGTCGGTGACAGTCGACTTGCCGGCGCCGCCGGTGCCGGTGATGCCGATCACCGGCGTGCGGGCGGCGCGCGGGTCATCGCGCCAGGCGGCGCGGAGCTGGTCGAGCTCTGCGGTGTCGATCACGCCGTCCTCGATCGCGGAGAGCATCTCGGCGATCTGCAGATCGGTGGGGTCCGTGTCGTCGAGCACCGGCACCTGCGATGTCCGGCGCTCGGCCCGGGCGCGCTCGACGAGGTCGTCGATCATCCCGACGAGCCCCATGTGCGCGCCGTCGTTGGGGTGGTAGATGCGGGCGACGCCGTCGCGCTCGAGCTCGGCGATCTCCCGCGGGGTGATCGTGCCGCCGCCGCCGCCGAACACGCGGATGTGGCCGGCGCCGAGCTCGCGCAGCATCTCGACGGCGTAGCGGAAGTACTCGGTGTGGCCGCCCTGGTAGGAGGAGATCGCGACCGCGTCGGCGTCCTCCTGGATCGCGGCGCGCACGACGTCGCGGACGCTGCGGTTGTGCCCGAGGTGGACGACCTCGGCGCCCGAGTCCTGGATGAGGCGGCGCATCACGTTGATCGCGGCGTCGTGGCCGTCGAACAGCGAGGCGGCGGTGACGAAGCGCAGCGGCGGCTCGTCCTCGGCCGGCCGGGCGCTCTGCGGGGTGGTGTCGGTCTGGACGGCCATCGGGCTACTCCTCGGGCTCTCTCGGGACGGGGGCGAGCGCCTGCGTCATCTGGCGCTTCAGGTGGGCGTGCTGCTCGGCGACGCGGCCGGGGTCGGGCGCGTCGGCGACGAGCCACGCGTAGACGATCCCGACGATCTGGGAGACGAACTGGTCGGCGACGGCGCGCACGTCGGCGTCCGGGCGCACGGTGCCGGCGGCGATCCCGTCGGCGATCCAGCGCTCGACGTCCCGGCGGCGGCGCTCGTGGATGCGAGCGATCTGCCGGCGGAGCGCCGGATCGGGCCCGACCGAGTCGAACCACAGCGTGTAGAACGCGCGGAAGCGGTCCGGTGAGTCGATCAGGATCGCGCGGTGGGCGTCGAGCGCGGCATGGAGCGTGGCCAGGCCACGCGTGCCGGCGACCGCGCGGCGGAGCTCCGCGAGCCACTCCTCGCCGATCGTGTGCACGAGAAACGCCCACAGCCCGGCCTTCGAGCCGAAGCGGTAGCCGGCGAGCCCGCGACTGTAGCCGGCCCGCACCCCGACGTCCTTGAGCGTCGTCGCCGCCGCGCCCCGCTCGCAGATGAGCGCGACCGCGGCGGCGGCCATGGCGGCGTCCGACACCGCCTGACGCTCGAGCTGGGTGCGGACCGCCGTCGCCACCGTCGACGCATCGTACCCGAGCCGCTTGCTTTGAACAAGCAAGTTTGTGACGGGCCGTGGGTCGTCTGAGCGTCGCCGAGCGACCGTCGGGCCGACCACCTCGCCCGGCTGCGGGGGGCGGCGGCGACGGCGCGGGACTCCTATGAGGTCTCCGCGCAGTCCGCGCAGGTCCCGTGAAGCACGATCTCGTGCTCGGAGACGGCGAGCGGGACGCGATCGGCGACCCGCGCCACCGCGCGCTCGAGCGCCTCGTCGGTGAACGGCGCGAGGCTCCCGCAGCGGTCGCAGACGAGATGGTGGTGATGGCGACGGTCGCGGTCGAGCGGCTCGTACCGCGTGATCCCCGCGCCGACGTCGACGCGCTGGACGGCGCCGACCGCTTCGAGCTCCTCGAGGATCCGGTAGATCGAGGCCCGGGAGACGCGCCGCGGGCCCGCGGCGAGCCGGGCCTCGATCTCGAACGCCGACAGCGCGCAGCGCTGGCCGGCCATCAGCTCAAGCAGCTCGCGCCGCGCGCCGCCGGGGCGGTGGCCGGCGTCGGCAAGCCGGTCGGTGACCCGGTCGGTCCAGCTGCGGGAGTCGTGGTCGACGTCGGCCATCTCGGTGAGAGGTTATGCCGCAACCCGCTCCGCGGCGAGGTGCTCGACGCGCCGGCGGCGGGCCCCGAGGATCCGGCCGAGCACGTAGCACCCCGCGCTCACCGTGCCGACGAAGAACCCGACCGGATAGTCGGTCTCGTAGGCGCCGGCGATCGCCGCGCCGACCGCGAGAAGCGCGATCGCCACCGACAGCGCGAGCGCCCGCCCGGGACGGTCGCAGAGCGCACGCGCGGCCGCGGGCGCTCCGACCATCAGGCTGAACACGAGGAGCGTGCCGACGACCGGCACGGTGAGCGCGGTGGCGAGCGCGACGACGAGCAGGAAGCAGAGCTCGACGACGCCGACGCGAACCCCGCGCGCCCGCGCCGACTCCGGCAGGGCGGTGCCGAGCAGAAGCGGACGGTAGAGCAGCGCGAGCGCGACCAGGCAGGCGCCCGTGATCGCCGCCGTCGGCACGAGCCGCGCGGCGCTGATCCCGAGCACCTCGCCGAACAGCAGCGCCTCGACGTCCGGCGCGTACTGCGCGCTCAGATCGATGAAGAGAGCGCCGAGCGCGAGCATGAGCACGAGCACGAGCGCGGTCGCCGCGTCATGGCGCCCGCGGCGGCCGAGGCCGGCGATCGCCAGCGCCCCGAACACGGCGAACGTGGCGAGCCCGACGAGCGCGCTGACGCCGAGGAGCGCGGCCGCCGCCGCTCCCGCGAACGACCCGTTCGGCAGCGCATGGGCGACGAACGTCGAGCCGCGCAGCACGACGAAGAACCCGACCGCGCCGGCGAGCAGCGCGACGAGCACCGCGGCGATCCACGTGTCGACCATGAATCCCGAGAACACGGCGCTCAGCCGCCCTCCGCCGCGATGCCGGGGACCGGATCTGGGAGGCGGCGGCGCCCGCGGGCGATGCCGCAGAGCACGTACTCGGCGAACACGAGCGCGACGACGAAGAAGCTCACCGGCCAGCCGCGATGGTGCGGCGGCCAGTCGTAGCTGTCGTAGGCGAGCAGCACCCCGAGCCAGACGGCCGCGACCCCGAGCCCTGCCGCGAGCGCCGTCGCGCGCCCGGGCCGGCGCGCCACACGGAGCGCCGCCGCCGCAGGTCCGACGAGGAGCGCGGTCGAGAGGATCGAGCCGACCGTGATCGCGCACAGCGCGGCCGACAGGGAGAGCGCGACGAGGTGGACGGCGCCGACGAGGCCGACCGGCACGCCGCGGGCGGCGGCGAGCTCCGGGCTGGTCGAGGCGAGCAGCAGCGGACGCGCGACGAGCGCGAGCACGAGCAGCACGAGGAGCGCGAGCGCAAGCGCGAGCGGGAGCGTCGCCCCCCCGACGGTGAACAGCGAGCCGAACAGGATCGTCACCGTCATCCCCGAGGCGCTGTGCTCGGTCGAGTCGAGAAACAGCAGGAGCGCGGCCAGGCCGAGGCCCGCGCCGAGCACGACGCCGGTCGCGAGGTCCCGGCCCCGGCGGCGCTCGACGCCGAGAATCTCCATGAGCCCGGCGGCGGCAAGGTCGAACGCGAGGAACCCCCAGAGCGGGCCGGCGCCGACGAGCGCAGCGCCCGAGCCGCCGGTCGTCCCGATGTCCCCGAGCGCCTCCCCGGCGAACGACTGGCCGCGGACGACAGTGAACACCCCGATCGGGCCGGCGACGAGCGCGACCGCCGCGCCGAGCGCGAGCGCCGTCCGCACGGCGGGACTGGAGAAGAACCCTGAGGCGATGAGCGCGCCGCAGGCGGTCACGACAGCACCTCGACGCCGGCCGGAGCCGCGGACGCGCCGGCGTCCTCGCCGACCGCGGCGACGACGAGCACCCGACCGTGGACGTGGAGCACGTCGACGGGGTGACCGTACAGGCCGCTCAGCACGTCGCCGCGGACGACCTGCTCGATCGTCCCGTGGACGGCCCGGCCCCCGGCGAGGTAGACGATGCGGTCCATCACCGGCAGCAGCGGGTTGATCTCGTGCGCGGAGACGAGCACCGCGACGCGCTGCTCGGCGGCCACCCGCGCCATGAGTGAAACCGCCTCGCCGACGCTGCGCAGATCGAGGCCCGCGAGCGGCTCGTCGAGCAGGAGCAAACGGGGATGTTGTATGAGCGCGTGCGCGAGCAGGACGCGCTGCTGCTCGCCGCCCGAGAGCTCGCCGACGCGGGCGTCGGCGAACCCGCGGGCGCCGACCGCGTCGAGCATCTCCTCCACGCGCACGCGGCGGCGGCGGGAGGGCAGCGCGAAGCCGGGGCGGTGGCCGTCGAGGCCGAGCGAGACCAGGTCGCGCGCCCGCACGGGGAGGTCCGGGTCGAGCGCGACCCTCTGGGGCACGTAGCCGATCAAGCGGCTGCCGCGCGCGAGCGGCGCTCCGTCGAGGAGCACCCGGCCGGAGCGCGCCCATGCGCGGCCGCGCAGTCCGAGGATCGCGCGCAGGAGCGTCGTCTTGCCGGAGCCGTTGGAGCCGATCAGGCCGGTGAGCTCACCGGCCTCGAGGCGGAACGAGATCTCGCGCAGGACCGACCGGCCGGCGACCGACACGCCGAGATCCTCGACCGAGAGCACCGGCGGGCTCACCGCGCGAGCCTCCGAGTGGACACGCCGTGGTCGACCGCGCGCTCGAGCGCCCGCAGCTCGGCCATCATCCACGACGCGTAGCTCGCGCCGGCGGGCATCGTCTCCGAGACGCCGACGACCGGGACGTGGGCGCGGGCTGCCACGGCGAGGAAGCCGCGCGTGACCGAGTCGGTCACCTGCTCGTTGTAGACGAGCGCCCTCACCCGATGAGCGGAGAGGAGGCGGTTCTCGAGGCTCACCGCCTGCGGCGCGGGGTCGGTGCCGTTCATGATGTCGGCCTGCAGCGAAAACGGGGTGAGGTTCCGCATCCCGGCGGCCGCGAGCATGTCGTCCGCGATCGGCTCGGTCGTCGCCACCGGGGTGCCGCGGTGGCGCGCGGCGAAGCGGGCGAGCGCGCGTCGCCAGGGGCGCAGCGAGGCGACGAAGCGCGCGGCCCGGGCGCGGAAGTAGGCGGCGTGGCGCGGCGCGATCGCGGAGAGGGCGGCGGCGATGGCGCGTGCGACCGCGGGCATCGTGCGCGGGCCGTACCAGAGATGCGGGTTGGCGGTCGAGCGCGGGAGGCGAAGCAGCGCGCGGACGTCGATCACCCGCGCGCGGTTTCCGGAGGCCGACTCGATCGCGTTCATGAACGCGTCGTAACCGAGGCCGTTCTGCACGACGAGCCGCGCGCGGGCGACCGTCTGGGCGACCGCGGCGCTCGCCTCGAAGCCGTGCGGGTCGGCGTTCGGGTTGTCGATGATCGCGAGTGCGTCGACGTAGCGCCCGCCGACCGCCGAGATGACGTTCGCGTACTGGCTCTCGGCGCCGACGGCGAGGATGCGGCCGTGGAGCGCGGCCGGCGAGCCCGGCGCGCCGCAACCGGCGAGAAGCGGCACGCACGCGGCGATGGCCGCGAGGCTCGTGCGGCGTGCGGGGGCGCGGGCGTCCACGCCCGCAGCGTAGCAATCAGATGAGACTGAGTCTCATTCTTGGCTGCTGGAAGGCCGGCGCGACCCTCGCGGCGCGCGAGGTCGGCGCGCCGGACCGGCTCAGGCGGCGCGCGAGGTCGGCGCGCCGGCCCGGCTCAGGCCGCGCGATGGACCGGCTCAGGCGGCGCGCGAGGTCGGCTCGACCGTGTCGGCCGGCGGGCGTGGGCGGTCCGTCTCGTACATCGGCACGGCCACGTGGGCGCGTCCACGGCAGCGCGGACAGCTCACCTCGACGGCCTGCCCGGCGGGCTTCTCGACGCTGAGACCGCAGCGCGGACAGTTCAGATAGGAGGTCCTCATGACACCTTCTCCTCGTGATTCGGGAGTTGGGTACCCGGACCTTCTCGCGGCACGCAAAGAATCGGGTAAGAGCGCGGGGCCGCGCGCGGACTCCCAGCCCCGGCGCATGGACCTCGGCGTCCGGTCCGCAGATCCCGTCGACCGGCACCCCGGTAGGCTTCCGCCGCACATGCGGCTCGGGCTCAACGTCGGGCGCTTCATCCCCGGGATCGGGTCCTCCGGCCCGCAGGTCGCCGAGGGATGGCCGGCCGGCGCGGTCCGCGCGCGCCTGAGCGCGTTCCGCGGGGCCGACGCGGGCACGCTCGCGGTGATCCCGATGGCGCGTGACCGCGCCTCCCGGATCGCGCAGCTGCGGGCGGTCGCCGAGCTCGCAGCGTAGGTGGCATCCGTGGGGGCGCCGGAGCCGGCCGCCGGTCGTCGGCGCACTCACCCGAGCGGGCGCTGACCGCGGGAGGCGGCGGGCATGCGCGCGTACCTCGGGGCATTCGGCGATCCGGGCCACGCGTTCCCGATGCTCGCCCTCGGCGCCGAGCTGGCCGCCCGCGGCCACGAGGTGACCTATGAGACCTGGTCGCGTTGGCGCGAGCACGTGGAGGCGGCCGGGATGCGATTCACGCCCGCCCCTGAATATCCGGTGTTCCCGACCCGCGAGCGGCCGCTGAGCCCGTACGAGGCGGTCGTCGCGGCCGTTCGTGACCGCCGACCGGCGCTCGCGGCCGCCGCGCCGGACGTCGTCGTGCACGACGTGCTCACCCTCGCCCCGGCGCTCTGCGCCGAGCTCGAGGGCATCCCGAGCGCGACGCTCATCCCCCACCTCTATCCCGTGGGCGAGCCGGGACTGCCGCCGTTCGGACTCGGCGCGCGACCACCGCGGACCCGCGTCGGCCGGCGGGTGTGGCGCGGCTTCGACCCGCTCGTCGCGCGCGGGCTCACGCGAGGGCGAGCGGAGCTGAACGACGTGCGCCGCCGCCTCGGCCTGGCGCCGACCGACCGGCTGTTCGGCGGGCAGAGCTGCGAGCTCGTGCTCGTCGCCACGTTTCCGCAGCTCGAATACCCGCGCGCGTGGCCCGCGCACGTCCACGTCGTGGGACCGCTGCTGTGGGAGCCGGGCGGCCCGGGGATCTCGCCGAGCGCGCGGAGCGGGCCGGGCGCGTCAGGCGGGCCGGGCGAGCCGGTGGCACCGGGCGAGCCGGGTGCACCGGGCGTCTCGCGGGCCGGAAACACGCCATCGGACGAACCGGGCGCGCCGGGGACTTGGATCGTGCCGCCGGCGGGCGAGGATCCGCTCGTGCTCATCGCCACCTCAACCGCCCAGGACCCGGACAACCGCCTGCTCCGGACGGCCCTCACCGGCCTTGCCGGCGAGCCCGTGCGGCTGCTCGCGGTGTGGAACGGACGGCCGATGTCACCGCCGGTGCGGATCGCGCCGAACGCCCGGGTCGTCTCCTGGCTCTCGTATGGGCGCTCCATGCGTGAGTGCAGGCTCGTCGTCTGCCACGGGGGATCCGGCACGATCGCCCGGGCACTCGCCTGCGGGACGCCCGTGCTCTCCGTTCCGCGCGGCGGCGACATGCCCGAGAACGCCGTGCGCCTGGCCTGGAGCGGCGCCGGCCGGAGACTGGCCTGGCCTCTGCTCTCCCCGGCAACGCTCCGCCTCGCGGTCCGCCGCGCGCTCGCCGATCCCCGACCGGCGGCTCGGGCCGCCGAGTTCGCCGCCTGGGCGGCCGCGAACGACGGCGCGGCGCGCGCTGCCGATCTGGTCGAGCGGCTCGCCCCACGCGACAGACGAGCGGGCGCCCCCGACGAAGCGACTGAGCGGCGACGACCTCGGCCGCGCGAACGCCCGGCGCCCAGCTGAAGGATCCCTCGGCGAACCGCAGGCTCAGCTGGTCAACACGACAGGGCAACGGGCCGAGAACGAACGCAGCGTGTCATGGAGAAGCTGGCCAGCGCCGGAGGTCCCCTACGATTTCACGGAACAGGCCAAAAGCTCCGGGGGTGGGATTCGAACCCACATGGGACGCCTTAACAGGGCGCTGCATTGCCTATCTGCCACCCCGGATCTCTATCCGTCTGCCACGTCTTCGACGGGACGGGTGCCTGACTTTAGCGCCAGAGTGCTGACTCCGCCTTCGACTTCCGCGTGACAGTTCGAGCAGAGCAGCACGCACTTTGCCGCCTCGGCACGCAGGGTCGACATGGCGTGCCCGACTCCGCGATGGCTAAGACCCAGACGCTTCTGCGAGGGGTCAAGATGATGGAACTCCAGAGCGCCGAGATATCGGTCATATCCGCAGATCGCACATCGACCTCCGGCCTCGTCGACGAGTTGTGCCTTGGCCGTGCGCCGGTGCGCGACGACGCGTTCGACCCGGCACTGCTTGCATCGGTAGTAGCCCCGTCCCTCGATCACGAAGTCGGTCAGCCCGTGCGTGGCGCACTCCCGGCGAACGGTCAGCAACCCAGCGGCGCGGGCTGATGAAACCTGCCCGGCCGTCGCGCTTGCGCGGGTGCGCAGGCCGTACTTCTTCAGCCAATGCCGGACCGTGCCCTTGCTGAGCTCGACGGCCTCGGCGATCTCCGCGATCGAGTTGCCCTGCGCGACGAGTTCCTCCAGCACCTCACGCGCGATCCCGCCCTTGGCCGCGTGCTTCTCCCGCCCCGGGGCCTCCAGGCCGTACTTCCGCATCCAGTACGACACGGTCGAGGGGTCGCGACCGAAGCGCTTGGCGATCCGCTCGACGCTCAGCCCACGTGCCAACAGCACCTTCAGCGAGTCTTCGTCCATCCGATCCTCCGTTCCCTTACCGGAACATATGTTCGCATGGGCGCCGGACGGAACCGACAACGAGGTGATGCCCTCAGGCCGACACCGTGCCTACAACGTGCCCTCGAGGCGGGAGACGACCTCGTGCAGCTGGGCCCGGACGGCCTCGCGCCGCCGCGCGATCTCGCTCGTCCCCTCGCCCTCGGCGCGCGCGCGCAGCAGGGCGCGCTCCAGCCGGTCGAGCTCAAGCACCAGGCGGGCGTGCTCCAGGCGGTCGGGTGAGGGATCCGGGACGCGACCGGCGAGCTCGACCAGGCCGGACATCACGCGCGCGAACTCCTCGTCGTCGGCCGGAAGCTCCGAGAGCGGCGCGCGCGTGCGGGTCCGCAGGTGGACGGCCGCCTGACGGAGCGTGTGGGAGGTGAAGAGCGCCTCCATGCGCTCGCCGCCGAGCACGGTCGCGCCCGCCTCGGGCAGAGCGATGCAGAGCGCGAGGAACAGCCGCTCGCGCTGGCTGCCGGGCGCGGACGCCCGAGTCGAGGCCGGCGCGGTGTCGGATCCGCCCGCCCGGCCCGCCGCTCCGCTCAGCGCACCACGTCCGCCGCGTCCACCGGCAGCGGGGGCGGGCGGCGGGCTGTCGAGCAGCGACCGCAGCCGCGCATCGGAGAGCTCGAGCGCTCCCGAGACGCGCCGGAGCAGCTGGTCGCGCAGGACGCTCGGCGGCAGCGCCGCGAACGCGGGCGCAAGCTCGATGAGCGCGCGGTCTCGGCCCTCGGCGCTCTCGGTGTCGGCGTGGGCGAGGATCCGCTCGACGTCGAAGCTCACGAACGGGACCGAGGCAGCGACCCGCTCGCGGAGCGCCTCCGCGCCCTCGGTGAGCGCGAGGTCCGCCGGATCGGCGCCCTCGGGCAGCACGACGACGCGGAGCTCGACCCCCCGGCCAGCGGCCATGCGCGCGGCGCGGAGCATCGCCTCCTGTCCGGCGCTGTCGGCGTCGAGGCAGAGCTCGAGCGTCGTCACCACCCGCCTGAGCTCGGTCAGCTGCTCCTCGGTGAACGAGGTGCCCATGATCCCGACGACGTTCTCGATCCCGGCCTGGTGCAGCGCGAGCACGTCCGTGTAGCCCTCGACGAGGATCATCCGCCCCGCCTTCGCGGCGACGGCGCGCGCCCGGTCGATCCCGAACAGCACCTCGCGCTTGTGGTAGAGCCGACCGTCGGGCGTGTTGACGTACTTCGCCACGCTCTGGTCATCGCGCATCCGCCGCGCGCCGAACCCGTGGACCCGGCCGCGGGCATCGGCGGCGGGGAACATGATCTGCTCGCGGAAGAAGTCGTAGGCGCCGGCCCGCGAGCGCTCGGAGCGACGGATCAGCCCGACCTCGGCGAGCTCTGCGTCGGTGAAGCCCGCCCTGCGCGAGGCGGTGAGCACGCGGTCCCACGCGCCGGGCGCGTAGCCGACCCGGAAGGCGCGGAGCGTCCCCTCGCCGAGGCCGCGGCCGGCGAGGTACTCACGCGCCTCGCGCGCCTCCGCCGACTCCCACAGGCAACGGGCGTAGTAGGCCGCGGTGCGGCCCATGAGCTCGTACAGCCGCTCGTCCCGGCGGCGGCGCTCGGCGTAGCGCGGGTCTTCGTCGACGGACTCGAGCGCGACCCCGAAGCGGACGGCGAGCGACTCGAGCGCGCCCTTGAAGTCGACCCCCTCGGTCTCCTGCACGAACGTGAACGCGTCGCCGCTCGCCTGGCAGCCGAAGCAGTGGTAGAGCTTCTCGTCGGGGCTCACGTGGAAGGAGCCGGTGCGCTCATCGTGGAACGGGCAGTTGCCGAAGTAGCTGTTGACTCCCGCCCGGCGCAGCTCGATGCGCGTGGAGACGAGCGCCACCATGTCGACGGCGTCGAATACGCGGTCGCGGGAGTCGGGCGCGTAGCGCGTCACGGTGCGACGAACGCGTCCGGAACGGTGAGGTCCTCGTAGACGCGAATGCAGAAGCGGTCGGTCATCCCGGCGATGTAGTCGGTGACGCGCGTGGCGAGGTCTCCGGCCGGAATCGTCGCCGGAATCGCCTCCGGATGCGCGCAGTAGTGGTCGAACAGCGTCCGGACCACGCCGTCGATCTTCGCGTGCTCGCGCGTGGCGACCGGCCCGAGGTACACCCGCTCGAACATGAAGCGCCGCAGCTCGGCCATCGCGCCGCCGATCGCCTCCCCCTGGACGATGTCCCCCGCCCGCGCGGACGCCTCGACGAGATCGTGCACGAGCGTGTCGATCCGTCGCGGGCCGGTGTCGCCGAGGAGCGCGATCGGCTCATCCGGAAGGTCGTCGGGCGCGAGCACCCCGGCCCGCACCGCGTCGTCGATGTCGTGGTTGATGTACGCGACCCGGTCCATGATCCGCACGATCCGCCCCTCGAGCGTCGCCGGCATCGCGGCGCGGCCGGAGTGGCCGAGGATCCCGTCCCTCACGCTCTCGCAGAGGTTGAGCCCGCGGCCGTCGCGCTCGAGGTGCTCGACAATCCGCAGCGACTGCTCGTTATGGCGGAAGTGCCCGCCGAAGCGCTCGCGCAGGCACGCGTCGAGCGCGCTCTCGCCGACGTGCCCGAACGGCGAATGGCCGAGATCGTGACCGAGCCCGATCGCCTCGGTGAGGTCCTCGTTGAGGGCGAGGGCGCGCGCCACGGTGCGGGAGATCTGCGTCACCTCGAGCGTGTGGGTGAGCCGCGTGCGGAAGTGGTCGCCGACCGGCGCGATGAACACCTGGGTCTTGTACTTCAGGCGCCGGAACGCCTTCGAATGCACGATCCGGTCGCGGTCGCGCTGGAACGGCGTCCGCAGACCGCAGTCGGGCTCGGCGACGGCGCGATGAGCCGGATACGAGCGCACCGCGAGCGGCGAGAGCATCGCGTCCTCCCGGTCGCGCACCCTCTCCTGGAAGGCGTCGGCGACCGGCCCAGAGGGATGCGAAGCACCACGCGTGCTCGTCGGCTGATCCACGTGTTCGATTCTGACAGCGCCCGCGGAGAGCCCGGACGCGTCGCTCCCGCAGTCCGTCCGTCCGGTGCTCCCCGGCGCGCTCAAGACCGCCGGACGGGCCGCCGATCACGAATCCGAGGGTCTCGGCCTTCATCCTCCGTCATGCCTGTGCGCGACCTCATCCTTCGGCTCACCGTGCGGCGGGTCGCGCTCGCGCTGCTCGTCGCGGCGGCATGCGCGCTGGCGGACGCCGGTCCCGCGACGGCGAGCGGCCCGGCGACATGCACGGTCACATGGACCGGCCCGGTGACCGGGGGTCTCTGGTCGAACCCGGCCGACTGGAGCACGGGCGCGGCCCCGACGTCCGGCGACGAGGTCTGCCTGGGGTCGGGTCCCGGCGTCCCGGGATCGGTCACGAACGCCACCGTCGACCCGACGGTCACGCTCGACACGACGACGACGGTCTCCGGGCTCGAGCTGGGCGGCGCGACGCTCGACGGCGACGGCTCGCAGAGCCTCACGGCCACCGGGGAGCTCGATCTGCTCGACGGCGGAGCGCCGGACGCGCTCGGCTCGGGGCTCACACTCGACGCGCAGGGTACGACGACCGTCGCGGCAAACGTCGACGTGTGCACGGCCCCCGGCGCACTGCTCACGGTCGGGACCGACGGGGCGCTCGCCCTCGGCGCCGGATCGGACCTCGGCGCGAACGACGTCGGCAGCTGCGACGGGGGCACGGGCGGCGGGCAGATCGTCAACCGGGGCGCGATTCACGACCGACCCGGGCGGCACGACCACGATCGACCCCGCGTTCTTCGACAACGACGGCACGTTGACGGTGAGCGGCACGGACACGCTCGCGATTCCCGCCTCGAGCACCCCGGATGGCGACAGCGGCACGTACACGATCGAACCGGCGGCGACGCTCGAGCTCAGCGGCACCGAGCGAGACATCGACGCCGGGCCGGCGACGGGAACGACGTTCGGCGGAGGCGGCACCCTCGTCATCTCGGCCGGCCTCACCGACTTCCAGACCGACGCCGACCTCAGCGGATTGAGCGGCTTGACGGTCGGGCAGAACGCGACCGTCGAGGTCGACGATCAGCTCGAGGCCCCGGCCGCGTCGCCGTCGCCGACCACGACCATCGCCGGCGACCTCGACGGGTATGGCGCGGTCACGATCCCTGAGGGAGCGGACGTCTCCTTCCCCAAGCCGACCGACGGACCCGGAGGCGAGCTCGGCGGGTATGTCTCGCTGATCAACGACGGCAACGTGTCCTTCGCCTCCGGTTCGACGACATGCATCGACTCCGGCGCGATGATCGAGAACGGTCCCGGCGGAACCCTCACGCTCGGCTCGGGCGCGACCCTCGGCGGGGTCCTGAACAGCGCCACCTGCGGCGGCGGCACGCTTCAGAACGACGAGGCCGGCTCGATCACCGCCGTCGGCTCCGCGACGATCGACACCGGCCAGTTCGACAACGCGGGCACGGTCTCCGTTCCGGCGGGAACGTTCATGATCGACGCCCCCAACCAGGACACCGACACCGGCAGCTACTCGATCGGCGGCTCGGGCACGGTCTCGATCCAGGACGGGGCGACGCGGGTGCTCGACGGCACGATCTCCGGAACCGGCAGGCTCCAGCTGTCGACGACCGGCCAATCGGGCGCGAGCCTTGAGCTCGGCCCGGGCGCGACGGCATCCGTCGGCTCGCTCACCGTGGCGCGCGGCACGACGCTCCAGATCGACTCCGCCTCCTCGCAGGCGCCCTCCGCCCCCGCCCCGGTCAGCGTGAGCGGCGCCGCGACGCTCGCCGGGACGCTCGCCTTCGACGGCGACGCGCTCACCGCTCCGGCCTCGACCGAGACGCTCGCCCTCCTCAGCTACGGCTCGCGGACCGGCACGCCCTCGTTCCCGGCCGACGACAACGGCTGGGCGGCATCGTTCGGCACGATCGCGGGCGCGCCGGGCGTCGTGGCGACGATCACGCCGGCGCCCCCGCAGAACACGAGCCCTCCGCAGATCAACGGGACCGCCGCGCAGGACGCGAGGCTCACCGTCGCCCAGGGCACATGGAGCGGTTCACCGACCCAGATCAGCGATCAGTGCCAGGCCTGCGATCCCACGACCCTCGCCTGCACGGACATCCCCGGCGCGACCGGCGCCTCGTACACGCCGGCCGCCGGCGACGTCGGCGAGCAGCTGCAGGTCGTGGAGACGGCCACGAACGCCGGCGGCTCGGCCTCGGCGGACTCCGACATGACCGATGTCGTGACCTCGCCGGCGCCGGCGAACATCGGCCCGCCCGGCATCGACGGCGACCAGGGCACGGTCGGCGAGGTGCTCACCGAGATCCCCGGCGAATGGGAGAACAGCCCGAGCGTCAGCCTGCAGTGGGAGGACTGCGACATCACCGGAACCGTGTGCACGCCGATCCCGGGCGCGACCGGTCCGACGTACACGACGACCGCGAACGACGTGAACGACTCGATCGTCGTCGTCGAGACCGCGATGAACGCCTACGGGAGCACGCAGGCGGTCTCGGAGCCGACCGAGCCGCTCATGGACCTCGGCGCCGGCGGCGATGGGACCGGCGGCGGCGGGGGCGGGGGCGGCCGTGCGAGCGGCGCCGCGTCCGTCTCGGTCCCCGCGCGCACGGTGTCCGGCACCGCTCTCCCGATCGCGCTGCGCTGTCCGGCGCAGGCGAGCTGCCCGGTCACGCTCACGCTCACGGCCGCCGAGCCCGCGCCCGCCGGGCGCCCCGCGCACGCCCGCCGGCGGCGCAGCCGGGTCGTCGTCGTCGGCGAGCAGACGGTGAGGATCGCGGCCGGCGAGCGCCGGACGGTGACCGTCTCCCTCAACCGGACGGGCGCGCGGCTGCTCGCGCGCGCCCGGACGCTGCGGACGGTGCTCACCGCTTCGAGCCGCCACAGCACGCTCGCGACGGCGTCGGTGACGTTCACCGCCCCGAGGTCGCGCTCGCGTCGCCACACGACCGCACGCCACCGAGCCTCGCGTACGCACCGGGCGAGACACGCCGCCCACCGCCGGCACCGCCGGCGCCGCTGAGACCGGGGGCCGCCCGGCGCTCAGGCCGCGCCCAGCCGCCGCGGCACCGGTCCACCCGATGCTCAGGCCGCGAGCAGCGGCCGCAGCCGCACGTGCGCGTGATGCTCGGTCGTCTCGCCGATCGCCCGCTCCACCTGGCGCAGGATCCGCTCTCCCCCGTCGGGCGCCTGCGCCAGCGGGTTGGCGAGCGCCGCGAGCAGGAACCGGTACGCCTCCTCGGAGAGCGGGAACGAGCCCGCCTCGCACGCTTCGCACACGACCCCGCCGGCGGCACCTGAGAAGCCGCTCAGGTGCGCGGTCTCCCCGCACAGCGCGCAGGCCGCCAGCTGCGGCACGATCCCGGCCGCCAGCAGCAGCTTCAAGCGGAACGCAAGCCCGTTGCCGGGCCGCCCGTGCGTCGGGTCGGAGGCGAGCAGCGCGAGCTCGTTGCCGAGCAGGTGGAACACCTCGGGGTGCGGCTCGCGGGTCTCGAACAGCCGCGCCACCGCGTCGCAGGCGCGCGCTGCCCCGTCGAGCGTCGCCGCGTGCTCCCGCAGCCCGGCATGCGTGGCGATCGTGTCGACCGCAGTGACCGTGAGCAGGTCGCTGCGGCCCTCGTGCAGCTGCGCGCGGACACGCAGGAACGGCTCGAGGCGCGCCCCGAAGCGGCTGCGGGCGCGGCGGGCGCCCTTCGCGATCGCGCTCAGGCGACCATGCTCAGGCGTGTAGAGATGCAGGATCCGATCGGCCTCTCCGTAGCGGATCGAGCGCAGCACGATCGCCTCCGCCCTCAGCGGCCCCGGCACGGCACCCTCGCTATACTAAGTAAAGTTATGAAGCCCGTCACGCTGTACACCACCGACCATTGCCCGTTCTGCGCGAGCGCCAAGAAGCTCCTCGCCAAGCGGCAGGTCGATTACACCGAGATCAATCTCGCACGCGACCCGGACGGTCGCGAGGAGCTGATCGCCAAGACCGGCATGTACACCTTTCCCCAGATCGTGATCGACGGGGAGTCGATCGGCGGCTTCCAGGAGCTGCTCGCCGCCGATCGCGCCGGGCGGCTGCCCGCCCTGCTTGCCGCCTGAGCCGGTTCAGGCGCCACCCGTCGTCGCCGCGCCGACCGCCTGCCCGGCTCGGCTCCGGGCGGGCGGCGCGCCGCCCGCCGAGGCGCCCGTCGGCCGGCGCGGCCGGGAGCGCGCGCGCGGCCGCGGCTGGCAGCGCTCGCACACGTACGTGCCGCGCCCGCCGACGACGAGCTTGCGGACCGGCATCCCGCAGCGCGTGCAGGGACGGCCCTCGCGCCGGTGCACGAGGAACTGGTCCTGGAAGGAGCCGTAGGCCCCGTCGAGATGCCGGAAGTCGTCGATCGTCGCTCCCTTCGCCTCGATCCCGGCGGCGAGCGCGTCCTCGATCCCGATGCGCAGCGCCTCGAGCTGCGCGGGGCGCAGCGAGCCCGTCGCCCGCAGCGGATGGATCCCCGCCCGGAACAGCGCCTCGTCGGCATAGATGTTGCCGACACCGGCGATCCGGCGCTGGTCGAGCACGAACGACTTGACCGGGGCCGAGCGCCCACGGGCGGCGCGCCGCAGGTAGGCGGTCGTGAACTGCGGGGTGAGCGGCTCAGGACCGAGCCGGCAGGCGAGATACGCATCGCGTGCCTGCGAGCTCTCGAGCAGATGCCCGGTCCCGAAGCGGCGCGGGTCGAGGTAGACGAGCCGGTGGCCGTCGGAGAGCGCGACGCGGACCCGGGTGTGCGGTGGGTCGGCGGGCGGGTCGAACAGGAGCGTGCCGGTCATCCGCAGGTGCATGAGCAGGTGCCGGTCGTCCGAGAGCTCCCAGATGAGATATTTGCCCGCGCGAGCGAGGCCGAGCACGGAGCGGCCGGCGAGCCCCGCGGCGACCTCCGCGGGCGGCCGCGGCGCACCCCAGCGCGCGTCCAGCACCTCGACGGCGGTGAGCGTGCGGCCCTCGACGTGCGGGGCGAGCTGGCGGCGGATCGTCTCGACCTCGGGGAGCTCCGGCATCGCGCCTATCTATAGCCCGCCGGTCGACCGCGGCGCGAGACCTCGCCGCCGGGCCTGTCGCCGCCCGCCGGCCTGGGCCGCGCGGCCCGCGCCGCTACTCGTTCAGGCCGGGGCGCGCGATCTGCGCGCGCGGGTGCGCGTCGAAGTAGACGTCGCGCAGCCGTTCGGTCGACAGGTGCGTGTAGATCTGCGTCGTGCCGATGTCCGCGTGGCCGAGCATCTCCTGCAGCGAGCGCAGGTCGCAGCCGCCGGCGAGCAGGTGGGTGGCGAACGTGTGGCGCAGCGTGTGCGGGCTCATTCGGTCCTCAAGGCCGGCGGTCCGGGCGTGACCCTGGACGATCTTGTAGAGCCCCTGGCGCGAGAGGCCGCGGCCGCGCAGGTTGAGGAACACCCGGGGCTCGTCGCGGAGCCCGACGAGCCGGGGGCGGCCCTGCTCCAGGTAGTCGCCCAGGCTCCGCACCGCCTTGGAGCCGATCGGGACGAGCCGCTCCTTGGAGCCCTTGCCGTGGGTGCGGAGGATCGCCGCTTCCAGGTCGAGCTCGCCGACCTGGAGCGAGATCGCCTCGCTCGCGCGTAGGCCGCAGGCGTACATCGTCTCCAGCAGCGCGCGGTCGCGGAGCGCCGCCGGCCCGCTGCCCCGCGGCTGCGCGAGGAGCCGCGCGACCTCGTCGCGCGTGAGCACCCGCGGCAGGCGCCCCCGTGCGCGCGGCGGTCGCAGCTCCGCCGTCGGATCGTGGTCGAGGAGCTGCTCGCGACGAAGGTGGCGGTAGAAGGAGCGCAGGCACGCGATCTTGCGCTGCAGGGTCGCGGGCGCCACCGGCGGCCGGCCGTCCCGACCGGCGGCGAGCTCGGAGACGAACGCCGCGAGGTCGGCCGGGGTGACCTCGAGCGGATCGCGGCCCCGCGGCCCGAGGAACAGCCCGAACTGCTGCAGGTCGGACCGGTAGGCCTCGAGCGTGTTGCGCGAGAGCCCACGCTCCAGCTCAAGGCTCGCGAGGAAATCGAGCGTGAGATCGGTGAGCCGGCGCTGGGCGGCGGTGGCCTCGACGGTGGGCATCGTGGTGTTGTCGGGGGTTCGCCGCGACCGCGGCACTCTCCTGCCGCAGGCGTTGGCTGCCCCGGCTTTGGGCGCGGCGTCCGGGGGCGTGAGCGCGGGCCCGGAGGCGGCCGGCCGTGCGCTGCGGCGGAAGCTCAGATGCGGCCGGCCGCACGCTCCAGCGCGAGCCACTGCAGCGCGATGAGCGTCTTTGCGTCCTCGCTCTCGGCGATCGCGGCCTCGATCTCCCGAAGCGGCCAGGGGACGATCTCGATGCGCTCGTCCTCGTCGGGACCGTCGCCGTCGGCGGGGCTGTCGCGCAGGCCTCGCGCGAGGAACAGCCAGATGCGCTCGTCCGAGTAGCCGACGCTCGTGTAGAACCCGTGCAGCTCCCGCCAGTCGTCGGCCACCTTGGCGATCTCCTCGGCGAGCTCCCGGCGCGCGCAGCCGAGCGGGCTCTCGCCCGGCACGTCGAGCTTGCCGGCGGGGATCTCGAGCGAGGCGGTGAGCCCCGCGACCTCGCGCGGCTGGCGGGTGAGCCACACGTGGTCATCGTCGAGCGCGAGGATTCCGACCGCCCCGGGATGCCAGACGGTGTCGCGGCTGACGACCGCGCCATCGGCGTACCGGTAGCGGCTCGTCCCGGCGCCGATGATCGCGCCTCGCCAGCGTTCCTCGGACCCGATCGGCTCAAAGCCCATCGATGGACTCACGGCGCCCCCTCCCCCGGCCGATCGCCCGGATCCGTCAGCGCGCGGGCGGATTCCTCGACGATCGTGAGCGCGACGTCGAGCATGTCCTCGAGCGCCTGGGCGCTCACCCGCTCCTCGGATGTGTGGTTGGCCTGCACCCCGTCGGCGAGGCACACCGCCGGCAGGCCGTCGAGCATGAACGAGTTGACGTCGGAGGCGCCGCCGGACGCGATCCGCCGCGGCGCGTGGCCGCAGGCGCCGAGCGCGCGCTCGGCGATCTGCACCGGGAGCGCGTTTGCCGGGTGCCGGTAGCCCTGGAACATCCGCTCGAGGTTCACATCGAGATCGCACTCGCCCGCGTCCGCGCCGTCCTGGAGGTGGTCGATCATCTCGGTGGCGATCGCCGCCGCCCGGTCGTCGTCGAGCGAGCGCACCTCGGCCGCCACCTCGCAGTGCTCGGGCACGACGTTGAGCGCCGTGCCGCCGTGGATCGTCGCCAGGTTGGCCGTCGTCCGCTCGTCGAGGCGCCCGAGCCTCATCGCCGCGATCGCGCGCGCCGCCGCCTGGATCGCGGAGCGCCCGGCCTCCGGGTGCACCCCGGCGTGCGCGGCGCGCCCCCGGAGCCGCGCGAGGATCCGGTAGTGGGTGGGCGAGGCGACGACGACCTCGCCGATCGCCGTCGCCTGGTCGAACACGAACCCGCAGCTCGAGCGCAACCGCGCGCTGTCGAACGCCGCGCTGCCGAGCAGGGAGATCTCCTCACAGACCGTGAACACGAACTCGAGCCCGATCGGGGGTGGCGTCCCCCCCGCGGCGACCGCGAAGCGGCGGGCGACCTCGGTGAAGATCGCGACCGCCGACTTGTTGTCCGCGCCGAGGATCGCGTCGTTCGCGTTGCGCCAGATGCCGTCGCCGAGCACCGGCTCGACGGGCGCGGCGAGCGGCACCGTGTCCATGTGCGCGCAGAACAGGATCGACGTGTCGCTCGCCCCCGGGATCCGGACGTGCAGGTTGCCGGCGTCGCCTCCGACCGCGGCGGCGGCGTCGTCCTCGTGGACCTCGAGGCCCATCGCGCTGAGCTCGCGGGTGAGCCAGTCCGCACAGCCGCGCTCATGGCGGGAGGGGCTTTCGATCCGGCAGAGGGCGGCGAACGTCTCGTGCAGCCGCTCGCGCTCGGTCCCGCGCGCGCGGGTCACGAACGCGACGCGGCGATGTCCCCGGTGGCGACGTCCCCGGCGGACAGATCGGCGCCCGCCGCGCGCCGGGCGCCGTGGGCGAGCGCGGCGCCGACGAACTCGCGGAAGAGCGGCGCGGGACGCTCCGGCCTGGACTTGAACTCCGGGTGGTACTGGGAGGCGACGTAGAACGGGTGGGCGGCGGCGGGCAGCTCGACCGCCTCGACGAGCCGGTCGTCGGGCGAGGTCCCGCCGCACACGAGCCCGGCGCTCTCCAGTTGGCGCCGCAGGTGGTTGTTCACCTCGTAGCGGTGCCGGTGGCGCTCGTAGACGACGGGCTCGTCGTAGATCGCGCGGATCCGGGTGTCGGCGTGCAGCTTGACCGGATCGGCCCCGAGCCGCATCGTGCCGCCCATGTCGGCGATCTCCTTCTGCTCCGGCAGGAGATCGATGACCGGGTACGGCGTCTCGAGGTCCATCTCGGTGGAGTTCGCGCCGTCCATTCCGCAGACGTGGCGCGCGAACTCGCTCACCGCGACGTGCATGCCGAGGCAGATCCCCAGGTACGGGATCTTCTGCTCGCGCGCGATCCGCGCCGCCTCGATCTTGCCCTCCCAGCCGCGACCGCCGAAGCCGCCGGGGACGAGGATCCCGTCGACCTCGTGCAGGAGCCGGTTGACGTCGGGATCGGAGACCGTCTCGGAGTCGATCCACTCGACCTTCACCCGGGCGCCGTGATGGACACCGGAGTGGCGCAGCGCCTCGGCGACCGACAGGTAGGCGTCCTCGAGCTGGACGTACTTGCCGACGAGCGCGATCCGGGTCTCGCGGTCGGCGGCCGCCGCCCGGCGGACGATCGCGTCCCATCCCGAGAGGTCCGGGGGGCCGGCGTCGATCCCGAAGTGGTCGGAGAGGATGAAGTCGTCGACGCCCTGGCCATGGAACGCGAGCGGCACCTTGTAGACGTCGTCGACGTCGTAGGCGGAGACGACCGCGTCGACCGGCAGCGAGGCGAAGAGCGCGATCTTCGCGCGGATCTCCGTCGACAGCTCCGAGGTCGAGCGGCACATGACCATGTCGGGGTTGATGCCGATCCGCCGCAGCTCGTTGACCGAGTGCTGGGTCGGCTTCGTCTTCAGCTCCCCGGCGTGACCGATGTAGGGCACGAGCGTGAGGTGGATGAACATGCAGCGCCGGCGGCCCACGTCGACCGGAAACTGGCGGATCGCCTCGAGGAACGGCAGCGACTCGATGTCGCCCACCGTGCCGCCGATCTCCGTGATCACGAAGTCGACCTCCGAGGAGTCGGCCATCAGCTTCACCCGGTGCTTGATCTCGTTCGTGATGTGCGGGACGACCTGGACCGTCGCGCCGAGGTAGTCGCCGCGGCGCTCGCGGCGGATCACCGTGTTGTAGACGCCACCGGCGGTGACGTTCGACGCCCGGCTCGTGTTCGCGTCCGTGTATCGCTCGTAGTGCCCGAGGTCGAGGTCGGTCTCGGCGCCGTCCTCGGTGACGAACACCTCGCCGTGCTGGTAGGGCGACATCGTGCCGGGATCGACGTTGATGTACGGATCGAACTTCTGCAGCTGGACCGACAGGCCGCGCGACACGAGCAGGCGCCCGATCGACGCGGCGGCGATGCCCTTGCCGAGCGAGGAAACGACCCCGCCGGTGATGAAGATGAAGCGCGTCTCGCCGTGAGCCATCAGCTGCCTGTGGACTGTAGCCGTCGCACCGGCGGACTCCCGGCGGGAGTCCGGAAACTGCAGCCGTGAGCTTCGGCGGCGAGGGATCCTGCGACCCGGCTGCCTACACTCGCCGCCGTGTCCGACCTCGACGCCGAGATCGATCGCATCTTCGCCACCCGCGACCGCGATCGCATGCAGCCGACGATCGACGCGTTCGAGCGTCTCCTCGCCGAGCATCCCGACAACCCGAGGCTGCTCTACGAGGTCGGCGGCTCCTACGACACCGCGGGAGAGGAGCGGACGGCGGTCGGCTTCTACAGGCGGGCGCTGGAGCGCGGCCTCGAGGGCGATCTGCGCCGGCGCTGCCTGCTGCAGTTCGCCAGCACGCTGCGCAACCTCGGCCGCCTCGACGAGTCGCTCCGGATGTTCGACCGCGCGATCACGGAGTTCCCGGATAGCGCCGCACTCCCCGTGTTCAAGGCGATCACGCTCCATGCCGCGGGCCGCCCGAACGCGACGTGCGCCCTGCTGTTGGAAACGATCGCCGATCATCTCGACTCGCCCGAGATCGCCCGCTACGAGGCGGCGATCCGCGGGAACGCCGAGTACATCCGCGAGCTCGACGACTGAGCCGGATACGCCGCCCTCGCCCGGCGCGGGACGGCCGAGAGCCTCGACGGGCACGTTCAGGGCACGAGCACCGTCACCCGGCGCGCCGGCCCTCGAGCGCGCGCAGCGCGAGCAGCGCGAAGATCCCGCCCTGCACCGGTCGGGCCTCGAAGCCGTACACCTGGTCGCCCGAGGTCGTGCTGTAGAGATCGCAGAACGGAACGCGGCTCCGGGTCGTGTTCGCGTAGCGGTAGACGCGCTCGATCAGCTCCTCGCGGATCGGGTGTCGATGCAGCCAGGCGGCCAGCCACATCTCCCAGTCGGTCTTGCCGTAGCGGTGCGGAGTCTGCAGCGGCAGCCCGTACCGGTGGATCCGGGTCCGGTAGAACGCCGCCTGCTCGGCCGCGACCGAGCTCGGGACGAGGCCGGTGCCGAGCAGCGCGTCGGCGTAGGCGTTGTAGGTCGTTCCCCAGGCCCGGCTCCGCGGCCCCCGGCGACGGTACGTGAGACCGAGATGGCGGTGTCCGGGCGCCTGCGCGTGCCTGAGCCAATAGGCCATGAACCGCCTGGACTCCCGGTGAAAGCGGACCGCGTCCGCGTGCTCGCCGCACGCGCGGGCGATCTGAGCCATGGCGGCGACGGCGACGATCCCCTTGAGCGCGAGGTTGACGCTGTGGGCGATCCTGCCCGCGAAGTCGTCGGTCTGGTTCTGCAGACCGGGGTCCGGCAGGGTCGCGACGAGGTAGTCCGCCCACCGCTTCAGCGACCGGTAGTTCGCGTTCAGGTACGCGCGCGCGCTCGCGCCCGGAGCCGCCCGCGCATAGGCGGCGGCCATGATGATCATGTTCCCGGACTCCTCGACGGGCATGTTCTCGCCGCCGTTGTGCGGATAGCCGGAGGCCGTCGGGTACGGGCCGAGATCGTGCGGGGCGAACCTGGCCGTCCACTGGCCGCTCGCGGCATACCCGAAGATCGGCTTCAGCAGCAGCGACAGATACCGCGGGTCCAGGTAGATCCACACCGGCGAGGCGGGGAAGGTCACGTCGACGGTCGAGGTGTCCCCGTCGGAGGAGATCTCCTTGAGGAACGCCCAGGGCGTGTTGTCCGGTCCGACCGCCAGCTCGGTCGCCCCGTAGGCCTGTCGCAGCGAGAGCGCGCAGAGCGCCTCGTACCTGGCTCCGCCCGTCCTTCTGGCGTCGGCGGCCACCTTGGCGTCGAGGGCGTCCGCTCGCTGCCGGGCGCCGGCGCTGTCGTCGTGGAAGAACGCGAGCATCTGCTGCCAGTCCGGGAAGTATCCGGTCCAGAGCGGCTCAAGCGCCGCGCCCAGGTAGCTGACGAGCGGCGTGCGGACCTGACCGAGTGAGAACTGCCGAGTTTCGGCCGCGCCGCCGACCTGCCCGAGGTCGAGCGCGAAGCCGAACGAGGGGTAGCCCTCGCCGCCGATCGACGTGAAGGAGGTGTCGTCGCCGTCGAGCAGCGCGCCCTGCCCGACGAACTGGGCGCGGACCGCGTCCGAGGGGCCGGACTGGTAGCTGAGGCCGGGGACCTGCGGGGTCGCCCAGACGATCGTTCCCCATTGCGCGCGGTTGTCGATCTCCGTCAGGACCTGCGGCTGCGCCAGCTGCATCGTCCACGCCTGGACCCCCCCGCCAGCCGACGGAACCGACACGGGCGCCCACGTGAACTGCTGGCTCGGGTCTCCCGAGAGCCACTCGCCCGAGACGTCGAGGTACACGGAGACCGCGTGGGATCGGCCGTCGATGCTCCGCGCGGTGACGAGCACCCATGCCATCGGGATCGACTGGCGCCGCAGGTCGCCGGGCTCGATCGGGGACAGGTACTCGAGCGTGATCCGTACGCCGCCGCCCTGCAACGTGAACACCGAACGGGTGGCGGTGAGCGTCAGGTGGGTCTGCTCGAGCGCCGCGCCGGCGATACCAGGGTCGCCGGCGAAGACGAACGAGGCGCCGTCGATCCGCGCGATCCCGGCCATCGCGGTCGTCTCGCCGTTCCAGAACGTCTGCCACGTCCCCGGGGATACGGTCGAGCGCTGCCAGGTGCTCAGGTACGGGGAGCGGACGATCAGCGGCACCGCCGGTGGCCGGATCGGCGTCACCCTCCCCGTCGAGCGGGCCGCGGCCGAGGCGGCGCCGGTCGTGACGGTCCCGCCGACGGTCCGCGTCCTGGCGGCCTGCGCCGCGGCGCGCGCCGTGACGAGGCTTCCGCCGAGGGCGGCCACGGCCGCACCGGATGCCCGCAGGAAGCGCCGGCGGTCGATCGTCGAGCGGTCGATCATGCCGGGGATCTTCCTCTCTCTCCCCGGATCGCGCTCAGCGACCCTCGGGCGCGACCGCGCGAGGTCGCTCTCCGCGCGCCACCGGGCGCCGATTGCGGCGGCCAAGCCGGCCGCTCCCCGCGCGGCCACCGGGCACCGATTGCCGCGGCCGGGCGGCCCCGCTCGCCGCGCGCTACCGGGCGCCGATCTGCGGCCACTGGTAGTAGGAGACCATCTTCAGGTCGGGCGAGCGCCGCTCGACCGTGCCGAGCAGCGTCCGCCACTGCCGCGGCGTGTCGCGTCGCCCCCACGCGAGCGGGTGGAGGGCGTCGCTCATCTCAGAGCACCACAGCGGAAGGTGGTAGTGGCCGGCCCAGGCCGCCACCCGCGGGACCTCCCGCAGGCCGCCCCACTTCGTGTCGTAACAGTGAAACGCGACGGCCTGCACGCCGCGCGGCCGGCTCGGCACGAAGCCGTCCTTCAGGTAGGCGAACCCCCAGGGGGAGGTCTCCCCGTACACGCGCAGGGCCTTCGGCGCGGTGCGCGCGATGACCGGCTCGACCGCGTTCCACACCTCGCGGTAGTAGGCGCCGGCGCTCTGCCGACAGCGGCGATGGCGGCCTGCGCCGGCGCACACCCGCACCGTCCGCGGCACCCCCTGCGCGAGGCGCTGCTTGCTGAAGATGTCCTGCTCGTTGCCGACCGACACCGCCCACGCATATGGGGCATACGCCGGCAGCGTGCGCGCGAAGTAGGCCGCGACCCGCCTCGGGCTCCAGGCGTTCGGGTACTGCAGCGAGACGTAGACGCGGTAGCCCTCTGCCCGCGCGCTCTCGACGCAGAGCAGCGCGTTTGGGACCGGGTAGGCCGGCAGGACGACCCGGAGCACTGTCGCGCGGTGCGCCTTCAGGATCGACTCGACGTTGTCGCCCCGGAGCACGCACGGCGTCTGCGGGTCGACCTCCATCATCATCGCGTGCGCCGGCACGGCCACGACGAGCAGCGCGCACAGGACCGCAAGCGTCAAGACGATCCGACGCGGTCGAGGGGTCAACGGACCGGTCTTTGAGTGCAGAGTGCTCATTCGCGGACAAACGTAGGCTCATCGCGGCGCACATCCTTCGCCGCGCCACCTGACCCCCACCGTATCGGCACCGACCTCCATGGGCATGAGCGGCGCAACAAACGGACCGGCATCGACCCGCGTTGCGACGTCCGTCCACCCCGCGGGCAGCGCTCTCACGCCCGCCCAAGGTCGCCGGGGGGCCCAGGCTGGTCGCGCGCGCCCACACCCGCTCAAGGCTGCAGGACGCCACGCTGATCGCGCCCGTCCCGCCCGCTCAAGGCTGCAAACCGCCCGCTGATCACGCGCTCGGCCGGCGAGGGCGGCGGTTCGACGCCCCCGGGTCACGCTCCCACCCCGAGCAGGGAACGCGCGTGCTCAGCGGCCCCGGAGTCCTCCTCGGCCGCCCCCATCATGCGCACGAGCTCCGCGACGACCGCGTCGCCCGCCAGCGCGGTGACCGTCGTGCGCGCCGGTCGCGCGCGCGTGTCCTTGACGATCGTGAAGTGGCGCTCCCCGAGCGCCGCGACCTGCGGCAGGTGCGTGATGCAGAGCACCTGCCGGCCGACGGCGAGCCCCCGCAGGTGCTCGCCGACGGCCCGCGCGGTGTGCCCCCCGATCCCGGCGTCGATCTCGTCGAAGACGAGCATCGACCGGGCGGCGGCGTCGCCTCCCTGCGCACCACCATGGGCGACGCTCAGCAACGCGAGCATCACCCGGGAGAGCTCGCCCCCGGAGGCGGCCTCGCGCAGCGGCGCGAGGACACCGGTCCCGCTCGGAGCGATCTCCATCTCGATCGCGTCCGCGCCCCGCGGCCCGCAGCCGCCCTCCCGTGGCGCGATCGCGATCTCGAACCGGGCGTCCCCCATGGCGAGCTCCGCCAACCGCTCGCGCACCGCCCGCGCGAGCCGCGGAGCCGCCTTGGTCCGGGCGCGGGTCAGCCGCTCTGCGAGCGCGTCGCGCTCCCCCACTGCGGCCGACATCTCCTGTTGCACCGCCTGAAGGTCGCTCTCGGCGCCCGTGAGCTCCTCCCGCCGGCGCCGACAGCGCTCGGCGTGCGCAAGCACCTCGGCGATCGTTCCGCCGTGCTTGCGCTCGAGCCGCGCGAGCAGCGCGAGGCGCTCCTCGACCTCCTGTAGCCGCGCGCCGGGCGCCCCCTCGCCGTCGCCCGCGAGCCCCTCGGCGTAGCCGCGCAGCTCGGCGCCGAGATCGGCGGCCTCGTACTGGAGCGCCATCAGCCGGTCGGCGAGCTCCCGCAGCCGCGGATCGAGCTCGGCCGCGGCGGCGATCCGCGAGCCCGCGCCCGCGATCGCCTCGGCCGCGCCGCCCTCCCCGGCGAGCGCCTCGGCTCCGCACGCGCCGGCGGCGATCAGCTCCTCCTGGTGGCGGAGCCGATCTCGCTCGGCGGCGAGCTCGGCGCCCTCACCCTCCCGGGGATCGGCGGCCTCGATCTCGTCGAGCTCGAAGCGGAGCAGGTCGAGCTCGCGCTCGCGGCCGCCTGCGAGCTCGGTGAGCTCGCCCACCCGGGCCTCGAGCCGCCGGACGCGCTCATGCGCCTCCGCCAGGCGCCGGCGCAGCGAGGCGTGGGCGGAGCCCCCGAACGCGTCGAGCAGCTCGAGCTGCTCGACGGACAGCATCAACCGCCGATGCTCGTGCTGGCCGTAGAAGGCGAGCAGCCGCCCGCCGAGCTCCTGGAGGTCGGCCTGGGTGGCCGCCCGCCCGCACACGTACGCGCGCGTGCGGCCGTCCGGCCACACCCGGCGCGCGAGCACGAGCTCCTCGGCGCCCACCGGAATCCGCTCGTCGTCCGCGAGCGCGGGATCGAGGTCGAACACGCCCTCCACGTACGCCTCGGCCGCTCCGGGACGGACGATGCCGCGCCGGGCGCGCCCGCCGAGCAGCAGGTCGAGGGCATGGGCGAGCAGGGTCTTGCCGGCGCCGGTCTCGCCGGTGAGGACGTTCAGCCCGGGCCCGAGCCGGAGCTCGGCCCGCTCCATCAACAGCAGGTTCTCCACGCGCAGTTCCTGAAGCATGCGAACACTTGTACGCCATGCCCCGGACGGAACGCGTGTTCGCGATCCCGCGGACGGCTACAGCGGCGTCGCGAGCAGGCCGAACTTCTCGCGCAGGCGCCGGTAGAACGTGGTCCCCGGGATCTGCGCGAGCGTCCCCTGGTCGGCGATGAAGCGCGTCTTCAGGCGCTCGCCGGCGCCGAGCGTGCACACCGGGCGGCCGTCGATGGTCACGTCGACGGGTTCCTCCTGGGAGCGGTTGTCGATCGCGACGGCGTCGCCCGGGGCGACGACCAGCGTCCGCGCCGTGAACGAGTGCGGCGCGATGAACGAGACGATGTAGCCGGCGACGCCCCAGGCCATGACCGGGCCGCCGTTGGCGAGGTTGTAGCCGGTCGACCCGGCGGGCGTGGAGACGACGAGCCCGTCGCAGCGGACGCGGCCGATGTCCTGGGCGCCGACCGAGTACTGCAGGTCGGCGACGCGCAGTCCCTGTTGGCGGTGCATCGAGACGTCGTTGAACGCGAGCCAGCGTCCGCGCGCGCCGGTCGCCTCGATCGCGGGCAGCGGCAGGACCTCGAACTCCCCCGCCAGGGCGCGACGGAAGCCCTCGCTCAGCTGGCGGCGGTCGACGGTCGTGAGAAACCCCATGACACCGAAGTTGATCCCGAACACGGGCACGCCGGTGCCTGCGTACTCGCGCAGCGCGCTCAGCACCGTCCCATCGCCGCCGAGCGCGAGGCAGAGGTCGATTCCCTCCCCCGGCGGGTCGACGTCCGAGCGCACGACGACCCCGTTCGCGCTGAGATCCGCGTGCTTGGCCGCCTCCTCGGCGGAGAACGAGAGCGTGACGCCGGCCTCCCGCGCAAGCGCGACGAGCTCACGGAGCGCGGCCGCGGTCTCCTCCGGGCGGCGGTGGGTGACGAAGTCGATCGTCGCGATCCGCCTCATCGGCGGCCCCCGCCTCGTCCGGCGCCCGCCTCGCCCCCGCCTCGTCCGGCACCCGCCTCGCCCCCGCCCGCGGCCGCCCCGCCCTCGCCCGCCCCGCCCGCGGCCGAACGGCCGACGACCGCACCGCCGGGACGCGTCAGCCCGGCGTCCGGCTCGACCGCCGCGAGCGCGGCGTCGAGGTCCCCGATCCCGCCCCGGTCGGCCTCGGCGAGCCACGCGAACGTCTCCCGGTTGCCCTTCGGCCCCGGCAGCCCGGAGGAGGCGAAGCCGACCACCGCCGCGCCCAGCTCGCCCGCGCAGCCGGCGACCGCAGCGAGCGCCTCGCGCCGCCGCGCCGGGTCGCGGACCACCCCGCCCTTGCCGACTGCCTCGCGGCCGACCTCGAACTGGGGCTTGACCATCGCGAGGCAGTCGAACCGCGCCGCGGCGCAGCCGAGCACCGCCGGCAGCACCTTGCACAGCGAGATGAACGACACGTCGACGACGATCAGGCCCGGCGTGAACGGGAGCAGTCCCGGGTCGAGCGCGCGGGCGTTGACGCGCTCGATCACGGTCACGCGCGGATCCGAGCGCAGCGCCCAGTCGATCTGCCCGTAGGCGACATCGAGCGCTGCCACCCGCGATGCTCCCCGCTGCAGCAGGCAGTCGGTGAACCCGCCGGTCGACGCGCCGACGTCGAGCGCGTCGGCGCCCGTCACATCGATGCCGAAGGCGTCGAGCGCGTTCGCGAGCTTGATCCCGCCCCGCGACACGTACGCGGGCGCCGGATCGACCGCCAGCGTCACGTCGGCGGCGACGAGCTGGCCCGGCTTCTCGGCACGGCGGCCGTCCTGCCCGATCCTCACCTCGCCGGCGAGCACCGAGGCCGCGGCGCGCGAACGAGACGCGAACAGCCCGCGCTCGGCCAGGAGTGCGTCGAGACGGAGCCGCCGCGTGCCCACGGCGCACACCGTACTGGACCTCGCGAGGCCGGCTCCTCCCGCTCGAACCCCGGGTGCCTCAGCCCGTGTGAGCGACCGGGCTGCGGCGCGCGATCGCGGCCTCGACCCGCTCGGCGATCCGCTGGCCGGTGTACCCGACCTCCTCGTGCAGGAGCGCGGGCGCGCCGTGGGTCACGTACGCGTCGGGAAGCCCCACGCGCAGGATCGGAACTCCGGCGACTCCCATCCCCTGATGGGCTCCGCCGGCGAAGCCGGTGGACAGCGTCTCCCACACCGCGGAGCCGAACCCGCCGGCGAGCACCCCCTCCTCGACGGTGACGAGCAGATCGTGCTCGGCGGCGAGCTGGGCGACGAGCGCGACGTCGATCGGCTTGGCGAAGCGGGCGTCGGCGACCGTCGCCGCGATCCCGTGCTCCGACAGGATGTCGGCGGCCTCGAGCGCCTTCTGGACGCCCGTGCCGTAGCCGAGCAGCGCGACGCGGGCGCCGGTTCCGTCGGCGCTCGACCCCTCGCGCAGGATCTCGCCGCGGCCGATCTCGATCGCCTCGGGCGTCGCGGGCAGCTCGACCCCGACCCCGGCGCCCCGCGGGTAGCGCAGCGCGATCGGCCCGTCGTCGTAGGTGAGCGCGGTGTGGAGCATGTGGACGAGCATCGCCTCGTCGCGCGGCGCCATCAGGACGATGTTCGGCAGCGGGCGCAGGTAGGCGATGTCGAACGCGCCATGGTGGGTGGGGCCGTCGTCGCCGACGAGCCCGGCCCGGTCCATCGCGAACACGACGTTCAGCTTCTGCAGGCAGACGTCGTGGACGATCTGGTCGAACGCGCGCTGCAGAAACGTCGAGTAGATCGCGGCGACCGGCTTGACGCCCTGCAGCGACAGGCCGGCGGCGAACAGGACCGCCTGCTGCTCGGCGATGCCGACGTCGAAGTACCGGTCGGGCATCTCCCGCTGCAGGATGTTGAGCCCCGTGCCCGAGTTCATCGCGGCGGTGATGCCGACGACCCGCTCGTCGCGCCGGGCCTCGGCGACGAGCGCCTCGCCGAACACCTGCGTATAGGCAAGCGGCACGGGCTTTGGCGCCGCGCCCGAGGCCGGCTTGGCGGTCGCCTTGGCGGGGGCGCCGTTGGCGATCGACTTCGGCTTGGCCGCGTGCCACTTCTCCATGCCCTCGAGGCCGCCGTCCTCGGCAGGTGCGAATCCCTTGCCCTTGACGGTCGCGCAGTGCACGACGACGGGTCGCTCGGCGGCGAGCGCCTCGCGCAGGGCGCGCCGCAGCGCCCGGATGTCGTGGCCGTCGATCACCCCCATGTAGGCGAAGTCGAGCTCCTCCCACCACATGCCCGGCGCCCAGAACGCCTTGATCGACTCCTTGAAGTGCGGCCCGAAGCGCTCGAACGCGCTGCCGATCGGGGCGGGGAGCTTCGTGAGACCGTCCTCAACCTCCTCGCGCGCGTGCCACAGCTTCGGCGAGAGCCGCACTCGGTTGAAGTAGCGCGACATCGCGCCTACGTTCGGCGAGATCGACATCCCGTTGTCGTTGAGCACGACGACGATCGGCGTGCCGAGCCCGCCGGCCTGGTGGACGGCCTCGAACGCGACACCGCCGGTGAGCGCGCCGTCCCCGGCGACCGCGACGACCCGGCCGTCGGGCCCGTGACCGTGGCGCATCGCCTCCTTGAGCCCGACCGCGTAGCCGATCGCGGTCGAGGCGTGGCCGGCCCCCATGATGTCGTGCTCGGACTCGTGGATCGAGCAGAACGGAGCGAGCCCGCCGTACTGCCGGATCGTCGACAGCGCATCCCGCCGGCCGGTGAGGATCTTGTGCGGATAGGCCTGGTGGCCGACGTCCCACAGGATCTTGTCGCGCGGGGAGTCGAGCAGCGAGTGGAGCGCGACGGCGATCTCGCACGCCCCGAGGTTGGCGCCGAAGTGACCTCCGACCTCGCCGACGGTCTCGATGATCAGCTCGCGCACCTCCTGCGCGACCTGGACGAGCTCGTCCTCGGAGAGCCCCTTGAGGTCCGCGGGGCCGTTGATCTGCGGCAGCAGCTTGCGTTCGGACATGGATACTCAATAGCTCCGGTTTGCGATGAAGTCGGTGATCTGCTCAAGGGCGACCGCGCCGCCGGGAGCCGCCCGGGTGAGCGCCGCCGCGGCCCGGGCGCGTGACTCCTCGGCGAGGGCGCGCGCGCCGTCGAGCCCGAACTCGGTGACGTAGGTGCGCTTGCCGAGCCGTACGTCGGCCCCCTGCTGCTTGCCGAGGGTCTCCTCCGAGCCGGTGACATCGAGGATGTCGTCGACGATCTGGAACAGCAGCCCGATCTCGCCGGCGAAGGTGCGAAACGCATCGATCGTCTCCGTCGGATGCCCCGGATCGAGCAGCAGCACACACTCGATCGAGGCGGCGATCAGCTGCCCGGTCTTCAGCTCGTGCAGACGGCGCAGGTCGACGCCCCGGCCGGCGCTCTCCGTGACGTCGATGTACTGCCCGCCGACCATCCCCTGGACCCCCGTCGCGCCCGCCAGCCGCGCGGCCGCCGCCAGCACCGCGTGCGGCTCGCCCTCCTGCTCGGTGAGCAGCAGCTTGAACGCCTCCGCGTACAGCGCGTCGCCGGCGAGGATCGCCACGTCCTCGCCGAACATCTTGTGGCAGGTGAGCCGGCCGCGCCGCAGGTCGTCGTCGTCCATCGCGGGCAGGTCGTCATGGATGAGCGAGTAGGTGTGGATGAGCTCGAGCGCGGCCGCGAGCGGCAGCACCGATGCGCGGGGCCGCCCGGCGGCCTCGGCGGTGGCGAGCGCGAGCACCGGCCTGATCCGCTTGCCGCCGGCGAGCAGCGAGTAGCGCATCGCCTCCTCGAGGCCCGCGGTGGCGAACTCCTCGGAGAAGCGCACGTCCTCGAGGTACGCCTCGATCTCGGCGCGGAGGTGCTCCGGGTACACCGGCGGGGACGTCGCGGGGGCGGACACTCAGGACGCCGGCAGCGGAAGCTGTCCGGGGAGGTCGGGCAGCGGCTCGAGGGCCGCACGCACCTGCCGGTCGACCTGCGCGCTGGCCTCCGACGCCAGGCGCGCACACTCCTCGATCGCCTGCAGGGTCGCCTCTGGCTCGAGCTGTCCGGCGCGCAGCAGCTCGACAGTTCGCTCAAGCGTGGTGCTGAGCTCGCTCAGGGAATCGCTCACCCGGACAAGCCTATCGACCGCCGAGGTCGCGACTGCCATCCGACCGAGAACCGAGGCCGGGATCTCAGGGAGATCTCATCGACGCCCGTCGAGCGCCGCGTTGACGAGCGCATCGGCCTCGGCGTTCGCCGCGCGCGGCACGCTCCGGATCGACCAGCGCTCGAACGTGCGCAGACGCCGGGATGCCTCCTCGAACAGCGGCCGCATCGCCGGATGCTTGACCTTGTAGACCCCATTGAGCTGCTTGGCGACGAGCTCGGAGTCGTTGATCACCTCGAGCTCACGTGCCCCGAGCTCGGCCGCCCGCTCGAGGCCGCGCAGCAGCGCACGGTACTCGGCGACGTTGTTCGTCGCCTCACCGATCCGCTCGGCGAGATCCTCGAGACGGACGCCGTCGGCGTCATCGATGACGACCCCGATCGCCGCCGGGCCCGGGTTGCCGCGCGCGCCGCCGTCGACGTGCAGCACGAGGCGCCGCGCGCCCGGCGCGGACCCGTCGCCGCCCACGGGGCTCCTCCCTACTCGCCGGTGCTCGCCAGCGAGGGCATCTCGCCGGGGATCGTCCGCCGCCGGCGGTCTCGGAGCTGTCGCTTGCCGCCGCCCGAGGAGTGCTGGCTGCGGCGCGAGCCACGGCGCCGGTCGACGATCACCGACACATTCGGGTCGTCGGCGTAGTACGCGGTGAGCTTGGGAAGCAGCTCGTCGGCGAGCGCTTCGGGAACAACGCAGTAGATCACACCCGAAGGGTAGTGAACGCGCCGGACGGGCGCATCGGATTTCCGTCCACCGCGCTCAGGCGGCGAGCAGGCCGTCGCCGTCGGCGGACACGTTCGCCTGGCGCTCGAGCTCGGAGAGCTCGGAGAGCTCGTAGCCCTGGCCGGCGGCCCGTACGGCGGGGTGCTCCTCGGAGAGGTCGACCTCGTAGCGATACCAGCAGAGCTCCCAGCACACGACGAGGCTCACGACCGCGCCGGCCGGACTCGTCGGGTGCACGGCGACGTCGGGCAGGCCGAGGGAGCGGCCGATGCCGGCGACGGTGCGGGGATGCTCGGAGCGGTTGAAGAGCTCGACCGCGGCCTCGATCCGGTGCTCAACCGAGGTCGGAACCGCATGGACGTGGCGCGGCTCGCGCGAGCCGGGATCCGACCGTCCCGGCGCAACCTGGCGGGCGGCGAACGGAAGCGGCCGGCGGGCACGCGCCGGCCGTCCGCGGCGAGCGCCACGAGCGGGCGGGTCGGGCCACTCGGGCGCGGGTCCGCGCTCGGCGGCGGCGCTGCGCTCCGGCCCGGCACTGCGCTCAGGACCGGCCCCGCGTTCCGGCTCGGGCTCGAGCGGGGCGAACGGGTCGGCCGCGCCGCCCTCTGCCGTCGACTCCCGGAGCTCGTCCTCATCGGCGAACGGCGGCGGGGCCGCGATCGCCTCGATCACCTCGGCGCGACGGCCGCGTCGCCGGCGCAGCAGGCGCGAACGGCGGCGCTCGACCCGGTCGCCGGCCTGGTCATAGTCGGGCACCGTGCCCTCGCGCACCCAGCCCCCGTGCAGCGCGCGGGAGGTGCACAGCTCGCAGACCGAGCGGCGGGCACCGCCGGCGAGGTAGATCTCCGCGTGCTCGCCGCGCAAGAGCGTGCGCCCGCAGACGTCGCAGGCCACCTGCTGTGTCGAGGTGCGGATCGATCGGGTGCTGCTCACGAGGGCAGGAGCGTACTACGCGCTCACCGCCTCGCGCTCGGCACGTGCGGCGGAAACGACCTTCGAGGCGAGGTGCGCGGGCACCTCCTCGTAGCGCTCGAACTCCATCGTGAACTCGCCCTGGCCGCCGGTGAGCGACCGCAGGTCGGGCGCGTAGGAGAGCATCTCGGCCATCGGCACCTCGGCGCGTATCTCGGTCATGCCGGCGCCGACCGGCTCCATGCCGAGCGGCCGGCCCCGACGGGAGTTGAGGTCGCCGATCACCTCTCCCACCGAGTCCTCCGGGACGTTGATCGTCGCGAGCATGACCGGCTCCAGCAGCACCGGCGAGGCCTCCTGGAGCGCCTGACGCATCGCCAGCGCGCCGGCGAGCTTGAACGCCATCTCGGAGGAGTCCACGGAGTGGTAGGAACCGTCGTAGACCCGCACCCGCACGTCCTTGACCGGGAAGCCGGCGACCACTCCCTCCTGCATGGCATCTTGCACGCCCTTCTCGACGGCGGGGATGAACGAGGTCGGGATCACGCCGCCCTTGATCTCGTTGACGAACTCGAATCCGCCGCCGCTCTCCAGGGGCTCGATCGCGATGTGGCAGTCGCCGAACTGGCCGCGTCCGCCGGACTGCTTCTTGTGGCGGCCATGCGCCTTCGCCGTGCCCCGGATCGTCTCCTGGTAGGGCACGCGCGGCGGCTTGAGCGAGACCTCGACGCCGAAGCGGGCACGCAGGCGCTCGATGATCACCTCGACGTGCACCTGCGAGAGGCCGGCGACGATCTGCTCCCCCGTCTGCGGGTCGCGATGCAGGTCGATCGTCGGATCCTCCTCCTGCAGCCGCCTGAGCGCCGTGAACACCTTGTCCTCATCCCCGGCGGAGCCGCCGCCGACGCCGGCGATCGCGAACGCCATCACCGGCGCGGGCAGCGCGATCGACGGCATGATGATCGGTTCGTCGCGCGCCGCGAGCCAGTCGCCGGCGCGGGTCTCCTTGAGCTTGGCGACCGCGCCGATGTCGCCCGGGCCGAACTCGTCCGCCTGCACGGTGTCGGCGCCCGAGAACGTGACGAGCTGCCCGATTCGCTCCTTGCCGTGGGTGCGGGTGTTGAGCACCTGCGCGTCGGGGCGCATCGTCCCCTGGTAGACGCGGAAGAGGTTGATCCGCCCCGCGAACGGGTCGGCGCGGGTCTTGAAGACGTAGGCGAACAGCTCGGCGTCCTCGTCGGGACGAAGCGTGATCTCGCCCGCCTTTAGCTCCCCGTGCTTGACGGGTGAGGGCAGGTCCTCGACGATTGCGTCGAGCAGCCGGTTCGTCGCCAGGTTGCGTGTCGCCACACCGCAGGTGACGGGGTGAAGCGACCCGTGGTTCGTGCCCTCCTTGAGCGCGGAGACGATCTCCTCGTGCGAGATCGACTCGCCCTCGAGGTAGCGCTCCATGAGGACATCGGAGGTCTCGGAGACCTCGTCCATGAGCTTCTCCCGGTACTCCTGGGCGCGCTCGGCCTCGGAGTCGGGGATCGGGATCTCGGCGCAGTTCTCGCGCGAGCCGCCGGTGTACTCGTAGGCCTTCATGTCGACAAGGTCGATGACACCGCGCACGTCGTGCTCGGAGCCGATCGGGATCTCGGTGGCGACGACGTGCGGCCCGAACGCCGTCTTCAGGGAGTCGAGCGTGCGGAAGAAGTCGGCACGCTCGCGGTCGAGCATGTTGACGAACACCAGGCGCGCGAGGTCGAGCTCCGCGGCGCGCTTCCACAGGCGGCTCGCGTGGATCTCGACGCCCATCACGGCGTTGATCACGAACACCGCCGCCTCGCACACGCGCAGGGCGCCGAGCGCGTCGGCGATGAAGCTCGGGTCGCCCGGCGTGTCGAGCAGGTTGACCTTGCGCTGCTGCCACTCGAAGGAGCTCAGCGCGAGCGAGATCGACATCTGCCGCGCCTTCTCGTCGGGATCGGAGTCGGAGACGGTCGTTCCGTCGGTCACGTTCCCGAGCCGGTTCACCACTCCGGCCTGGAACAGCAGCGCCTCGTGCAACGACGTCTTGCCGGCGCCGCGATGACCGACGAGGGCCACATTGCGGATGCGATCCGCGGCCTTGTGCATGGCTGTCTCCTCTCTCTCGGGTGCGGGACGCCGAACCCTACTCCTCGCGGGCGGAGGGCCATTTCCCCGCTCCCGCGAGGACGCGGCGGTCATTCGGGCTCGCCGGCGAGAGGGGGCCGCAGCCGGGCAGGGATCAGTCGAGCTCGCCCGCGAGCTTCGAGCGCAGCCGCAGCACCGCCTTGGTGTGCAGCTGCGAGACGCGCGACTCGGTGACGCCGAGCACCTCGCCGATCTCGCGGAGGGTGAGGTTCTCGTAGTAGTAGAGCGCGACGACGAGCTTCTCGCGCTCGGGGAGGGCGGCGATCGCGTCCGCGATCCGCTCTCGCAATTCGGACTCGTCGACCAGCGTCTGCGGGTCTGGAGCGCCGGCGTCAGGCAGCGTGTCGAGCAGCGACACCTGGTCGCCGCTCGCGTCCGACACGTTCCACATCTCGTCGAGCGCGACGATCGTCGAGTTCGAGATCTGGACGAGCTGCTCCTGGAAGTCATCGAGCGAGATCTCGAGCTCGCGGGCCATCTCCTCGTCGGTCGGTGCACGCTGGAGCCGGGCCTCGAGCTTCATGTTCACCCGCTCGAACTGCCTGGCGCGGGCACGGACGGAACGCGGCACCCAGTCGAGCGTGCGCAGCTCGTCGATGATCGCGCCGCGGATCCGGGTGATGGCGTAGGTCTCGAACTTGATCTCGCGGCTGAGGTCGAAGCGCTCGATCGCCGAGATCAGCCCGCCGAGCCCGTAGGAGATGAGATCGGCCTCCTCGACATGCGCCGGCAGGCCCGAGCTCATGCGCCCCGCCACGTACTTGACGAGCGGCGAGTAGGCGACGACGAGCCGCTCCCGGGCGCGGCCGTCGTTCGTCGCCTTGTAGCGCTTCCAGAGCTCCTGGAGCTCGATCCCTTTGACGTTCGTCTCCATCCTGAAACCCCGATACAGGTGTTAGGCCCGCGGATGCGCCGCTCGATAGGCGTGGCGCAGGCGCTCGGACTCTACTCGAGTGTAAACCTGGGTAGTTGAGATGCTCGCGTGGCCGAGCAGCTCCTGGATCGCCCGCAGATCGGCGCCCCCCTCGAGCAGGTGGGTCGCGAACGAGTGACGCAGCGCGTGGGGATGGGCCTGTGAGAGCCCGGGCGCCTGGCGGGCGGCCTGACGGGCCCAGACGCGCAGCCGGCGACGCACGTCGGAGGTCGAGAGGCGCCGGCCGGTCCGGGAGACGAACAGCGGACCGGCGGCGCCGGCGGCGAGCGTCGGGCGCCCGGCGGCAAGCCAGCGGTCGATGGCGCGCGCCGCGTGCTCCCCGACGGGAACGAGGCGGGTCTTCCCGCCCTTGCCCTCGACGCGGACGCTCTCGGCGTCGAAGTCGACGGATCCGACTTCGAGCGTGACGAGCTCCTCGGCGCGCAGGCCGGACGCGTAGGCGAGCTCGAACAGCGCCCGGTCACGCAGCGCGAGCGGGTCGGAGGCGGGGATGCGGTCGAGCAGGGCGGCGACCTCGGCGGGCTTCAGCACGTGCGGAAGCGTCTGCGGGCGCTTC
>DATGKS010000011.1:0-2891 GCA_035294545.1 Solirubrobacteraceae bacterium | reverse complement strand
CCAATCCCGCCGCTATGCAATCGTAGTCACCGACGCTCAATCCGAGGGTGAGAGTTGCGATCGCGGCAAGGTTCGAGACCGCGTCGGAGAGCTCGACGACCGCCGGCAGCGCGGCCCGCGAAAGCTCGGTCCGCACCGGCTGGTCGGGAACGACGAGGAGCGCCTCGAGCCCCATCGGCGCCTGCAGTCGGTGAATCCGCTCTCCCTGGCAGATGACGATGCCGCCGTGGAGCGCGGCGGCGACGTTGTCGGGATGGCCGTCGAGCGCGGTCGCCGCCGTCATCAGGTCGGCGGCGAGCTCGAACAGGTGGTCGGCCGCGACGAGCCCGGCGACGATCGCCGCCGCGCTCGATCCGAGTCCACCCGACAACGGGATCTGGGACTCGATCCGGAACTGGAAGTCGTCGGCGGGATGCAGCGACTCGAACGCCCGGACGACGAGGTTCGAGCGGTCGCGTGGCACGTCGAGCTCGGTGTGGACCGCGAACGAGCCCGTCTCCACGACCTCGACCTCGAGCGCGAGCGCGAGCGCCGCCGCCATCACGTCGAACCCGGGACCGAGATTCGCCGTCGACGCGGGGACGGTGACGACCCGCCGGCGCCCGAGCGTCATGAAGCTCCGAGCACCGCGCGCTCGAGCGCGCCGATCTCCGCGTCGCACGCGAGCACGCCGCCGGCCTGCTCGAGCGCCGTCTGAGGATCCTTGAGCCCGTTCCCGGTGAGCACGCACGCGATCCGCTGCGCCCCGCCCGCGCCGTGCGCGATCAGGCCGGCCACGGACGCGGCGGAGGCGGGCTCGCAGAACACGCCCTCCGAGCGGGCGAGCAGCCGGTAGGCGTCGAGGATCTGCTCGTCGGTGACCTTGTTGACCGCGCCGCCCGAACGGGTCATCGCGTTCATCGCGTCTTCCCAGCGGGCCGGATTGCCGATCCGGATCGCGCTCGCCACCGTTTCCGGGTGGGCGACCGGGGCGCCGTCGACGAGCGGCGCCGCACCCGCCGCCTGGAAGCCGAACATCCTCGGCGCCATGCCGAGCTCGGTGAAGCCGCGCCAGTAGGCGGTGATGTTGCCGGCGTTGCCCACCGGGATGCAGACCGCATCGAGCTCGCCGCCGAGGTCCTCGGCGAGCTCGAAGGCGCCCGTCTTCTGGCCCTCGATGCGGAGCTCGTTGACCGAGTTGACGAGCGAGATCGGGTGCGAGGCGGCGAGCTCGCGTACGAGCTCCAGCGCCCGGTCGAAGTTTCCGCGCAACGACACGACCTGGGCGCCGAACGCGAGCGCCTGGGCGAGCTTGCCGGTCGCGATCTTGCCCTCGGGCACGATCACCGCGCAGCGCAGGCCGGCGCGCGCCGAGTATGCGGCGGCGCTCGCGGCCGTGTTCCCGGTCGACGCGCACACGACCGCCCGTGACCCCTCGCGCACGGCGTCGGACACCGCGCACGTCATCCCCCGGTCCTTGAAGCTGCCGGTCGGGTTGGCTCCCTCCAACTTCAGCCACACGTCGGCGCCGACCCGCTCCGACAGGCGCGGCGCGTGCACGAGCGGGGTCGAGCCCTCCTGCAGCGAGACGACCGGGTCGTCCGGCGCGAACGGGAGTCGCGCCCTGTAGCGCTCGATCAACCCGGGCATCGGCGAGGCACCCTCACCCGAACTGCTCCTCGATGACCCGGATCGCCCGCGGCCGCGCCCGCACCGGCGCGAGACCCGCGATCTGGGCCATCGCCGCGTAGAAGCGGGTCTCGGCGACGCGGTGGACGACCATCACCATGCGGGCCGCCCCCTCGGCGAGCCCTTTCTGCACGACGGACTTCACCGACACGCCGTGCTCGCCGAGCACCGCCGCGACCGCCGACAGGACGCCCGGCTCGTCGGCGACCTCGAGGTAGAGGTAGAACGCCGAGGAGACGTCGGAGGTGATCCGCAGCGACTCGTGCGCGGGCGGCACCGACGCCGGCGGGATCATCGCGCTGATGACGTCTCCGAGCACGGCGCTCGCGGTCTGTGGGCCGCCGGCGCCCGGCCCCGACATCGTGATCTCGGTGATCGCCGCCGACTCGACGGTCACCGCGTTGAACGGCCCGCTCACCGACGCGAGCGGGTGCCCGGGGTAGAGGAACGCGGGGTGCACGCGGACCGAGAGCGCATCCGCGCCGACCCGCTCCGCGGTGCCGATCAGCTTCAGCCCGAGCGACAGGTCGCGCGCGTACTCCAGGTCGTCGGGCGTGATCTCCTCGATCCCCTCGTACATCACCTGGTCGATGTGCACCGGGGTCTCGAACGCGAGCCGCGCGATGATCGCCATCTTTGCGGCCGCGTCGCGGCCCGTGATGTCGTCCGTCGGGTCCGCCTCGGCGTAGCCGAGCCGCTGCGCCTCGCGAAGCGCCGTCGCGAAATCCGAGCCGGTCCGCCCCATCTCGGTGAGGATGAAGTTCGTCGTGCCGTTGACGATCCCCGAGACGCGGTCGACCTCGGCGCCGGCCAGCGACTCCTGCAGCACCCGGATGACGGGCACGACTCCGGCGACGGCGCCCTCGAAGCGCAGCTGCACGCCCTGCTGGCGGGCGACGTCCCAGAGCTCCTCGCCGTGGTGGGAGAGCAGCTGCTTGTTCGCCGTCACCACGTGCCGGCCGGCGCGCATCGCGGCGAGCACCCAGCTGCGGGCGGGCTCGATGCCGCCGATCAGCTCGACGATCAGGTCCGAGCGCTCGAGCAGGTCCTCGAACGTGCCGCCGCCCGAGCGCGTGAGCACTCCGGAGAGCTCAGGCCGCAGCCCGGTGATCGGCACGATCGCGTCGGCCCGCTCCATGAGCAGCGTGTCGAAGGCGGCCCCCACCGTGCCGTGGCCGAGCAGGCCGATTCGGAACGGCGGCGCGCCGCCGGGGTCAGACGTC
>DATGKS010000010.1:0-30489 GCA_035294545.1 Solirubrobacteraceae bacterium | reverse complement strand
GCCAGGCGGCGTCCTCGGACACTCGATGTGCCAGAGGCACACCTTCGGACCAACGGCTTCGCCGTCGGTGCCCGCGTCCTTGCCTGGCACCCCCAGCCACACCTCTCGGTGCGCACGTACTTACGGGAGAGACCACTAGCTGTTCGGTTTCACTCGGGCTGCAGCGGCACCCCCTCGTCGGGCGGCCGGCCGACGTGGACCGCGCGGCGCACCGCCGCCGTCCCGAAGCGGTCGTGGACGGCGTCGAGCGCGGCGTCGAGGCCGCGGGCGCGGTCGAACGGCAGCGCGAGCTGGATCGCCCGCGCGTCGCACAGGTTGGTGAGCGTCACCCCGATCAGCGTCAGCCCGCGGCGCGCGACCAGGTCGGCCGCCCCGGCGAGCAGCCGGCGCGCGACCGTGAGCAGCACCGCCGTGCGGGTCGTCGCCTCCGCGAGCGTCCGGGAGCGCGTCGCCCGCTCGTAGTCGGCGAAGCGCAACCGCAGCACGACCGTGCGGCACGCCCGCCCGCCGGCGCGCATGCGTCGGGCGGCGCGGTCGACGAGCGCGGCGAGCGCGATCCGCACCTCGGTCGGATCGCGCCCTCGCCGGCCGAGCGCGCGCTGCGCGCCGACCGAACGGCGCCGGATCCCGGGCCGCACGACCCGCGGGTCACGCCCGATTGCGAGCGCGTACACGTGTCGCCCGGTGCCGCGACCGAGCAACTCGACGATCCGCGGCTCGCCGAGCGCCGCCACCTGGGCGACGGTCGTGATCCCGGCGTCGTGCAGCTTGGCGGCGCTCACCCGTCCCACGCCCCACAGGGCGGTGACCGGAAGCGGGTGCAGGAACGCGAGCTCGCCGCCGGCCGGCACGAGCAGCAGCCCGTCAGGCTTGGCGACGCCGCTCGCCACCTTGGCGAGGAACTTGGTGGACGCGATCCCGACCGTGAGCGGTAGGCCCGCGATCTCCCGCACCTCCGCGCGCAGCCGCGTCGCGATCTGGACCGGCGTGCCGCCGATGTGCTGAAGCCCGCGCGCGTCGATGAACGCCTCGTCGATCGAGAGCGGCTCGACGAGCGGCGAGGAGCGCCTGAAGATCTCGAATACGACCTTGCTCGCGGCCGAGTACGCGGAGAAGCGCGGGCTGACGACGACCGCCTCGGGGCAGAGCCGTCGGGCGCGCGCACCGTTCATCGCCGTGCGCACCCCGCACGCCTTCGCCTCGTAGCTGGCCGCGAGCACGACCCCGCCGTCGACGATCACCGGCCGGTTGCGCAGCGCGGGATCGTCGCGTTGCTCGACCGACGCGTAGAACGCGTCGAGGTCGGCATGGAGGATCGTCGGTTCCGTCCGGTGCATCAGGGAACATACGTTCGCATGAGCATCGGACGACATCTCCAGCGGCTCGCGCCGGCCCTCCCCGGCCGTGTCCTCGCGCCGCCACGCGCGGGCCGTGTCCTCGCGCAACCATACGGGTATGACGCAGCGCGTGAACGCCGAGACCGAGAGCGGGCTGGTCAACTGGTCGGGCAGCCACCGCTACCAAGCCCGCGCGCTCCACGCACCGGAGACGGTCGAGGAGCTGCAAAGGCTCATCGCGGGCGCACGCGGCACGCTGCAGGTGCTCGCCACGCGCCACACGTTCAGCGGGATCGGCGACGCCGACGAGCTGATCTCGCTCGACCGCCTGCCTGGCGCCCGCGCGATCGAGATCGACGCGGCGGCACGGACAGCGACCGTCGGCCCCGCCGTGACGTACGCGGAGCTGGCGGCCGCCCTCAACGCGCGCGGGCTCGCGCTGGAGAACATGGCCTCGTTGCCGCACATCTCGGTCGCGGGCGCGGTCGCGACCGCGACGCACGGCTCGGGAACCGGGCTCGGCAACCTCGCGACGGCGGTGCGTGGCCTCGAGCTGATCGGCGGCGACGGGGAGCGCGTCACGCTGACCGAGGACGATCCGCGCCTGCCGGGAGCCGCGGTGCACCTGGGCGCGCTCGGGGTGGTGACGGCGGTGGCGCTCGCCGTGCGGCCGTACTACGAGCTGCGGCAGGACGTGTACCTCGGCCTGGAGTGGGAGGCGCTGGCCCAGCACTTCGACGCGGTGATGGGCGCGGGTCGGAGCGTGAGCGTGTTCCACGACTTCGGGGAGCGCGCGCGCGAGGTGTGGGTCAAGGGCGACCCGGAGGACGGCGAGCCGGGTGCGGCGTGTGGAACCCCGGGCGAGCTGTACGGCGCCGTGGCGGCGCGGGAGGCGCGCAATCCGGTCCCGGGCGCGCCGGCGGAGAACGCGACCCCGCAGCTCGGATCGGTCGGGCCGTGGTCGGAGCGGCTGCCGCACTTCCGCTCGGGGTTCACGCCGAGCGCCGGGCAGGAGATCCAGTCGGAGTGGTTCGTCGCACGCGAGGACGGGGTGGCCGCGATCCAGGCGCTGCGCCCACTCGGCGAGCGGATCCGCGCCGTGCTGCAGGTCGCCGAGCTGCGCGTGATCGCGGCCGACGAACTGTGGATGAGTCCGCAGCACGGGCGCGAGACCGCCGCCCTGCACTTCACATGGCGGCTCGAACCGGGACCGGTCGCCGAGGTCTGCGCGGAGATCGAGCGGGCGCTCGCATCGCTTCAGGTTCGACCGCACTGGGGCAAGCTCTTCCCGCCCGGACCGGCCCCGTGGGCCCCCGACCGCCTCGCCGACTTCCTCGCGCTCCGGGACGAGCTCGACCCGACCGGACGGTTCGTCAACGGCTGGCTGCGCGAGCGGCTGCTCGACGGGGGGCGTCGCGCGGGCGGCGGCGTCCCCGGCGCGCCTCGCGCCGGTCAGCCAGGCGGTGGAGCACCCCGCGCGCCTCGCGCCGGCTCGCCGGGCGGCGGCGTCCCCGGCCAGCCGCGCGGCGGCGCCCCCAGCGCGCCTCGCGCCGGCTGACCAACCGCCCGGCACGCGCCGCGCATACGATTGCCTACAATCGATTTCGCCGACAATCTCGGGAGGGTGCACGTGAACTGGGTAGGCAGGGAGTGCGGATGAGCGGACTCGCGGACAAGCGGCTGTGGTTCCTCACCGGCAGCCAGCACCTGTACGGAGAGGAGACGCTCGCGCAGGTCGACGCGCAGTCTCGCGAGGTGGCGGCGGCGCTCGACGGATCGGACGCGATCCCGGTCCCGATCGTCCATCGCGCGGTGCTCACCACGGCCGACGACATTCGCGCGGCCTGTATCGAGGCGAGCGCCGACGAGCGCTGCATCGGCGTCATCGCGTGGATGCACACGTTCTCGCCGGCGAAGATGTGGATCTCCGGCCTCGCGTCGCTCTCCAAGCCGCTGCTCCACCTCCACACGCAGTTCAACCGGGCGCTGCCGTGGGCGGAGATCGACATGGACTTCATGAACCTCAACCAGTCCGCGCACGGGGACCGCGAGTTCGGGTTCATCCAGACGCGCCTGCGGATGCCGCGCAAGGTCGTCGTCGGTCACTGGTCGCAGTCCGACGTCCAGGCGCGGATCGGCGGCTGGAGCCGAGCCGCCGCGGGGCTGGCCGAGGCGCGCAGTCTGCGCGTCATCCGCTTCGGGGACAACATGCGCGACGTCGCGGTCACCGAGGGCGACAAGGTCGAGGCGGAGCTTCGCTTCGGCATGTCGGTGAACACGTACGGCGTGAGCGAGCTCGGCGAGACGGTCGCCGAGGTCCCCGACGCCGACGTCGACGCTCTCTGCGGGGAGTACGAGTCCGCCTACGAGGTCGTGCCGGAGCTGCGCCGCAGCGGCGAGCGCCACTCGTCTCTGCGCGACGCGGCGCGGATCGAGCTCGGGATCCGCGCATTTCTCGACGAGCGCGGCGCCACCGCGTACACGGACACGTTCGAGGACCTCGGCCCGCTCCGGCAGCTGCCGGGCATCGCCTCCCAGCGGCTGATGGCGGCCGGCTACGGGTTCGGCGCCGAGGGCGATTGGAAGACGGCGGCGCTCCTGCGGATCCTCAAGGTGATGGCCGAGGGGCTCCCGGGCGGCACCTCGTTCATGGAGGACTACACGTACGACTTCGGGCCCGACGGCGGCTCGCCCGCGGAGGCGAGGCTGCTCGGCTCCCACATGCTCGAGGTGTGCCCGTCGATCGCCGACGGGCCGATCCGCTGCGAGATCCACCCGCTCGGGATCGGCGACCGCGAGGATCCCGTGCGGCTCGTGTTCACGGCGGCGCCCGGCCCTGCGGTCGTGATCGGGATGCTCCACCTCGGCGAGCGCTACCGGCTGGTCGCGAACACGATCGAGGTCGTCACGCCCGAGCATGACCTGCCGAGGCTGCCGGTGGCGCGGGCGCTCTGGCGGCCGGAGCCGGACCTCGCGACCGCCGCGGAGGCGTGGCTGCTGAGCGGCGGCCCGCACCACACCGTCTACACGGCCGCGCTCGGAATCGAAGTCCTCACCGACCTCGCCGAGATGCTCAGCACCGAGCTGATCACGATCGACGCCGACACCCGCATCTCCGAGCTCGTCAAGGAGCTGCGATGGAACATGGCCTACTACCACCTCGCGCGCGGTCTGTGACCGTGGCCGAGCGGCCGCGCCACGTCACGATGAAGGACGTCGCCGAGGTGGCGAAGGTCTCGCAGAGCACAGTTTCGCGCGTCCTGTCCGGCGCGCCCCCCGCGGTGCCGATCTCGGAGAGCACGCGCGCGCGGGTGCTCGACACCGCCGCCCGCCTCAACTACCGGCCGAATCCGCTCGCGCGCGGGCTGCGCGGCGCGCCGACGATGCTCATCGGCGCGATCGTCCGGGACGTCACCGACCCCTTCTTCGCGGTTGCGATCGACGCGCTCTCCCGTCACGCGCGCCGGCGCGACTACAGCGTCGTGCTCGGCCACGCGCGCGAGCGCGCCGAGGAGGCGCTCGCGCTTGCGGCGGTGCTCGAGGCGCGGCAGTGCGACGCGATCGTGCTCCTCGGCGACGTCCGCGAGGAGCCGGGATTGCTCCAGGATCTGGCCTCAGTCGACGGACCCGTGATCGAGCTGTGGCGCGGGGCGGGCGACGGCCGCTTCGCGGCGATCTCCGTCGACAACGCCGGCGGCATGCGCATGGCGCTCCGCCACCTCTCCGAGCTCGGACACGAGCGGATCGCGTTCGTCGGCGACCCGGAGAAGGCCGATGTCGCCGAGCGGCTCGCCGCCTACCGGGAGTGGGGCGACCAGCCCGTCACCGTCCGCAACACCGCACAGGACGGCGCCGCCGCGCTCGACGCGCTCCTCGACGGCCCGCGACCGCCGACGGCGGTCGCCGCGGCGACCGACCTGCTCGCGTTCGGCGTCCTGCACCAGGCCGCCGCGCGCGGCCTGCGGGTTCCCGAGGACCTGTCGGTGACCGGCTTCGACGACATCCCGCTCGCCGCCTCGGCGGTCCCGGGGCTCACGACCGTGCGCATGCCGATCGAGGCGATGGCCGAGGCGGCGGTCGAGCTCGCGATCGGCGGCGCCGGCCGCCCGCCCGCGTTCGCGGCCGAGCTCGTCGTCCGGGCGTCGACGGCCGCGCCCCCCGAACGCGCCGGCGCCGGCATCTCGGAACCCGGTCAGGACCACGACGGCGGTCCCGGCGGCGAAAGCTCCGACCGAGGAACGCGATGAGCGACCAGTACGTGATCGGGATCGACTTCGGCACGCTCTCGGGCCGGGCGCTCGTCGTGCGCACGTCCGACGGCGAGGAGCTCGGCTCCGCCGTCCACGAGTACCGCCACGGCGTCATCGAGGAGACGCTGCCCGTCGGAGGCCGGCGGCTCGGGCCCGACTGGGCGCTCCAGGACCCCGAGGACTACGTCGACGTGCTGCGCCACGCCGTGCCCGCCGCCGTCAAGGCCGCCGGGGTCTCGCCGCGCGAGGTCGTCGGGATCGGCATCGACTTCACCGCCTGCACCGTGCTCCCCACGCTCCGCGACGGGACGCCGCTGTGCCGCCTCGAGGAATTCGCCGACCGCCCGCACGCCTACGCGAAGCTGTGGAAGCATCATGCCGCCCAGCCGCAGGCCGACCGCATCACGCGTCTCGCGCACGAGCGCCACGAGCCGTGGATCGCCCGCTACGGGGGGCTGATCTCCTCGGAGTGGACGTTCGCCAAGGGTCTGCAGATCCTCGAGGAGGACCCCGAGATCTACGCGCGCGCCGAGCGGTTCATCGAGGGTGCCGATTGGATCGTGTGGCAGCTGTGCGGGGTCGAGACCCGCAACGCGTGCACGGCCGGCTACAAGGAGCTCCTCCAGGACGGCCGCTATCCGTCGCGCGAGTACCTGGCGGCGCTCAACCCCGAGTTCACGTCGTTCGCCGAGGCGAAGCTCGCGCACCCGATCTCGCAGCTCGGCGACCGGGCCGGCGGGCTCACCGCCGAGGCCGCCGGGTGGACGGGCCTGCCCGAGGGGATCGCGGTCGCGGTCGGCAACGTCGACGCGCACGTGACGCCGCCGGCCGCCCAGGCGATCGACCCGGGAATGCTCGTCGCCGTGATGGGCACCTCGACGTGCCATGTGATGAACGGCGAGCGGCTGGCCGAGGCGCCGGGCATGTGCGGCGTCGTCAAGGACGGGATCACGAGCGGCTACTGGGGCTACGAGGCCGGGCAGAGCGCGGTCGGGGACATCTTCGGCTGGTTCGTCGAGCACGGCGTGCCCCGCCGCTACCACGAGCGCGCCCACGCCCGCGGCATTTCCGTGCATCAGCTGCTCTCCGAGGAGTCGGCGGCCCAGCCGGTCGGCGCCCACGGCCTGGTGGCGCTCGACTGGATGGGCGGCAACCGCTCGACGCTCGTCGACCACACGCTGAGCGGGGTCATCGTCGGCCTCACGCTCGCGACGCGGCCGCCCGAGATCTACCGGGCGCTGCTCGAGGCGACCGCCTATGGGACGCGTGAGATCATCGAGAACTTCGAGCGCTCGGGCGTGCCGGTCAAGGAGCTCGTGGTCGCGGGCGGGTTGCTCAAGAACCCGGTGCTCATGCAGATCTACGCTGACGTGTGCCGCCGGCCGCTGAGCGTCATCAGGTCCGACCAGGGGCCGGCGCTCGGCTCCGCGATCCACGCCGCCGTCGCCGCGGGGGTGCATCGCGACGTGCCGGCGGCCTCGCAGGCGATGGGCGGGCGGCATCGCGACGCCTACACGCCCGACCCGACGCGGGCCGCCGCCTACGATGAGCTCTACGCTGAGTACACGACCCTGTACGACTACTTCGGGCGCGGAGCCAACGAGGTGATGCACCGGCTGCACGCGATCCGCGGGCGCGTGCGCGGAGTGGAGGTGCCCGGAGATTCGGCGAGGGACTGACGATCGGCGAGCCGCGGGACGCGCGGCCGCCGGAACACGAGGTGATTCAGGATGAAGAGAGTGCCCCCCTCGCTGCGCGACACGGTGGCGCTGCTGCGTGCCGAGGTGTGCGCGCTCCACTCGGAGCTCGTGCGCTACGGCCTCGTCGTGTGGACCGCCGGCAACGTGTCGGGGCGGATCCCCGGCAAGGACCTGATGGTGATCAAGCCGAGCGGCGTCTCCTACGACGACCTCACCCCCGAGTCGATGGTCGTGTGCTCGCTCGACGGCTCGGTGATCGAGGGCGACTACGCCCCGTCGAGCGACACCGCCTCGCACGGGTTCATCTACCGCTCGATGGACGACGTGCTCGGGGTCGTCCACACCCATTCGACGTACGCCTCGGCGTGGGCGGCGCGCGGCGAGGCGATCCCGTGCGTGCTCACGGCGATGGGCGACGAGTTCGGCGGTCCGATCCCGGTCGGGCCGTTCGCGCTCATCGGCGGCGAGGAGATCGGCGAGGGTGTCGTGGAGACGCTCCGCGACCACCGCTCGCGCGCCGTGCTCATGCAGAACCACGGCGTGTTCGCCGTCGGCGACGACCCGCGGGAGGCGGTCAAGGCGGCGGTCATGTGCGAGGACGTCGCGCGCACCGTCCACATCTCCCGCCAGCTCGGCGAGCCGCTGCCGATCCCCTCCGAGGCGATCGACAAGCTCTACGAGCGCTACCAGAACGTCTACGGGCAGCGCTGAGCTCGGCGGGCCCCTCGACGCGAGGCGCTCGACGGGGCAGCGCCGAGCTCGGGGGGCGTGCGGCAGCTCAGCGACGACACCGACATCCCACCGTTGAGCGCCGCGGTCGTGTGGGGGGTCGCGATCATTCGGTCGCTCGGCAGGCTCGAGGGTCCAGTCACCGGGGCCGGATCAGCGGCTCGGTGTCGTCCTCGCCGTCGCCTGGGCGCCGCACCTCCGTGACGCCCTCGGCCGTCCCGCCCCGCTGCACCTCGGTCGCGCCCTCGGTTGGCCCGCCCCGCTGCACGACGGTCGCGTCCTCGCCCCCGCGCGGCCGTTGCACAACGGTGGGATCCGCCCCTCCGGCCGGCCGTCGCACGAGCGTCGGGTCCTCGGAGACGCGCATGTCGGTGACCGCGACCTCCGCGCCGGCCTCCCGCGCGCGGTCGCGCGCGGCGGCCCGCGACTGCCGTCGGCCGCCCGCACCGAAAGCGACGTCCTCGGCGGCCGGCTCGGCGTGCCCACGCAGCGGAGAGAAGCCGGCGGCCGCGGTGGCGACGTCCCGCGGATAGGTCGAGCGCGCCCGCCACAGGAACCAGGCGCTTGCGAAGAGCGCAAGCAGCATCACGAGGAAGCTCACCTCGAGGCCGGTCGCGGTCCCGGGCGCGATCCTGCCCGTGTGCGTGCCGACGGGCGCGCGCTGGGGGCTGAACCCGGCGATCAGGTCCGCCATCGCGCCGAACGCGAGGGGCGCGAGCGCCTGCGCGATCGAGCGCAGGAACGTGCGGGTCGACTCGGCCCGGCCCCACAGGCCCGAGGGCATGATGTCGAGGCGCGCGGCGTCGAGCGGCGGGTTGGCGGCCGCGATCAGCGCCGTGCCGAGGAAGCAGAACAGGGTCGCGCTCGACAGCGACGAGCTGAGGAACGCCGGGATGAGCAGCACGCCGGCGCCGCCGTTGCAGACGGCGGGGACCCACACGCGCGAGGCGAGGCGGCCATGACGGGTGAGCGCGTCGCACACCGGACCCGCGGCGAGCGTGCCGACGATCGCGCCGATCACGAGCACCCCGAGCACGAGCGTCGCCTCCCCCTGGCCGACATCGAAGCGCCCGCGCACGTACACGGTGGCGAACGTCTCCAGGCCCGAGAAGAAGAAGTAGCCGAGCGCGGAGCTGATGATCAGCCACAGGTTCGTCGGGATGCTGAGGATGTAACGCACCGCGTCGGCGAGCGACATGCGGTCGGGATCGCGCCGCAGAACGAGCCTCGGGTCCGGCTGGTAGCCCTGGTCCTCGGCCATCTGGAAGGCGAGATCGCGCGCCGTGTCCTCCTCGCCGGGGGCGCGGACCTCGGTCGGGACGCGCGTCGGGTGGTCGCGCAGGTCGACGACCCCTCGCTCCAGGCGGTCGTGACCGCCGCGCCGAGGCTCGGGCACCGTGCGCCACAGCGAGAGCGCGAGGAAGAAGCCCGGGATGCCGAGCACCCAAAACGCGCCCCGCCAGCCGAACAGCGAGGCGACGTTTCCGCAGATGACGAAGCCGACGGCGGTGCCGAGGATCTCGCCGGTGAGGATGTAGCCGTACACGCGCCCACGCTCGACCGACGGGAAGTAATCGCCGGTGAGCGAGGCGATCGCCGGGCCCGCGGTCGCCGAGACGACCCCGAGCACGACCCGGGTGAGCAGGAGCGTGTGGTAGGAGTCGGCGACCGCCCCGAGGATCGTCGCCACCGACCAGAGCACGATCGAGATCGACAGCATCGGGATCCGCCTCAGCCGGTCGACGATCAGGCCGACCGGGATGACCGCGACCGCGGCGACGAGCAGCGTCACCGAGTTGAGCAGGCCGATCTTCGCGTTGTCGAGATGCAGCGAGGTCGTGAGCTGCGGAGCGACCGCGCCGACGGTCGAGATCTGCGCGCTGGAGAGCGCGAGCACGCCGGCGAAGAGCACGACCACCCGGGTGCGTGCCGGACCGCCGACGACATGCACGACCCGCCTCTGGACGCGCCGCCACATCCACTGCAGCGCCCGCATGATCGCGGCGACGACCGACCTCGACATCTGCAGAGCACTCATCGCTACCCACACACTCTCGCAGGCGCGGAACCGGGTTTGCCGGAGGTCGGCCGGCGGCGCCCTCCGCGGGGCCCGCCCACACCGGAGCGTCCGGTGAAGGCTACCCGCGCAGCGAGAAGACGCTCACCGACCGGGCGGGCGCCCGCAATCGGACGGGCGCGTCGAAACCGCCGAAGTCGATCCGAGCGCCGTCGCTGGACGCGTTGACGAGGCGGATCGGATACGGCGGGCCGCTCGTCGCGACATACAGGGTGCCCTGGCGGCTCGCGTCGTGGACGGCGATCACCCGGCGGCCGTCGATCGTGCTCGTCGTGCCCTTGCTGAGCGCACCGTGGCCCTGGAGCAGGTGGGCGATGAGCGTGCCGGCGCGCGTGAGCGAGGCAAACGAGGCGAAGTCCCCATGGTCGGCCGGGGCGCGAAGCCAGCGGCCGTGCAGCTGCGCGGCGACATTCGTGCCGCCGAACTGAAGCCAGAAGGCGGGCGTGCCCTGCACGTAGGCGGTGTCGCCGAGCGTCACCATGCGGAACGCGAGGCCGTGCTCGGCCACCCGGCCGGTCGCGCCGCGGCCGCGCAGCAGCCGCAGGTCGAAGCGGATCTCGTCGCGGCGCGAGCCCTCGTCGACGGTGCCCGACACGCGCACCGAGCGCACGTGCTCGATCGCCCGGGTGGCGGCGGCGACGATCGCCTGCGGATCCTTGGAGGCGAGGCCGTGCGGCGACCCGCCGCATGCGCTCAGCGCGGCCGGGACGAGGGCCGCGAGGACGATCGCGATGAACCTGCGCGCCCGCATCGGCTCGGGAGCGTAACCTACGGCGCCGCTCACCTTGCGCAGGGGACGGCCTGGACACCGTGCCTGCGCGCAACTTCGACTGCCAGGGGATGTTGACTGTCTCATGACCCGGATCCATCTGCACGGCCGCGCGCGCGCGTGGCTTGTCTCACTCTCCGGCGCGGCGACGGCCGCGCTCGCCGTTCACGCCACGCCCGCCGCCGCCTCGACCAGGCAGGTGGCGCTCATCCAGGACGGGGTGGCGCTCAACCAGGATCCCGGGTCCGACCTCGCGCGTATGAAGGAAGCCGGCGCGAACACCGTCCGCGTGCTCCTCAACTGGTACACGATCGCCCCGCGCGCGAACTCCAGGCGCGCGCCGCGCTTCAACGCCGCAAGCCCCGGGGCCTACCCGGCGAGCGGCTGGGCGCAGTGGGATGCGATCGTCAGGGCCGCGCGGACCGAGGGGATCCGGGTCGACCTCGACATCGTCGGCGCGCCGCCGCGCTGGGCGGAGGCGAGGAACGTCCCGAACCACTACCTGAAGAACCACTACGGGTGGGAGCCGAACGCCGCCGACTACGGTCGGTTCGTCCGCGCGGTCGCCACCCGCTACAGCGGGCACTACACCCCCGAGGGGGCGTCCGAGCCGCTGCCGAAGGTGTCGCTGTACTCGATCTGGAACGAGCCGAACAACGGCCAGGACCTCGGCCCGCAGAACATCGGCGCGACGAAGAAGTCGGCCGGCTACCTGCAGGCCCCCCGCTACTACCGCGCGCTGCTGCGCTCCGGCTACAGCGCGCTCGAGCGGACCGCGAAGGGCGCGACGATCCTGTTCGGCGAGCTCGCGCCCGACGGCAAGGGCCCATTCCACGTGACCCGCAGGCTCCCGTTCGGCCTGCCCGGACAGGTGTCGATCTCGGCGCCCGCGACGTATGTGCGCACGCTCTACTGCCTGAACACCGCCTACCGGCCGCTCACCGGCCGCGCCGCGTCGGTCGCCGGCTGCCCGACGAGCGCCGGCGGGCGGCGCGCCTTCGTGCGCCAGAACCCGGCGCTGTTTCACGCGAGCGCGTTCGCGATGCACCCCTACGCCTCGCACTACACACCGACCGCGAAGGCGAGCTCGATCCCGAGCAACGACTTCCCGTTCCCGGTGCTCGGCCGGCTCGAGTCGACGCTCGCACGGGCAACGGGCGCCTGGCATCACACCCGCCACTACGGCATCTGGTCGACCGAGTTCGGCTACGTGACGAGCCCGCCGCAGACGAACAAGGGCGGCAAGCCCTACCCGTCCCCGCAGCAGGCGGCGATCTACCTCAACGAGTCCGAGTACCTGAGCTACCGCCGGCCGTGGATCGCCAGCTACGCCCAGTACCTGCTCAACGACCCGGCGAAGCTGAAGAACGTGGGGCTGTTCGCAAGCGGGCTCTTCACCGACAGGGGCGCGCCGAAGGCGACCCTCAACGCCTACCGGTTGCCGATCTGGATGCCCACGCAGCGCCTGCGCAAGGGCCAGAACGCGTACATCTGGGGCGGGGCGCGGCCCGCTCCCGCCGCCTATTCGGCGACGAGGACGCCGCAGCGGGTCGAGCTCCAGCAGCGCCGTGGCGGCTCCTGGCAGACGCTCGCGACGGTGACGGTGAACCGGAGCACCGGATACTTCACCACCCACCACCGCTTCACCGCCAGCGGCGCGGTGCGGCTCGCCTACACGTACCCGGCGACCGAGCTCGCGCTGCCGGTGGGCGTCGCGGGGACGACGATCTACAGCCGCAGCGTGCCGGTGACCGTGCGGTGAGCGGGGTCGTGTCCACAAGCTGCGTGCGTTGAGCGGGGTCGTGTCCGCAAGCTGAGGAACGGCGAGAGGGCGCGTGACCGACATCGAGCCGGCACGCGGCCTCTCCCCCGCGCAGCTCGAGGCGATCGCGGCGCTCGAGCGCCGGGTGGTCGCGCATGACGGGGGGCGGCTCAAGCTCGAGTTGAGTCAGCTGCGACGGCGGGCCGGCGGGCGCACCGAGGACGTGCTCGCCTGGGAGGAGGGGACGCTTGTCGGGTTCATCGGCATATACGCGCACGGGGCGCCGCAACTCGAGCTCGCCGGGATGGTCGATCCCGACCACCGCCGGCGCGGGATCGGCGGCCGGCTCCTCGAGCGGGCGCTCGAGCTCTCGGCGGCCGCCGGCGCGCGCGCACCCCTGCTGATCGTCCCGCGCGGATCGGCCGGCGGACGGGCGCTCGCCGAGCGACACGGCGGCCGGCTCGAGCACTCCGAGCATGCGCTCGTGCTCCGCGGCGAGCCGGCGGACGGGCCGAGTGACCCGCGCCTCTCGATGCGGATCGCGGAGCGCCGCGACGTCCCGGCGATCACCGCTCTCATGAGCTCCGGGTTCGGCTACGCGCCGCCCGACGTGGGCGAGCGGCTCGCCGGGGAGGGCAGGCGCACGTTCGTGTTCGAGCGCGACGTCGAGGTCGTCGGCACGCTCTGGACCTCGCTGACCGGCGAGCGCGGCTCGGTGTATGGGTTCGCCGTCGAGCCGCGCCGGCGCGGGCAGGGGATCGGGCGCGACGCCCTGCGCCGCGCGTGCCGGGAGCTGCGCGGGCGTGGCGCCCGCACGGTGAGCCTCGAGGTCGCGGTCGAGAACGACCGGGCGCTCCGCCTCTACACCTCGCTCGGTTTCGAGCCGGTGATCACCGAGGACTACTGGGCGATCCCGGTCTGACGGAGGTGCCGGGGCGCCGGCGGGACGAGGGCCCGCGCGCCGCACCCCGACGGAGGGGCGGCCGATGTGTTGGACGCCAACCCGCCGTGACCCAGGTCACACAAGCTCTCCGATCGCCGCCGATAACGTGGGCGACTCGCTCACACAGCGGCCTGCGATCACCTGCGCATCAGGCGCACAGCGGCAGGCCACCACCCGAACGATCGCGGGCCCGCGCCCGCGCCGCCGCTCCCGCCGAACCCCATGGCCCGGCGGATGCGCACCAGGAGGTTCCCTCACGATGAAACGTCCCCTGTACCCGGCCTCGCTTGCCGTCCTCACCACCGCCGCCGCCGTGCCCGCGGTCGCCGCGGCCAAGCCGACGACGCGCGCCCATGCCCGCGCCTACGAGCACGCCTACCACCGCGTGGCCCGCGAGCTTGGGGCGCGCGTGCCCGGCCGCAACATCGTCCGCCTCGGGCTGCGGAACGGTCAGCGCCCGAGCGACGCGGAGACGGTCTCCTCGCTCGGCGTGCTCGAGCGGATGCTCGGCGCGACGGGCGCGACCGGCCCGGCGAGCGCCGGCTCGAGCGCCGTGGGCTCCGCGGTCGGGCCGGCGGCCGGCGCCGCCGGTGTCCCGGCGTGCGCGTCGGAGTCGGGCAGCAACTACTCGACCGGCCCCGACAACACGAACCCGTCGACGGGCGCCACGGGGCGCTACCAGATCCTCCCCTCGACCGCCGCCGCCTACGGCTGCGACCTGTCGACGCCGGCCGGCCAGGACGCCTGCGCGCAGGTCATCTACGAGCACCAGGGCGCGAGCGCCTGGGTCGGCTGCGGCGGCTGACCTTCTCAGCCGCCCGAGTCGAGGTCGCGCCAGCTGAACTGCGGGTCGTAGCCGAGCACCTCCCGGGCGTGCGAGATGTCGAGCAGCGTGTCGTTGCCGTTCACGCTGTCGGCGAGCGGCACGCCCGGGAACACCTCGGCCATGAGCTCGCGGCTCGGCCGGCGCATGACCGTGTCGGCGGCGGCGATCACGAACGAGTCGTAGCCGGGGATGTCCGCGGCGAGCGCCCGGCGGACGCTCTCGGCGACGTGCGACTCGTCGACGTAGGCCCACAGGTTCCACTTGCGGACGTGCGGGTCGTCCTGCCAGCTCTCGAAGCGCGCGTAATCCTCGCGAATCATCACGTTCGAGAAGCGCAGCCCGATGATCGGCATGCCGCTGCGGCGGCTGAACTGACGCGCCATCTCCTCGCCCACGTCCTTGGAGAGCGCATAGCTCGTCTCGGGACGCATGTGCTGCTCGTCGACCGGCGCGTAGTCGGGCGGCGTGTCGAACGGCAGACCGAGCGTCGTCTCGCTCGAGGCCCACACGACCCGCTCCAGGCCGAGCCGCCAGGCGGCGCTGAACACGTTGTACGTGCTCACCGTGTTGACGTGGAAGATGCGCTCCGGCGCGGCCATGTGCGGCGCCGGAATCGCAGCGAGATGGACGACCGCCTCGATTCCGGGCAATGACTCGCCGCCGGCGAGCGCCTCGAGCGCCTCGCCGTAGTCGGTGAGGTCCGCGCGCAGGAACGGAACCGGCGCGCCGTCGGGGTAGTGGTAGGACTCCGGGGAGGGGTGGAGGTCGATGTTGAGCACCTCGTGCCCCTGGCTCTTGAGATCGGAGACGACGGCGCGACCCGCCTTGCCGCTGCCTCCGGTGACCGCGATCTTCGTCATGTGCTGGCTCTATCCGGCAGAGCCGATTCGCAATCGCCCTGCGACCACCGGGTCGATTCGCCCCCGCCGCCGCCGTCAGTCCGCGACGACGTCGGCGCGCGGCCGCGGTCAATCCGCCACCACGCCGGCGAGCGGCGCGAGCGCCTCACGGGCCGCTCGCAGGCCCGCCTCGAAGCCGCCGGCGACGACGCCGATGTCGCGCTCGAGGCGGCCCGGAACCGGCGATCCCGGGGCGGGCCGCAGCTGCAGGATGTGGGGCGTGAGCGTGGGGTCGGCCATGTGGCGCTCGAGCAGCGCCTCGTCCTCCAGCTCCGCCGGCGCCCGCGCCGTCCACGCGAGCGCGACCTGCGGATCGATTCGCGCGAGCATCCGGGCGGTGAGGCGCGCCCGGGCCCCGCGCGGCGGGAGCGTCGTCTCGCCCGCGCGGCGGGAGCGAAGCACGAGCACGTGGGTGGCCGCGTCGGCGAGCGCCGCGCGGATCGGGATCGCCGCCGACAGTCCGGCGTCGAGCAACCGCCGTCCGCCGAGCGCCACCGGCGGGCCGGCAAGCAGCGGCAGCATCGAGCTCGCGCGGAGCGCCGTGCGGAGCGTCGCAACGTCGCGGATCTCCGGGTGGAGGTCGACCGCGCGTCCGGTGGCGACATCGGTGGCGAGCGGGTGGAACTCGGTCGGCGCCGCGAGCAGCGCCTCGTACAGGCCCGGCGAGAGCGTCTCGTAGCGGCGCAGGACGAGGCCGTCGACGTCGATGACCGGGCGCCTGCGCAGCAGCCGCCGGCGGCGGATGAGCGTCGCCAGCCAGCCCGCGTCGGTCCAGGTGCGGATCCCATGACCGGCCCTCCCGCTCACGAGCCAGAGCGCGTTGAGCGCTCCTGCCGAGGCGCCGTAGACGGCGTCGAAGCTGTGCGCGAGGCCAAGCTCGTCAAGCGCGAGCGCCATCCCGCCGGTGACCGCGCCGCGCATGCCGCCGCCCTCGACGACGAGCGCGAGGCGCGCGTCCGGGGGACGCTGGCGCAGGGCGGCGAGGACCGGGTGCATCGACGGACGGTCAGAGCAGCGACGTGACCGACTCCGCGGCGGCGCGGGCGCCGCCGTCGGCGATGAACCGCACGGCGGCGTCGATCTCCGGGGCGAGGAACCGATCGGGTCCGGGGCCGCCGACCCCCGCGTCGCGGAGCCCGGCGATCACCGCGCCGGTCGCGGGCGCGGGCTGCAGGGGAGCGCGCAGCTCGATCCCCCGGGCGGCGGTGAGGAGCTCGATCGCCAGCACCCGCCGCAGTCCGTCGACCGCACGGCGCAGCTTGCGCGCCGCGGACCAGCCCATCGAGACGTGATCCTCCTGCATCGCCGAGCTCGGGATCGAGTCCACGCTCGCCGGCACCGCGAGTCGCTTCATCTCAGAGACGATCGCCGCCTGCGTGTACTGGGCGATCATCAATCCCGAGTCGACGCCGGGGTTGTCGGCGAGGAACGGGTTCAGGCCCGCGTTGCGCGCCGGGTCCAGGAACCGGTCGGTGCGCCGCTCGGACATCGAGGCGACGTCCGCGATCACGACCGCGAGGAAGTCGAGCACGTAGCCGAGCGGCGCGCCATGGAAGTTCCCGTTCGATTCGACGCGGCCGTCGAGCGTCACCACCGGATTGTCGATCGCCGAGCAGAGCTCGCGGCGCGCGACCGTCGCGGCGTGCTCGACCGTGTCCCGGGCGCCGCCCGCCACCTGTGGCGCGCACCGCAGAGAGTATGCATCCTGGACCCGCGTGTCCTCCGGCCCGCGATGGCTGGCCACGATCGCGCTGTCCGCCAGCAGCGCCCGCAGGTTCGCCGCCGAGCGCGCCTGCCCCACCTGGGGACGCAGCTCCTGCAGGTCCGCCGCAAACACCGCATCGGTCCCCAGCAGCCCCTCGACCGACATCGCCGCGGCGACATCGGCGATCGCCAACAGCTCGGTGATGTCCGCGATCGCCAACACGAGCATCCCGAGCATCCCGTCGGTCCCGTTGATGAGCGCGAGCCCCTCCTTCTCCGCGAGCGCGACCGGCTCGAGCCCCACCGCCCGCAGCGCCGCGCCCGACTCGTGCAGCTCTCCGTCCGCGCCCCGCACGAGGCCCTCCCCGGTGATCGCCAGCGCGCAGTGCGCGAGCGGCGCCAGATCGCCCGAGCAGCCGAGCGAGCCGTGCTCATGGACGACCGGGGTGAGCCCCGCGTTCAGCATCTCCGCGTACGCACGCGCGACCGCGGGACGAGCGCCCGTCCGGCCGGTGGCGAGCGTCGAGAGCCGCAGCAGCATCATCGCCCGCACGACCTCGCGCTCCACCTCCGGTCCGCTGCCCGCCGCATGGCTGCGGATCAGCGAACGCTGCAGCTGGGCACGCAGCTCGGCCGGGATGTGCTTCGTGGCGAGCGCCCCGAAGCCCGTCGAGATCCCATAGTGCGGGTTCTCCTCGGAGCCGAGCTCCTCGATCACCGCCCGCGAGCGCTCGATCGCCTCGAGCGCCGCGTCGCTCAGGCCGACCGGCGCGTCCCCCCGGGCCACCGCGATGATCTCGTCCGGCGCGAGCGGGCCGGTATCGACGGTGACGGAGGCGAGTGCGGTCATGCGGCCATTGTCGCCCAAACGGTCCGCTTGCCGCCGGCCCCGGCACGAACGCCTGCGAATCCTTCGCATGCACAGGGGGCGGCCGCGAGCGCGACCCTCCCAGAGCTCGTCGAGGGGCACGCGCTCGGGACCCTCACCACCTCCGCGTTTCAGGCGAGCCAGTCGAGGATCGCGTGCGCAGTTCGGGAGTCGGTGATCAGTTGGGTGAGCAGGCCGGCTCGAGCGGCGACGGCGATGCTCGACGCTTTCTCCACGCCCGCCGCAAGCGCGATGGTCGTGGGGATCGCGCGGAGCTCGTCAAAGTTTGTGGCGATGAGGCGCTCGGCGCCGTCAAACGCGATCGCGTTTCCTTCGGCGTCGTAGAAGCGCCCGCAGATGTCGCCGACCGCGTCCCGCAGCGCTCCAGCGCGCTCGATGACGTACTGCGGGAGTGTCGTGCGGGCCATCAGCGGCGCACCGACACCGATCACCGCGCAGCGAGCCGTCCGCCACAGCTCGAGAACTCGTCGGACCCCGGGATCCTCCAAGAGGCGCTCGCGCAGTTGGGGCCCGGGCAGTGCGGGGGCGAACAGGAGCACCGGGATGCCCCCGACGCGCTCGGCGATCTGGCGCGTGAGCTCGTTCGTCGCATACCAGGCCTCGGGCTCGTCGACGCCCCCCATCATCGGTGCCAGGAGGACGCCGGGCAATTCGGGGAGCGGCTGGCGAGCTGCCTCGTAGATCGACCGGCCTGAGGAAACGACCAACGCGTCGCCCCGCCCGAGATCCGCACTCGCCAGGGCCTTTCCGAGCTCGACCGCGAGCGCCGCCCCCGAATTCGGCGCCGCCATCAGGTGCACCGCGTCGACGCCGAGAGCGTCGGCAAGCTCACCGCCAAGCGCCTGGCCTGCCGAATCTCCCGGTTCGAGGACCTCGATGCGCACGATCCCCTCTCTGCGGGCCTCGGCGAGCAAGCGGCTCACAGTGGGCCGGCTGACGCCAAGCTCCTTCGCGATCGCTGCCTGGGTTGCGTCCTGCAGGTAGTAGAGGCGCGCTGCCGCCTGCATGAGCGCAGGAGGGAACCGAGAGCGCGCCGACGACATGCGAGCACTATAGGCGAGAACCGATCTGCGTGAACATCTGTTCACAGAACATCTGTGCTGGACATCCGTTCCGATCTGTGGTACCGTCCCCGGGACAGCGAGAGAGGAGACGACTGTGCAGTCGACGATGCAGGCGGTTGTGTGCCATGGTCCGCGCGACTACCGGCTGGAGGAGGTGGCGGTCCCGGAGCCCGGGCCGGGCGAGGTTCTCGTTCGCGTGGAGGCGGTCGGCATCTGTGCCTCGGATCTGAAGTGCTTTGACGGTGCGAGCAAGTTCTGGGGTGACCAGACACGCCCTGCGTGGGCGGAGACCGAGGTCATCCCCGGGCACGAGTTCGTGGGCGAGGTCGTCGAACTAGACGACGCGGCGAGCCGCCGGAGGGGAATCCGCCGCGGCGATCGCGTCGTTTCTGAGCAGATCGTGCCCTGCTGGGAGTGTCGCTACTGCGAGCGCGGCCAGTACCACATGTGCCGGCCGCACGACATCTACGGATTCCGGCGCCGGACCCCGGGTGCGATGGCTGAGTACATGGTCTATCCCGCCGGCGCGATCGTCCACACCATCAGCCACGAACTGAATCCGGCGCACGCCGCGTTCGTCGAGCCGCTGTCATGCGCGCTTCACGCCGTCGAGCGGGCTGATATCCGGTTCGGAGACGTCGTCGTCGTCGCCGGCGCCGGACCGATCGGTCTCGGGATGGTCGCCGGCGCCGCCGCGAAGAGCCCGGGCTGCGTCGTCGCCCTCGACCTCGCCGAGCACAAGCTTGACCTCGCCCGAGCCTGCGGAGCCGATCTCGCTCTCAACATCACGGAGGTCGACGTGAGCGCCGAGATCCACCGCCTCACCGATGGATACGGCGCTGACGTGTACCTGGAGGGGACCGGTCACCCATCGGCCGTCGAGCAGGGGCTCTCGCTGCTGCGCAAGCAGGGAACGTTCGTGGAGTACAGCGTATTCAAGGACGACGTGAGCACCGACTGGAGCGTCATCTCCGACGACAAGGAGCTTGACGTGCGCGGCGCGCATCTCGGTCCCCGCTGCTGGCCGGCGGCGATCTCGATGATCGAGTCCGGCCGTCTGCCGATGGGACGCATCTGTACCCATCAGCTGCCCGTCAGCCAGTTCCGCGAAGGACTGGAACTCGTTCGTGACGGGTCGCGGTCAATCAAGGTGTCGCTGATTCCCGGTTGACGGGCGCGGCACGCCACAACCGAAGGGAGAGTGAGGCGATGAGGCGAACTGTGAGAGTGTACGTGCTGCTGCTGGGCGCGCTGCTCGGCGCGGTGGCGTTGGCGGCGTGCGGGAACGCGAAGTCCGGGTCCGGAGGCGGCTCGAGCTCCGGCTCGCCCGGCGGCGCGAGCTCCAGCTCAGCGTCAAGTGGTGGGCATTCGGCCAAGGGCGCGAAGGTGGCGTTCCTGATGCCGGATGAGGCCTCTCCGCGGTACGTGCTCTACGACCACCCGTCGTTCGTGAAACGGATGAAGCACCTGTGCCCGAGCTGCCAGGTGCTCTACGCGGACGCGAACGGCGACCAGAACGCCCAGCAGCAGGAGATGCAGTCGGACATCGCTCAGGGCGCCAAGGTGATCGTCGTCGACCCGGTCAACGCGAGCGCGATCGCGTCCACCGTCAACCAGGCAATGGCGCAGGGCATCAAGGTCATCTCGTATGACCGGCCGTTCAACAACCTGCATACGAGCTTCTACGTGTCGTTCAACAACGTGACGATCGGCAGAGACATCGCTCGGTCGGAGATCGCTCACCTCAGAGCGACCGGACAGCTGCACACGGGCGGGATCCTGATCGTGAACGGCTCGCCGACCGATCCCGCGGCCGGTCTGATCAAGCAGGGGATTCACGAGGGCATCGCCGGCTCCGGGGTCAAGGTGCTTGCCGAGTACTCGACGCCCGACTGGACTCCGTCGGATGCCCAGAACTGGGTCGCGGGTCAGATTTCCCGCTTCCACAGCCAGATCAAGGGTGTGATCGCCGCCAACGACGGGACGGGCGGCGCCGCAGTGGCCGCCTTCAAGGCGGCGAATGTGCATCCGATTCCCCCCGTGACCGGCAACGACGCCACGACCGCCGGCGTCCAGTTGATCATCGCCGGTGAGCAGTACAACACGATCAACAAGCCCTACCACATCGAGGCCGACGCGGCCGCGAACGCCGCCTATGACTTTCTGACCGGCAAGACCCCGCCGTCGCACACCAAGGTGTTCGGCACCCCGGCACAGCTGTTCACTCCGCACGTGGTGACGAGGGCGAACATCAAGTCGCAGCTGATCGACCCGGGGTTCCAAACGGTCAAGGAGCTGTGCACGAAGACGTACGCGGCCGATTGCAAGAAGCTCGGCCTGTAGGGATCGAGGCTGACCATGACCGTTTCGACGCATGACACAGGATCGGACGCTCAGCGTCCGATCCTGTCGCTGCGCGCCGTCTCCAAGCGCTTTGGCGCGGTCGCGGCGCTTACCGACGTTGATCTCGAGATTCCGTCCAGCCATGTCGTGGCGCTTGTCGGCGATAACGGCGCAGGCAAGTCGACGCTCGTCAAGGTGCTCGCCGGAGTTCACGCCGCCGACTCGGGCGAGATCATCTTCGATTCCCAGCCGGTACAGATCGATAGCCCCGCCACCGCCCAGCAGCTGGGAATCGCGACCGTCTATCAGGATCTCGCCCTGTGCGAGAACCTCGACGTCGTCGAGAACCTGTTCCTCGGGCACGAGCGCGGGCCGTGGCGGCTGGACGAGGTCTCCATGGAGCTGCGAGCCTGGGAGCTGCTGCGAGAGCTCTCGGCGCGGATCCCGAGCGTCCGCACACAGATCGCGGGCCTCTCCGGCGGGCAGCGTCAGGCGGTGGCGATCGCCCGCTCGCTGCTCGGAGACCCCAAGCTCGTGATCCTCGACGAGCCGACGGCCGCGCTCGGGGTCTCTCAGACCGAGGAAGTGCTGCGGCTCGTCGAGCGCCTGCGCGAGCGCGGTCATGCGGTGCTGATGATCTCGCACAACATGGCCGACGTCATGCGGGTCGCCGATGAGGTGTGCGTCCTCAGGCTGGGGCGCAACAACGGCGTCTTCGATGCCGGGCGAACGACTCATGAGGAGATCGTCGCCGCGATCACCGGCGCGTCCCGAAGCACCGCCGACCCCACGAGAGAGGAGACCGCGTCGCCATGAGCACCCCGAACTTGGCATCAGGACAGCCGGAGCAACCGCCCGTCGCGCTCGACCGCGAGGACGAGCGCCTCGGCGTTGACCCGGGGCTCGGGTCAGCCCTGCGCATCCTTCGTCATCGGGTGCAGTCCGGCGAGCTGGGAGCGCTGCCGGTGGTCGTCGGGCTCGTTGTCATCTGCGCGATCTTCGAGGGCTTGAACTCCGTGTTCCTGCAGCCCGACAACATCGTCAACCTGCTGCTGCAGACGGTGCCGACCGGCACGATCGCGCTGGGGATCGTGTGCGTCCTGCTGCTCGGCGAGATCGATCTCTCGGTCGGCTCGGTGAGCGGCGCGACCGCGGCGATCACCGCGCTGCTGTATGTCAGCCACGGCTGGCCGGCCGCGCTGGCGATCCTCGTCGGCGTTGCGTTCGGCCTCCTCATCGGCCTGATCTACAGCCAGATCTACCTGCGGCTCGGCATCCCGAGCTTCGTCATCACCCTCGGGGGCCTGTTGACGATCGAGGGCCTGCAATTGCAGCTGCTCGGCTCGATCGGCGCGATCAACATCCCGTTCAACTCGGGGATCGTCAACTTCGCGCAGCGGGACTTCGTGCCCGAGCCCCTCGCGTTCGTGATCGCCATTCTCGTCGCGGTCGCGCTCCTGGCGTCAGGGGTGGAGCGGGCACGTCGGCGGCGGAGCGCGGGACTGACCGCTCAGTCGTTGCGTTTCCTGCTCGCGCGAAGCGTGCTCCTCGGCGTCTGCCTATGTGCCCTGGTGGCCTACCTTGCGCAAGACCGTGGCGTCGGGTGGATGTTCGTCTTCTTCGCCGGACTGGTGGCGGTCATGGAGTACGTGTTCACCCGAACGCGGTTCGGGCGCTCGATGTATGCGATCGGCGGCAACGCCGAGGCCGCCCGGCGCGCGGGCATCAACCTGAAGCGCATGTACATCGCGGCGTTCGTGCTGTGCTCGATGTTCGCCGCCGTGGGAGGCATCCTCAACGCCGTCTATCTCGCCTCCGCCAACCAGCAGTCGGGAGCCGGTGATGTCAACCTCGACGCGATCGCCGCCGCGGTGATCGGCGGCACGAGCCTGTTCGGCGGTCGCGGCTCGGCGGTGTCCGCGTTGCTCGGTGTGTTCGTGATCACCGCGATCACCAACGGGCTCACCCTGCTCAACCTCAGCTCCGCCGCCCTGTTCATGATCACGGGTGGCGTGCTCCTGGTCGCCGTCGCGGTCGACTCGCTCGCCCGCCGGACCCGGGCCTCCTCGGGTCGGGCATGACCGCACGCCGGGTATCGGTCGGGGAGCCGCTCGTGCTCGGCGTCGATCTCGGCACCGGCTCGGTCAAGGGAGTGGCAGCGACCGGCGACGGGGCGGTGGTTGCGACGGCGACGCGGACTCAGAGAGTCTCGATCCCCCGACCGTCACACGTCGAGATGGACCCGCGGGAGTGGTGGAGCGCCACGGTCGCAGTGCTGCGCGACCTCGCTCAGGCGAGCGATCCGGGCGTCATCTGTGGGCTGTGCGTCTCAGGCCTCGGGCCGTGCCTCGTGCTCTGCGACGCGCAGGATCGGCCAACCCGCCCCGCGATCCTGTACGGCATCGACATGCGCGCCGAGGCCGAGATCATCGAGCTCACCGACCGCTACGGTGCCGACAGGATCCGCCGGCGGACCGGCAAGGCGCTTTCCAGCCAGGCGATCGGTCCAAAGCTCCTGTGGGTCGCTCGCCATGAACCGGACGTGTGGTCACGGTCCCGGCGCTGGCATTCCGCGCACTCCTACATCCTGGCGCGACTCACCGGCGAGTACGTCCTCGATCACCACACCGCCAGCCAGAACGATCCACTGTACGACCTCACCACCAATCAGTGGTACGAGCCCTGGCTCGAGGAGCTCACCGCGGGCCTCGACCGGCCACGGCTCGCCTGGCCCGGAGAGACCGTCGGTCGGGTGACAGCCAGCGCGGCCGCCGAGAGCGGCGTGCCCGCCGGCACACCGATGTGCGCCGGCACCGTCGATGCTTGGGCAGAGAGCGTGTCCGCCGGCGTGCGTGCGCCAGGCGATCTGATGCTCATGTACGGCTCGACGATGTTCTTCGTCCAAGTCGCCCGCGATGCCGCGCCCCAGCACGGGTTGTGGAAGACCGCTGGGGTCTGGCCGAGCTCCTACACGCTCGCGGCCGGCATGTCGAGCTCCGGACTCCTCGCCGACTGGGTACGAGACCTGACCGGTGGCACGACCTACGACAGGCTCGTCCGTGAGGCAGCCGCGGTGCCCGCCGGCGCGGATGGGCTCGTGCTGTTGCCCTACTTCGCCGGCGAGCGTACCCCGATCTTCGACCCCAAGGCCCGCGGCGTAATCGTCGGCCTGACGCTCCGCCACCGCCGCGGTCACCTGCTGCGCGCGGCATACGAAGGAATCGCGTACGGCGTTCGACAGATACTCGACGTCTTCGACGCCACGGGTGAACCGCCGAGACGGATCGTCGCCGTCGGCGGAGGCACACAGGGAGGCCTCTGGACGCAAATCGTCACCGACGTCACCGGACGCCCGCAGATCATCCCCGCGCAGACGATCGGTGCCAGCTACGGCGGCGCGCTGCTCGCCGCGCGCGCAGCCGAGCTCACCACGCATTTCGACTGGTCGACGGTTGCCCGGGAACTGACTCCGGACCCCGCCGTCCATCAGACGTACGAGGAAACGTTCGCCGGCTATCGGGCCCTCTACCCCCTCCTGCGCAATGAGATGCATCGCCTCGCCGCGCTCGGGGAGCGAGCGTCAACGCCGTGAACCGCACTTCGTCGGGCCGGGCAGAGCGAGCTCTTCCTCTCGGCCCGGTCGCGCCCGGCCCGGCGGAGCGCAGACGATTCCGCGGGACGGAGCATTCGCTTTGCGCACCGTGTCGCGTCGATCAATGCGGGGACAGCACGACCGACCGCCGGAGGTGCCGTGGACGATCCGGATCGAGGCCGCGCGCCTGCGCGAGCGCGGCCGCGGCCAGCTGGATCGCGACGAGCTCGGCCATCGGATCTCGGTCACCCAGCCGCACGGTCGCCCCGGTCGACTCGATGTCGGCGACGAGCGAGTCGTCTCGCAGCCCGATCAGCCACACGAGCGTGCGTGGACCGGCGACGCTGATCGGCCCGTGGCGGTACTCGCCCGCCGGATAGGCCTCCGCCCAGGAGAGCGAGGCCTCGCGGAACTTGAGCGCCGCTTCGGCGGCAATGCCGACGCTCCAGCCGTGCCCGAGGAACACGAACTGCTCGAAGCCGGTCAGCTCCGCCGGCGGCGGCGGTGACCCGGCACCGTCCGTGCCGTGAAGCATTGCGCGAGCCTGCGCGACAGCGGGCGTGATGTCCTCGCCGAGGTGCATCCGGAGCAGCGCGAGCACGCACGTCGCGAACCGGGTCTGGACGATCGAGCGCTCGTCGGCGAACTCGAGGAGCACACTGTCGCCCGCGGCTTGTACGACCGGGGAGTCGTCGACGGCCGAGATGACGAGCGAGGGCATGTCGCCCGGGAGCGCCTCGAGCGCTCGCAGGACCTCGGTCGTCGTACCCGAGCGTGAGATCGCGAGGACCTCCTCGTATGCGCGCCCCGCCGGCATCTCGGAGGCGACGAACGCGTCGGTCTCGCCCGCGCCGCCGGACTCGCGGAGGACCGCGATCGCCTGGGCGATGAAGTACGACGTGCCGCAGCCGATGACGGCGAGTCGCCGTCCGGCCGCCGGCAGCCGCTCGGCGACCGTGGGCAGCAGCGCGGCGGTCCGCTCCCACATCTCGGGCTGGGTGGTGATCTCCGACTCAGTGACGCTCATCGCTGCGCACTCTACGGCGGCGTCGCCCGGCGCGAGTCCGACGCGCTCGTCGGGCCGGTCGCCGAGGCGAGCCTCGAGGGGCTCAACCTCGACATGGTGTTCATGTCGGTCGACGGGATCTCGGCGCGCGCCCAACTGACGACTCACCACGAGGTCGAGGCCGGCACGAACCGCGCGCTCATCGCCCGCGCCGACCGGGTGACGGTCGTCGCCGACGGCTCGAAGCTCGGGCGCGTGACGTTCGCGCGAATCTGCGCGTTCGACCAGGTGAACGAGCTCGTCAACGACGCGGCCACCGACCCCGCCGAGGTGGAGGCGCTGCAGACCGCGGCCTCACCGTCGCTCGTCTGAGCGGCGGGGAAAAAGACGATGGGATCATCCCCACAGACCCTGTGATACCGTGAATCTGTGAAGAACATTACCGTTTCGGTGGATGACAGCGTCTACCGCGCAGCGCGGGTCCGGGCGTCGGAGCGGGGGACGTCGCTGAGCGCCCTCGTGGCCGAGTACCTGCGCGCTCTCGCTGACGAGGAGGCCGAGTTCAGTCGGCTCGAGGCGCAGCAACAGGAGGTCGCCGAACAGATCGTCCGGTTCAGCGCCCGGGATCGGCTCGACCGGGATGCGGTGCATGAGCGCGCCGTTCGTTGACACGAACGTCCTGCTCTACGCGATCTCCCGTGAGGATGGCGAGCAGGCGAAGCGCGAGCGCGCGAACGCCGTCCTGCGCGAACGCCGGTTGGGCCTGTCGATCCAGGTCCTGCAGGAGTTCTACGTCCAGGCGACGCGACAGACCCGGCAGGACGCGATCACACATGAGCAGGCGCTGCTGCTCGTGGAGGCGTTCATGCGTTTCCAGGTCAAGGAGATCACCAAGCCCCTGATGCGAGCCGCGCTCGCCACCCGCGCCCGCTTCCGCATCTCCTACTGGGATGCCGCGATCATCGAAGCGGCCCGCGCACTCGGCTGCAACGTGGTCTTGTCCGAGGATCTGAGCGACGGGCAGGACTACGCGGGCGTGCGGATCGAGAATCCGTTCGCCGGTCTCTGAGGCATCAGCGGGTGGCGACCCGGCGCCGTCCGCCGGCTCGGATGCCCGTGGGCGCCTCGGAGGGGGCGGTTCCCCGGCCCCCGCTTGCGCCTCGGGCCGGGCCGGCTCGACCGTCTCGCGCGCGTCCGGCGCTCGTACGTGGACTCATGCGAGGTCGGGGAGCGCGTCGAGCGGCGGCGGGGTCTCCTCGTCCTCGATCGTGCGCAGCGGGCCCTTGAACCAGTGCCGCGCCGACAGGACCCACCAGCTGCCGATGAGCAGGATCACGATCCCGACCGCGGCGGGAGCGTAGTTGAACGTCTTCAGGTTGAACTGGCTCGACCATGGAACCGCGGCCTCGGTCGTCGGCAGGATGAACAGGATGCAGATGAAGATCACCCAGAGGATCGCGACGATGTCGAGCACGCGGTACCAGCGCCCGAGCGACCACGGACCGGGGTCGAACGAGTCGCCCGCGCGCAGGCGCAGGTAGACGGGCAGGATGTAGGCGATGTAGAGGCCGATCGTCGCCACCGAGGTGATTGCGACGTACACGAACGCGGTCTGCGAGCTCCAGGCGGGCAGCGCGAGCAGGAACGCGAGGCACGCGATCAGAATCACGCCAAGGTACGGCACATGGCTCGTGTTCAGGCGCGACCACAGCCGCCACCCCGGGGTCGCGCGGTCGCGACTGAACGCGTAGAGCATGCGCGAGGCGGCGGTCACCGCCGACATGCCGCAGAAGAGCTGGCCCATCACCGCGATGAACAGCAGCGCCTCGGCGCCGCCCTTGCCGAGCGCCTGCTGGAGCAGCGTGATCACCGCAAAGCCGCCGGCCGCCGTGACCGCGCTCAGGTTCTTGATCGAGAACGTGAGCGCCATGATCAGCAGGTAGCCGGCGATCGCCGAGACGAGGATCGAGTTGACGACGCCCCGGGCGGCGGTGAGCGACGCGGAGCGCGTCTCCTCGGACATGTGCGCGGAGGCGTCGTAGCCGGTGTAGGTGTACTGGGCCTGCAAAAACCCGAGCAGGAAGATGAAGAAGAACGGGGCGTGACCGAAGCCGGCGTTGTTGACCGTCTTGGAGAACACCCAGCCGACCGACTGATGGGAGTTCGGGACGACGATCAGCACGACCACGATCACCGCCACCCCGATCACGTGCCAGTACGCCGAGACGTGGTTGAGGAACGCGACGAGCCGCACGCTGAAGATGTTGAGCAGCGCGTGCAGGACGAGGATCGCCGCGTACATGTACATGACGTGGTGACTGTCGTTGGAGTAGTGGAACCACAGGTTCGCCAGCGCGGTCGTAAAGGTCGCCGCGCCGTAGTCGATTCCGGCGAGGATCGCGACCTGGCCGATGAGGTTGAACCAGCCGGTGAACCACCCCCAGGCCGGCCCGCCGAGTCGGGAGGCCCACCAGTAGAGGCCGCCGGCGGTCGGGAACGCGGAGGCGAGCTCGGCCATCGAGAGGCCGACGATGATCACGAACACCGAGACGATCGGCCAGCCGATCGCCTGCTGCAACGGCCCGCCGTAGTTGATACCGGTCCCGTACAGGGTGAGCGCCCCGGACAGGATCGAGATGATCGTGAACGAGATCGCGAAGTTCTGGAAGCCGCTCATGCGGCGTTCGAGGTCCTGCTTGTAGCCGAGCTCGGCGAGACGTTTCTCGTCGTCGTGTTCTACGGCACCCATTGCGTCCTCTCCACTGTCGGTCCCCGCCCGGGCGGCGGACCCTACGCCAGCGCCGGCCGTCCGTCAACGCCGCACGACGTGTCGCCGCGCGAGCGCGACACGACTCCCGTCGCCGACGGCCTGTCGCGGAGCGAACCGGCCGGCGCGGTCGCCCGGCGGCGAAATCACGGCCCTGCGCGTCCGCCGCGCGCGGTCAGCCCGTGCGGGCGACCGAGAACCAGAACTGGTCGTCGTCGCCTGACTCGCAGGAGAAGTCCTGCGGGGGAATGCGGTGCAACTGCATCGAGAGCTCCGAGCCGCACCACCAGCGACCGACGTGGAAGCGGGCGTTATGCCCGTAGTGGCGGAGGAGGTCGAGATGCGGGACGAGCGCGCGAGCGGCGGGGCAGCGCACCCCGTAGCCGAACACCTGCAGCTTGTCGACGTAGGCGCCGGGGATCCGCACGGGCGCGCAATGGGCGTGAGGCGGCTCGGTGACGTGCGTCCGCGCCCTCGGATGGCAGAGGTTCTCGGTCCCGAGCCGGGGCGAGAACGTCATCCCGCGCGCGGGGAAGTACCACTCGACATGCGTGTAGGCCGGGTGGCCGGCGCATGTCGAGAGGCCGAACGCGACGACGGTCGCCCGCAGCTCCTCGCTGCCGCAGGCGACGCACCAGCCAGGCCACACCCAGTCGGCGACGCCGGTCCCCCACGCCCGCGCGCCGCCCCAGCTGCGCCAGTGCACCCTGGCGACGAGGCTCGTCGGATCGCCGCCGTAGCTGACGGTGCGCGGCCGCACGCGGCCGAAGCCCTCGGTGAAGCGCTGACGCAGCCCGAGCGTCGGCGCCGATGCGGCGGTCGCGGACGGCAGAGCGGTCGCGGGCGACACACCGGTCGAGGACGACGCGGCCCTCCTCGTCGGGGCGGCACTCGCGGCCGCCGGGGCCACGGCTCCTGCGACCAGCATCAGGGCGGCGAGCATGCCGAGCCGACGACTCATCTCGATTCCCTTCGTTCGGGTGGACCTGCGCCGGATCGTACCGGCGCCCGAGCGGCGGGAACAAACGACACACCGAGGACAAGCCGGGGTGCTGTGTCGATCGTTCCCGACCCCCGGGAACGATCGACACAGCTGCCCGTCCGCGCGCAATGCCGTGTCATTTGTCGAAGCGGTGTTGACTCCCCGGTCCGGCGCTACGGGATCGGGGTCCCGGGGGCCGGCGAGAAGTCGATTCCCCGGTCCGGCGCTACGGGATCGGCGTCCCGGGCGCCGGGGAGAAGTCGAGGTTCTCGTCGAGCGGCGGGACCCCGACGTGCTGGTCGGCGTTGCGGGCGGCCGTCCGGATGCGATCCGCGTGAGTGAACGACAGCACCGCGAACCACACGACGACGATCAGCGCCGCCACCCCCGCGAAGATCAGGCCGCGGTTGTTCGGATAGGTCGGGAACGGGTGCAGCGACCCGTAGTAGGCGAGCACCGGCGTGGCGAAGCCGGCGATCGCCACCAGCACCCGCCACAGCCGCCCGCCGCCCGCGAACGAGCGCCAGATGATGACGACCCCGGCGACCGCGAGCATCCCGTACACGAACTCGATCAGGAACGAGCCGGCGGCGGCGCTGATGGAGAACGCCTCGATGTTGTTCGGCAGCTTGACCGCGTCGCCATACTTCGTGAGCCCGCCGTAGAGGAGCGCGGCGATGCCGGCGGCGAGGATGATGAGGTTGCCGCCGAGCGGCGTCTCGTGGCGACTCGTGCGCGCGATCACGGGCGGCAGCAGGCCGTCGCGGGCGAGGGCGAAGAACACGCGCGAGCCGGCGACGACGAACGCGACCGCGACCGACAGCGAGTCGAGCAGCACGACGAGGTCGAT
>DATGKS010000009.1:0-102367 GCA_035294545.1 Solirubrobacteraceae bacterium | reverse complement strand
AGCTACACCCGCTGGGACGCCCGGCCGCTCACTCCCGAGCAGCTCGGCTACGCCGCCGAGGACGTCGTCCACCTGCTGGCGCTCGCGGACGAGATCCGCCGCCGCCTCGAGTCGTCGGGCCGCCTGGAATGGGCGCGCGAGGAGTGTCGCCGGCTCGAGTCGGCCAGCGACGAGCGCGATCCCGACACCGCCTGGGAGCGGCTGCCGCGCGTCGGCCAGCTCGACCCGCGGGCCCGTGCGGTCGCCCGCGAGCTCGCGGCCTGGCGGGAGCGCACCGCCGCCGCCGCCGACCGCCCGGTCGGTTCGATCGTGCCCGACCCGGCGCTCGTCGAGCTCGCGAAGCGCAAGCCGTCCACGACCGCGGCCCTCGAGCAGATCCGGGGACTGCACCCCCCGGTGATCAAGCGCCGCGGCGGCGCGATCCTCGAGGCGATCGCCCGCGGCCGCGAGGCCGAGCCGATCGAACGCGAGGAGGCCCGCGGCCGCTCGGAGCCCGGCGATGCGCCGCTGATCGCGCTTGCGGAGTCGCTGCTGCGCGCGCGAGCGCTCGAGGCCGGTCTCGCCTACGAGCTGATCGCCGCCCGCGCCGAGCTTGAGCAGATCGTCGGCGCCGCCCGCCGCGGCGAGCCCGAGCCGTCCGTGCGCACGCTCACCGGCTGGCGCTCCGAGCTCGTCGGCGAGGACCTGCGCGCGCTGCTCGCGGGGCGCCGGGCGCTGTCGGTGGGCGCGGACCGGCGGCTGGCGGTGCGCTCGGTCGACGGCTGAGCGCTCCGGAGCGACGGCGACCGAAGCGTGGGGGCGACGCACGCGGGCGCGGGGGCGACCCCGGCGGGCGGTGCGTGCCGGGTGGCGGTGCGTGGGCGGGTGGCATGCCGTGACGCGGCGCGGCGTCGAGTTTGTCGCAAACGCCGCGCTGCGCGCGGCCCGTGTGACATATCCGGCCCCGGGAGCGGCGCCGCCCGCCGGCCCCGCCGGACCGGCGCGACCCGCCGGCCGCCAGGGAGATTGCTCGCTTTTCCCCCGCTCCGGGGGAAAATGCCGCACGCAGCACGGACGAGCACCCACCGAGCCGGGTGGGGACTGGTCGGGCGCACCGGTGCGACCCGTGCATTGCTGATGGCGCGGCGCGGCGACGGCAGTCAAGCGGCGCCACCCACGCCCACGGACGCCCACGCCGCGCCCGGCGCCGCCTGACGGCCGGCGACGCGGTGCGCTACCCGCGCACCGTCGGCCAGCCGGCCCGACGCGCCGCCTACCCCGTCCCGGTCTCCACGAGCATCGACAGGGCCGCAGCGTGCCGGGCCACCTCCCGCCGCAGCGCGGCGACCGTCCGCGTGGCCCGCCGGAGGTTGCCCTTGCCGATCGCCGCCAGGTCGATCGCGGCCGGCCCGTAGGAGATGTAGCGGCGTCCACCGCGCGAGGCTGCGGAGGCGTCGCCGGCGATCTGGCCGCCGCTCGGGCGCCAGCCGGCGCGTACGAGCGCGGCGCGCTCGGCGGCCATCAGCGCCGTGGCGCCGCCGCGCGCCGAGGCTGTCCCGGAGGCCGCCACGACGAGCTCGCGCCCACAGAAGCGACGGGCGCCGCGGTCGCAGCGAACGACGTTCGCGACGATCCGCAGGCCGGGCGCGAGCGGCGGCAGGCGACCGGGGCCTGAGCCCGCCGCGCCGCAACCCGCCTGCGCGAGCGCGACGAGAACAAGGAGCGTCGCGGTCACGCGCCGGGTGGGCCTCACGCCGCCTCAGGCTAATGCGAGCCGCGCCGGCGAGGCCGATCGCCCGGACTAACCTCTCGAACCCGATGCCGAGCACGGACGCGATCCTCGACGAACCCGAACTGCAGCAGACCGCCTGGGACCTCACTCCGCTCGTCGACGGCGACGAGGAGCACGGGGTCGAGCGGGCGCTCGACGAGGCGCGCGAGCGGGCAGAGCGGTTCGCCGCCGCGCACGCCGGTCGCATCGCCGAGCTCGATGCCGACGGGCTGCGCGCGGCGATGCGGGAGCTCGCCGCGATCAGCGAGCTGCTCGGCCGCTGCGGCTCCTACGCGATGCTCCGCTTCTCGACGGACACGTCGGATCCCGCGCGGGGCGCGCAGCTGCAGCTCGTCCAGGAGCGCGCGACCGAGATCGAGACCAAGCTGCTGTTCTTCGAGCTCGAGTGGGCGGCGCTCGACGACGCGCGGGCGCAGGAGCTGCTCGCGGGCGACGGCCTCGAGTTCTGCGCGCACTACCTCCGCAACGCTCGCCGCTATCGGCCGCATCTGCTCACCGAGCCCGAGGAGCGGATCATGACCGAGAAGGCGATCGCCTCGCAGGCCGCCTGGACGCGGCTGTTCGGCGAGCTCGTCGCCGCGCTGCGCGTGCACGTGCGCGACGAGGAGCTGCCGCTCGACGCGGCGCTCAGCCGCCTGCAGAGCCCCGACCGCGAGCTGCGACGCGCTGTCGCCGAGGCGGTGAGCGCGGCGCTCGAGCCCGGGCTGCGCACGCGCGCGTTCATCTACAACACGCTCGTGCACGACAAGGCGGTCGAGGACCGCCTGCGCCACTATCCGCATTGGCTCGCCTCGCGCAACCTCGCCAACGAGGCCTCCGACGAGTCGGTGACGGCGCTCATCACCGCCGTCCGCAACCGCTTCTCGATCCCGCAGCGCTGGTACAGGCTGAAGGCCGGGCTGCTCGGGGTCGAACGGATCGCCGACTACGACCGCTCCGCTCCGGTGCTGCCCGAGGAGATCCGCTTCAGCTTCGCCGACGCCCGTGAGCTCGTGCTCGACACCTACGACTCGTTCGATCCCGAGGCCGGGAGGATCGCGCGACGGTTCTTCGACGAGCGGTGGATCGACGCGCCGGTGCGGCCCCACAAGCGCGGCGGAGCGTTCTGCGCCTACACCGTGCCGAGCGTCCATCCCTACGTGATGCTCAACTTCACCGCGCGCCGCCGCGACGTGCTGACGATGGCCCACGAGCTCGGCCACGGGCTGCACGCGACGCTCGCGCAGCCGCGCGGCGTCTTTCACCAGCACACGCCGCTGACGCTCGCCGAGACCGCGTCGGTGTTCGGGGAGCAGCTCGTGTTCGGGCGGATGCTCGAGTCGGTCGACGGTGACGACCAGCGACTCTCGCTGCTCGCCGAGCAGCTGGAGGGCGCGATCGCCACCGTCTTTCGGCAGATGGCGATGAACCGCTACGAGCACCTCGTCCATACCCGCCGGCGCGACGAGGGCGAGCTGTCGGTCGACCGCATCTGCGAGACGTGGCTGGAGAGCCAGGGCGAGCTGTTCGGCGACTCGGTCGAGGTCTCGGCGGGCTACCGGATGTGGTGGTCCTACGTGCCGCACTTCATCAACACCCCGGGCTACGTGTACGCCTACGCCTACGGGCAGCTGCTCGCGCTCTCCGTCTACGGCCGCTACCGCGAGCAGGGGCCGGACTTCGCGCCCGCGTACCTGTCGCTGCTTGCCGCCGGCGGCTCGCGCAGCCCCGAGGAGCTCGGTGCGATGGTCGGGATCGACCTCGCCGACCCGGGCTTCTGGGACGCCGGCCTCGACCTCATCGAGTCGATGCTCCGCGCCGCCGAGGAGCTCGCGGCCGCCCGCACCGCGCGCTGAGCGCGCCCGCGCGCGTCGCGACGTCAAGCTCGCCGCGACGTCAGGCTCGCCGCGCCCCCAGTCAGTGAGCGCGCGCCCGCCGGATGCGCGAGCGCTCCTCCTGGCGCTCGACGACCTGGGCGATCAGCCGCAGGAACTGCTCGATGCCGGTCGCCTTGGCATCGCCGTGCTCGAAGGCGGCGCGCCAGTCGGCGATGTGTCCGCGGGTGGCGAGCTCGTTGAACGTCGCGCGCGGGATCTCCAGGCGCACCTGCGCGTCGGCCGCGATGTCCTTGGTGACGACCGGCCCCGGCATCTGGACGCGATACATCTGCACGTCGCCGCGGCCACGCAGCTCGACGCCCGCGATCAACTTCAACGGCGCGAGCGCCGGCACCTCCTGCAGGAAGCGCGCGATCGCGGTCTCGATCAGCGATCTGGTGTCGGACGGGGAGGCCAGGGCGCGCAGTCTACGCGGCGGCGTGGCTCGCCGCGAGCAGCCGGAGCGTCGCCCGCGCGGCCTGCGTCAGACGCGGTGGCGCTCCAGCAGCTTGCGGCCGATGACCATGCGCTGGATCTCGCTCGTGCCCTCGCCGATCAGGAGCAGCGGCGCGTCGCGGTAGATACGCTCGATCTCGTACTCCTTGGAGTAGCCGTAGCCGCCGTGGATGCGCAGCGACTCCTCGGCGCAGAAGCGCGCGGCCTCGGACGCGAACAGCTTCGCCATCCCGGCCTCGATGTCGGAGCGGGCACCGGCGTCCTTCATGCGCGCGGCGCGGCGGGTGAGGAGCCGGGCGGCGTCGACCTGGGTGGCCATGTCGGCGAGCTTGAACTGGATCGCCTGGTGCTGGCTGATCGGCCTGCCGAACGCCTGGCGCTGCTGGCTGTAGATGAGCGCGAGCTCCAGCGCGCGCTGGGCGAGCCCGACGCCGCGGGCGGCCACGTTCACCCGCCCGAGCTCAAGCGCGTCCATCATCTGGCTGAAGCCCCGGTTCAGCCCGGCCTCCTCACCGCCGAGGATGCTGTCCGCGGCCGTGCGGTAGCCGTCGAACACGAGCTCGGTCGATTCGACGCCCTTGTAACCCATCTTCCGGATCTGCGGGGGGACGGTCAGCCCCGGGTTCTCGGCGGCGCCCGGCTCCTTCTCGCAGATGAAGCACGTCATCCCGCGGTGGCGCGGCTCGGCCGCCGGGTCGGTGCGGACGAGCGTGAACACGAGCCCGGCGCGCAGCCCGTTCGTCACCCACATCTTCTGCCCGTTGATCTCGTAGTCCCCGCCCGGGGTCTTCGTGGCGCTCGTCTTGATCGCCTGCACGTCGGAGCCGAGCTCCGGCTCGGACAGGCTGAACGCGGCGCGGATCTCGCCGGTCGCCATCCGCGGCAGGTACCGCCGCTTCTGCTCCTCGGAGCCGAACTTCATCAGCAGATAGGAGCCGATGAAGTGCGTGTTGACGATCCCGCTGATGCTGATCCAGCCCCGGGAGAGCTCCTCGACGATCATCGCGTAGGTCTGCAGGTCGAGTCCCATACCGTCGTACTCCTCGGGGATCGTCACCCCGAACAGCCCGAGCTCGCGCATCTGCGCGACGATCGGCTCGGGAAACTCGTCCTCGTGGTCGTAGTGCTCGGCGTTCGGGATGATCTGCTCGTCGGCGAACCGCCGGACCATCTCGCAGATCGCGCGCTGCTCTTCGGTGAGATCCTCGGGCGGGGTGTCGACGGCCATCTCTGGACTCCTCCTCGAAACGGGTCCCGGCACGATACCGGCGCGCCCGTCGCCGCAGTGTGACGTCCGCCGGCCTCTCTGGGCGCTGGGCATCCCCGGTCGCTCGGCGCGACCACACATGCCCGGCGCCCGCCTCAGACGGCGCCCGGCAGCGTCACCACCGCCGACCAGTACTCGGCGAGCCGCCCGAGCGCCGCCTCGAGCCCCGCGCCCGTGACCGGCTTGGTGATGTAGGAGTTCGCGCCGAGGTCGTAGGCGCTGCGGACGTCGACCGCGTCGCTCGAGGTCGTGAGCACGACCACCGGGATGTGCCGGAGCTCCCGATCGGACTTGATCTCGGCGAGCGCCTCCCGGCCGTCCTTGCGGGGCATGTTGAGGTCGAGCAGGATGATCGAGGGCTCCGGTCGTCCGGCCGGCGAGCCGGACTCGGCGTACGGGCCCTCGCCGCGCAGGTAGTCGAGCAGATCCTGGCCGTCGCGGACGAACTCCATCTGCTCGACGCACTCGGTGTCCTCGAGCGCGTCACGGGTGAGGTCGCGGTCGTCCTCGTCGTCGTCGGCCATCAGGATCGTGATCGGCCGCCCGGCCGGCGCTGACTCGTTCCGCACGTTGGACCAATTGTGATCGTCGCGCGCCTCCCTGTCCAACCGGCCGCGCCCGGGCGGGGTGCGACACACTCCGCCGATGAACTTCGCGCGCGACGTCGTCGATGCCGCCCCCGCCGACGCGCGGGCGATCGTCGAGCTCGCGCGCGACGGCCGGCGGCGCGAGTTCACGTTCGGGGAGGTGGCGGACGCCTCGGCCCGGCTCGCCGGCACGCTCACCGGGCGCGGCGTCGGCCGCGGCGACGTCGTGCTCACGCTGATCGGCAACCGGCCGCAGTGGGTGCTCGCGATGGTCGCCTGCTTCCGGATCGGCGCCGTCGTGCTGCCCTGCAACGAGCAGCTGCGCGCCGGCGATCTGCGGACGCGCCTGGACGCCGCCACTCCGCGCCTCGTGATCGCCGATGAGCGCAACGCGGTCGAGCTGTCGGCGGCCGGGCCGGACTGCGAGGTGCTGCTCGTCCCCGACCCGGCGCTGCTCGGCTCTGAGCCGGCCCCGGCCGTGGAGCTCGCCCCCGAGGATCCGTGCCTCGTCACGTTCACCAGCGGCACCACCGGCGAGGCGAAGGGCATCGTCCACGGCCAGCGCTACCTGCTCGGTCAGCGCCTGCAGGCCGAGATGTGGCTCGACGCGCGCCCGGGGGACCTCGTGTGGTGCACCGCGACGAGCGGCTGGTCGAAGTCGGCGCGCAACGTGTTCATCGCGCCGTGGCTGCGCGGCGCCGCGGCGCTCCTGCACGACGCGCGCTTCGATCCGGCCGAGCGCGTTGCGCTGTGCGCGCGCGAGGGCGTGAACGTGCTCTGCATGGCGCCGACGGAGTACCGGGTGATCGCCAAGCGGACGACGCTCTCGCCGATCCCCTCGCTGCGCGGCCTGGTCGCCGCGGGCGAGGCGCTCAACCCCGGAGTGCTCGCCGCCTTTCGCGAGGCGCTCGGGCTCGAGATCCGCGACGGCTACGGCCAGACCGAGACCGGCCAGCTCACCGGCGTGCCCGCGGGCGGCGAGGTCCGCCCTGGCTCGATGGGCAGGCCGCTGCCCGGCATCGACCTCGTCGTCGACGGCGGCGAGCTCGTGCTCCGGGACCCACGCACCGACCCGACGTTCTTCGTCGGCTACCTCGACGGCACGCCCGCCCCCGTCGATGCGCCGTGGCGGACGGGCGACCGCGTGCGTCGCGACGAGGACGGCTTCCTCTACTTCGAGTCCCGGGCCGACGACGTGATCATCTCCGCGGGCTACCGGATCGGCCCGTTCGAGGTCGAGTCGGCGCTCGTCGCCCACGAGGCGGTTGCGGAGGCCGCCGTCGTCGCGGCGCCCGACGAGGAGCGCGGCGCGGTCGTCCGCGCGGTCGTCGTGCTCCGACCCGGCGTCGAACCGAGCGCGCGACTCGCCGCCGAGCTCCAGGATCACGTCAAGGCGCGCACCGCTCCGTACAAGTACCCGCGGCTCGTCGAGTTCGCCGCCGAGCTGCCGAAGACCGCGAGCGGCAAGGTCCAGCGCGCGCTCCTGCGGGCGCGTTAGATTTGACTCGCGTGAGCCGCTCGCGCCCCGCCATCGCCGTCCTCACCCCGTTCACGCCCGCCAGCTGGAGCGTCTGGTCGATGGAGGCCGCGCTTCTGCCGGGGCTCTACGTCGCAGCCGTCAACGCGGCCGGCGGCCTCGCACTCCTCGTCGCGCCCGACCCCGCGCTCACCGAGGATCCCGACGAGCTGCTCGACCGGGTCGACGGGCTGATGCTCACCGGGGGCACCGACGTCGATCCCGGGCTCTATGGCCAGGCGCCGCACCCTGAGACTCAGGCCTTTCAGCGCGACCGCGACGAGTTCGAGATCGCGCTCGCGCGGCGCGCGATCGACCGCGACATGCCGGTGCTCGGGATCTGCCGCGGCATGCAGGTCCTCAACGTCGCTCACGGCGGCACGCTCCTGCAGCACCTGCCCGAGTCCCACGGGCACGAGGACCACCGCCGCGTCCCCGGCAGCTTCGACGGCGCCGACCACGACGTCCGGCTCGTCCCGGACTCGCTCGCGGCGAGCGCCGCCGGCGAGCTCCTGCACGCGACCAAGTCCCACCACCACCAGGGGGTCGACCGGATCGGGGAGCCGCTCGTCGTCAGCGGCGTCTCCGTGCTCGACGACCTCCCCGAGGCGCTCGAGCGTCCCGACCGCGGCTTCGTGCTCGGCGTGCAGTGGCACCCGGAGGCCGACCCCCGCAGCCCGGTGATCGCGAGCCTCGTGCGAACGGCGGACGAGTTCCGCGCCCGCCGGGAGCTCGACGCCCGCCGGGAGCTCGACGCCCGCCGGCAGCCCGGCGACCGCCGGGAGCTCGGTACCCGCCGGGAGCTCGGCGCCGCCGCGCCGGCCTGACGCGCTTCGCCCGTGCGGGCCCTCCGGACGGCCGGCTACGCCGCGTGTGCGGGCCGCCGGTACAGCACGACGTTGCGGTCTCCAGCTGCCCCGGCGAACCCCTGCGGACGGCCGCCCTGCGCGTCGAGGTAGGAGAGCTCGCGGGAGATGACGCCGGCCCGGCCGAGACGACCGTCGGCGACGTGGTCGAGCATCCAGGTGCGGATCGCGAGCCCGCCGCCCGCGGTGGCGTGGAGCTCGAGCGCCCGCGCCTGCTGGGGGTAGTCGACGAGCGACGCCGTCGCGATCAGCCAGTAGCCGCCGGCCGGCGTGCGCCGCGGCGTGATCGCGTTGCGGTGGGTGTGGCCGTTCAGGACGGCGGCGACGCGCGGCGCGCGGTCGAGCTGCGCGAGGATCGCATCTCCTCCGGCCGCGCCGGTGAGCGGCTGGTGGGTGACGACGAGCACCCAGCGCTCGCCCGCGGTCGCAAGCTGCGTGGTGACCCACGCCGGCTGCTCGGCGACGACCTCCCCGCCCGAGCCGCCGCCGCGGCGGACGAGGTCGAGCACGATCAGCCGCACGTGGGCGCCGATGTCGAGCGCGTAGTCGAGCCGAGGTCCCGGCCACGCGGACACGCCGTGTTCGGCGGCGCCCACGAGGCGCGTGACGCTCTCCGCGAAGCTGAGATGGCGGCGCGTCGGGTCGGGCGCGACGCGGACCGTGGGGCCGCGCAGCGCCTGCGCGAGGAGCGCGTCGACGACGCCCGGGTCGGGCGGTCCGTCCGGCGAAGCGCCGCGTACCAGGCTGAGCCCCGGTGGAGGGCGCAGCCCGGCGGGCAGGTCCCAGAGCGCGCGGTCACCGATCGCCAGCCCACGCGTGAGCGCGGTCGGCACGACGGTGCCGGCGACGAGCCCGTCGTGGTCGCCGAACACCGGCAGCAGCGGCGCACCGACGCCCGGCCCGGCGAACGCGCGCACGGCATCGCGCAGCAGGTCGGGATGCAGCGGCGCGTCGACGGCCGGCCGGTAGTAGTACGGGTCGGTGTCGGAGCCGAGCTGCACCCCGTCGTAGCCGTGCGGTCCACTGCCTGGCGCGACGCGCCCGCCGCGCAGGACCGCGAGCGCGTGCTCCAGCTCGTTGTGCTGGTCGTTGTCGATCAGGTCGCCGCCCTGGATGACCGCGTCGGGGCCGAGGGCGCGAATCGCCCGGACGGCGCCGGCGAGCACCTGCGCGGTGAGCGCCTCCTGTGGGCGGAACGTCGACTGAAACGGTGGGCCGAGCCGGTCAAGGAACGTGACGCGCGCCGGCGAGGAGGCGTCGAGCACATGCGTGTCGGTGACGTGCGCGAGCACGGCGAGCCGCTCCCCGAGCGGCGCCGCCCGCCCGAGCTCCACCCGCGGCCGGAGCGGCTCTCCGACGAGAACCCGCAGCTGCCCGTCTCCCACCGGGTCGCCCCAGGTGCTGAGGAGCGTCGAGCCCGTCGCCGACGCGTGGCGTCCGCCGCCCGCCGCGCCGCAGCCGCCAAGCAGTCCGCCCGTGAGCGCAAGGCCGACCGACGCGGCGAGCGCCTCGCGCCGCGTGATCCGCCCGGGCGCGCGGGTCATGCCGCGGGCGCTCGCGCGACGATCGCCGGCGGGTGTCATGCCGCGAGCTCCCGCACGACGACCGCCCGGCCCGCCTGCCGCGACACCCACCCGACGGCGAGCGCTCCGGCGACGAGCAGCCCGATGGCCGTGAGGCCGATCTGACCCGGGCCCGCCCGGAGCGGCAGGCTCACGTAGTCGGCGGCCAGACGGGAGAGCAGCGGCCCGAGCGCGAGCCGTTCGATCGCCACGCCAAGAACGGTCGCAGGGACGAGCAGCGCGAGCGCCGCGCCGGCGAGCACGCGCCGCAGCGCCCCCGGGCCCGCGCCACAGGCCCGCAGCACGGCGAGCGCGCGGCGGCGCTCCAGGACGGTGAGCGCGCATGCCTGCACGAGCGCGTACAGGCACACGAGCCCGTCGACGACCGCGATCGCGACGACGATCGCGCGCAGCACCGCGACGAGCGCGGCGCCCCGGGCGGTCGCCCCCGCGGCGCTGCCGGCGGCGGCCCCGAGCGCACGCAGCCGCCGGCTCACCGCGCGTGGGTCCACGCCGGGGCGCAGCCTGACCGAGATCGTCGACGGCGCCGCCGGATCCGCCCTCAGCAGCGCGCCGGCGGGGACGTAGGCGAGCCGCCCGTCGTCCTGCAGGACGTTGACGACTCCCGCGACGCGCAGGCGAAGCTCCCGACCGCTCGGCAGCTGGAGCGCGAGCGTCTGGCCGGGCACGAGCCCGACCGCCTGGGCGAGGCCCTCGCCGATCTCCGCTTGATGCTCGCCGCGCAGCCGCCGACCGGCAGTGAGCGGCGGCGCCTCGAACACGGTGTGGTCGCCGGGATAGGCGACGACCGTGATCGTGTCCCCGAGCGAAAACGAGTCGACCGCCTGCACGCTGTAGCGCGGCGCCGCCGCCGCGACGCCGGGGATCCGCCGCACCCGCGCGGCTGCGCTCGGCGGCAGTGAGGACGTGAGCTGGTAGCGCTCACCGAGCGCGCCCGGATCGGCCCGGAGGGCGCTGAGCTCGGAGTCGAGCGCGAGCATGAGCAGCACGAACCCGACTGACAGACCGAGCATGACGACCGTCGCGACGAGCCGAGCGCGCCGCGCGAGCACGAGGCGCACGCCGAGCGCGACCGGCCCCGCGCCCGCGCGTGCGCGCAGCCGGGTCGCTGCGGCCAGGCGCCCGCCCGCCGGGCGCCGAGCGCCGCCCGTCACGTCGGCCCCGCGCAAGAGCCCGGCGATCGGCCGCCGGCCCGCCTGCCACGCCGGCCACCCGGCGCCGCCGACCGAGAGCACGACGGCGAGCGCCCAGCCCCCGAGCACCGGGCCGATCAGCGCCGCGCCCGGGGTCGGCTCGTTGAGGAGCGTGAGGAGCGCCGCGGACGGTCCGGCGACCGCGAGCACGCCCGCGAGACAGCCGAGCGCCGCCGCGGGCGCCGCGACGAGCGCGGCCTGGACGGCGTGCACGAGCGCCACGTGGCCCGATGAGGCGCCGATCGCGCGCTGCACTCCGATCGTGCGCAGCCGCCGCTGCACGTCGGCGCGCGCCGAGGCCGCGAGCATCGTCCCGGCGGTGGCGAGCGCGATGAGCGAGAGCGCGACGAGCAGGTCGATGACGATCCCGGCCGCCTGGTCATGGAGGATCTTGATGCCGGAGCGGGTCGCGAACTGCAGGCCGCGCAGCCCGAAGCTCGTCGCGCGCGCCTGGACGAGCGTCTCCTCCAGGTGGCGGCGGTCGCGGAGCCAGATCTCGGCGACGTTCACGCGGCTGAGCGCGCGAGCGCCGAAGCGGGCCGCGAGCGCCGTGCGGGCGAGATAGAGGCGCGGCTTGGCGAGTGGAAAGCCGACGTTGTCCGGCCCCTCGACCAGCCCGACGACGCGCTCGACGCCGAGCCCGCTCACGCTGAGCGTCGAGCCGGGGCGCAGTCCCCAGCTGTCGGCGAACGCCTTCTCGACGAGCACCTCGTTGCCACGCGACGCGAGGTCGTGGCCGGAGACGACGGCGTACCCCCGGCGGCGGCTCGGTCCGACGATCTCGGCGACCGCGTCGTCGCGCCGATGATGACCGGCGCGGATCCCGACGCCGGTCGTCTCGCTGCGCGTCGCATAGGCGGCGACGTCCGGCAGCGCGAGGATGCGCCGCGCGACCTCAGCCCGTGGCTCGGGAGCGAAGCGGACGATCAGATCGGGGAGATGGGCGGCGCGGGCCGCCCGCGCGAACCCGAGGCCGAGACCGTCCGCCACGACGATCGCCGCCGACAGCATCGCGGCGGCGAGGCCGATCCCGAGCGCGGTGAGGAGCGCGTGGCGCCGGCGGACGGCGAGCTCCCGCCCGGCCTCCGCGAGCAGCTCGGGGAGCGCTGAGCGGGTGTGCGTGGAGGCGAGCGCCGGTGACACAGTCGGAGCCGTCGGGCTCGCGTCAGCCCGCCACCGCAACCTCGGCATCGAGCCGGCCGTCGCCGAGATGCAGGACGCGATCGGCGACCGCGGCCGCGTCCGGTTCGTGGGTCACCATCACGACGGTCCGGCGGCCGAGCCCCCGGAGCAGCCCGAGGACCGCGGCGCCGTTCTCGGAGTCGAGGCTGCCGGTGGGCTCATCGGCGAGCACGAGCTCAGGGTCGTTGACGAGCGCCCGCGCGAGCGCGAACCGCTGCTGCTCGCCGCCGGACAGCTCGTGCGGCCGGTGATCGACGAGCGCCTGCAGCCCGAGCTCGGCGATCAGACGTGCGGCGCGCCGCCGGCCGCCGGGCGGCGCGCCCGGTAGGCGCGTCGGCAGCAGCACGTTCTCCACGCCCGAGCACTCCTCGATCAGCGCGAACTGCTGGAACACGAAGCCGATGTGGCGCAGGCGGGCGCGGGCGAGCGCCCGCCCCCGCAGGCCGGTGATCGCGTGGCCTGCGACCTCCACCCGCCCGCGGTCGGGCCGGTCAAGCCCGCCGAGCAGGTTGAGCAGCGTCGACTTGCCGGAGCCCGAACGGCCGAGCACGGCCACGATCTCCCCGGCGCCGACCTCGAGCCTCACCTCGTGGAGCACGACGCGGCGCGCGCGCCCCGTTCCGACCGTCTTGGTCAGACCTTCGGCGCGCAGGACGGGCATCGGGGCCCACCGTAGCGAGCGACCGGGCGACGGGAGCCGGTCCCGTGTGGCGAGCGACCGGGCGAGGGGAGCCGGTCCCGCGTCTCGGGCTGCCGGCGAGGCCTGATCGCCGCGCCGCGCGGCCGCCTGCGCGAGCTACAGGGCGACGATCGCGTCCATCTCCACGCGGGCGCCCTTCGGAAGCGCCGCGACGGCGACGGCGACGCGCGCGGGCGGGCTGCTCGACTCGAAGAACGAGCCGTAGACCTCGTTCACCGCCTGGAAGTCGCCCATGTCGGTGAGGTAGATCGTCACCTTGACGGCCGCGCCGAGGCTCGTCCCGGCGGCCGCACAGACGGCCGCGAGGTTCTCCAGGCAGCGACCGGCCTGGTCGGCGGCGGTGGTCCCGGTGAGCTCGCCCGTGCGCGGATCGAGCGGGATCTGCCCCGAGCAGAACAGCAGGTCTCCGGCGCGGATCGCGTGCACGTAGGGGCCGATCGCCTCCGGCGCGCCCGGGGCGGTGACGGGCTCTCGGGTGTCGGACATGTGGCGGCCTCCTCTATCGCTGGGGTTCGGGTCGGGGACGTCGGGCGACGTCCCGTCGAGCCTACGCGACCGTCCGCGGCGGCGGCAATCGGGGGGCGGTCGGTGTCGGTCGAGCCGAGCCCCGGCCTGCCCGCCGCCAGCCGCGGCCCTCTGCCCGTGTCCGATCCGCCGGCGATAGCCTCGAAACGGTGCCCAACCGGCTCGCCGCCGAGACCTCGCCGTACCTGCTCCAGCACGCTGAGAACCCGGTCGACTGGTACCCGTGGGGCGAGGAGGCGCTCCAGCGCGCCCGTGACGAGGACCGGCCGCTGCTCGTGTCGATCGGCTACTCGGCCTGCCACTGGTGCCACGTGATGGCGCATGAGTCCTTCGAGGACCCGGAGGTCGCGGCGCGCATGAACGAGCGCTTCGTGTGCGTGAAGGTCGATCGCGAGGAGCGCCCGGACGTCGACGCGGTCTGCATGGAGGCCTGCCAGGCGATGACCGGCCAGGGCGGCTGGCCGCTCAACTGCTTCCTCACCCCCGACCGGGTGCCGTTCTTCGCCGGCACGTACTTCCCGCCGCGGGACCGTCCGGGGATGCCGAGCTGGTCGACGATCATCGAGGCCGTCGGGAGGGCCTGGACCGAGCAGCGCGAGCAGGTGCGTGAGCAGGGTCGCCGGCTCGCCGCCTCGCTCGACGGGGTGTCGAACCTGCCGAGCGACGACGGCGCGGTGTCGCCGGCGACGCTCGAGGCGGCCGTACAGGGCTTGCGCGGCGCCTACGACCATCGCAACGGCGGCTTTGGCGGCGCGCCGAAGTTCCCGCAGGCGTCGCTGATCGAATTCCTGCTCGCCCGCGGCGAGCGCGAGATGGCGCTCGGGACGCTGCGCGCGATGGCCCGCGGCGGCATCTATGACCAGGTTGGCGGCGGCTTTGCGCGCTACGCGGTCGACGCGACCTGGACCGTGCCGCACTTCGAGAAGATGCTCTACGACAACGCGCTGCTCGCGACCGCGTACCTGCATGGCTGGCAGGTGAGTGGCGAGCCGCTGCTGCGGCGCGTGTGCGAGGAGACGCTCGACTGGGCGCTGCGGGAGATGCGCGGCCCGGAGGGCGGCTTCTACGCGGCGCTCGACGCTGACTCCGAGGGCGTCGAGGGCCGCTACTACGTGTGGACGGAGGCGGAGCTGCGCGAGGCACTCGGCTCCGAGTCACTCGCCGAGGCGGCGATCGCGTTCTTCGGGGTCAGCGAGCGCGGCAACTTCGAGGGAGCCAACGTGCTGGAGGGCCGCGGTCCCCAACCCGAGTCGCTGGCGGAGATACGCGCCCGGCTGTACGAGGCGCGGGAGCGGCGCGCGCGCCCGGGCACCGACGACAAGCGGCTCTGCTCCTGGAACGCGCTGATGATCGGCGCGCTCGCGGAGGCGGGGGCGGCGCTCGGCCGCGAGGACTGGCTGCGGGCGGCCGTCGAGTGCGCGGACTTCGTCGAGCGCGAGCTGCGCGCCGGCGACGGCGGCCGTCTGCTGCGCGCCTACAAGGACGGGCGCGCGCACATCGACGCCTACCTCGAGGACCACGCCTACCTGCTGGAGGCGCTCCTCACCCTGTACGAGGCGTCCGGCGAGGCCCGCTGGTACGCGCGCGCCCGCGAGCTTGCCGGTGATCTGATCGAGCGCTTCGCGGACCCCGAGCGCGGCGGCTTCCTCACGACCGCGGCGGACGGCGGCTCGGGCTTCGCCCGCCGCAAGGATCTCGACGACAGCCCGATCCCGTCGGGAAACTCGGCGGCCGCGTTCGGGCTGCTCCGGCTCGCGCGCCTGTCCGGCGAGGAGAGCTATGAGCGCCAGGCGCTGGGGGTGCTCCGGGTCGTCGCCCCGATCGTCGCCCGCCACCCGCTCGGCTTCGGCCACGCGCTGCGGGCACTCGACTTCGCGCTCGCGCGCGTGCACGAGGTCGCGATCGTCGGCTCGGGAGCGGACGCCGAGGCGCTGCTCGACGTCGTGCACGGCGCATTTCGACCGCACCTCGTGCTCGCGCCTGGCCCGGGCGACGAGCCCGACTCGACCGTTCCGCTGCTCCGCGATCGCCCGCTCATCGACGGCCAGGCGACCGCCTACGTGTGCGAGGGTTTCGTCTGCCGCGCGCCGGTCACCGAGCCTGACGCTCTCGCCGCAGCGCTCGGGTGAGCGGACTCAGAGCACCGGCAGGTAGCGGTCGAGCTCCCAGGGCGTGACCTGGACCCGGTAGTCGTCCCACTCCTGGCGCTTGATCTCGATGTAGCGGTTGAACATGTGCTCGCCGAGCGTGCGCAGCACGAGCTCGGACCGGGCGGTGAGCTCGATCGCCTCGCCGAGCGTCTCGGGCAGCTGCTCGATGCCGAGCCGCCGTCGCTCGTCCGGCGAGAGGTGGTAGAGGTTCTTCTCCATCGGATCCGGAAGCTCGTAGCCGTGCTCGATCCCCTCGAGGCCCGCCTGCAGGAGCACCGCGAACGTGAGGTAGGGGTTGCACGCCGGATCCGGGCAGCGCAGCTCCATGCGCGTCGTGCGCTCCTTACCGGGGTGGTAGAGCGGGACGCGCACCAGCGCCGAGCGGTTGCGGCGCGACCAGGCGACGTACACGGGCGCCTCGTAGCCGGGGACCAGGCGCTTGTAGGAGTTGACCCACTGGGCGAAGATCGAGGAGATCTCCCGCGCGTGACGGAGCTGTCCTGCGATGAACGCCTTGCCGACGTCCGAGAGGAAGTAGGAGTCGTCGGGGTCGTAGAACGCGTTGCGCTCGCCGCGGAACAGGGACTGGTGGGTGTGCATCCCCGAGCCGTTGACGCCGCCGAGCGGCTTCGGCATGAACGTCGCGTGCAGGCCGTACTTGAGCGCGTACTCCTTGACCGTGATGCGGTAGGTCATGCAGTCGTCGGCCATCTTCAGCGCGTCGGCGTAGCGCATGTCGATCTCGTGCTGGCTCGGCCCCGCCTCGTGGTGCGTGTACTCGGTGTGGATCCCGAGCTTCTCCAGCGCGAGCACGGTCTCCCGTCGCAGGTCCGAGCCGGCGTCGAGCGTCGTCAGATCGAAATAGCCGCCCTCGTCGAGGACCTCGGTCGATTTCGAGTCGCGGAAGTAGAAGTACTCCAGCTCGGGCCCGACGAAGTAGTGGTCGAACCCCATCTCCCCCGCCCGCGCGAGCGCCCGCTTGAGCACGTGCCGCGGGTCGCCCTCGTACGGCGTGCGCTCGGGCGTGACGATGTCGCAGAACATCCTCGCCACCCCGGCCTCGTCCGGCCGCCACGGCAGCTCAGCGAACGTCGCGGCGTCCGGGACCGCGATCATGTCCGACTCCTCGATCGCGTTGAACCCGGTGATCGACGAGCCGTCGAACCCCATCCCCGCGTCGAACGCGTCGCGGAGCTCCGAGGAGTTGATCGAGAACGACTTCAGCTGGCCGAGGATGTCGGTGAACCACAGCCGCACGAAACGGATCTGGCGCTCCTCGGCGAGCGTGATCACGTCCTCGGGGGACAGCGGTGGCTCGCGCCGGTCGCGCGGGTCGCTGGGCGGGCTCATCGGGCCGGGACGTTACCGGCCGCTCAGGTCCCCTCGCGCTCCGACAGCCAGCGGCGCGCCCAGCTCTGCAGCTCACCGAGCGCGGGCTCCAGCTCGTGCCCCATCTGCGAGAGGCCGTAGCGCACGCGGAGCGGCGGGCCGGGGATGACCTCGCGGCGCACGAGCCCGCGCGACTCGAGCTCCTTCATCCGCTCTGAGAGGAGCCGGTCCGACAGCTCGGGAATCGCGGCCGCGACCTCGGAGAAGCGCATCGGGCCGTCCATCAGCGCGCGGAGGATCGCGCCCGTCCAGCGGCGTCCGACGAGCTCGACCGCCTCATGGAACAGCGGGCACACGGGCTCGCCCGTGGTCACCGGGACGACCGGGGCCGGCGCGGTGGCGCTCCCCTTCTCACGAGCCATCGGAGCGCGAGCTTATCTCAGGTGATCGGGCTCGCAGCGGGATCGCTGCGAGCGGCCGAGCTGGCGCCGCGACCGGCTCAGGCGGCGGCGATGCCCGCCGAGTCCGGCTCATGCGCTCGATGCACGCCATCCCGCGACGAGCCCGGACCGAGTCTCACGCGGCCTCGAGCGTCCGCGAGGCCTCGTCGGATCCGTCGACGGGCACCTCCCCGGCGACGTTCACCATCGCGGCGAAGCTCTCGAGTGCGACCGCCGCGATCGCCTCGAGGATCTGCTCATCGCTCCATCCCTGCTCGCGCGCCTCCTCGTGCAGATGCACTGCGGGCGTTCCGTCCTGAAGCACGCCGCGGAGCAGCGTCAGCAGGGCCGCCTCGCGCGGGTCGCCCGATCCGAACCGTCGGGCGAGCGCCACCTCGTCCATCCCGAGACCCGCCGCCCGCGCGGCGCGCGAGTGGAGCGCGATGCCCGGCGCCGAGTGATGGTGCTCGGCGACCGCGAGCGCGATCCGCTCCTGCGTCGCCGTCGACAGCGTCCCGTGCCGCAGCTCTGAGCGGAATCGCGCGTACGCCCGCAACGCGACGGGCGAACCCGCGAGCACGCCGAGGAAGTTCGGCAGCTGCCCTCCCGTGGAGAGCGCCCCGCGCAGGACCGCCGCCGACCCCTCCGGGGCGGTCAGCTCATCGTGGATCTGGAACCTGCTCATCGCGGTCATCGCACACTTCCGGGCTCGTGGAGTCAGACACGGCTTCCTTCAGTTTCCACACCTGCTTACGTCCCGTAAGTGTACCCGCCGGTGGACGGCCCTCAAACAGACGTCCGGTCCGTGCGGCGGAATCGCGGGGCGCTGACCTGGCCGCCAGGCGTGAACGCGTCATCGGCGAGGCCCAGCCCCTGCAGGGACGCGTGCGCGCTGAGTTCGCCGCCGCTCCGGACGTGTCGCGGCGGCGAGGTCCAGTCAGGGCAGCGGAATCGCCTGCGCACTGATCGCGGCCACGAGCGCGAGCACGATCGCCATGCCCACCGCCCACAGCGCGACCCGGTCCGCATGCGACCCGGGCAGCGGGTCAACCGGCCCGCCGCGCCGCCGCCCGGCTCCGCCCCCGCGCCCGACGGACCGCTCGGCGGGCGGCACCGACCGCACGGCACCGTGGCCGGTGATCGTGATCGTGCGGCGGCCCGCGGGCCCACCCCCCGTGTCCTCGAACCGAAAGCCGAACCGGTCGGCCAGCGACGCTGCGCTCGGGCTCGCCTCGTCGATCCCGAACTCGGCGGCGAACGCCTCGGCCAGCGCGGCCAGCGCCGCCGCGCGGCTCCCGCCGCCACCTCGGTTGTCGTACGCAGCGATCTCTCCAACCGGATCGAACCCGACGATCGGGGCCGGCCTCAAGTCGCGCTGCCGATCGGACCGAGCGAACGCCGGTGGCGAATCGCCGTGGCGATCGGACCGCGGGAACTCGGCGGCGCCTGTCTGCGGCATCTGTCTGTCCTCTTCAGTTGGGCCCGACGGCGGTCTACGCGGGCGAACACCGGCGACGGGCAGCCCGAATCCAGCTATCGGGCGGCCACCGTAGACGCCGCATCGGACGGAAACCGTTCAATGCGTCTCGATCACATCACCTCCGTCGTCCTTGGGCGAAGCTCATGACCGGAGGTGCGACAGCCCGGAAGTCCTCCGCTTCGCCGCCATCGAACCCATCCGCCCCCAGCGCGGCAGCGGGGGCCGCCACACCCACCCAGGCTCCCCGGCCGCCCGCCACAGCGGGCTCGCGCTCCACGCCGTCCTCGCCGACGACGCGGAGTCCCGACGCCGCCCGCTGCTCCTCCAGGCCGCGCCGCACACCCTCGTCGAGCAGCGAGAAGTCCTTGATCTCCGCGCGGATCCGGTCGGGGGCGTCGATTGATCCGACTGTGTCGACGAGCACGTTGATCGCGCCACCCGCGGCCGCCAGACGCTCAAGCGTGCCCTCGACGAGCATCAGTGGCTCTGTGCGCACGACCAGCCGATGGCGCTCGTAGACGGCGGGCGGGATCACGAGGTTGACCGTCCCGAACTCGTCCTCCAGCAGCACGAACACGACCCCGCTCGCCGTCCCGGGACGCTGCCGTGCCACCACCAGCCCGCCGATCCGCACCTGGCTGCGGTGATCCAGGCGCCGCAGGTCGCGGCTGCTCACCACGCTCGGGCCGAGCCGCGGACGCAGCAGGCCAAGCGGGTGGGTGCCGGTCGTCAACCCCGTCGCTCCATAGTCGGCGAGCATCCGCTGCCAGGCCGACAGGGGCGCAAGCGGCGGCGGCGCCGGGAGATCAAGCGGCAGCGCGAGCTGCGTCCCACCCGGCACCCGGCGCCCAGGCGTCATCACACCGAGCTGCCACAGCGCGGTCCGTCGGGCGAACGACGCACGCGCGTGCTCAAGCTCCGGCGAGGTCTCGCCATTGCCGTCGCCGGATCGCTCCTCCTCGAGCGCCAGTCGATCGCACGCCCCTGACCAGGCGAGCAGCGCGAGCGCTGGCGCCCCCGACCCCGCGCGCGAGGCGAGGTCGGCGAGGGAGCGGAACCGACCGCCTCGCTCCCGCGCCGCGACAAGCTCCTCGAGCTCCTGACGGCGCACACCGCGCACGTATCCGAGGCCGATGCGGATCCGGGGCTCCCCGGGTCGGTCCGGATCCGGCTCGACGACGCACTCGACCCCGCTCTCATTGACGTCCGGCGGCAGCACGACCACACCACGCCGCTGGGCCTCGTGGACGAGTGCGTCCGGCGGATAGAACCCCATCGGCTGCTCGCTCAGCAGCCCGCACAGGAACTCCGGTCCATAGTGGACGCGCAGCCAGGTCGACTGGTACGCGAGCAGCCCGAAGGCAGCGCCGTGCGCCTTGGGGAAGCCGAATCCCGAGAACCCCCGGACCATCTCGAACACCCGCTCGGCGAGCCCCTCCTCGACGCCGTGGGTGCGCTGCGCGCCTTCGACGAAGCGCGCGTGGTAGGCCTCGATCGCAGCCTCCGAACGCTTGCGGCTCATCGCCCGACGCAGGCCCTCAGCCTCGCTCACCGAGAAGCCGGCGAACGCCATCGAGACCTCCAGCACCTGGTCCTGGAAGATGATCGTCCCGAGCGTGTCGCCGAGCGGCCCCTCGAGCGAGGGATGCTCATAGGGCACCTGGTAGGAGGGGTCGGCGCGCAGCCGCTGGCGGCGCTGGATGTAGGGATTGACCGCCCCGCCCTGGATCGGCCCGGGGCGCACGATCGCCACCTGGATCGTGATGTCCCGCAGGTTCTGCGGCCGCGTCCGATGCAGCGAGGCCATCTGCGCCCGGCTCTCGATCTGGAACACCCCGGTCGTCTCGGCGCTCTGGATGAGCGCATAGGTCTTCGGGTCGTCGTAGTCGATCCGCGAGAGGTCGACGCGAACGCCCCGGGTGCGCGCGATCAGGGCCACCGAGCGCTCGACGGCGGAGAGCATCCCGAGCCCGAGCAGGTCGATCTTGAGAAATCCGGCGTCGGCGCAGGAGTCCTTGTCCCACTGCACGATCTGACGCCCCTCCATCGCGGCCGGGACGATCGGACAACAGTCGATCAGCGGCCGCGTGGCGACGACCATCCCGCCCGAGTGCTGGGAGAGATGACGCGGTAGCCCGTGGGCCTCGGCCGCCAGCCGCGCGAGCCACCGCCACCGCTCCGTGGCGCCCCGCCTGGGCGCTTCGGGCTCCGTTGTGCCCCGTCGCAACGCTCCGGGCGATCCCGTCCCTGCGCGCTCGCGTCCGACATCGCGCCGGGGATCGACGTCCGGAGGCGGTGGATCGTGCGGATCGCGGGGATCGGACGCCCACTCCATCTCCCGCGCTGTCGCGAACTCCTCGCCGAGATCGACTCCGAAGGCACTCTCGATGTCGCGCGCCACGTCCCGGGCGCTCCACCCCTCGCTCCCGCGCGCCACCCGCTCGATCTCACCCTGCGGCAGCCCAAGCGCCTTGCCGATCTCCCGGATCGCGCCGCGCGCGCGATACGTGGGGAACGCGGCCACGAGCGCCGAGCGGTCGCGCCCGAAGCGCTCGTGGATACGGGGGATGAGCCGCTCGCGGATGTCGCGCGGGAAGTCGAGGTCGATGTCCGGCAGCGAGGTGAGCTCCTCGTGCAGGAAGCGGCCGATCAGCAGCTCGTTGGCGATCGGGTCGACATGCGAGAGGCCGGTGAGGTAGCAGACGATCGAGGAGACGCTCGAGCCCCTCCCCCGCCCCGGCGGCAGCAGCGACCGCGCCTCGTCGGGACCGCGCACCTCGATCGCCACCTCGTGGGCGAGCTCGAGCATCTCGTGATGGAGCAGGAAGAAGCCGGGAAGATCGAGCCGCGAGATGATCGTGAGCTCCTGCTCCAGACGCTCGCGGGCGCGGGCGCGCAGCCGCGCGTCGCCATCGCCGTACCGAACCTCCATCAGCGACTCGCACAGCGCCGAGAGGCGGCGCATCGCGGTCACGTCCTCGGCGCCGGGATAGCGGTAGCCGAGATCGTGCCCGAGGTCGAAGCGCAGCGACTCGGCCAGCCGCACCGACTCGGCGACCGCCTCGGGATGCTCGGGGAAGCGGGCGGCCATCGCCTCCGGTGAGACGAGCACGTGGCTGAAGTTGCCGCGCCGCAGGGGCTCGGAGGCATCGAGCGTCGCGTGGACGCGGATCGCGACAAATGCGTCCTGAAGCGGCGCACGCGTCCGAGCATGGGCGTGCACGTCCCCGGTGGCCACGCACCGCAGCCCGAGCCGGCGCGCCAACTGCTCACGACGCCGGTTGCGCGCGCGATCGTGGCGCAGGAACGGTCGCTGGAGCTCGATCCGCAGACGTTCCGGCCCGAACGCGTCCCGCAGCGTGCGCAGTGTCGGCTCGTCCTCGACGCCGTGCGTCGCGCAGCCGCTCAGGCAGACGAGACCCTCGCTGTGCGCGAGAACCGTCTCGAGCCCCACCGACGGCTCCCCGACCGGTGCCCCCGGCCGACCGTCGCGCGTATGCGCATGGCCCGCGGTGATGATCCGGCACAGGTTCGACCAGCCGCGGGCGTCGGCGACGAGCAGTGTGAGGTGGTGTCTCCCATGCGGACCGTCCGCAGCGAGGTCGATCTCCGCCCCGTGGATCGCGCGCAACCCGAGGCCCCTCGCCGCGACGGCGAACTCCATCGAGCCGGACACCGAGTTGTGGTCGGTGAGCGCCAGCGCCTCGTACCCGAGCGACAGCGCCGTCGCCACGAGCTCGTCGGGCAGCGAGGCCCCGTCGAGGAACGAGAACGCCGAATGGCAGTGGAGCTCCGCGTATCGCATGAGGGAACACATGTTCGCATGCGATCCGGCGGAACGGAATCTCGATCCGCCGCCCCTTGACAAGTTATTAGTTGCTGCTAACTTATGGCGCGCTTCTTAGCAGTTACTACTTTCAAGGAGATGGCACCCGTGTCTGACACCCGCACCCGCACGTGGACGCTCGTCCTCGTGTCCGTCGGCCTGTTCATGGTCGTCCTCGACAACCTGGTGGTGAGCGTCGCCCTCCCGAGCATCCACGCGAGCCTCGGTGCCTCCGTGCAGGCGCTCGAGTGGACCGTCAACGCCTACACGCTCTCCTACGCGGTCCTGCTCCTCACGGGCGCCGCGCTCGGGGACCGGTTCGGCCGCCGCCGGATGTTCATGGCGGGTATCGCGCTGTTCACGCTCGCCTCCGCCGGCGCCGCGCTTGCCCCGTCCGCCGGCCTCCTGATCGCCGCCCGCGCGGTTCAGGGCGTCGGTGCCGCGATCGCGACACCGCTCACGCTCACCCTGCTCGCCGACGCGTTCCCGCCCGCCCAGCGCGGACTGGCGCTCGGCGTATGGTCGGGGATCAGCGGCATCGCCGTGGCGCTCGGGCCGCTCGTCGGTGGCGCCGTCATCGACGCCGGCTCCTGGCACGACATCTTCTGGATCAACGTGCCGGTTGGGGCCGTGCTCGTGCCGCTCATCGCCCGTCGCCTGCAGGAGAGCCACGGCCCGGTGCGACGGCTCGATCTGCTCGGGCTCGGGCTCGGCTCGGCCGGCCTGTTCGGCCTCGTGTACGGGCTCGTCCGCAGCCAGACGCTCGGCTGGGGCGCGGCCGAGGTGCTCGCCGCGCTCGGCGCGGGCGCCGTGCTCATCGTCGCGTTCGTCGTGCACGAGCGGCGCACCGACGCACCGATGCTGCCGATGGAGTTCTTCGCCCGCCGCGGCTTCGCAGTCACGAACGGCATCTCGCTCGCGATGTACTTCGGGATGTTCGGTTCGGTCTTCTTCCTCAGCCAGTTCCTCCAGGACGTGCTCGGCAACTCGCCGCTGCAGGCGGGCGTGAAGCTGCTCGCGTGGACCGGCGCGACCCTCATCGTCGCCCCGCTCGCCGGGATGCTCTCCGAGCGCTACGGCTCGCGGCTGTTCATGGCCGCCGGCCTCGCCCTGCAGGCGCTCGCGCTGGGGTGGATCGCGTCGCTGGCCGCGACCCACGTTCCGTACACGGAGCTGATCGCCCCGTTCGTGCTCGGCGGCTCGGGGATGGCGCTCGTCTTCGCCCCGTCGGCCAATGCCGTGCTCGCCTCCGTGCGCACCGACCAGGCCGGCCAGGCGTCCGGCGCCACGAACGCGATCCGGGAGCTCGGGGGGGTGCTCGGCGTCTCGGTGCTCGCGACCGTGTTCACGAGCCACGGGGGCTATGGCAGCGCTCAGGCGTTCGTGAACGGGCTCACCCCCGCGCTGTGGGTCGGGACCGCGGTGCTCGCGCTCGGGGCGGTGCTGCCGCTCGTGTTGCCCTTCAACACCCGCGAATCGGCGCTTGAGCACGCCGCCTCCGAGGCCGCCGAGCGCGAGGTGCAGGCCGGTGGCGCACCCGCGCCGGCTCTCGGCGCGCGGCCGACCGTCGCGTAGCATCGGCGGGCGATCATGGCCAGCGCCTCCACGCAGAAGACGGCGCGACAGCGCGTTCCGGCCTCCGAGCGCCGGGACGCGCTGATCGAGGCCGCGATCCCCGAGTTCGCGGCCGGCGGCTTTCACGGCACGCCCGTCGACCGGATCGCGCGGCGCGTCGGCGTCGCTCAGCCGTACGTCTTCAGCCTGTTCGGCTCCAAGCGCGAATTGTTCCTCGCGGCGGTCGATCGCTGCTTCGCACGTGTGACCGAGCTTCTGACCCGCGGGGCCGAGGAGTTCGACCCGACGATCGCCGCCGAGGACGCGACCATCTTCCGGGCGATGGGCAACGCCTACACGCTCGCGCTCGCCGAGGAGCGCGAGCTGCTCATGCTGCAGATGCAGGCATACGCCGCCTGCGAGGACCCTGTCATCCGCGATCACGTGCGGCGCGGGTACGCCCGGCTCGTCCGCCACGCCGAACGGCTCGCCGGCGATGCCGCCACCCAGGAGCAGCTCGACGAGTTCTTCCGCTACGGCATGTGGCTCAACGTCGCGGCGGCGATGGGCGTCGAAGATCTGTCGGCGGGCTGCGCGTGGATCCGCGAGGAGCTCGGTGCGGAGCCCGACGCGACGCCTCACGAGCTCAAGCCTCGCTCCGGCGGCTGAACCGCGGGTCGCCTCGCTGCGTCAGGTGCCGAGCAGCCTGTAGAGGTCGTCGAGCACGCTCGCGCGGGCGTGCTCCCACTCGAAGTCGCTCACCCGAACCGGTCGCCAGCCGTGACCGCTGAGCGCACGGTCCTTGGCCCGGTCGCGATCGAAGTCATCGACAGCGACGTGGTACGGGCGGCCGTCGAGCTCGAGCGTGACCCGCTGCTCGATCCACACCACGTCGATCTCGTAGCCGAGCAGCCGCTGGTTGTACAGCGGGCGCAGGAGCCGCGGGTCGCCGCGCGCGTGCTCCTGGAAGTCGGCCTCCAGCGATGACCTGCGGTCCTCGCTGCCGGGGAGGTAGCGCTGGAGGGCGGCCCGGGCGAGACCGACTCCGGGCCGGTGTGGATGAGCGTCGATCGCCTGCTGCAGGGCGGCGCGGTCGAACTGCCCGGTGCGGATCGACTCGCGGATGAGCCGCTGGATCTCGCCGGGCCGCTCGGTGCGGGCGAGGTCGATGATGATCCGCGGAACGGTCGCGGTGAGCAGACCGTTGTGCATGCGTGCCGCGCGATGGTCAATCGGAATCGTCGTGCGATGCAGGCGCAGTCCGGGCCGGCGGTGCGGGGTGTGCTCAGCGGGCACGGTCAGCTCGATCACCGACGGATACTGGCGCAGACCGCGCCGCGCCGCCGCGATGCGGTGACTGAGGAAGGCACGCGGCCCGGCAACGAGTTGCGCGGCATGCAGCCGCCCGTCCAGCGTCAGCCGGCAGTGGCCGAGCGCATAGACGCCGTGGTAGATGCGGATCAGCTGGCCGCGGGCGACCATGCCCGCGATCTCGTCGGGCGTGAAGCCGATCGCGATGAGCTGCGCGTATCCAATGGTGCCCCACTGGCGTTCGGCGATCGCCCGCATCGCTCTTTGGGCGCTTCGTGCGGCCATACGCAGTTAAGAGCGCCCAGAGAAACGTTGTTCACCCCTCTTGTGCGCACTGTGGGCGCCAAACCAGTCCACACCCCGGATCAGACGCCCAGAGAACCCAGCGGGGCGGGGGCTCAAGCGCGCACGGGCGATCGGACGGCACCCTGGGCGCCAAACCGGTCCTCACGCCCAATCTGACGCCCAGGGACCGCGGGCCACAACCGCGCGCGGAAGATCGCAGCGCACTGTGGGCGTCAAGCCGCTCCTCACGCCCAGGGGCCCTGACGCCCCGCGCGGACAACCGGAGCGCACCCTGGGCGCCAAAACGGTCCACACCCCCGATCAGACGCCCAGAGAGCCGCAGCGGGGCGGGGAGCGGCGCGCGCACAAGGCAACGCGCGAGGACGACCGGAGCGCGACGGGAGCCGGTGGAGCGGGCGCGGGCTATCGGGCCGACGCCGACTCGGGGTGGCGCGGCAGCCCGTCGTCGGGCAGCGGCTCCCAGGAAGCGGCGTAGGCGACGAACTGACGGGCGGTGGGACGGATCCCGGGATCGTCGTCGAGCACGCCGAGCCGGACGCCGACCCACTCGGAGCCGCTGCGGCTGAACATCGCCGAGCCGCAATCGCCGCAGAAGAACTTCTCCGCGCCGTCGGGAGGATTCCAGGAGCGCAGGCGATCCTCGCCGCGCACGATCCTGAAGCCCGACGCCGCGACGCGGGCGTTGGCCGAGGCGGCGGTGCCGGTGCGCCTCTGGCAGCGGGTGCAGTGGCAGTAGGTGGAGCCGGCGAACGGCTCGGTGACCTCGAACCGGACCGCGCCGCAGTTGCAGGTGCCGGTGAGCGGTGGGCTCACGAGGACCGCCCCGCTCCGCGGTTGCCGGGGTCCGCGAGCGGGCTCACGAGGCGACCGCCGCTGTCTGGACGAGGTCGCGCTCGGGAACGATCCGCCAGCGGTTCGCGACGCCGGCGAGCCGCCCGTCGAGCGTCCAGCGGTCGGCCTGCTCCTCGCCGTCGAACTCGGGGTGGCCGCCCTTGAGCAGCATCGAGCCCGTGTTGTCGCCGAGCCGCCGGATCTCCGCGACATCATCATCGCTGAGGCGCATCTCCACGGGAAGCGCGGCGAGCTCGGCGCGCTTGTCCTCGATCGGACGCGCGGCCGGACCGACCTCCTGGATGAGCGAGGGCGCGACGCAGCCGACAGGCTCGTGCGCGAGGTTCCACTGGCAGGCGAGCTGGATCATCGACAGGCCGGCGCGCTCGGCGATCGGACGCATCGGCGCCATGCGCTGAAGACCCGTCTCAATCCAGCCGGCGGGGCGGAAGCCGCGGTGGTCGCCGCGCGCGAGCTCGGCGCCCGGACGCAGATCGTCGAAGAACAGCCCACCGTAGTCGACGACGCGCGTGATCAGTCGGACATCCGCGGCGGCGGCGGCCCCGAGCACCAGCTCCCCGGGCCACGGCTCGAGCGGGCCGAGGATCACCATCGCCCAGTCGATCCGGTCCCCGAAGCGCTCGAGGCAGTCGATGAGGTCGAGCGTGAAGCCGTTGGCGGGGCCCGGCGCGACGCCGATCAGCCGCGTGAGCCCGGCGTCGCGGAGCGCGGCCATCCCGTCCCATACCGCTTCGCTCGTGTAGCCGGTGCGGTCGGGGTTGTGCAGGAGCAGCAGGTCGAAGAAGTCCAGGCCGCAGCGCTGCAGCGAGCGCTCGGTCGCCATCCGCAGGTACGAGGCGTATTCCCCGGGGCCGCGCAGCGCGGGATCGGTGAAGCGCGGAAAGCCCTTGGCACCGGCCCGCTCGCCCTCATAGAAGTCGTGGCCGACCGCGCCGACGACGCACACCGACGCGCGCGGGACGCCGGCGAGCGCCCGGCCGAGCATCGCGTCGGCCTCGCCGGTGCCGTACACGTCGGCGGTGATGACTGTGTCGATCCCGCCGCCGGGGCGCATGAGCGCGACGAAGCGCCCGTCGTCGATCGGCTCGCCGTAGTGCATGAAGCGCCCGCCGCTCCAGGTGCCGACGGCGACGCGGCCGGGATCGAGGGCGGGATCGAGGGCGGGGCGTGCGGGCATACCCGCAGCTTAGAGCTGATCGAGCGCGGTCCGATAATCATCAGCACGTTATATATTCGCCTTATGCTTTCCGGCGCCGCACCGCCTGCCGTCCCCTCCCCGGAGGTTCTGGAGACCGCGCGGACCCTCGCGGACTTCATGCGCTTCATGGTGCGGCTGCCGGACAACGACGGGGTGAGCCTCGCGGAGCTCGGAGCGCTCGGCGCGCTCGTGCGACGGGGATCGCTGCGAATCTGCGAGCTCGCGGCCGACCAGGAGATGACCCAACCCGGGATGACCCAGCTCGTCACGCGGCTCGAGCGCGAAGGTCTCGTCGCTCGCGCCCCCGACCCGGCTGACCGGCGAGCCGTGCGCGTCCTGCTCACCGAGGCGGGACGGGAGCTGTTCCGCGAGCGCGACGCCAGCCGCTCCGCGCGGTTCGGGGAGCTCTACCGACAACTTGACGAGGAGGAGCGGGGCCGCCTGCGGGCGGCGCTGCCGGTCCTCACCCGCCTGATGGAGATCAAGGAGTCCGAGACCGGTGGACTCACGTAGCGCCGCACAGCAGGCCAGCCCGTTCCGCCAGCCGAAGGCGGTGTGGGCGGTCGCCTTCGCCTGCGTCGTCTCGTTCATGGGCATCGGACTCGTCGACCCGATCCTCAAGACACTCGCCGGTCAGCTGCGGGCGACACCGTCGCAGGTGGAACTGCTCTTCACCAGCTACCTCGTGATCACCGCGCTCGCGATGCTCGTCACCGGCTGGGTCTCCAGCCGCATCGGTCCGAAGCGGACCCTCATCAGCGGGCTCATCCTGATCGTGTGCTTCGCCGCCGCCGCCGGCTCGGTGAACAGCATCGCCGGGATCGTCGGCTTCCGGGCCGGCTGGGGCCTCGGCAACGCGCTGTTCATCGCCACCTCGCTCGCGGTGATCGTCAGCTCGGCGGCCGGCGGGTTCAGCGGCGCGATCATCCTGTATGAGACCGCGCTCGGGGTGGGGATCGCGATCGGACCGCTGCTCGGCGGCGCCCTCGGCGAGATCTCGTGGCGGGGGCCGTTCTACGGCGTCTCGGTGCTCATGGGCATCGCGCTCCTCGCGACGGTGATGATGCTCCCCCGAACTCCCGCGCCGGCGCACCGTCAGGCGCTCTCGGAGCCGCTCAGGGCGCTACGGCACCGCGCGCTGGCGACGACGAGCGTTGTCGGGCTGCTCTACAACTGGGCGTTCTTCACGGTGCTCGGCTACTCGCCGTTCCTCATGGGGATCGACAGCCCGATCCGGCTCGGCCTCGTGTTCTGCGGCTGGGGGCTGCTGCTCGCGGTGTTCGCCATCTTCGGCGCCCCGCGGCTGCAGCGCCGCTTCGGCACCGCGCCCGTCCTCTACGGCAACCTGCTGCTCATGGCCTGCGACTTGGGGCGATCGCGCTCTTCCCCTACAACCACAGCGTCGTCATCGTGGCGACGATCGTCTCGGGGGTCTTCTGCGGCGTCAACAACACGCTCGTCACCACCGCGGTGATGAGCATCGCCCCGGTCGAGCGCCCGGTCGCCTCGGCGACGTACGGCTTCGTGCGCTTCATCGGCGGCGGACTCGCCCCGTGGATCTCGGGGATCCTCGTCAACCACTTCGGCGCCCACCTGCCGTTCGCGATCGGAACCGGAACGCTGATCGCGGCGGCAATCGCCCTCTCGACGGTGCACCGGACCCTGTCCGCCGCCGATCACGGCGAGATCGCGCAGCCGCAGCTCGACCCGCTCGACCGCGTCGAGGCCGAGAACCCGTACGCCGCGGCCGACCCGCTCGGGACCGCGAGCTGACCGCGCCGCGCGGCGGCTCCGCGGCCGGCGGCACCGGACGCGTCGCGCGGCCCGCCGCCGGCCAGCCCGGCCTGTCCCCCGGGCCGGTCTCACCTCCGCTGGCCTCACCCCGCTGGCGCCACCCACCCCGGGCCGGCCTCACCCCCGCTGGCGCCACCACCGCCCGCTGCGCAGATCGCGGAACACGACGACGTTGCGCCCGTCGGTGGTGACGAGCTCCCAGTAGCGGCGGCGCATCGGAGTCGCCGTCCACCACCGGTCCTCGATCAGCCAGGACTCGCGCACCGCATCGACCTCACGCCCGGCCACGTGCAACGGCCGCCCGTGATCATCGGCCTCGACCGCGACGCGCACGGGGGTGGCCAGCCGATGCGGCCGCGCCGCCATTACACGCTCTCCGTGACGTTCATACACACTTTCTGCGTATATTTCCACCATGAACCTCGTGCGCCAGGCCAGCGGTGACCTCTTCCCCACCGACGTGCCGATCCCGGCGAGTCAGATGATCGGGCGCGCCGACGACATCCGCGACGTCACCGCCGCCCTGCTGGGCGCGACGAACCTCGTGATGGCCGGGCCCCGGCGCACCGGCAAGACGAGCGTCTGCGAGGCGGCACTCACCCGCTGCCGTCGGCGGGGCTGCTACGTGACCCGGCTCGACCTCTTCCGGATCGCGGACGCCGGCGAGCTCGCGGAGGCGCTCGCGCTCGGGGTGATCGCCAACCGCTCGGCGAGCCACCGGATCATCCGCCGCGCGCGCGAGCTCGGCCGCGCAGCGCTCAGCGCCACCCAGGCCTCGGCGATGCTCAAGCTCCAGCGCGAACTCGGCGACGCGATCGAATTCGCGATCACCCCGGGCGGGGCGGCGCAGGATCCGGCCCGGGCACTCGACCTCGCCCTCGCGTTGCCCGAGCGGGTCGCGGTCGCCGACGGTCGGCGCCTCGTGCTCTTCTTCGACGAGTTCCAGGAACTCGCGAGCGAGCGCAGACCCTACGGCGACCCCGACGCGGTGACGAACCGGATGCGGGCGATCTTCCAGCGCAGCACGAGCGTGAGTCACCTGTTCGCCGGGAGCCTCGAGCACGTGATGCGCGACCTGTTCGCCCCCCAGCAGCGGGCCTTCAGCGGCTTTGGCAGCTTCCACACCCTGCGGCCGATCCCGGCCGAGGACTGGCGGACGGGCCTGCGCGAGCGGTTCGCCGCCGACGAGTGCACGATCGGCGATGCGGCGCTCGACCGGCTGGTGTCGCTCGGGGAGGGCCATCCCCGGGCGACGATGCGCATCGCCCAGCAGACCCACCTCGTCTCCGTCCAGCTCGCCCAGCGCATGATCGACCTCGACATCGTCGAGCTCGGCCACCAGGCGGCGCTCAACGGCGACCGGCCGACGATGGAGCAGACAGTCGAGACGATCCGGCGCCTGCACAAGAACGCGCTGCTCGTCGCCCGCACGGTCGCGCTCGGCCAGCCGCTGCCGCGACGCCTGGCGCCCGCCATCCGCGACCGGACGCTCAAGCGACTGGAGCACGCCGGACTGCTTGAGCACCCGGCCCGGGGCGAGTGGCGGATCGTCAACCCGCTGCTCGCCGAGTACCTCCGGCAGCTCGACCCATACACATGATCTGTGTACGTCTTCCACAGGCATGGTGAGCAGGCGCTCCCGGCTCATGCCTCGAACGGCGTGAGCACCACCCGCCGCTCCGGAATGCGGGAATCGGGGTCCACCTCGAGCACGCGCAGCGCGGCGTCGGGACCGGCGGCCGCCCGGGCCTGGCGGATCGCCTCCCGCAACCGCCCGAAGCGGGCCTCCGCCGGATCCTCGAGCAGCGCACGCTGATCGGCGGCGGGCGGGCCGAAGCGCTCGACGGCGAGCGCCAGCCGCTCGGCGGGAGCGGGCAGGCGGGCGAGGTGGGGCACGAGCGCGAGGCGCATCCGCACCGGATCGGAGAGGGCTTCGCGGAACACGACCGGGACGCGCCAGGTCCCGCCGCGCTCGACGAGCACGGCCGAGACGACGACCGCCCGCAGCGTCCGCGCCCGTCGCTCACGACGGGCCAGCAGACGGTCGACGAGCAGTCCGAGACCCTGTTCCAGCTGAGGGCCCGAGGCCGCCTCGGGCAGGTCGAGCGACTCGCGCAGGACCTCTCCCGGCACCCGGGGCCGCAGCGGCGTGTCGCCCCCGCGGGCGAGCTCGTGGGCAAGCAGGCCGATTCGACCGAAGCGGTCGGCGACCGCCCCGGTGGGAAGCGCGGCGAGCTGTCCGAGCGTGGCGACCCCCAGGCGCTCAAGCGCCTCGGGCAGCTCTGCGAGCGCCGGCCGTGCCCGCAGCAGCGCGACGGGCAGCGAGGCCAGGTAGTCCCGCGCGAGTTCCGGGCCCACGATCTCCGCGCGGCGGTGCCGGGATCGCGTCGCGGCCGCCACCGCGGCGAACCGCGTCGGCGCCACGCCGATCCGGGCGGGCGCGCGCAGCGCGGCACGCGTCCTGCGCAACACGCCGTCGAGCCCCCCATGCAGCGAGAGCAGACCGCGCGCGTCGAAGCACGCGAGCCCCGCCCGCTCGGGCTCGACCGCCGCGCCGATCGACTCCAGGCGGACGAGGAGCCGCTCCCAGAGCTCGGCCACGCCCGCCGGATCGGGCGGCACGAGCCGGAGCTCCGGACAGCGCGAGAGCGCCTCGCCGAGCCGCATCCCGGGGTGGATCCCGAACGCCTCGGCCGCGAGCGAGACCTCGCCCACCTGCTGGACCCCGCCCGGCTCGGGCGCGAGCGCGATCGGCTGCCGCATGAGCTCCGAGCGATCGCCGATGGCGGTGATGAGCGCGAACCGTGGGATGAGAACACAGACGATCATGACCCGGAACACATGTTCGCATACAGGGCGGCGGAACACGCATGACCTCCCCTCTATCGTGCGCGCGATGGCGACCGATCCGACCAACCGCGGCGACGCGCTCGGGATGGAACCGGCCGAGATGCGCCGACTCGGCCATTGGGTGGTCGACCGCGTCGTCGACCATTTCGAGCGCCGCGCCGACGGCCCGGCGATCGCCGCAGGAGACGCCGATGAGCTCCGCGCGGCGCTCGGCGGTCCCCTCCCGCGCGGGCCCGGCGACCCGCTCGACGCGATGCAGACGCTCACCGAGGTCGCGCTCGCCCACATGCAGCACGGCGACCATCCCCGGTTCTTCGCGCGGGTCCCCGGACCGTCGTCGTTTGCGGGGGTGCTCGGCGAGTGGCTCGGGACCGGGTTCAACGCGATCGCCTCCTCCTGGGGCGGGGGATCGGGCCCGGCGACAGTCGAGCTGGTGGCGCTCGACTGGCTGCGCGAGGCGCTCGGCCTGCCCGAGGGAGCCGAGGGCGTGCTCGTGAGCGGCGGCTCAATGGCGAATCTCACCGCGATCGCGGCCGCGCGCGCGAACGCCGGCCCCGGCGTCGCCTACCTGTCTGACCAGACTCATTCCTCGATCGCCCGCGGCCTGGCCGCGCTCGGCTTCCCCGCCGAGGAGGTCCGCATCCTGCCCTCCGACGAGGATCTCCGCCTGCCCGTCGCCGAGCTTCAGCAGGCGATCGACGCGGACCGCAACGCCCACCGGGAGCCCCGAATCGTGATCGCCACCGCGGGCACGACGAACACCGGCGTGGTCGACCCGCTTCCCGAGCTTGGCGACCTCTGCGAGCAGGAGGGACTGTGGCTGCACGTCGACGGCGCCTACGGCGCGCCCGCCGCCCTGTGTCCCCGCGGCCGTACGGCACTCAAAGGCCTCGAACGAGCCGACTCGCTCGTCCTCGACCCGCACAAGTGGCTGTTCCAGCCCTACGACGTCGGCTGCCTCTATATGCGTCCCGGCGCGCTCACCGCGGCCTTCCGGATGGATCCCGAGTACCTCGTCGACGTCATGGCGAGACGCGGCGAGATCGACATGCGCAACCGCACGCTCGAGCTCACCCGACGCTCGCGTGCTCTCAAGCTCTGGTTGAGCCTGAGGGTCTACGGGATCGACGCGATCGGCACGGCGGTCGAGCGGGGGATCGAGCTTGCGGAGCAAGCGCAGGATCTCATCCGCGACGATGAACGGTTCACGCTCGTCACCCCCGCACAGCTCGGCATCGTCACGTTCGCGCTCGTCGATGGCGACGAGACCGCGCACCGAGAGGCCGCCGCGCGACTCGCCGCCGACGGCTATGCGGCGGTCACCGCCACGTCGCTCAAAGACCGCTCGGTCCTGCGGCTGTGCACGATCAACCCGAGTACGACCGAGGACGATCTCCGCGGCACGCTCGAGCGGCTTGCGACCGTCCCCCCGCGCACCTGACCCCCGTGGTCAGGGCGATGACGACCGGGCCGCGACGCGCCGATTTCCGTCCGAACGCGTCGGCACCATGGCGCGTCCATGCCGCCCGCCCTGCGACCGCCCGTCAACCGCCATCCCCTGCGCGCCTGGCAGCGGCGGGCGATGGAGGCGCTCGCGGGCTGGAGCGGCGCCGAGCCGATCCTCATCTCGGCCGCGCCGGGGGCGGGGAAGACCCGACCCGCGCTCGAATACGCGCGCGCGCAGCTCAAGGCCGGCGCGATCGGCGCGCTGATCGTCGCCTGTCCGACGGCGCCGCTCACGCGCCAGTGGGCGCACGCCGCGCATGAGCTCGGGATCGATCTCGCACCCGACGCGGACTCGCCGCGGCCTCCGGCGGGCTTCCACGGCGTATCGGTCACCTACGCGCGGATCGCCAGGGCGCCGCGTCGCTGGGCGAGCGCGCTGCCGCGGGCGACGCTGCTCATCGCCGACGAGGCCCACCATCTCGGCGAGGATCTCACGTGGGGCGAGTCGTTCGCCACCGCGTTCGCCGACCGGGCGCACTGGCTGCTGTTGTCCGGGACGCCGTTCCGCTCCGACGCGACGCCGATTCCGGGGGTGAGCTACGACAGCGAGGGGATCGCCGAGCCGGACGTCTCCTACACGTTCGCGGAGGCGGTTGCCGACGGCGTCTGCCGGCCGGTCTGCTTCGTCGCCTATGACGGGACGCTCAGCTGGCGCAGCGGCGACGACGTGATCGAGTCCGGCTTCGACACCGTCCTCTCCACGCGCGAGGCGAGTCGCCGCTACCGGACCGCGATCTCGACCGAGCTTCCCGACGGGCTGCCGCGGATCCTGCGCGAGGCCGACGCCCGGCTGCGCACCGTGCGCCAGGACGGGCACCCGGACGCGGGCGGGCTGGTCGTCGCCGCCGACTCCGAGCACGCCCGCCAGATCGCGAAGCTGCTGCGCGGAGCGACGGGGCGCGCGCCCGTCGTCGTGCTCCACGCCGAGGCCCGCGCGGCGCGGCGGCTCGCCGAGTTCCGCACCTCCCGCGAGCCGTGGATCGTCGCGGTGAACATGGTCTCCGAGGGGGTCGACATCCCCCGCCTCCGGGTCGGCGTCTACGCGACCGCGGCGAAGACCCCGCTCATCTTCCGCCAGATCGTCGGCCGGTTCGTGCGCGTGATCCCCGACCGACCGCCCGAGCCGAGCTGGCTGTACGTCCCCGCCGACCCGGTGCTGCGCGAGCATGCCGCGACGATCGAACGCGAGGTCCGCCGTGCGCTCCGCCGCCCCGGAGAGCCCGACCCCGCCGAGCTTGAGGAACCGCGCGAGCGCCGGCAGACCGAGCGCACCCCGGCGCTCGACTTCGAGCCGGTGAGCGCCGACGTCGCGCCGCAGCTGTCGCTGTTCGGCGGTTCCACCGCCGTCGCCGCCGCGCCGCGGCCGGTGCCCGCCGCGGCGCGCTGGCTCACACCCGAACCGGAACCCGTGGAAGCCCGGGCCGAGCCCGCCGCGGTCCCGGCGTTCGAGCGCCGCGCGCGGCTGCGCGACGAGCGCCACCGGCTCGTGAGCGAGGTGCGGCGCCGCGACGGCACAAGCCACCGAGAGATCAACGCCTGGCTGAACCGCGCGCTCGGGATCGCGAGCGTCGAGCAGGCGACGCTCCCGCAGCTCGAGAGATCGGTCGAGCTCCTCCTGGACAGGCTCACCGCGCGGCGCTGACGCAAGCTGCGACGGCGAACCGGACCGGCACGGCGTAGGATCGCCGGGATGGAGGGCACGGTGGCGCAGTTCGAGGAGGGCACGGTGGTGCAGTTCGAGGAGGGCACGGTGGTGCAGTTCGAGGAGGGCACGGTGGCGCAGTTCGAGGAGGGCACGGTGGCGCAGTCCGAAGCAACCAGCGACGTGGGGTACGAGGTGCCGCGCGAGTGCCTCGAGCGCTATGCCGATCTGCTCGTCAACTACGCGCTCGGCTCAGGCGCCGGGATCGCGCCCGGCGACGTCGTCTGGCTCCAGGCGCCGGAGAGCGCCAAGCCGCTGTATGCCGAGCTCTGCCGCGCGGTCTGGCGCGCCGGCGGGATGACGATCAGCGGCTACCGCCCGGACGCCGACGCGGACACGAACCTGGAGCGCGACTTCTACGAGATCGCCTCCGAGGAGCAGATCTCCCGCTTCCTGAAGCGCTACATGCGCGGCATCGCCGAGGAGGTCGACCATCTCATCCAGATCGAGGCCGAGGCCGACCCGCACGCGCTCAGCGCAACCGACCCGGCGAAGATCCTCACCCGTGAGGTGGCCCAGCGCCCGATGTCCCGCTGGCTCGACGACAAGGAGAGCGCCGGGAAGTTCAGCTGGACGATCGGCCTCTACGGGACCGAGGCGATGGCGGCCGAGGCGCGCCTCACGCTGCGCGAGTACTGGGAGCAGATCATCGCCGCCTGCTTCCTCGACCACGAGGATCCGAAGGCGGAGTGGCGCGCGGTCGAATCCCAGATCCAGGCGACGGTGGCCGCGCTGTGCGCGCTGCCGATCGACACACTCCACGTGCGCGGCGACGACGTCGACCTGCGCGTCGCCCTCGGCGAGCGTCGCCGCTGGGTCGGCGGCGAGGGCAAGAACATCCCGAGCTTCGAGATCTTCACCTCTCCGGACTGGCGCGGCACCGAGGGCCGGATCCGCTTCTCCGAGCCGCTGTACACGCACGGCAACCTCATCACCGGCGTCGAGCTGGAGTTCGCCGGCGGCCGCGTCGTCCGGGCGCGGGCGGCCGAGAACGAGCCGCTGCTCACCGAGATGCTCGCCGCCGAGAACGCCGACCGGGTCGGCGAGTTCTCGCTCACCGATGCGCGCTTCTCCCGCATCACGAAGTTCATGGCGACGACGCTCTACGACGAGAACGTCGGTGGTCCCTTCGGCAACACGCATATCGCGGTCGGGCGCGCGTACCGTGACTGCTACGCCGGGGACCCGACCGAGCTGGCGAGCGAGGACTGGGACCGGCTCGGCTTCAACGACTCCCCGATCCACACCGACATCGTGTCCACGACCGACCGCGAGGTGACCGCGACGCTGCGCGACGGCAGCACCCGCACGATCTACGCAGGCGGGCACTTTCAGCTCGACGCGCTCGCCTGAGCGCGCCGCCGACCGGCCGGGACTCGCGCGAGGCTCCGGGGCCGAGGCTCCGGTTCAGAGATCGAGTCGCTCGAAGGCTCTGAGATAGGCCTCGGTGTAGGTGGGGAACTGCGCGACGGTGTCGCGGAGCACGTCGATCGGGGTGTGGGTTTTGATCGCGAGGGCGGCGTAGTGGATCCATTCGCCGGCCAGCGGGCTGACGGCCCAGGCGCCGATCAGGGTGCGGGTCCGGCGGTCGGCGATGATGCCGAGCTCGCCGCCGGGGTCTCTCTCGTAGGTCCAGGGCCGGGCGATCGCGTCCGCGAGCTCGATGGTGGCGGTGTCGGTGTCGGTGCCGCGTTGCGCGGCCTGGTCGGCGGTGAGGCCGACGGCGGCGATCTCGGGGTCTGAGAAGACGACGCGGGGGATGGCGCTGTAGTCGGCGTGGGCGGGCTGGCCGGTGATGTCGGCGCAGGCGATGCGGCCCTGGTACATGCCGACGTGGGTGAACGGCATCACGCCGGTGACGTCGCCGATCGCCCAGACGCCCTCGGCGGCGCGGCAGCGCTCATCGATCTTGATCCCCGTGGGGTCGGGGTCGATCCCGATCGAGTCCAGGCCGATGCCGCCCACGCGCGGGGCGCGGCCGGTGGCGATGAGCAGCTCGGCGGCGGTGAGCGTCTCGCCGTCCTCGAGGGTGATGGTGCGCCGGCCGTCGCTGCTGCCCGCCTCGGTCGCGTTGGCGCCGAGGTGCAGCGTGATGCCGTCGGCGCGCAGCCGCTCGGCGATCAGCTCGCTGACGCGGGGCTCCTCGCGGGGCAGCAGCCGCTCGGCGGCCTGGATCAGGGTGACCTCGGTGCCGAAGCGCCGCATGAACTGCCCGAGCTCGATCCCGACCGGCCCGCCGCCGAGGATCAGGATGCTGTCGGGGATCTCCGTGAGAGTGGTCGCCTCGCGGTTGGTCCAGTAGCCGCCCGGTGCCAGCCCGGGGATGTCCGGGATCCGGGGGTCGCTGCCGGTGGCGATCACGACCCGGTCGGCGTGGAGCGTCTGGCCGGCGACCTGCACGCGGCCGGGGCCGGCGAGCGTGCCGTCGCCCTTGTAGACGCGCACCCCCTCCCTCTCATAGCCGTCGATCTGGGCGCCGTCGTCGAGGTGGCGGATCATGTAGTCGCGGTACTCCGCGATCCGCGCCCAGTCCTGCTCCGGGGCGGAGGTGCCGGCGGTCCGCTGCGCCTCGCCGCGAACCTCGGCGGGGCGCAGCAGCGTCTTCGACGGGATGCACGCCCAGTAGGCGCACTCGCCGCCGACCAGCTCCCGCTCGATCAGCGCGGTGCGCAGCCCCCCGCGGTTCAGCCGCGATGCCGCGACCTCACCCGCCGGACCGGCCCCGATCACGATCGCGTCGAAATGCTCACTCATCCGTCGTCCACCTTCCGGTCGTTGTCAGCGGTCATGCGTGTCGCAGAGCTGCGGTCCTGAGTCACTTCTGTCCCGTCGCTGTCTCGATGTCCGCCGACCGCGTGGCCTTCAATGGACGGGTCGCCGTTGGCGGCGACGCGGGCGAGGCGGGGTCATGCGGCGCAGCACGAGAGCGTGGCCACGTCGCGGCCGAAGGCTTGGGCGGCGAGCTTGAGCCCCTCGGCCATCGTCAGATACGGCGCCCAGGTCGAGGCGAGCTCCTGCACGGTCAGGCCGGCTGTGATCGCCAGCACGGCTGATTGGATCACCTCCGCGGCCGAGTCGGCGATGATGCTCGCGCCCAGCAGCCGCCCGGTGTCGGCCTCGGCGATGAGCTTGAACAGGCCCGTCGTGTCCCGGTTGACCAGCGCGCGGGGGATCGCCTCCAGCGGCAGCAGGCTCGTCCGCACCTCGAACCCCCGCTCGCGCGCCTCAGCCTCGGTCAGGCCGGCGCGGGCGATCTGCGGGCTGGTGAAGATGACCTGCGGCAGGTTTGCGAACTCCAACCGGTCGCTGTCGCCCTGCAGTGCGTTCTGGGCGGCGGTCGCGCCGCCGGCGGCGGCGACGTAGACGAACTGCGGCTGGTTGCTCACATCCCCGGCGGCGAAGATCGACGGGACGCTCGTGCGCTGGTGCTCATCGACGACGATCGCCCCCCGCGCATCGGTCTCGACACCCACAGTCTCCAGTCCGAGGTTCTCGGTGTTCGGTTGGCGGCCGGTCGCGACGAGGATCCCATCGACCCGAACCTCCACCGTCTCCGAACCCACCTGCACCTCGAGCACCTTCTCGCCGTCCTGGACCCGGACGCGCTGGGTGGCGGCGTGCTCAAGCACCGTGTGCCCCTGGCGTTCGAGCACGTCCCGGATCGTCTGGGAGATCTCGGGCTCTGAACGGGGTGTGATCGCCCGGCGCGAGAGGAACGTGACCTGGGTGCCGAAGCCTCCGAACATCTGCCCGAGCTCCAGCCCGACGGCGTTCGCGCCGATCACCGCCAGCCGCGCCGGCGCGTCCGTCACCTCAAGCGCCGTCGTCGAGGTCAGATAGCCGGCGTCGGCGAGACCGTCGATCGGGGGGATGGCCGGGCGCGCACCGGTCGAGATCAGGATCGCGCCGGCCGTGATCTCCCGCTCGTCCACCTGCACCGAGTGCGGGCCGGTCAGCCGCGCGGTCCCGGCGCGCAGTTCGATGCCGTACTCGTCGAGCAGGTCGATGTACTTGTCCTGGCGCAGGCGCTTCACCAGCGCCGCCTTGACCGAGACCGCGCGGGCAAGCGCGTCCGGGCGCCCGTCGTGGTGCAGCGAGGAGACGAGCAGGCTCTTTGACGGAATGCAGCCGACGTTCACGCACGTCCCGCCGATCGTTGCCGCCTCGACCATCAGCACCCGGCGGCCGAGATCACGGGCGCGGATCGCGGCCGCGAACGCGCCGCCGCCGGAGCCGAGCACCACCAGGTCATAGTCATGCTCGCCGCCCCCCGCCGGCCAGTCATCGCCGGCGGGCTCATGAACCCGCGCGACCCGGTAGCGGGTGCCCGCAAGCGCCCGGTTCATCTCCGCCTGACCCGGACCGTCCGCGGCGGTCATCCCGGTGCCTGCCCGCCAGTCGATCCGCACCTCCCGCGCTCCGGCCCGTTCCAGCCCCTGGCGGACGTGGCGGGCGCAGTCCGCGCAGGTCATTCCCTCGATCTCAAGCTTGACGCGCGACATCACCGGCTCCTGACGCTCATATACGAATCTTCGCATACAATAGCCGCATGACCCCAGGGACGCTCACCGCCGATCGACCGCCCGGGACGGCAGCCGAGCGGGCGCCGGCGCTCGAGGCGCCGTTTCGGATCCCCCGCCGCCCCACCGAGCGCCAGCTGCTCGCCAAGTACTTCCGCGCGTTCGGCGATCCCACGCGGCTGCACATCCTCGAGCTGCTCTCGGCCGGCGAGCTGTCGGTCTCAGAGATCGTCACGCGGATCGGCACCAGCCAGCCGCGCACCTCCGCTCACCTCGCCTGCCTGCGCTGGTGCGGGTTCGTGCGCACCCGGCGCGAGCACCGCACCGTCTACTACCGCCTCGCCGATGAGCGCACCGAGGCGATGCTCAAGCTCGCGCGGGCGATGCTGGCCGACAACGCCGAGCACGTCGCCGCCTGCCAGACCCTCGAGCGCTGCTGAGCCGACACGAACGCCGAGGGAACGACCGCCGTTCTACAATCGTGTAGAGTCTCTACAGACCTGTAGAGGAATGACTCGAGACACGGAGATCGCGATGACGACGACTCACACCGGCCACCCCGAAACGCCCCGCGTCTCGACACCGCGCGCATCGCGGATCACGCGGCGTAAACCGCTCCGCCGGGCCCGGCGTCGCGTCCTGTCGGTCGCCCTGCTCGCGTCATCGGCCGCGGGCCTGGCCGCGTGCGGCGCTCAGAGCGGCCCGGTGGGCACGGTCACGCCGACCGCGAGAGTGACGCGTACGAGGGCTCTCTCTGGGAATGCGCGTGCGCCGCTCGGCCGGCGGCTGACGCGCCTGGACGGACGGGGCACGACGCTGCGGGCGTTTGCGGGCCGTCCGCTCATGGTGTGGTTCGTCGCCGACGGATGCGCGAGCTGCGCGGCGAGCATCCCCGCGGTCGCCGGTCACCTGTCCGCGTTCGCGCACGCGCACGTGCGGGTCCTCGTGCTCGGGATCTACGGCGCGTTCGGGCAGGGCGCCCGGGCACGCGCGCAGCTGGCCGGCTTCGGGCGCTCGGCGGCCGGCACGCGGTTCGCGGACCCGGCCTGGACGTGGGGCGTCGCGTCGGCTGCGCTGACGAGCGCCTATGACCCCGGCGGCGCGCCGGACGAGTACTTCCTGCTCGACCGCTCAGACCGCGTCGTCTACCGGGGCGCGGTGCCCGTTTCCACGATGGGCGCCCTGCTCAGCCACCTGAAGGAGACCGCCGCATGATTCCGCGAACGCACGAGCCGACACGGCCACCGTCGCCGGCGCGCGACCACAACTCGCCACATCCATCGACCGCGGTCGCCGGGTCAGCCGGCGCCCGCGCGCCCGAGCGCAGCGTGCGCGCCCCCGCGCGTGCCGAGACGGACGAGCCACGCGGCGCGGGCGGGGCGGCGTGGGTGCTGCTGCTTCCGGTGTTGTGCTGCGGCGGCCCGGTGCTGATCGCCGCGGCCGCCTCCGCCGGCGCGCTCGGGTGGGGAGCGCTGGGCGCCGGCATCGCGGTCCTGATCGCCGTCGGCGTCCTCATCGCCCGCCGCCATGGTGGTCACAGCTGCCACACGGCCTCGGGTGAAACCGCGCGCGATCCCCAACCCGCGCCTGCGCCGAGAGGCCTGGCGCGGTGAGCGCGCTCTTTCCCAACCGCGCGGCCGCGGCCGTCTCAAGCGACGGCCGGGGGTGGCGGACGCTCGTGCGCGAGCTGGCCGCAGACCGGGCCGACCGGCTCGTGTTCGCGGGCACGGCGCTGCTCGTCGCCGTGGGCTACTCGCTGCTGTTGCCGTTTGCCTACACCCAGCGGATCGCGCTGGCCAACTGGCACTACCTCGACGCGCGCTATGTGTTGTTCAGCGTCGCGTTCGCGGTCGGGCTCGCCTGGCTGGTCACCCTTCAGGTCCATGCCGTGCGCCGGATCACCAGGATCACCGCCGGGCAGCGACCTGCCGGGCGGACCGGTCCGCTCGGCGCGCTCGCGGCGGTGATCAGCGTGCTGCCGAGCCTTTTGTGCTGCAGTCCGATCCTGCCCACCCTGGTCGGCATGATCGGCCTGTCGGCGACCACGCGCCTGACCACGACCGTGCAGCTGCAGCACTTCTTTGCCACCAAGGAGAACCTGCTGCTCGCGGGCGCGCTCGGGCTGCTGGTGCTCAGCGGGCTGTGGTCGATGCGCAAGCTCTCCCGCGCGGCCTGCCTGACCGACGACTGCTGCACCCCCACCGTCAACCCGCCCGCCGGCACACGCGGGCAAGCCGAGCGCCCGCGCGCGGGCGGGGCGCCGGCCGCTGTGGAGAGCGAGCGATGAGCAAAGGCAAACGCTCCCGCCCCTCCGCGCCGCCGGCGCCCGTCCGCGGCCGACACCAACCGCCCAGGCACGCGCAGAGCGGTCTGAGCGTTCGTCTGCGCTGGTGGTCCTGGGGGCTTGGCGGCGTCATCTTGGTGGCCGTGATCGCGGTGATCGCCGCGACCGCCAGCAGCGGCGGGGGAAGCTCCGCCGCGAGCGCGGGCGCGATCGCCGGCCCATCCGCGAGCGACCACGGGATCGCGCCCGACGGGCGCTTCACCACGACCGCGGGAGCGAGCGAGACGGTCGCATCCCTGCGCGGGCAGCCGACGCTGCTGTGGTTTGTGACCACCTGGTGCTCGAGCTGTCAGGCCGGCACCCAGGCGATGAGCTCTCAGATCCCCACGCTCGCCGCCGATCACGTGCGGGTCGTCGAGCTTGAGCTCTCCGGCGACCTCGGCCAGCCCGGACCGGCGATCGGCGAGTTCGCCCGCCGGCTCGCCGGCCGCCGCTACCACGATCCCGCCTGGACCTTTGGAACCGCATCCGCGGGCCTGACCCACACGTACGACCCGCGCGGGTACCTCGACGTGTACTACCTGATCGACGCAGCCGGGCACATCACCTACGCCAACAGCAGCCCGGCTGCCACCATGAGCCAGCTGCTCACCGCGGCTGCCAAGATCGCCCCCCATGCCTAGAGCGACAATCCGCCATCGCCGGACTGCACCGAACAGCGGCGCTCGCCTGCCGGCGAGCCCACTGGCGTGGAGGCCCGGGCGGTGAGCGAGCGCCGCCGCTACGTCTGCGGGCACCGCCTCCCCGCGCTGGAGGCCGACGTGCTCGAGCTGCTGCTCGCCGCGCCCGCGCCGATGACCGTCGCCGAGGTCCAGCAGGCACTCCCCGGCGCCCGCCGCGCCCACACCACCGTCTCGACCCTGCTCACGCGCCTGGCCGACCGCGGACTGGTCACCCGCCAACACCGCGGGCACATCTACGAATGGTCACCCGCCGGCACAGCACACGAGCTCACCATCAACGCGCTGCACCAGGTCCTCGACGGCGTCGAGGACCCCGACGCGGTCGTGCTCGGGTTCCTTGACAGCCTCCGCGGCACACGCCCACGCCGCCCACCCGACACGAACGGCTGACATGGACGCCGGGGAGATCGCGATCCTCGCCCTCGCCGCGGCGCTCGCCGTCCTGCCCCCACTCGTGGACCGCTGGGCGCTCCGGCACGGCGCATCCCCCCAAGCACTCATCGCGCTGGCAAGCGTCACCCTTGCCGGGAGCGCCGCGGTTCCGGTCGCGTTCGTCATCTGCGCCAGCGGCCAGGCGGCCCACGAGGGCGCAACCTCCGCCCCCGGCGTGGCCGCCGTCGCCGGGCTGCTGCTGGTCGCGATCGCCGCCGGGCGCACCCTCGCCCGCGTGATCACCATCCGCCGCCGCTGGAAAGCCCTCTCGCACATCGCCGCAACCCTGCAACCGCCGGCCGAATACGGCGGCGTCCAAATCCTTCCCGTCGCAGAGCCGCTCGCGTTCGCCGCGGGCGGCGACGCGTACGTCTCCCAAGGCCTGCTCGAGCGGCTCAGCCCGCAGGAGCAGCTCGTCGTGATCGCACACGAACGCGAGCACGCCCAGCGCCGGCACGGCCGCCTGCTGGCCCTCGCCCGCGCCCTCACACACGGCTCCTTCGACCTCCCCGCCGTCAGGCATGCGTCCACGGCGATCGCCCGCGAGCTCGACACGCTCGCCGACCGCGCCGCCGCACACCGAGTCGGCGACCCCCACACGATCCGGACCGCCCTGCAGACCCTCGCCGCCCACACCGCCCCAACCCCCACCGCCCAGGACGAGACCGGCCTGCGACACAGGCTTGAGCGCCTTGACGCCCGGACCACCACGGCAGGCCGGATCGTCGAGGACGCCGTCCGGCTGGCCACCCTCGCGATCGGCGCCGGCACTCTGGCCGTCATCTGTCTCTCGATCCACACCCGGACGATCTGGTTGGGAGCCGCCGCCTGCGCGCTGCTCCTTGCCAGCCTGTACACGTTCACCCGGCCGACCCTCACCCGCCGCCGGCCGTCTCGGACGACGCCTCAAACGCCGAGACGCATTCCTGCAGAGACCAGGACATTTGCCCACCCGCAGACCTCAGCCGTCCCGGACGCACGCCCAGCGGGGCTGAGGACGTGTGCACCTCGCTCTCGGCGCCGCGTCTCCTGAACGCGTGTCGCCGGCCGCCGATTCCGGGCGCAGCTCCGCGGCTGCCGTCGCGGGTTGATCGTCTCCGGGTCGAGGGATGCGATCACGACGTCCGCGTCCAGCGCGACCCGCGCCGCTCTTCTGTGCGGGCGCCGCCGCCCCGCCGGGACGCTCACGCTCGCCGCAGGCGTCGGAGCGCCTGGCGCCGCCGCCCAGACCGGACCCTACGTCGCCCTCGGGGACTCCTACACCTCGGCGCCGCTCGTCCCGAACCCGACCGGCAACCCCCGCTCTGTCTGCGCTCGACCCACAACAAGCCGCAGGACCCCCGCGCCGCGATCGACCCCTCGTCGTTCACGGACGCGAGCTGCAGCGGGGCGACGACCGTCGACATGACGCAGGCCCAGGCGCTCGACGCGGGTGCCCACACTCAGTCCGGCGGAACCGACACCGAGGTGGCGAAGATCAAGTCGGTCGAGCCGCTCGTCGCCGCCGTCATCCGGGGGATCCACCAGCGCGCACCGCACGCGACCGTGCTCGTCGTCGGCTACCCGGGTCGACGCGGGATACTGTTCGGGCGCCGATGCCCGACCTCACGAACCTGGCGATCGACGGCGTGCGCACGCTGCACGCGTTCTCCAAGCGGATCCCGGGCGCCGGCTCGCTCCTCGCCGAGTCGCTGGAGAGCGCCGTCCGCGGCCGGGTCGTGCTCATCACGGGCGCCTCGTCGGGCATCGGCGAGGCGGCGGCGCTCGAGGTGGGGCGGGCCGGCGGCCACGTGCTGCTGGTGGCGCGGACGCGCTCCAAGCTCGAGGCGGTCGCCGAGCGAATCTTCGAGGCGGGCGGCGCCGCGACCGTCTACCCCACCGACCTCACCGACCTCGACGACATCGACCGCATGGCCGACACGGTGCTGCGCGCCCACGGCCACGTCGACGTGCTCGTCAACAACGCCGGCAAGTCGATCCGCCGCTCCGTCGACCGCTCGTACGACCGCTTCCACGACTACGAGCGCACGATGCGCCTCAACTACTTCGCGCCGGTCAAGCTCATCCTCGACCTGCTGCCCGAGATGCGCGAGACCGGCGCCGGGCACATCATCAACATCTCCTCGATCGGCCTGCAGATCAACACTCCGCGGTTCGCCGCCTACCTCGCCTCCAAGGCGGCGCTCGACGCGTTCTCCCGGTCGATCGGGCCGGAGATCATCGGCGACGGCGTGCACCTGACGACCGTCTACATGCCGCTCGTCAAGACGCCGATGATCGCCCCGACGAAGATCTACGACCGTGTGCCGACGCTCACCCCCGAGCAGGCGGCGCGGATGATCACCGACGCGATCCGCAAGCGGCCGAAGCGGATCGCGACGACGCTCGGCTCGATCGGCCAGCTCACGTACGCGATCGCACCCGGCGCCCAGGACCTCGTCGTCAACCGCGCCTACCAGCTGTTCCCGGAGAACGACACGCCGCTCGCGGACGAGTCGCGACGGCTCGAGGCCGAGCAGCGCGCCTTCGCCCAGGCGACGCGCGGCGTCCACTGGTAGACGCGGGCCGGGTACGGTCACGTACCATTCGGCGGGTGACCGAGCGCGCATACGAGGCCGACGCGATCGTCGTCGGCGCCGGGCTCGCCGGGCTCGTCGCGACGGCGGAGCTGGCGAGCGCCGGACGCAGCGTGCTGCTGCTCGACCAGGAGCCCGAGGCGTCGCTCGGCGGTCAGGCGTTCTGGTCACTCGGGGGCCTGTTCCTCGTCGACTCGCCCGAGCAGCGGCGCTGGGGGGTGAAGGACTCGCTCGAGCTCGCGTGGCAGGACTGGGAGGGCACCGCCGCGTTCGACCGCCCGGAGGACCGCTGGCCCGAGCGCTGGGCGCGCGCCTACGTCGAGTTCGCGACGGGCGAGAAGCGAGCCTGGCTCCACGCCGAGGGGGTGCGCTGGCTGCCGAACCCCGGCTGGGCCGAGCGCGGCGGCTACGGCGCGATCGGCCACGGCAACTCCGTGCCGCGCTTCCACATCACGTGGGGCACGGGGCCGGGCGTCCTCGCGCCGTTCCTGCGCCGTCTCGCGGTCGCCCGCGAGCGCGGCCTCGTCACGTTCCGCGCCCGCCACCGCGTCGACGAGCTGCTGCGCGACAACGCCGACGGGTCGGTGACGGGCGTCGCCGGCGCGCTGCTCGAGCCGAGCCCCGCCGCGCGCGGTCAGGCGAGCTCTCGCACGCAGGTCGGCGAGTTCAGCGCCCGGGCGAGGGCGGTGCTCGTGAGCTCCGGCGGCATCGGCGGCGATCTCGAAGCGGTCCGCGCCGCGTGGCCGGAGCGCCTCGGCAGCCCGCCGCGCCGCCTGATCAGCGGCGTCCCCGCGCACGTCGACGGTCGCATGATCGCAATCGCCGAGCGCGCCGGTGGTCGCGTGATCGGCCGCGATCGCATGTGGCACTACGTCGAGGGCATCCGCAACTGGTCGCCGATCTGGCCCCACCACGGGATACGGATCCTTCCCGCCCCGTCCTCGCTGTGGCTCGACGCGACCGGGCGACGCCTTCCGGTGCCGCTCTTCCCCGGCTTCGACACGCTCGGGACGCTCGCCCACATCGGCCGCTCGGGCCACGACCACACATGGTTTGTGCTCACCCGCAAGATCATCGAGCGGGAGTTCGCGCTCTCGGGCTCCGAGCAGAACCCCGACCTCACCGGCCGGTCGATCCGCGGCGTGCTCCGCGAGCGCCTCGGCTCCCGTATCCCCGCGCCCGTCGAGGCGTTCATGCGCCAGGGTCCGGACTTCGCCGTCGCCCGCGACCTGCCCGCGCTCGTCGAGCACATGAACGCGATCACTCAGGGTCAACCTGAGCTTGAGCTGGCACATGTGGAGCGCGAGGTGGCCGCCCGCGATCGCGAGCTCGCCAACCCGTACACGAAGGACCTGCAGGTGACAGCGATCCGCGCCGCCCGCCGCTATCTCCCGGACCGCCTGAGCCGCGTCGCCACCCCGCACCGGCTGCTCGACCCCGCCGCGGGGCCGCTGATCGCGGTGCGTCTGCACGTTCTCACGCGCAAGACGCTCGGGGGCCTCGAGACGGACCTTGCGGGTCGGGTGCTCGGGGCCGACGGGAAGCCGGTCCCCGGGCTGTGGGCCGCCGGCGAGGCCGCCGGCTTCGGCGGCGGTGGCATGCACGGCTACCGCTCGCTCGAGGGCACGTTCCTCGGCGGCTGCCTGTTCTCCGGGCGGGCGGCGGGTCGGGCGATGGCGTCCGCGGTGGGCTGAGCCGGCGAGCCACGCACCGACCGGGCGGGCGGCGGGCCGGGCGATGGCGTCCGCGGCAGGCTGAGCCGGCGAGCCACGCACCGACGATCAGGCGGCGCGCGGGCGCTTCCGCGTGGGTCGCCGCCGCCCGCACACCTCCTGCTCGTGCAAGGAAAATTGCAGACGCTCGGGACGACCGTGCCGAAGTTCGAAACATCTTGACGGGCGTGCTGTTGTTAGGAGAGCCGAGTCCGCGGCACGCCGAACCGCGGAGCGGGGAGCCCAGGTCGTTGGGGCGAGTCCGGCGGTCGTCCGCCGGTAGCGTCTGCGCAGACGCGAGCCCGTCAGCTAACCCCGTAGGCGCCGAATCTGCGACCGCCGGCCGGTCATGCCGTCCACGCCTGTGACCGACCGTCCCTCTCACCCGTCCACGCACCGCCCGCGGTCGCTGGCGACGAGGCTCTGCGCGCTGACCGCCGCCCTTGCCGCGATCCTCGCCTGTGCGCTGCCCGCGGAGGCACACACCGCGCGCGCCACCGACACCGCGCGCGTCGCCGCCCACGCCACCAAGCTCGTCACCTACGGCACCTGGCATGCACGCGTCCCCCGCTCCTGGCCGGTCTACCGGCTGAGCCGCGACCCACGGGCGTGCGTGCGCTTCGACCGCCACGCCGTCTACCTCGGTCGCCCGTCCGGCAGCGAGCGCTGCCCGGCCCACGCCGCCGGGCGGACGGAGGCGATCCTCGTCTCCCCCGCCCCACGCGCGGGCGCCGACACGCTCGCCGCAGGCACGCTCGCGCCGGCCGGCGGGCCGGTTGCGCAGGTGCGGCGCGCAGGTGGCCGTGTCCTCGTGACCGCGACCTGGAGCCACGATCCGGCCGTCGTGCGCAGCGCGCTCGGCGTGCGCTCGCTGACCGCCGCGGCCCGCGCCTACCGCCGCGCCGAGACCATGTCGCTGCATCGGCTCGCCCGCGCGGGCACCGCCGACGGTGCCCGGGCGAACGCGACGACGACGCCGAGCGCACCCGCGACCACCGGCGAGGTCTACAACGGGCTCGGCTTCGACGCCTGCTCCGCGCCGTCGACGACCGCGATGAGCGCCTGGCTGTCCTCGCCGTTCCGCGCGGTCGGCATCTACATCGGCGGGCCGGAGATGGCGTGCGCGCAGACGAACCTCACCGCCGCCTGGGTGAGCGCCGAGACCGCCGCCGGCTGGCACCTGATCCCGATCTACGTCGGCCTGCAGGCGCCGACGAACGGTTGCGGCTGCGCTTCGATCTCCGCCGCGAGCGCGGCCACGCAGGGCTCGCAGGCCGCCACGAGTGCCGTCCAGGAGGCGCAGGCGCTCGGGCTCGGCGCCGGCAACCCGATCTACGACGACATGGAGAACTACACGCGCACGACGAGCGCGAGCCAGGCCGTCCTCGCCTACCTGCAGGGGTGGACGCAGCAGCTCCACGCGCTCGGGTATCTGTCGGGCGTCTACAGCTCCGAACTGTCCGGCGTCGAGGACCTCGTCGCCGCACAGGGGACCGGCTACGTCGAGCCCGACGAGCTGTGGATCGCGAACTGGAACGGCCAGCAGTCGACCGCCGACGCCAAGGTGCCGGCGACGGACTGGGCGAACAACCAGCGGCTGCACCAGTACCGCGGCGGCCATACCGATGACTACGGCGGCAGCGCGATCAACATCGACTCCGACTATGTCGACGCCGCGACCGCCGCGCCCGGCACGGGCACGCTCACCTCGACGATCGCCGCCGCCCCGTCGCTGCGGGTGCGGCCCGCGGGCGGGGGCGCGGTCGCGCTCACCCCGAGCTGGAGCGGCGAGACCGGCATCGCACGCTGGCAGATCCTCGCCGGGAGCTCCCCGAGCGCGCTCACCGCGCAGCTGTCCGTGTCCGCCGCCCGCAGGGCGATCGTCACCCACGACGGCGACCCGTACCTCCAGGTGCAGGCGCTGAGCGCGACCGGCCAGGTGCTCGGCTCCTCGGGCGTCGTCGCAACGCCACCGCACGTCGCGGTGTTCGGCCACAGCGCGTTCGTGCCCGCCCACGGCCCGGGCGGGCTGCCCGTCGCCTGCTTTGCGATCAGCGGCTGCCGGATCTCGACGACGGTCTGGCTCGGGCGCCGGTTGCTCGTCCGCACGTCAGGGGCGCGCGTCGCCGCGGGGGGAGGCATCGACCACTTCCCGGTCTCACCCGCGGTCCATCGCCTCGTGAGCCGTGCCGGCAACCGCGGCCTCCCGACGACGATCGTCGTGCGCACGACGACCGGCCGCAGCACGAAGGCCGCGATCCGGCTCGTGCGGTTCACCACTTCGGGGCGGGGTCCCCGCCGCCGCGCGCTCTCCAGCTCGGCGGGCGCGATGCGCATCCTCGGCGGCACGATGTTCGTCTCCCACGGCTGGACGGGCGGCGTCCTCGTCGCCTGCCCGCAGCCGACGCCGTGCACCGCCACCCCGATCGTGCGCGTCCGCGGCCACGTCGTCGCGATTTCCCGCGCGCAGACGATCGGTCCCGAGGAGCTCGGCTACCTGAGCTTCCAGATGACGGGCGCGGGTCACCGCATGCTCATGCGCGCGCCCGGCAACCAGCTCGGCGCGACGATCTCCGTCACCTCGCCGGCCGTCGGCCTCGCGCCGGCCGCCAGCGCGAGCGCCGCGGTCTCGCTCGACGCCTTCTAGTCGCCGCGGCGATGCTCGACCGCGCCAGACGGCGCGGGCTGCTGTCCGGCCGGGAGATCTACGAGGGCGCGGCCGCAGACCCTGCGGACGCCGGGACGAGACGGGCCGCGGTCGTCAGCCCACGCCGAGCGCCCGGGCGAACACGGCGGGGTCGGCGTTCCCGCCGCTGAGCACGACGCCGGCCCGCTCGGAACCGACCGCGACCGAGCCGCTCAGCAGGGCCGCGAGCGCGCTCGCCCCGCTCGGCTCGACGACGAGCTTCAGGCGCTCGAAGCAGAACCGCATCGCGGCGAGGATCTCGGCGTCGCTCACCGTGTGGATCTCGTCGACGAACGCCCGGATGACCGGCCAGGTGTGCTCGCCGGGCGCCGGGGTCTGCTGGCCGTCGGCGATCGTGGGCGCGACCGTCACCCGCTGCGGCGCGCCCGCCTGCAGCGAGCGGGCGATGTCGTCGGAGGCCTCGGGCTCGACGCCGACGATGCGCAGCGTCGGCGCGAGCGCCGACGCGGCGACCGCGCAGCCGGAGATGAGCCCGCCGCCGCCGACCGGCACGACGAGTGTGTCGAGCTCGCCCGCGTCCTGGAGCAGCTCGCCGACGAGCGTGCCCTGGCCGGCCATCACCCGCGGGTCGTCGTACGGATGCACGATCTCGAGGGAGCGCTCGGCGGCGAGCGCGCGCAGCAGCTGCTCGCGGTCCTCGGCGTAGCGGTCGTAGGTGATCACCTCGGCGCCGTAGCCCTCGGTGGCGGCGCGCTTGAGCGGCGGCGCGTCGGACGGCATGACGATCGTCGCCCGGGTCCCGCGCAGCCGGCAGGCGAGCGCGAGCGCCTGGGCGTGGTTGCCCGAGGAGGCCGAGCAGACGCCGCGGGCGAGCGCCTCGTCGGAGAGCGAGGCGACCGCGTTGTAGGCGCCGCGGAACTTGAAGGCGCCGACGCGTTGGAACGTCTCGGCCTTGAGCACGACGCGCGCGCCGAGCCGCTCGTCGAGCGTGCGGGAGGTGAGCGCCGGGGTGCGGCGGGCGATCCCGGCCAGGCGCGCCGCCGCGGCCGCGACGCCATCCGGCGTGAGGTGGTCCGGGGCGGGCGGCCGGCGGCCGCGCTCCACGTTGCGGGCGATCACGGCCTGACAGAGTAGATCGCTCCGATGGTCGGCCTCCCGCCCGAGCAGCTCGACGACTGGCTCCCGGATCCGGCGCTCCGGGTCGCTCACCGGATGAGCAGCCCGGCCTCGCCCGCGGAGCTGTGGCGGTCGGCGCGGGCGCTCACGCTGTCGCAGTCCCCGGTGCTCGGGCGGCTCGTGCAGTGGCGGATCCCGGGCACGGCGCGCGAGCTCACGTTCGACGCGCTCCTGCGCGAGCCGCCGTTCCTCGTGCTCGCCGAGGACGAGCGGTGGCTCCTGTCCGGCCTCGTCGGGCGGATCTGGACGCTCCGACGTGATTACCCGGCGCTGCCGGATCCGGCGTCGTTTCGCGGGTTCGCGCAGCGCGGCAGCGCGCGCGTGGCGATCGGAGTGTGGGCCGAGGACGACCCGCGCGGCGGCGCGCTCTGCGCCGAGGCGCGCGTGGAAGCGCTCGGCGCCCAGGGCCAGCTCGGGGTCGCGGCGGTGCGCCCGCTCGTCATCGCCTTCCAGCACCTGATCGGCTCCGAGGCGCTGCGTGCGGCCGCCCAGCGCGCCGAGGCCCGAGGGGCGTGAACGGACGCCGGGTGGGATGACCGACGGTCACCGGTGCCGAGGGGGTGAAGATCCCCCCTCGAGCGGCTCTACCGTACGCGTATGAGCGCGGCGACGAGCTTTGAGGGCTTTGACGGACCGGTGACGATCCGCCATGTGCGGTTCGCCAACGAGCAGACCGGCTGGGCGGTGCTCGACGCGGCGGCGGCCGACGGCACGCCGATCGCGCTTGTCGGGCCGCTCGTCCACCTCGAGGAGGGGGAGCGGGCACGAATCCGCGGCGAGTGGGTGACCGACAGCCGCTACGGACGGCAGGTGAAGGTGTCCGAAGCGCACCCGCTCGCGCCCGACGACCCGGAGACCGTCGCCGGCTACCTGCGGCGGGTCAAGCACGTCGGCGCGAGGCGGGCGTCGGCGCTCATCGAGCGCTTCGGAGCCGCCGAGGTGCTCGACCGGGTCGATGCCGATCCGATCGCCGCGTTCGCCGAGGTCGGCCTGCGCTCGGTGCGCGCGCAGGAGGCGACCGCGTCGTGGCGCTCGATCCGCGTCACGCGGCGGCTGCACCTGCTGCTCGCGCCGCACGGGCTCGCGTACCTCGCCGGACGGATCCACGAGCACTACGGATCCGAGGCCCACGAGCTGATCGCCGCCAACCCGTACGAGCTGACGAGCGTGTTCGGCGTCGGCTTCGCGATCGCCGACCGGATCGCGCGCGCGAGCGCCGCCGAGCGCGGCGTCCCGCTCGACGAGCACCGGCGGGCGCGGGCGGCGGTCATGCACGTGCTCGCGGAGTCCGAGCGGAGCGGCTCGAGCTGCCTGCCGCTCGAGGATCTCCTCCGGGGAGCGGGCACGCTCGTCGGGTCGCCCGAGGTCGACGCACGGGTCGTCGAGGGGCTCGTCGCCGACGGCCGCGCGGTGCGCGAGGGCATCTGGGTGTACCGGGCCGCGACCGCCGAACTCGAGGCCGAGCTCGCGGAGCGGGTCGGCGCCCTGTGCTCAGCGGAGCCGTCCGAGAGGCTCCGCGCCGCCGAGGACAGGGTGATCGACCGGGGCGCGCTCACCGACGAGCAGCTCGGGGCGCTCGAGGCCGCGTTCGCGCACCGGCTGTCGGTCATCACCGGCGGCCCCGGCACCGGCAAGACCGCCTCGATCCGAACGATCGCCGCGGAGGCGGCGGCCCGCGGCGCCCGCGTGATGCTGGTGGCGCCGACGGGCCGGGCGGCGGTGCGGATGAGCGAGGCCGGCGGCGGGTTGACTGCCCGCACCGTCCACTCGGCGCTCGGCTGGATCCCGGGCGAGGGCCCGACCCGCGACGAGGACGACCCGCTCGCGTGCGAGCTGTTGATCGTCGACGAGACCTCGATGGCGAACCTCGAGCTGCTCGTCGCGCTTCTGCGGGCGGTGGGGCCGGACACGCACGTCGTGCTCGTCGGGGACGCCGATCAGCTCGCACCGGTCGGGGCGGGCAAGCCGTTCGCCGAATTGGTCGCGTCCGACGTCGTGCCGACGACGCGGCTCACCCACATCTTCCGCCAGGCCGCGGACTCGATGATCGTCCAGGGCGCGCACGCGATCCGGCGGGGGCTCGTACCGGAGTTCCGCCCGGCCGAGGGAATGCGGCGCGACCTGTTCCTGATCGAGCGAAGCGCGCCGCGAGACGGGGTCGCGGAGATCGTGTCGCTGGTGGCCGAGCGCCTGCCCGCCCACTACGGCGTCGACCCGGTGCGCGACATCCAGGTGTTCGCGCCGGTGTATCGCGGCGAGCTCGGGATCGACGCGTTGAACCGGGCGCTCCGGGAGGCGCTCAACCCCAACGGTCCGCCCGTGCGCGGCGGGCGGCTGCGGATCGGCGACAAGCTGATGATGACCGGCAGGAACCTGCACGAGCTGGGGCTGATGAACGGAACGCTGCTGCGCCTGCTCGACGAGACCGGTGTGGGCGACTCGGGCGAACGCGTCGGGCGGGGCGGTGGGGGCGGTCCCCGCGAAGGCGGCGGGCGGGACGGTCGCCGGAACGCCGGGGCTCCCGAGCGCGCTGGGCATCTCACCCACACTGGAGGGGGTTTCGATGCCCAGCGCTCGCCGGATGCGGAGGACGGGGACGGCGACGAGGCCGCACTCGTGCTCGCCGCCGAGGACGCGGTGTTCCGGCTGCCGCCCGAGGAGGCCGAGCAGCTGCGGCTGGCGTACGCGTGCTCGGTCCACCGCGGCCAGGGGATCGAGCTGCCGATCGCGGTGATCGTCGCCCATCCGGCCGCGGGCGCGTTCTTCCTGCGCCGCGAGATGCTCTACACGGCCGTGACCCGGGCGTCGGTGGCGACGATCATCGTCGGCACCCGCGAGGTGCTGGCGCGCGCCGTCGGGAGCACCGACACCGGCCGGCGCCACGGCCGGGTCGCTGAGCGGCTGGCCGCGCGGGCCGGGTCGTTGCCGGGCGCGCCCGGACGGGAAGCCGGGAGGCCGCGCGCGAGCCCAGGCATATAGGCATATCGGCCGATATGCTTATCTGCATGCGCACCACCATTAACCTGCCCGACGCGCTCGCCGAGCAGGCCAAGCAGCGCGCCGCCGAGGAGGGCCGGACGTTCACGAGCCTGGTGGAGGAAGCGCTGCGGACGGTGCTCGAAACGACGGTGGATGCACGAGAGCCGTTGCCACCGCTGCCGACCTACGGCACCCCCGGCGGAAAGGTGCTGATCGACCTGAACGACAACGCTGCGATCTGGGGCCTCCTGGACAGCGAGGATCTCGGCTCGCAAGACGACGGGTGATTCTGCCGGACGTCAACGTCCTCGTGTACGCCTTCCGCCGTGAGCGCCGCGAGCATGCAAAGTACGCGGACTGGCTGCAGGCGGCCCGGGCGCAGGGACGGCTTGCCCTCGTCGAGACGGTGCTGCTCGGCGTCATCCGCGTCTCGACCAATCCGCGGGCCTTCGCCGATCCTGCTCCCACCGGGCGCGCGCTCGCGTTCGTCGAGGAGCTCCGAGCGACGCCCGGCGCCCGGCATCTCGCGCCAACCGGAGCGACGTGGGATTGCCTGCGTCGGCTCGTCGAGCGCGACCGCCAAGTTCGCGGCCGGCTCATTCCCGATGCTTGGCTCGCCGCCCTGGCGATCTCCCACGGCGCCCGTGTGGCCACGGCCGACCGCGGCTTCGGCCGCTTCCCCGGCCTGGACTTCTTCGACCCGATCTCGGCCTGACCCCGCGGCCCGGCGTCAGCTCGCGCCAGGCAGCGACGGGTCGCCCGCGAAGAACTCGGCGAGCAGCGTCGAGACCCGCTCGGGCTCGTCGCGCATCACCCAGTGCGAGCTCTCGGGGAGCCGCACCACCTCCCGAAGGCCCGGCACGTCGCGACGATGCGGCTCGGCGAGCTCGGCGCCGAGATAGCGGTCGCGCTCGCCCCAGACGACGAGCGTCGGCGCGGCGATCGGCGGCAGGCGCCGCCCGAGCGAGCGGCGCGCCGCCCGGTAGTAGTTGACCATCGCGGTGAGCGCCCCCGGCCGCCGCCACGCCTCGACGTAGCGCTCGATGTCACCGGGCTCCAGCGCGCCCGGCGGCGCATCGAGCTCGATCGCCCGCCGCAGCTGCCGAAACCCGCCGGCCGCGAGCCGGCGCTCCGGCATCCGCGGCAGCTGGAACATCACGATGTACCAGGAGCGTCGCAGCTGCGCGAGCGTGCGCAGCCCCTCGTACATGCGCCGCGGATGCGGCACGCCGAGGATCGCCAGGCGCCGCACCGCGTCCGGGTGCCACGCCGCAAGTCCCCAGGCGACGACCCCTCCCCAGTCATGCCCGGCGACCGCCGCCGCGCTCTCCCCCCGCTCGGCGATCAGCTCCCGGATGTCCTCGGCGAGCCGCCGCAACCCGTACGCCTCAACGTCCTCCGGCCGCGAGGACAGGTTGTAGCCCCGCAGGTCGGGCGCGACCACCCGAAACCCCGCCCGCGCGAGCGCCGGGATCTGGTGCCGCCACCCGTACCAGAAGTCCGGGAACCCGTGCAGCAGCACGACGAGCGGCCCCTCCCCCGCCTCGACGAAGTGCAGCCGCACCTCCGAGAGCGCGGCGGTGCCGTGGCGGAGCGTGGGGGGCCGGTCGGACACGCGCCACAGGATGACGGATGCTCCTGACCGCGGATGGGGAAACCCCAGCACGGACCACCGCAGCTACTGGGAGACGACCCGGAACGTGCCCGGGACGGGAGTGGCCGTCCCGTAGGTGCGCAGCGCCCGGAACGCGTTCAGCGCAAAGTTGAGGGCGTCTCCGTTGTCCTGGAGGCTGACAAGGCCGCAGCCATCCACGAATATCCCCCCATTGATCACCGCGCTGCCGGCCACGGTCACCAGCGTCGGCGCGTCGCTGAGCTGCGCGGACGTGCACACCGAATTGGCCGCCGGCGCCGAGCCGCCCTCATTGGCCATGTAAATGAGCCCGTTGAACGTCTCGCTGCCCTGGAACGAAAGGGAAGCCTGGCTGCTGAGGACGATGAGAACCCCCGGAGCGGCCGCCGTGTTCCAGGAGGAATTGCTCTTGTACGCGCAGGCCCCGGTGCCGGCCACGACGACCACCCCGTTGGTGGGCTCCGGCGGACAGCCCGCGTGCGCCGGGAACGTCCCGTAGGACGTGCCGTTCTCGTCATAGAGCGTGCCGTTGGCGGCAGCCTCCTCGACGAACGCGTCGAGCTGCGTGGAGCTGAGCGTCCCCGAACCATCGGCGGGATCGACGTAGCCTGCCTGGTAGGCCGATGCCGGGGACAGCTGACCGGGCTGCCAGCCAAGGCAGTCGCCCTGCGGCGGCGGACCCGGCGCACTGCAGCGCACCTCAACCGGACCGGTGACGCCCGCCGCCGAGTCCGTGGCCTCGATGATCGTGGGCGTGCCGTTGCTCTTGGTGTAGAGCCCGCCCGCGGTGACCACATTCTCCGGTAGGGTGATCGTCTGCAGCTGACGTGTCACCCTCTCGATCACTGTCCGGGTCTGGCCGCCGGCAGTCGCCCGCGCTCGCACCCACATGGCGTTGTCCCCATTGGCGTCCCAGGCGGGTGCGACGCTCGGCAGGGCCGCGGAGTAGGCCGACTGCGTGTCGTCGAACGCCTGCGCCGACCAGGTCGCGTGCGCGTAGTCCGGTGCCGCGGTCGTCGACTGAAGCTCCTGGGTGAGCGCCGTTCCCTCGCATCCCACCTGCTCGACGGTCGTCGAGGTGCACGCAGGCAGAGCCTGCGTCGAGGAGGCGGGCCAGGCCGCCTGGAGCTGGTAGGCCTCGGCGCGGAGCGCGCTCTCGGCGAGCTCGAACGCCGCCTCGCCGGATCGCTCGTGGCCGCTCTGATTCGTCTGCACATCGACGATCGTCACCATCGCGACCGTGAGCAGCATGAACACCGCGAGCACGATCATCGCGGTGATGAGCACGAAGCCCTGTTCGTCTCGTCGCAGGCTCATGACACCGTCACCGTGTGCTGCACCGAGGTCGAGTATCCGGCCTGATCGGTCACGGTGAGCTTCACCGTCTTGGTTCCGATTCCGGAGTGCCATGTGAATGTCGACGCCGCGGAGGAGCATGCCGTCGGAGCGCAGCTCCACGCATAGCTGAGGGCCTCACCCGACGGGCTGTATGAAGCACCGGCGTCCAGGTTGACCTCGCCGCTCGCACCCTGGCTCCACGTGAAGGCCGCCGTCGGCGCGCTCTGCGCGTTGCGCAGGAGCACCGAGCTCCGCAGCTCATACTCGTCCGATGCGAAGCCCGGCTCCGGGTTGACGAGGAGGTCGATCCCGATCGATCTGATCGCTGTCAGATCAGCCGGCGCGGCGCCAAGCGCGCCCGAGTCGCCGTCGTAGCTGAAGACGGCGACTCCGCGATGCACATTCGTCACGTGGGGGATGAGGACCGCCGAAGTCGAGCCGCCCGATGTGTCCGGACACAGGCTGGCCGACCACGGGATCGTCGGCGTCAGCGTGGTCTGCGTCTGCACGATCAGCGGCTCGGATGCCGGCGCGGCTGTGCTCGGCACGCAGTAACGGACACGCTCGATCGTGCTCACTCCGGCGGCGACGCTCATCGTCTGGAACACAAGATCGTTGGAGGTCGCCCGCTCCACGAAGCTCGGCGGCGTTGACGCACTCGCGACGTTGCGCAACTGACTGACGATCTGGTCGATACCGAGGCGCGCCTGATTCTGACTATCGTTCTGCTGGGTCAAGCCCTCCGTGTGGTCGTTGAAAACACCGAGGACCGTGAGGGTCACCGCGAACACGACGAGCGCCATTGCCGTAGCGACGAGCAGCTCGACAAGCGCGAATCCGTCCTCGGAGGATCGTATATCGGTCATGGTCATGTCACTCGCCTATGAGGTCACCCTGACCTGTACGGTCGCGGCCGCGCCAACTGGACCCTGGCCGTACTCGGCCTGTGCCGAGATCGTGTAGGAGGCCGCGCCCGACGGGGGCTGCCAGGTGAGCTGGGAGGTCGTCATCGTCGACTGAAGGACCCCGTTGACAAGCCAGCGGAAGGAGGTCGCCGGTGTCGTCGTGGTGGCGGTCGCGGTCAGTGGCTGGGCGCTCGTGCAGGTGATCGGCGGTCCGCTGTTGCAGGCGCCCCCAGCCACGGTGATCGCCGAGACGACGGGTGGGCGGTCGACGATGAGGGTGCTCTGCTGGACGGTCGGCTCCGCGGACCCGGTGCTCGGTGCAACGGTGACCGAGACCCGCTCCTCGTCGTCGGGCGTGCTGTCCGTGGAGGCGCTCGTCACCAGGCCGGTGCACCAGGTGCGGTTGGGCCCCGGGGGGTTCGCGCTCGTATGGCTGCTGGCAGAGCCGTCGGTGGGATCGTCGATCGAGCACGCGGTCGGCGTCACCGAGTAGGTGGCCGGTCCTCGGGTGACCAAAAGGACGCCTCCGGCCGGCGCTCTGGCCCCCGTGATCAGCGGCTGCAGGGCTCCGGGAAGGGCGTAGGTGCTGAGCTCCCAGCTCGGAAGCGATCCCGCATCCTCCAGGACCTCCCGCGCGAGCGAGGTCTCCGCCTGACGCTCACGATTCGTGAGGGTCGTGCGATCGGATGTCCGCAGGGCGGCAAGGGTCCCCATGAGACCCACGGTGAGCACCACGATCGTGATGAGCACCTCGACGAGGGTGAATCCGGCATCGTCGATCACGCGCGCGCGGGCGCGGTCAAATGGCTGAGCGGTGCGAAGGCTGGACATGTGATCGGTGTCGCGCGTGGGTGCCGGCTCGCTCGCCGTCCATGGGCGGCCAGGCCGGATTTCGGCCTGATCCCCAATCGGCAGGGGATCGGGGCGGCTTGAGGCAATTCGGCCAAGGCTCGTCAAGCGTCGTGGTCGGCCTGCCGATACCTCGACCATGGCCGATCTGCACATCGATACCACCGGCGTCCGGATCCTCCTGGTGGACCCCGACGACGGGCGCCGAGGTGCGCTCGCTGCGACGCTCGCTCAGCTGGGCTACGCCGCGATCATCGAGGTCGCCGGCGCCGCGGGCGGTGGACGGCTGACCGATGCGGGAGCGGCCGACCTCGTCATCATGAACGTCGACGCCGGCCCGCTGACCTCATCGGCGCTCGGCGCGATCCGTGCCGCGTCAGGCCGTGGGACGGATCTTCCGGTCCTCGGCGTCACGTCGGATGGAACGGCCGGAGGGCGGGCGCGCGCCGCGGCCGTCGGCGTCCAAGACGTCGCCGTGCATCCCCTCGACCCCGTCGAGTTGCGCCTCCGGGTCGACAACGCCCTCACGGGCGCTCGCCTCCGCCGCCTGCTCGACGATCGAAGCGAGCGACTCACCAAAGCGTTGCGAGAGCACACCGACGACTTCGAAACGGTTCGCGAGAGCCTCGCCGCGCTCGCCGCGATGGCTGACTATCACGACGACGATTCCGACCGCCACGCCCAGCGCGTCGGGTCCGTCGCCGCCGCGGTCGCCGAGGCGCTCGGGCTCTCGGAGTCGGCCGTGCGGATGCTGCGAGCCGCCGCGCCGCTCCATGACATCGGCAAGGTCGGAGTCTCACGGCGGATCCTGCTCAAGCCTGAAAAGCTCACGCCTCCCGAGTGGATGCACATGATGCAGCACGTCGACATCGGGGGCCAGATCCTCGGCTCCGCCCATTCCGCCGTGCTCCGCCTCGCGGGCGAGATCGCGCGTACCCACCACGAGCGCTGGGACGGAAGCGGCTACACCGCTGGCCTCGCCGGAGAGGAGATCCCCATCTCGGGTCGCATCGTGGCCGTGGCGGACGTGTGGGACACGCTGACCCACGATCGGCCGTATCGCAGGGCGTGGGAGCCAGAGGCCGCACTCGCCGAGATTCGCGAGCAGGCCGGCAAGCATTTCGACCCACGCGTCGTCGAGGCGTTCTGCACCCTCGACCACGACGCTCTCGCCAGACTCGACGACGAGCGCCCGCTGGCCGCCTGAGCCCGCGGCGGACCTGTGCGCCGCGACGCCGTACGGCGGGCCAGCGGCGACCGGCAGCTCTGGCCGAGCGGCCTCGGGCCGCGGCTCAGAGGATCGCCGGCTCGGTGGTCGCCGACTCGGCGCTCGCCGGCTCCGGGAGCGTGGCGCGCGTCTGGCCCTCGGCCGCGAGCAGAAGCTTGAAGTCCTGAGGGCTCGAGCAGAACGCCATCGCCGCCTCGCGGCTGATGCGCTCGCTGCGCACGAACTCAAACAGAGCCTGGTCGAAGGTCTGCATCCCGTAGTAGGAGCCCTCTGAGATGATCTCGGTCAGCTCGCCTGCGGCCCCCGTGCCGAGAATCGCGTCGCGGACGCGTCCGGTAGTCCGCAAGACCTCCAGCGCGGCCACCCGGCCGCCGCCGGCCGCGGGCACGAGCCGCTGCGAAATGATGCCTCGCAGTGTGCTGGCAAGCATTGAGCGCACCTGCCCCTGCTGATAGGGGGGGAAGAAGTCGATGATGCGGTTGATCGCCTCGCCGGCGTCCGCCGTGTGGAGGGTCGAGAAGACGAGGTGACCGGTCTCGGCCGCGGAGAGCGCGGTGGCGACCGTCTCCTGATCCCGCATCTCGCCGATCAGGATCACGTCGGGGTCCTGGCGCAGGACGCGGCGCAGGGCGCGATCGAACGAGCCGGTGTCGGTGCCGATCTCGCGCTGGTTGATGATCGAACGATTGTCGGAATGCAGGAACTCGATCGGATCCTCGACCGTCACGATGTGTCGGGCCACGGTCCGGTTGATGTGGTCGACCATCGCGGCGAGCGTCGTCGACTTGCCTGAGCCGGTCGTGCCCGTGACGATCACGATCCCGCGCGGCTCCTCGGCGAGCTGGCGAACGACGTCGGGCAGTCCGAGCTCCTGGATCGAGGTGATCCCGTAGGGGATCCGCCGGCAGACGATCGACATCGATCCGCGCTGCTGGAAGACGTTGACGCGGAAGCGCGCGAGGCCCGGGACACTGAATCCGAAGTCGAGTTCACCGTCCCGGCGGAGCTCCTCAACCCGGGAGGGGTCGCGGAGGATCTCGCCGACGGCCATCTCGGTGTCCACCGGCTTGAGGGGCTCAAGGCCCGGGATCGGCTCCAGTTCGCCGTCGACGCGGATCATCGGCGGCGAGCCGACCTTCACGTGGAGATCCGAGCCCTGGCGAGCCGACAGATGCTCAAGCGCCGCCTTGATGTCGAAGCTCATCCGCGCTCACCGGAGCCGGCGCCGATCGAGCCGGGGAAGGGGACCGCATGCTTGTCCCGACGGCATGAGCCGGTCGTGGGAAGCGTCCGATTCCCGGTGTCCGGCGCGATGAACCCGATCGGATCGCCGAGCTTGAGGTCGCAGAGGCCGACCGCCGACACGTGACGCTGTGCGATGCGCGCGATTCTGGCGGAATGGGTGAGATGGAGGGCGATCCGGCGAACGCGCAGGATGAGCGGGCGCACGGCGCCCGTGGCGTTGACGTAGGAGAGCGCGACGCTCTTGCCGGCCGGGATGACGACAAGCGCGCAGTCCACGCGGCTCGGAGAGCAAAACGCTCCGGCGGAGCGCCTGGTCCCGAGACCGCGCACCGCGACGGCCGCCCCGAGCGCGAACACCGCGCTGCGGCCGTGGTCGGTCACGCCCATGTACATCGCCTGCGGAGAGCGCTCGCTCGGAAGCGGCGTCAGGCGGGCGATGTCCCGGTACCCGCGCGGGTCGCCGGAGGCTCCGATGCGGATGTCGACAGCGTAGATCCTCCAGGTCCTGGCAGGGACGGAGGGATGCGTCGGCGCCGTCACGGGCTTCGTCACGATGGGCGTTGTGGCGACGGGCGGGGTCGGAGTCGACGTCGTCGCGGACGTCGACACGGCCGCGCCGGATGCGCTCGAGGAGCCCACCCCGCCGCCTGAGCGACCGCCGGTGCTCGTCGAGGAGGGCGACGACCTCGTGGTCGCGCCAGACCCGGTCGAGGAGGTGGTCGTGTGCGTCTGCCTCTGCACGGCCGCGGCCTGGAAGGGATCGCGGGTCCTGCTCGTGGGGGCCACCGGCTGGTGCCGGGTCTTGGGCGTCGGCGCCGCGCCTGCGGGCGACCCCGGCTGCGCCTTGACCGGGGGCGGAGGCGCGATGTCAGCGTTCGCTCGGTGGCTGTGCAGCACGAACGGGACTGCGACGATCGCCGCGACGATCACGATCGCGAGCGGCCAGAGGCGGCGCTCGAAGAGGTCACGCTGGAGAGATTTCATCCTGTGCTCCCGACTACCGCTGACGCGGCCGCGCGCTGGTAGATGGTCGCAGTGAGCTGAACACTCAACGCCGAGTGATCGGATGAGTTGCCGGCGGGGCTGAGCGTGACCGCACCGATTCCGATGAGCGGACCGCTGGCGGCGATGTGCCGGCGGGAGACGTTGACGAGCGCGTCGAGCCGGTGGACGAGCCGATTGAGCGCCTGATAGCCGCCGTCGAAGACGAGCGTGACCGGGAGGGTGTTGGTGCCACCCCGGGTCGATGGCGTCGCGGTGGTCACAGCCGGGCTGGCGCCCGCGGCCGAGCTCGTGCCAGCGCCGTTGAAGCTGATGCTCTGCATGCTGACGCGCGCCGCCTGGGCGCTCCGCTGCAGCAGCTTCAACAGAGCCGGCACGTTCGAAACCTGTGGCACCGCGCGCTGGGTCGCCTCCCAGTCGCTCTGTGATGCCCGCAGGGCCACCTCGGCGGCGTGGCCCTGCAGCTCACGCTGCTGAGCGCGAGCCAGGCGGGCGTGCGCGGCGGTCACCTGCGCCTGCAGGCGTGCGGCGGCGTGGCGCTCGGGTGTGAGCACGAGCTCGTAGAAGGCAGCGCACGCCAGCAGCACGGCGATGACGCCGAGCAGAGCTCGGTCGCGAGGCGTGATCTTCATCGGTTCCCCCCGGTGGTGGACGAGCTCGCGGCGAGCTGCCCCGTCGTGGACGACCCGGCCGTCCGGGCCGTCGTGGCCGGGATGCCGGGCACCTGCACCGGGTTCAACGCGGGGGAGAACCGCAGGATGAGGACGAACTGGACCGGAAGCGTGCAGCTGCTTGAACTCGCCGCAGCCGATGGGCCACGCGAGCTGCTGGAGAGGCTGACCTCCGAGACACCCGAAAGCCGCCGCAGCGCGACCATGGTGTCGGCGACGGTGGACTGCGATGCCGCGCAGCCCGAGATGTCGATCGCGGAGCTGGCCGAGGCTGCGGTGGCGCCGGCCCCCGGGGAGATTCCGCCGGTGGTGGAGGTGCCGCCGGTTGTGGGGGTGCCGCCGGTGGTGGAGGTGCCGCCGGTGGTGGAGGTGCCGGCGGTATTCGACGTCCCGGCGGACGGAGAGCCCCCAGCGCCACTCGCCGATGGGCTCGGCGCCGCGGCGGACAGCGAGGTGAGCTCCGCGCGTGCCGGCATGGCGCCGGCGAGCTGGCCGAGGAGCGTGGACCAGTCGTAGCGTTCGCTGAGCAGCACCCCGATCTGCAAGAAGCTCGTGGCGCGACGCCGGACGGCGGCGATGGCAGGAGCGTAGCGGGCCGCGGCCGCCGACCACTCCGCAGCGTACGTACGCACCTGCGCGAGTTCGCTCGCGCGGCTCGAGACGGTGTTGCGCTCGCCGATGTACATGACGGTTCCGGCAAGCGCGACCACGAGCGTCGCAAGCAGGCCGAGGAACGGCGCGCCCGGGAGGGCCGGGAGCTCGGCGCGGCGGCGCTCGAGTGGGATGAGGTTGACCGCGTTCATCGCGGGAGGGCTCCGATCGCGAGTCCGACGGCGACGGGGGCAGCGGACGCGTCGACCCCGCCGAGCGACTCGGCGGCCTCGGCGCTGACCGCGCCGCACCGCAGATCGAGTCCGGAGGCGTCACTGAGCGCCTCGACGAAACCGCGCAGGGGCGCAAGCGAGCCGGTGATGACTCCGGCGCTCACGGCTTCTCCCGACTGGGTCTCGAAGAACTCGGCCGCCGCGCGGAGCTCGGAGCCGAGTTCGTCAGCGATCCGCCCGAGCACCTTGCCCACCTCCCGTGCCCGGTCGGCACCTGCCTCGTCGCCCGCCGCGCCGCGCAGCAGGGCAAGCGCGTCCTCGGTCGTGCATTCGCGCTCCTCAGCAAGCCGGTCCAGCACGAGCGCGAGGCCCTGCGGAGCCTGCCGAGTGAAGTGGCAGATGCCGCCGTCTGCGATTGCGATGTTCACCAGATCCCCGAGCTGGGCATGCAGCACCGGCCCTGCGCCGGAGTCCGCCGATGCGACGGCTCGCATTGCGGCGAACACCGACAGATCGATCCCCTGCGGCCGCAGGTCAGCCTGCCGCAGCGCATCGAGGAGCGCATCGACGCCCGCGCGCTCGGTGGCCACGACGACGACGCGCAGGCGCTGGCCGTCATGGGTGTCGACCAAGCCGACCGTCTGATGGTCGAGCACCGCGCTCTCGAGTGGCATCGGGATGCGATCCCGGGCCTGCAGAGCGATCGCCGCCGGCACGTCTGACTCGTCAAGCGGGGGCAGATCGATGACGCGCAGGATCGTGCGCGGGGTCGCAAGGCCGACGCGGACACGGCGGCCGAGCCTGTGCGCGGAGAAGAGCGCGCGCAGCTCTCGCGCCAGCGCCTCCGGCTGCGTGACGAGACCGTCATGAACGAGGCCCCCGGGCAGCGGGCGTGCCACGACGCGGCGGGCGACGATCGCTCCATCGCTGATCGCGGCCTCGGCCGCGATCGCCTGCGTGGCCCCGATGTCGAGGCCGACGACCGCCGTGCCGCGACGGCCCGTCGCGGCCGCGGTCCTCGACTTGCGTCGCGAGAGGTCGGGGGCGCGAAGTTGCGGGGCGCGGAGCTTGGGGAGCGTCAGCTCCTTGGTCAGGAAGCTCACAGTCCCACCGCCTTGAGATAGCCGTGGACGATCGCCTGCCCCGCGAACAGGCCGACGAGGCCGCCGAGCGCGAGGAACGGACCGAACGGGATCGCGGTTTTGCGGCCCGCGGCCATGCCGCGCCGTGCAACGATCGCGACCCCGATCAGCGAGCCGGCGACGAGCGCCACGAGGAGGGCCGGCCCGAGCGCCGGGCCGAGGACGAGGCCCATGACCGCGGCAAGCTTGACATCGCCCATTCCCATCCCCCCTGGGTAGGCGAGCGCCGCGGCGAGCAATAACCCGCCGCCGGCGGCGGCGGCGATGAGCCGCGCCGGCAGCTCGCCCGGCGTGAGGATCGCCGTCAGGGCGATGGCGAGCGCCGCGACCGGCCCGAGGATCCGGTTCGGGATGATCCGGTGCTCCAGGTCGATACGGGCAATCGCGACGAGCGCGGCCACGAAGCAGAGATCGAGCCACACCTGCGCATGGCCCCGTGTGGCGAACACGACCGCAGCGAAAAGCGCGCCGGTCGCCGCCTCGGTGAGCGGATAACTGGCCGAGATCTCGGCGTCGCAGGCGCGGCAGCGGCCACGCAGCGCCAGCCAGGAGATCAGCGGAACGTTGTCGTGGGGTCGGATCGGCGCTCCACACCCAGGGCAGGCGGAGCCCGGTGAGATGAGCGACCGGCCTGCCGGCAGACGGTGCGCGACCACGTTCAGAAACGAGCCGGTGCAAAGTCCGGCGACAGTCGACACGCAGATGAGGAAGGTGAGGGAGGGCATGAGAGGTGTCAGACGAAGGAATCGGCAGGCAGGCCCGCGGCTTGAACACGCGGCGGGCCCCCGACGCGGGAGCGTCGGAGGCCCGTGGACGTGTCAGTGCCGATTACCAGCTGCCGTTGGCGTTGCACCCACCCTTGTTGGGCTGACTGCACGACTTGGTGACCTGGCCGGTCGACCCGTCATACAGGAGCGTGAACGTCCCGCCCTGGGTGCTGTCGCTCGTGCCGGTCACACTGAACCCAGTGTCGCCGCTCGGGAGTCCCGAGGGTGACGTGCTGATCTGCAGGTTGTATGTGTTAAACGGTTGGGTCAGCGACGGCTCGATCGTCGTCAGCGCGGACTGGCTGGCGGTGTAGCTGCCCCCATTGCTCGTCGCATACGTCGCCTCGGTCGTCTGGACCGTCGAGAGCGCGGACTGCAGGTTCGAGTCCTTCGCCTTGCCCGTCTGCGAGAGGAACGTCGGGATGGCAACCGCAGCGAGGATGCCGATGATGAGGATCACGACCAGCAGCTCGATAAGGGTGAAACCCTCCTGACCCTGGGCGCGATGACGAAGACGCTGAAGCATCTAAGTTTCACTCCTGTTTGTTGGTTTGCTGGCTGGAACCCACACTCGGCACTCAGCATCCTGGCGTTGTGCGTCGTTCCGTGCCGGGGTCATCGGCCCGAGGCCCCGCGAACTTGAGGGCCGGCGGACGCGCTGGCCATTCGTCCAGATCGGCCGATGAGGCCCGAGCGGGCTATACCTTCGGCTGCGCGCGGCCGATAAGATGAAGGTGCGCAACGACCACGGTTTTTCCGAGGCCGGACTCGATCGCCCGTCGGCGGCTCTCGTGCCTCAGTCTTCAGCTCGCGGGACCGGGGGCTTCCGACGCCTGACGGACGTGATCGTCGAGATGGGCTTCGCCTCCCGCGAGCAGGTCGAGGAATTTCTTCCTGCGGCGCGCGAGGTCGGCGTGAGCCCGGAGCAGCTGCTCGTCGACCGCGGCGTGATCAGCGCCGAGCAGCGCGGGCGTGCCGTCGCCGAGCGGCTCGGCCTAGAGTTCGTCGATCTCGCCAGCGAGCGGGTTGACCTCGCCGCTCTCACGCTGCTGCCGGGCGATATCGCGCGGCGGCTGGAGCTCGTGCCGATCGCCCGGGAAGACAGCCGCACGCTCGTCGTAGCGATGGCCGATCCGACGAATGTGGTCGCCATCGATGACGTCGAGATCCACACGGGGTTCGGCGTTCGGGCCGTCGTCGCCACGCCCGAGGACATCCATGCGGTGATCGCGAACGCCACCCGCCTCGATACCGCGGTGAGCGATGTGATCGAGCAGGAGGTCGAGGCCGAGCCGGCCGAGGAGCTACGCATCAGCGAGCGTGCCGAGCTGCAGGAGGCCGCCAGCGAGACCCCGGTCGTCAAGCTCGTCAACCAGCTCCTCTCCCAGGCCGTGAGCCTGGGAGCCTCCGACCTTCACTTCGACGCGGGAGCCTCCGAGATGCGGGTCCGCCTGCGCGTCGACGGCGTCCTGCAGGAGGTCGCGCGCGTCCCCGCGCGCATGGTCCCGGCGCTCGTCTCGCGCATCAAGATCATGTGCGAGATCGACATCTCCGAGCGACGGCTGCCGCAGGACGGCCGGCTCGGGGTCACCGTCGACGGCGCGCCGATCGACATCCGCGCGGTGACGATCCCGACCGTCCACGGCGAGTCGGTCGTCATGCGGCTCCTCGACCGCTCGGCGGCGCTCATCGACCTCGACCGGCTCGGCCTGGAGGCCGGGTCGCGGACCCGCCTCGAGGAGGCGATCGGCCTCGCCCACGGAGCGGTCCTCGTCACCGGGCCGACCGGCTCGGGCAAGTCGACGACGCTCTACGCGATCATCAACCGCCTCAACGAGCCCGACCGCAACATCGTCACGATCGAGGACCCGGTCGAGTACCAGCTCGAGGGCATCACCCAGATGCCGGTCAACCTCCGCTCCGGGCTGACGTTCGCCGCCGGGCTGCGCTCGATGATGCGCGCCGATCCCGACATCATCATGGTCGGCGAGATCCGCGACCGCGAGACCGCGCAGATCTCGATCGAGGCCGCGCTCACGGGCCATCTCCTGTTCTCGACGCTGCACACGAACGACGCGCCGAGCGCGATCACACGCCTCGTCGAGATGGGAATCGAGCCCTTCCTCGTCGCCTCCTCGGTCCGCTGCGTCGTCGCCCAGCGGCTCACGCGCATGCTGTGCACGAGCTGCCGGCGGCCGGTGACCCTCAGGGCGGAGGCGCTCAGGCACGCGGGCTTCGACTGCGACGAGGACATCGACGCGTTCGAGGCCGGCGGCTGCGCGCGCTGTGGAGGCGGCGGCTACCGGGGCCGCATCGGCATCTACGAGATCATGCCCGTCTCCCCCGCAATCCGCCAGCTCGCGCTCGACACGGCCGCGAGCGACGCGATCGCCTCCACCGCGCGCAGCGAGGGCATGCGCACGCTGCGCGACGACGCCCTCCGCAAGGTGCGCGAGGGCCTCACCGCGATCGACGAGGTCGTCCGGGTGCTCGGAAGCTGAGCGTCCAGCCGCCCTCAAGACCGCCCATCGAGCTGCCGAACCCCGTCTCATGTCAATCGACTTCGCCGACATCGTCCTCGCCGCGATCGAGCAGGACGCCTCCGACATCCACATCACGGCGGGCGCGCCGCCGAGCCTGCGGATCCGCGGCCGCCTGACCCCGCTGCCCGACGCCCCGCGGCTCGGCCCCCAGGAGACCCGTGAGATCGTCTACTCGATCCTTTCGGACTCCCAGCGTCAGCAGTTCGAGTCCCGGCACCAGGTCGACTTCTCGTGGTCGATCCCGCGCGTCGCGCGGATGCGCGTCAACGCCTACATGCAGCGTGGCGCGGTGAGCGCCGCGTTCCGCATGACCCCGTCGGACATCTCCTCGCTGGAGAAGCTCGGCATGCCCCATTCGGTGCGGGAGATGGCGAAGCTTCCGCGCGGGATCGTGCTCGTCACCGGTCCGACCGGCTCCGGCAAGACGACGACGCTCGCCGCGCTCATCGACGAGATCAACCGCACGCGCGACGACCACATCCTCACGATCGAGGACCCGATCGAGGTGCTGCACTCGCACAAGCGCTGCCTCGTCAACCAGCGCGAGCTCGGTCCCGACGCTCCCGGGTTCGCCGAGGCGCTCCGCGCCGCCCTGCGCCAGGACCCGGACGTCATCCTCGTCGGCGAGATGCGCGACCTGGAGACGATCTCGACCGCGCTCACCGCGGCGGAGACCGGCCATCTCGTGCTCGCCACGCTCCACACCCAGGATGCGCCGCAGACGGTCGACCGCGTGATCGACGTCTTCCCGCCCCACCAGCAGCAGCACGTGCGCGTCATGCTCGCCGCCGCGCTGCAGGGCGTCGTCGCCCAGCAGCTTCTGCCGACCGCCGACGGCCGGGGACGCGTCGCCGCGGTCGAGGTCCTCATCCCCACGCCCGCCGTCCGCAACCTCATCCGCGAGGGCAAGACCCACCAGCTCTACTCGGCGATCCAGACCGGCGGCGATCACGGCATGCAGACGATGGACGCCGCGCTCGTCGACCTCGTGCAGCGGGGCCGGATCACGATCGAGGTCGCCCGCCGCCGGGCGTCGGTGCCCGCGGAGTTCGAGCGGCTGCTCGCCGGCGGTCAGCCGGCCCTGCACTCCGCTCCGCTGGCGGCCACCGGGCCGGCCACCGCGAACGGGTACCTGCAATGAGCCGGCCCCTCACGTTCAGCTTCCGCGCGGTCGACGCCTCCGGCGGCAAGGTCGTCGGCGAGCTCGAGTCCGAGAGCCGCGACGGTGTCGTCGAGGCGCTCCGCGGCCGCGGGCTGCTCGCGCTCGAGGTCAAGGAGAAGGTGAAGTCCAAGGAGGTCAACGCCGACCTCTTCTCGCGCGTCAAGGTCGAGGACCTCGCGCTCGCCACGCGGCAGCTGTCGACGATGATCAACTCCGGGCTCGCGCTCATGCGCGCGCTCACCGTGCTCGAGTCACAGACCGAGAGCAAGAAGCTCAAGGAGACGCTCGCCACCGTCCGCTCCGACATCCAGGCCGGCGCCTCGCTGTCGAACGCGCTCGCCCGCCACCCGAAGGTGTTCTCCGACCTCTACGTCGCGATGATCCGCGCCGGCGAGACCGGCGGCTTCCTCGAGGACGCGCTCGTGCGCGTCGCCGACCAGCTCGAGGCGGAGAATCGCCTGCGCCGGCAGGTGAAGGGCGCGATGGTCTACCCCGCCGTCGTCTTCACGGTCGCGATCGGCGTCCTCGTCGGGATGCTCGTGTTCATCATCCCCGTGTTCGCCGGCGTCTTCAAGCAGTTTGGAGGCAAGCTGCCGGCGCTCACCCTGCTCATCATGCACGTCTCGAACTTCGTGCGGGATTACTGGTATGTCGTGGTGCTCGGGATCCCGGCTCTCGCGTTCGCCTTTCACCGGTGGAAGGGGTCCGCCCGGGGCCGTCCGATCTGGGATCGCCTGCGGCTGAAGGCGCCCGCGAAGATCGGCACGGTCGTCCAGAAGGTCGCGCTCGCCCGCTGGTCACGCACGCTGTCATCGCTCACGACGGCCGGCGTGCCGACGCTCGAGGCGATCGACGTCACCGGCCGCACGGCCGGGAACACGGTCGTCGAAAACGCGATGCGGACCGTCCACGACTCCGTCCAGAGCGGCGGGACGATCGCCTCGGCGCTCGGCCGCGAGCAGATCTTCCCGGGGCTCGTCACGAACATGGTGCGGGTCGGCGAGGAGACCGGAGCCCTCGACTCGACGCTCGCGAAGGTCGCCGACTTCTACGAGGAGCAGGTCGAGGTCGCCGTGAAGGCGCTCACCTCGATCCTCGAGCCGATCATGATCGTCTTCATCGGCTCGATGGTCGGCTTCATGATCATCGCGATGTACCTGCCGATGTTCGACGTCTACAACCAGATTCACTGACCCGGCGCGGTTCTCCGCGCCCGGGGGTGCCGGCGATCCTCTCCGCCTCCCCGTCCTGGCATCCTCAGATCGATGAGAACCCCATGGGCGCAGGCGCGCCGCGCTGGAGGCGTCCGCCTGCGCGCGGCCTCAGCGGATCGCGGGGGTTCCGGATGAGCCCCGGGGACACCGCCGAGCTGCGCGTCGGCCGGCGCACGGTAACGATCAGCCACCCGAACAAGGCGCTGTTCGCCGAGCCCGAGGTGACGAAGCTCGCGCTCGCGCGCTACTACGAGCAGGTCGGCGAGGCGATGGTCCCCCACGTGCGCGGCCGCCCGCTCGCGCTCGAGTCCTACCCGGGCGGGATCGAGCGCGAGAGCTTCTTCGCGAAGACGGCCCCCGCGCACTTCCCCGACTGGATCGCGCGCGTGACCGTCCCCAAGCGCGGCGGCACGATCACCCAGGTGACCGCCGAGGAGCCGGCGACGCTCGTGTTCCTCGCCGGCCAGAACGTGATCACGCCGCACGTGTGGCTCTCGCGCGCGGACCGCCCCCACGAGCCCGACCGGCTGACGATCGACCTCGACCCCGCGCCCGGCGTGCGCTTCGCCGAGGTCCGCGCCGCCGCGCGCGCCGCCGGCGAGCGGCTCCGCGACGCGGGGCTGGCGACGTACGCGATGGTGACGGGCTCTCGCGGCGTCCACGTCGTCTGCCCGCTGCGCCGCGGCCCGGAGTTCCCCGCCGTCCATCGCTTCGCACGGGCGCTCGCCGAGGCGATGGTGCAGGAGGATCCGGGGCGGCTCACGCTCGAGTGGCACCGCGCCGAGCGTGGGCGGCGCATCTACCTCGACGTCAACCGGATCGCCTACGCCCAGCACGCGGTCGCGCCCTATGGGGCCCGACCGCGGCCGGGCGCGCCGGTCGCGATGCCGATCCACTGGGAGGAGCTGGAGGACCGGCGCCTCGCCCCGGACCGCTGGACCGTCCGCAATGCGCCGCGCCGCCTCTCCGCCGAGGGCGATCCGTGGCGGGCGATCGCGCGCCACGCGCGCAGGCTCCCCGCCCACTGAGCGGTCACGCACGTCTCGGCGCGCCTCGCTCCCGCGAACGGCGGTACGGTGACGGAGTGGACGCTTCCGACACCTCCCCCGAGCCGATCCCGAACACCGCCGGCGAGGAGGACGCGCGCAACCTCCCCGCCGAGAGCGCCGGGGACCGCCACCCGATCCTCGCCTCCGACGCCGAGCGCGAGCAGACGGTCGCCCGCCTGCGCGAGGCGGTCGGCGAGGGTCGGCTCACGCTCGAGGAGTTCTCCGAGCGGGTCGGCGCGGTCCAGCTCGCGCGCACCGATCAGGAGCTCGCCGCCGTTTCGCGCGATCTGCCGGCGACGCGACCGTCGACCGAGCTGCTCGCCGAGCCGGAGACCCACCGCGCGGTGTGCTCGCATCTCATCCGCCAGGGGCCGTGGTCGCTGCCCGTCCGCTCGCGCTGGAGCTCGTGGTTCGGCACGATCGACCTCGACCTGCGCGAGGCGCGACTGTCGGCGAGCGACACCGAGATCGCCGTCCAGAACGTGTTCGGGACGGTGACGCTGATCGTGCCCGACGGGCTTGAGGTCGTCGTCCGCGGCGGCGGGCTCTTCGCCAGCCAGAAGATCGAGTCGCCGCAGCGTCCGCCCGCGCCCGGCGCGCCGCGGCTGATCATCGACGCGAGCGGCCCCGGCGGCACGCTCCACGTGCGCAGCCGCCCGCCGCGGCAGACGAGCCTCCGCGCGCTGCTCCGCGGCGAGTAGCGGTCGCGGGTGCTCGTCGCGGTCACCGACCACGCCGCCGAGCGCTTCCGCCAGCGGGTGCGGGGCACGCTCGACGCGAAGATCGAGGTCGCGGCACGCGTCGCCCGCGGTCATGCGGCGGGCCGCGTCGCCCCCGGCGAGCGGGGTGCGGTGCTCGTGCGGGACGTCGAGAACCGCGACCTCATCTACGTCTGCCGGCCGGCTAGGGACGAGCTCGTCGTGATCACGCTCTGGGAGGAGGGCGACGATCCGGCGGTCCCGCGGCGCTTCACCGACGCGCTTGAGCCACGGCGGACGCGCGGACGGGCCGGGAAGCCGAGCGAACCGACCGGCCGAGCGGCCCGGGAACTACCGTCAACGCCATGAGCACCATGAACACCCGCCCGCTCGGCGACTCGGGCATCGAGGCCTCGATCGTCGGGCTGGGCTGCAACAACTTCGGCCGCCGGGTCGACCTGGCGGGAACCCGCGCGGTGATCGACGCCGCGCTCGATGTCGGGATCACGTTCCTCGACACGGCCGACATCTACGGGCCGTCGGGGCGCAGTGAGGAGCTGATGGGCGAGGCGCTCCAGGGCCGGCGCGACCGGGTCGTGCTCGCGACCAAGTTCGGCATGGACATGCACGACGGCAACAGGCTGCCGCGCGGCTCCCGCGAATACGTCCACCGCGCCGCCGAAGCCTCCCTGCGGCGGCTGCGCACCGACGTGATCGATTACTACTGGATGCACCAGCCCGACGAGGCGACGCCGATCGTCGAGACGCTGGGGGCGCTCCAGGAGCTGATCGACGCGGGCAGGGTCCGCGCGATCGGCGCCTCGAACTTCGACGGCGCGCAACTGCGCGAGGCCGACGCCGCCGCGCGGGAGAACGGCCTCACCCGGTTCACCGCCGTGCAGAACGAGTACAGCCTGCTCGAACGCGAGGACGCCGAACGCGACGGCCTGCCCGCCTGCCGCGAGCTCGGGATCGGGTTCGTCCCGTTCTTCCCGCTCGCGAGAGGACTCCTCACCGGCAAGTACCGCCCCGGCGAGCCCGCGCCCGCGGGCAGCCGCCTCGCCGGGCGGGACGCGCCCGCCACCGAGGCCCAGTTCGCGCTCATCGGCGCGCTCGAGCGCTACGCGCAGGAGCGCGGGATCACGATCCTCGACGTCGCGATCGGCGGGCTGCTCACCGAGGAGCCGGTCGTGAGCGTGATCGCCGGCGCGACGCGCCCGGAGCAGGTGCACGCAAACGCCGCCGCCGGCCGCTGGATCCCGGACGAGAGCGACCGCGCAGCGCTCCGGGAGCTGCTCGACGCGCACGTCGCCGCCTGAGCGCGGGGCCGCCTCTGACGGCCGCGGCCGCGAAACCCTCCACAACCGACCAGAAAGCGGGAGAATCAACGAATCCAGGCTGCGCAACTGCTGCAAGCGGCCCGCGCGCGGTCACCGCGCGTGGGCCGCGGACCGATACCTCCCGTGTGACGTCCTCCGCCGAGCCCGATCCGATCTCCCCGCTCGAGGCGCTCCTCGAGCTTCCGCGCAGCGCGGGCGAGGACACGCTCGACGATTTCCTCGTCACGGTCGCCGATACGGTCTGCCGCGCCGCCGGCTTTGCCTCGGTCGTCATCAACCTCTACCGCCCGGCATTCGACGACTACGAGGCCGTCGTCGTGATCGGCGCAGGCAGCGAGGCGCTGCTCGGCAAGACCGTCGAGAGCGCGCACTTCCAGCGCATCTTCGCCGAGGCCGAGCAGCCGCTGCCCGGGGTGTTCTTCCTGTCGGATGAGTCGGGCTTCTGGGAGGACATCCCCGAGGTGTTCACGCCCGACATCGAGCCGATCGACGATCCGAACGCGTGGCGCGCCGGCGACGGGCTCCTCGTGTTCCTGTCGGACCCCTCGGGCGCGCCGCTCGCCATGTTCTCGATGGACGAGCCGCTCTCCGGCCTGCGCCCGGGCAGTGACGAGCTGCGGCTCATCAGCGCGATCTGCTCCCACGCCGAGAGCGCGCTCACCGTTGCGCGGCGGACCGAGATGGCCGCCGAGCACGCGCGCGTCCTGTCGCTGTTGCTGGAGCGATTCCCGGCGCTGTCGGTCGCCCCGAGCATCGATGAGCTGCTCCGGATCGCGGTCGACACGATCGTCCCGGGCCTCGGCTTCGAGCGCTGCGTCGCGTACCTCGCCGAGGGCGGCGCGCTCGTGCTGCGTGCCGCCGCCGGCTGGGGGGATGAGGAGCCGCCGCGCGAGCGCCTCCAGGTCGCCGAGATCGAGCCGCTCGTCGACCCCGCGCGGGAGCAGGCCGGCTGCTTCCTCGGCAGCGCCCGTGGGCTGTTCGGGGACCGCGGCGAGGAGCGGTCGCGCCGCAATGGGCGGGGGGCGACCGCCTGGTCGGACCACTGCCTGCTCGTCCCTTGCCTCGGCGTCGACGGCGTGCTCCGCGGCCTGTTCGTGATCGAGGATCCGGTCGACCGGCTGCTGCCGACGAGCGACCGCCGGCGGGCGGTGCGGCTGCTCGTCGACCAGGTGGCGGCGGCGCTGCTGCGCGCGCTCGGGCCGCGGCTGCTCAAGCGGTAGGGTCTCTCCCGCGGACTCGCGCGCGCGAGCACTCGAACTGGCCAAACGGGACACTAGCCTTCGGCGGGTGCCGTTCGAATCGCAGTGGTCGCGCCTCCCGCTGGCGGCGCGCTGGGTGCTCTGCCTGCTCGTCGCCGCCGCGCTGATCGCCCTGCTCGTCGCCTTCGTGAGCCACAACAACGGCAACGGGGAGGCGATCATCTCCAGGGCGAAGCTCGAACAGGAGTCCGCCCAGGACACGATCATCGTGCGCCAGCAGCAGGCCCCACACGTGTTGCGGGTCGACTCGGCCGCCGCCGCGCAGGCGCGGCTCGTCCGCGGCGTGACGGCGCTCATGCGCCGCCAGGTCACCCAGAACGTGCTGCCGGGCCCGGTGCAGCGCGTGCGCTGCTGGGAGAACGCCCGCCGCGGCGCGCGCGTCGGCTACCACTGCAGCGCCGAGGCCGCCCACATCAGCTATCCGTTCGTCGCCGTGTACACGCCGAGCGCCCGCCACGTCGTGTTCTGCAAGAAGGTGTACGCGCCGGTCGCGTCCGAGAACATCCCGGTCTCGCGCCGCTGCCGGCTGTAGGCCGACGTCGGCGGGGATGTGTGCCCACGCGACGCGCGCCGGGCATCAGCCGGCGCGCCAGGCGAGTCGCCCGCGGGCGCGCGAGTGCGGCGAGAAGCGGACCCCGAGCACACGCGCGCGCCGCGGCACCGAGAACGCGACGCAGCCCGTGCGCACGCTGCCCGCCGAGACGATCGACTCGAAGTCGACGAGCGGCGTCTGGCAGGGGCCGCGGCGCACGTCGAGCGGCTCGGCGCGCCCGGCGGAGAGCACGAGCGAGACGTCCCCGGAGGCGGTCGAGTCATATGTCGCGCCGTGCTGGTTGGCGATCCGCAGCTCGACGCCCACCTGGCGCGTGCCGGGCAGCGGCGGCGAGCCCGTGTGCACCAGCCGCAGCACCCGCAGGACGGTCACCGTCAGGTCGGCGCCGCCGGTTCGGACCGCCTGGCGGGCGCCGAGGGGCGGGCCGTTGACGATCGGTCCGTGACGCGCCGCGGGGCCGTGCGCGGGAGTCCAGGCCGTGCGCGTGGTCATCGCGCGCGGGGCGGTCGTCGAGCTTGTCGTGCTCGTCCCGGAGCCGCCGCCGCTCGTCCCGGAGCCGCCGCCGCTCGCTCCGGAGCCGCCGCAGCCCGCGAGGGCGAGAGCGCCCGCCGCCGCGACCGCGCCGAGCCTCGCGACCCGGTGGGCGCCGCTCACTCCCCGGGACCCGCGCCGATGATCCCGCCGCGCGGCAGCCGCCCGTCGTGCAGCCACCCGCGCAGCTCGGTGCGCCGGATCTTGCCGCTCACGGTCTTCGGCAGCTCGTCGACGAAGTGGATCTCTCGCGGGTACTTGTACGGCGCGGTCGTGCGTTTCACCGACTCCTGGATCTCTCGCGCGAGCTCCGCGCTCGGCTCATAGCCGGCGGCGAGGATGCAGACGCCGACGACGATCTCGGTGCGCTCGGGGTCCTCGCGCCCGACGACCGCGGCCTCCACCACCGCCGGATGCTCGACGAGCGCGGACTCGACCTCGAACGGTCCGATCCGGTAGGCGCTGGAGGTGATGACGTCGTCGCCGCGCCCCTCGAACCAGAAGTAGCCGTCCTCGTCGACGGCCGCCTTGTCGCCGGTGAAGTACCACTCGCCGCGAAACGCCGCGGCGGTCGCCTCGGGGTCGCCGAGGTACCCGTCGAACAGCCCGACCGGAGAACGCGACCCCGCCCACCCCCGCCGGCCGTCGACGCGGCCGTGGCGGACGACGACGTTCGCGACCTCGCCGGGCTGGACGGGGGCGCCGTCGTCGTCGACGACTGTCACCTCCCAGCCGGGGACGGGCTTGCCCATCGAGCCGGGCCGGACGTCGACTGTGCGGTAGTTGGCCACCAGGCAGCACGTCTCCGTCTGCCCGTAGCCGTCGTAGATCGTCAGGCCGCCCGTTCCCTCGCGCCAGCGCCGGATGACCTCGGGGTTGAGCGGCTCGCCGGCGCTCGTGCAGTGGCGCAGCGCGCTCAGGTCGTGGGCTGAGAGGTCACCCTGCACGAGCAGCCGGTAGAGCGTCGGCGGCGCGCAGAACGAGGTGATCCGGTGGCGGGCGAGGATCCCGAAGATCGTGTCCGCGTCAGGGCGGCCGAGCGCGACCTGGACGATGCAGGCGCGCTCGTGCATCTGCCCGAAGAGCCCGCCCCAGGCGGCCTTCGCCCAGCCGGTGTCGCTCACCGTCCAGTGGAGGTCGCCGGGCCGCAGGTCGTGCCAGAAGCGCGCGGTCGACACGTGCCCGAGCGCGTACGAGTGGGCGTGCTCCACCATCTTCGAGTAGGAGACGGTGCCGCTCGTGAAATAGAGGAGCAGCGGGTCGTCGCGGGAGGTCTGGTCCTGCGGCACCTCGCCGTCGCCCGCCTCCGCGAGCGCGCCCGCGAAATCGACCCAGCCCTCGCGCGCCTGACCCGAGCCGGCGGCGACGCACAGCCGCACCCTCAACCCCGGCGCCGCCTCGTCGACCTTGGCGGCGCCCGCGGGATCGGTGATCGCGCCGACAGCGCGGGCGCTCTGCACGCGGTAGGCGATGTCCTTCGGCGTGAGCAGGTTTGGCGCCGGCATCGGCACCGCGCCGATCCGCATGCAGCCGAGCAGCGCCGCGTACCACTCCGGGCAGCGGGGGAGCATCACGAACACGTGGTCGCCCTTGGCGATCCCGAGCGAGATCAGCGCCCGTGCCGCGATCCGCGACTCGCGCGCGAGGTCGGCGGCGCTCGCCAGGTCGATCACCTCGCCGGCGCCGTCGAGCGACAGCACCGCCGGATCGTCGGGACGCTCGCGCGCCCAGGTGTCGACGATCGCCTCGACGGCGTTGAAGCGCTCCGGGACCTCGAGCCGGAACGACGCGCGCTCGGCCGCGTAGTCGGCCAGGCGGGGCGGGCAGTCACGCCCCGGGCGCGGGGCGGCGTCGAGTGCCGACATGCTCAGAAACGGTACCGGCTCTCCGGGCGCGGGTAGCGACAGGCGGGACCACTGAACCGAACGGGAGAACACATGGCAGACGAGCTGAAGGACAAGCGCATCGCGATCATCGCGACCGACGGGGTCGAGCAGGTCGAGCTCGAGCAGCCGCGCGAGGCCGCCCGTGAGGCGGGCGCGACCGTCGAGCTGCTGTCGCTGTCGACCGCCCCGATCCAGGCGATGAACTCCGACATCGAGCCGGCCGACCGCTTCGACGTCGACGGCCGCGTGGCCGACGCCGACCCAGGCGACTACGACGGCCTCATCCTGCCCGGTGGGACGGTGAACGCCGACCGGCTGCGCATGGACGACGACGTGCGCGCATTCGTGCGTGAGACGTTCGCCGCCGGCACGCCGGTCGCCGTCATCTGCCACGGCCCGTGGACGCTCGTCTCCGCGGACCTCGTGCGCGGGCGCACGCTCACCTCGTACCCGAGCCTGCGCGTCGACATCCGCAACGCCGGCGGCAACCCGGTCGACGAGGAGGTCGTCGTCGACAACGGCCTCGTCTCCTCGCGCAACCCGGACGACCTGCCGGCGTTCTGCGCGAAGCTCGTCGAGGAGTTCGCCGAGGGCCGCCACGAGGTGAAGGCGGCCTGAGCGGCGCCAGGCCGAGCGACCGGCGGCGGGCTGCGCGATCGGTGCCGCCGACACTCGTTGCCGGGCGCACGGCCGCCGGGTACCGTTCCCGGCATGCCCGACTGGGAGGACGTGCGGCGGATCGTGGGCACGCTGCCGGACGTGAGCGAGTCGACGACGCGCGGCAACCTCTTCTGGCGGGTCCACGGCAGGGGGTTCGTGTGGGAGCGGCCGCTCGGGCGCAAGGATCTCGCCGAGCTCGGTGACCGCGCCCCGGACGGCCCGATCCTCGGCGCCCGCACCGAGAGTCTCGCCGCCAAGGAGGCGCTGATCGCCTCGGCGCCGGAGACATACTTCACGATCTCGCACTTCGACGGCTACTCGGCGGTGCTCGTCCGGCTCGACGTCATCCCCGAGGACGAGCTGCGCGAGCTGATCGTCGAGGCGTGGCTCGCCAAGGCGCCGCCGCGCGCGGCGCGCGAGTACGCCGCCGCCCACGGGCTGGAATGACCGCGGTCGTCGCGGACGCCGGCGAGCGGGGCGCAGGGCCTCCGGTCGTCGACCGCACGACGCAGAACGTCGTGTTCGCGACGGTCGTGCTCGGGATTCTCGCTCGCGCCCGCAGCCTGAGCCCGTGGGGTGATCGGATCGGCCGGCGCGCGCGGTCCGTCCCTGCCCGTGCGAGGCCGATCACCGGCCGCAGACCGAGAGGAACTAGTGTCCCGTTTGGTCAGTTCGTTTGCAGTCGAGGCACCCCTGGCGGCGCCCGGCGGCGTCCTCGGATCCTCGTGTGGCGCTGCCACACCACGGATCCTGCGTCCTGGCCAGGCATCCACCAGTGGCACCTCTTGGTGCCAACGAACCAACCAAAACGCGACACTAGCATCGAATCCAGCCCGCCCGGCGGGCCGACCATGACCGACCCGATCGAGCTGTCCTACGCCATCGATCTGCTCCCGGCGGGGCGCTTCTCGTTTCGGCGCTGGCGCTGGGAGCTGTGGAACGGGGCTCAGCTGCTGGCGGCCGGCTGGCGGTTGCACCCGCTTCACGCCCAGCGGGCGCTGCGGGTGCGGGCGCTCCGCCACGCGCACCGGGTGCACGGGCTGCATCCGTTGCGCCTCGAGGCCGCACAGCCGCCCGAGACGTCCTGGCTCGGCCGGGCGGTGACGATCGACTGGGGCGAGCTGCGCGTCGTGCTCACGCCGCGCGCACTCGTGTCCGAGACGCCTGTGCGCCTCGCTCCCGCCTCGGGCTGATGGCGGGCGCGAACGTGACGACGGTGCGCCGGCTGATCGCCGACGCCGCCGCGGCCCACGATCAGCTCCTGCGCCGGCTGCCGGCCGAGATGCAGGCCTCGCTCCCGGTCGACGCTCAGGGGGTCACCCAGGCGATCGACCACCTCGCGGTCGCGGCCGGCCTCAGCCAGTCCGAGCGCCTGGAGCTGATCCGGCCGCACGCCGGCAACCCGGCGGTGCTCCACGCCCAGGTGTTCGGGCGCGCGCCGCTTGCGCGGGAGACGGTCATCGGGTCGTTCGTCGACGGCGCCCGGGTGCGGGCCGACGCGCTCGGCGAGCTCGCCGACGTCGTCGGCGGCGCCGAGCTCGGCGCCGAGGTGCGGAGCCTGCTGCTCGAGAGCCCGCCGCCGCTCGAGGCGCGGGGGCCGGAGGTCGTCGCCGCGCTGCGCGCGACCTACGCCGCCCAGGAGCGGGCGGCGGTGCTGATCGCGGCCCGCCTGGACCGCGACGCGCGGCCCTGAGCGGCCCGAGCGATCAGCTCAGCGTGAACTGCGCGACGAGCTTCTCCAGCTCCTCGGCGGTCATCGACAGGCTGTGCGCCGAGGAGGCGATCTGCTGCGTGGAGGCGCTCGTCTGCTCCGTGGCCGCCGACACCTGCTCGGTCGAGGAGGAGGACTGCTCGGCGACGACCGCGACCGCGCTCACGCTGTCGTGCATGCGCGTCGCGCTGTCGACGATCTGCGTGCAGGCGGAGGCGATGCGCTCGATCCGCTCGGCCATCGCCTCGACGTTCACATGGATCTGGCGGAACGCGTCCCGCGCCGCCCGCATCGTGTGGGCGCCCTCCTCGGTCTGCCGTGCGCCGGCCGACACGACGGTCACCGCCCGCTCGGTCTCGACGCTGATCTCCTCGACGATCGAGGCGATCGTGCCGGCCGCCTCGGAGGACTCCTCGGCGAGCTTGCGGACCTCCTCGGCGACGACCGCGAATCCCTTGCCCTGCTCACCGGCGCGGGCGGCCTCGATCGCCGCGTTGAGCGCGAGCAGGTTCGTCTGCTCGGCGATCCCGCTGATCGTGTCCACGATCCCCGAGATCCGGCTCGACTTCTCGCCGAGCGTCTCGATCACCGCCGACACCTCGGCCGAGGACTCCTGGACGCCGCGCATCGCCTGATCGACAAGCGCAACGGCGCGCTCGCCGGCCTCCGCGGAGGCGCGGGCCTCGGCCGCGGCCTGGGCGCTCTCGGCGGCGGCATCGGAGGAACTGCGGCTCGCGGCGGCGACCTCCTCGCTCATGTGGCGCGCCTGCTCGACGGCGCGCACCTGCTCCTCGGCGCCGGTGGCAACCGTGCCGACCGACTCGGCGATCTCGCTGATCGCGCGGCCGACCTCCTCGGTCGTCGTGGCCATCTCGACGCTCGAGCTGTTGAGCGTCGCGGAGGTTCCGGAGATCGCGCGCACGACGGCGCCGACCCGGTCACGCATCTCGATGAAGGAGTGCCGGAGCGCGTCGCCCTCCGAGCGCGGCTCGATCTCGGTCGCGAAGTTGCCGGAGGCGATCCGCTGCGCGATCGCCGCGGTCTCGCGCAGGTAGTCGACGACCTCGGAGAGCGCACGGCCCATCGCGGCGATCTCGTCGCGTCCGCGCACCTCGATCCGCTGCTCGACCTCGCCACGGGAGAGCGCCCGCGCGGCGCGAAGCATGGCGCGCGAGCCCCCGACGACCCGGCGGGAGAGGAGCACGACGACGCCGCCCGCGAGCAGGATCGCGATCGCAGCGAGCCCGAGCGTGAGCGTGATCGCCGCGCTGCGGCTCGAGCGGGCGCTCGTGCGGCTGTCGGCGCGCACTCGCTTGGCGAGCGCCGCGGCGTCGCCGGCGAGCGCGTCGGTGGCGAGGTTCGCGGCGCCGCCGCCGGTCGTGAGCGCCGCGGCACCTGACCGGCGGCCGGCCTGGGCGAGCGCGACGGCGCGATGGTCGATCACGGTCCAGTGGGCGAACGCGGCGCGCAGCCGGTCGTAGCCGGCGCGCTGCGCAGGGGTCGCGAGGTCGCGCCCCAGCCGGTTCAGGGTGGTGCGGAAGAGCTGGACGTCACCCGCGTGGTTGCCGGCGCTCGAGCCGCCGGCGAGCACGGTCATCAGCTGCGAGCCCTGCATGTTGTACGCGTCGGCGCTCACCTGATCGGCGAGGTCGACGCGGGCGGCGCCGTTGTTGAGCCGGTGAGTGATCGCGGTGAGCTGGGTGGTCGCCACCACCATCCCGATCCCGAAGACGGCGACGACGACGGCGAAGCCCGCAAGGAGCTCGGTTCGGAGCGAAGAGGTGATGATGCGCATGCCTGGTGATCTCGGCCGAACCCGTCCCGCCTTGAGCGTGGAGCGGTCCGCGGGCGGACTGCCGGTCCGGAAACGGCGATCGTTCGGGGCGCGGCTACCGGTCGCTGGGCGGCAGGACCGCGGGCGGGCGGCGGCTCGAGAGCAGGCTGACGACGCTGATCACCTGCTCCCGGCGGTTGCGAGCCACGAGCGACCACAGCCAGCGCGTGATCGTCCCCACGCGGTTGCCCCAGCCAACGAGGTAGAAGAGGTGGACGAGCGCCCACAGCCCGAACGCGAGCGGGCCGCCGAACCGCAGCCCCTTGATGTCGGCGACCGCGCGCTGGCGGCCGATCGTCGCGAGCATGCCCTTGTCGACGTAGCGAAACGGCCTCGGCGCCGGACGACCGTCGAGGCGGGCGGCGATGACACGCGCGGCGTACACGCCCTGCTGGATTGCGGCGGGCGCGAGGCCGGGCACGCCCTCGAGATCCGCGATGTCGCCGACGACGAACACCTCGGGGTGCCCGGGCAGCGTGAGGTCGGGGTTGACGGGCACCCGGCCGCCGTGGCCGAGCGTGATCCCGGCGGCGTCGCCGATGGCCTCGGCGAGACCCGCCGCGCGCACGCCCGCCGACCAGATGATCGTGCGGGCGGGGACGCGAACGCGGCCGTCGGGCCCGTCGACGTCCAGCCCCTCCTCGTCGACGCCGACGACCCGGTGGCGAACCCGCACGTCGATGCCGAGATGCTCGAGGTCGCGCTGCGCCCGACGCCTCAGCGAGGGGGCGAATCCGGGCAGCACCTCGTCGACGGCGTCGAGCAGGATGATCCGGCGGTTCGCGGGGTCGAAGGCGCGGTACTCGTCGCGGAGCACTCGGTGGGTGAGCACGCTCAGCTGTCCGGCGAGCTCGACCCCGGTCGGTCCGGCGCCGACGACCGCGTACGTGAGCCACGCGTCGCGCTCCGCTCCCTCCCCCACCTGCTCGGCCATCTCGAACGCCCCGAGGATCCGGCTGCGGATCCGCGAGGCGTCGTCGAGCGACTTCATCGGCATCGCCCACCGTGCCCACTCGTCGTGGCCGAAGTAGGAGTCCTGGGAGCCGGCGGCGACGACGAGCGTGTCGTACTCGAGGTCGAGCCCCTCGAGCGAGCGGCCGCGCACGATCCGGCGCTCCAGGTCGATCTCGTCGATCTCCCCCATGAGCACCCGGACCGCGGGCGCCGAGCGGAACATCGAGCGCAGGGCCGGGGCGATCTGCCCCTCGGACAAGAGGCCGGTCGCCACCTGGTAGAGCAGCGGCTGGAACAGGTGGTGGTTCGCGCGATCGACGAGCGTGATCTCCGCGCCCGATCGCGCGAGGCGCCCGGCGACCCGCACGCCGGCGAAGCCGCCGCCGACGATCACGACGCGGTGGGGGACGCGCGGGCTCACGCTCGGTCGAATGCCCGGATCGATCCGGCCGACCCAACCGCGCGGAGACCCGACCTCACCGGCCGCTCCCGGACCAGCGCTCCCAGCGGATCGCCTCGGCCGCCGGCCGGCGCCGCACCTCGCCGAACCGGCCGGTCGGCCACCCGACGGGGATCATGCAGAACGTCTTCACGCGCTTCGGGATCCCGAGGATCGCCTTGAACTCCTGCTCCTGCTCCAGGTGCCAGGTCGTGAGCACCGCGCCGAGCCCGTGCGCCCGCGCGGCGAGCAGCAGGTTCTGGGCGCCGGGGAAGACGCAGCCGGCCTCGGTGATGGCGACCGCGCGGCGGCTGTTGCGGACGAGCGCCAGCGTGCGACGCACGCCGAGCCCCGAGAGCCCGCGCGCGACGCCGACGACGTTGCGCTCGACCTGGCGCTGCCAGGGACCGAGCTCGTAGCACGGCGCGATCAGCGCCGGAACCTCGGCGAAGTGCTCGGCCTGGTGCCGGGAGGCGGCGAGCATCCGCGCGAAGCGGTCCTTGTCCATCCCCGCGGGCGGGACCGCGGTCCGCTGGTAGAAGTCGACGCACGCCCGCCACGGCTCGGCGAGCGCCCGCATCTGGGCGCGATCGGTGACGATCACGTATGTGTAGGCCTGGGTGTTGCTCGCGCTCGGCGCCCAGGTGGCCGCTTGGACGAGCTGCTCAAGCAGCTCCCGAGGCACCGGATCGGGCTTGAGGCGGCGCATCGCGCGCATCGTGCGCATCACCTCGAGGATCGGGGCGCCGGCGGCCTGGACGGTCTCGGCTCCTGGCGGGCTCATCATCCGTCCAACGATATGGGAGGCGCTGAACATGCGACGTCCGCCCGGCGCGGTTGCATGGGCGGATGCTCCGCGGACGGCCGCTCGGCCGCCGGTTCGGGTGGCTGTGGACGGCGTGCGCGGTCAGCAGCTACGGGACCGGCTTCGGCTTCGGCGCGATGTCGATCATCGCGATCCGGGTGCTGCGCGCCGGGCCCGGCCAGGTGTCGCTGCTCAGCTCGGTCGGCCTCGCGGCGGGCGCGCTCCTCGCGGTGCCGCTCGGCCCGTGGGTCGAGTTCCGGCGCAAACGGCCGGTGATGGTCGCCATGGACCTCGTGCGTTTCGCCGCCCAGATCACGGTCCCGGTCGCCTACGTGATCGGCGCGCTCACGTTCGCCCAGCTGCTCGTCGTGACGATCGTCGTGGCGGGCGCGAAGATCGCGTTCCGCGCGGCGAGCGGCGCGCACCTCAGGGCGCTCGTCGCGCCCGCCGACGTGCTCGCCGCGAGCAGTCGGCTCGAGTCGACGACGTGGAGCTCGCTCGTCGTCGGACCGCCGCTCGGCGGGGCGGCGATCGCCGCCCTCGGCGCGACCGTGAGCCTCACCGTCGACGCGATCAGCTACATGCTCTCGGCACTCGCGATCACGCGGATCGGCGGCCCCGAGCCCGACCCACCGCCGCGGACGCCCTCCGAAGCCGCGCGGGCCAGGCTGCGTGAGCTGCCTGAGGACTGGCGCGACATCCTCGCCCATCCCGGCCTGCGCGGCCTGTTCGTCAATCGCCTGATGGTCGGCGGCCTCATCCTCTGCGCCGAGCCGCTGCTCGCGGTGCTCATGCTCCAGCGGCTGCACTTCCCGCCGTGGCAGTACGGCCTCGCGTTCGCCGCCCCGTGCCTCGGCGGCCTTGCCGGCGCCCGGTTCTCGCCCCGGCTGGTGGCGCGCCTCGGTTCGCGCCGGGCGCTGCTCACGTTCGGGACGCTCACCGTCGGCTGGCCGATCGGACTCGCGTTCATCCCCGGTGGCGTCGCCGGCCTCGTGATCGTCATCGCGCTGCAGCTCGGGCTCGTGTTCAACATGGGGGTCGTCAACCCGATCGTCGCCACCCGTCGCCTCGAGGAGATCGCTCCCGAGCGGCTCGCGCGCACGCTGTCGGCTTGGACGGTGAGCACGAGCGCGACGACCGCGGGGTTGACGGCGCTCTGGGGCCTGCTCGCCGAGCTCGTCGGGCTCAGGGCGGCGATCGCCGCCGCCGGCGTCCTCGCCCTGCCGGCGCCGCTGTTCCTCCCGCGCGCCCGCGCACGCGAGCGGCCGCCGGAGGCCACAGCGGCGCCAGCGCAAGCAGCGTGACGAGCGCAAGCCCGGCGATGAGCTGCATCGGCGAGCGCGCGCAGCTTGTGCGAGGAGCTTGTGACGATCTCCGGGTAGCTGTCGAGGTAGTAGGGAAGCGCGGCGCACGCCTGCTGGACGGCGGCGCCGCGGCTGCGGAGGACGGTCGCCTCGTCGACCCCGAGCGCGGCGATGAACGCGACCCGCGATTCGGGCGTGAACAGCGGCGACCAGATGACCTGCACGTCGACCGCCGGATCCCCGGCGCACGCCGAGCCCCAGTCGACGATCCCGGAGAGCCGTCCGTCCGTGACCAGGCAGTTGCCCTCGAGGTCGCCGTGCACCCAGACGGGCGGACCGGGATGGGGCGGCGCAGCGGTCGCCTCGGCCCACACCGCCCGGGCGGCGTCCGCGTCGATCAGGTGCGCCGCGCCCTCGATCTCCGCGAGCGCGTCGGCCTCGTACTCCCCCAGCGGGCGCGCCCGGCCGCTCGCAGGGCGCGCGTCGCGCGGGTCGAGCCGCTCGAGCGCCTCGGCGGCCGCGGCGAGCTGAAGCGCGAAGCGCACCGGATCGTCGATCGTCTCCGGGCCGGCGCCGACGCCCGGGACCCAGCGATGCACCGACCAGTGGAATGGGAACCCGGCGCCCGGCGTCCCGAGCCCCACGGGCTCAGGCACCGCGACGGGGGAGCGCCGGCCCGACGAGCGGCAGCACGCGCGCATCATGCTCGGGCTCGCCCGCGGCCCAGCCGATGCGCGGCAGGCGGGCGACAAGCTCGTCGCCGAGACGCCAGATCGCGTTGTCTGTCCCCACGGCCGCGCCGGGACGAGCGGGAGCTCGGCGAGCGGCGGGAACTGCGCGCGCAGCAGCTCGCGGACGAGGCCCGCGTCGATGGCGATCTCGTCCGCATGCATCGGCATCCGCCGCATGCTGGCATCCGGTCCGGCCGGCGGGCGGTCGGACCGGTCCGCCGCCCGGCGTCGCCGGGCGGTCCGGGCCGCCGCCCGCGCGGCTCAGCCCACGAGCCGCACCGTCACCTCGCGCTCCTCCACGCCCCGGAGCACGCCGAGCCTGATCACGCCGTCCGCGGCGTGCACCGCGCGGTCGAGATCGCCGAGCGACTCGACTGCCGCCCCGTCGACCGTCCGCACGAGATCGCCGCGGCGCAGGCCGGCGGTCTCGCCGGCGCCGCCCGGCGCGGCCCTCACGATGAGCACTCCGGAGGCCTCGGGAAGCCCGACCGCGGCGCGCATCCGTCGCGCGACCGCCGCCGAGGCGACCGCGACCCCGAGCCGGGGCGCCGTCGACTCGCCGGGCTCGAAGAAGTGCAGCCAGTCGCGCAGGCCCGCGGCGGCGGCGCCATCGGTCCCGCCGGGGAGCGCGGCGACGAGCCGCTCGCAGCGCTGCTCGTAGTCCGGACGCGCGGCCCTGAGCAGCGCGGATCCACGATCGGTGAGCGTCACGATCTGCGAGCGGCGGTTGTCGGGGTCGGGCCGGCGCGCGACGAGTCCCGCGCGCTCGAGCCGCCCGAGGCGCACCGACAGCGAGCCGGACGTTCGGCGCACGCGGTCGGTGAGCGCCCGTTGGCCGAGCGCGTGCCCGTCGGCGCGCTCAAGCGCGTCGAGCACGAGGAAGCTCGGGCGGCTCAGCCGGCGGTCGCCGAGCGCCTCCTCCAGCTCGTCGTCGAGGTGGCCCGCGATCGCGATCGTGGCCTCGGCGACCTCGACCGCTGAGTTCTGCGTCATCCGATTCGCTCCATTGCTTCGATCCAAACGTTCTGGCTAGAATAGTAGGTCATGGATCTCGAGCATCTGGCCGCGCCCGAGCCTCACGACGCCGAACCCCCGCTCGACGCCTACTCGCGGATCGTGGTCGCGGTCGCCGAGGCGCTCGGACCCGCCGTCGCCAACCTCCAGGTGCGGCGTCGCACCCGCCGCGGCGAGGCGATCGGTGCCGGCGGCGGCGTCGCGATCTCGGGCGACGGCCTGATCGTCACGTGCGCGCACGTCGTCGAGGGCGCGCGCCACGGGACGGCGACGTTCAGCGACGGTACCGACGTCGCGCTCACGGTCGTCGGCACCGATCCGCTGTCGGACCTCGCGGTCCTGCGCACGGACGGCGGCACGCTCTCCGCCGCCTCGCTCGGCGATGCGGGCCGGCTCCGGGTCGGCCAGCTTGTCGTCGCGATCGGCAACCCCCAGGGGTTCGCAAGCTCGCTCACCGCGGGCGTCGTCTCCGGCCTCGGTCGCTCGCTGCCCGTCGGCGCCCGCGGCGGCCCGCGGCGGATCGTCGAGAACGTCATCCAGACCGACGCGGCGCTCAATCCGGGCAATTCGGGCGGCGCTCTCGCCGACGCCTCGGGGCGCGTCGTCGGCGTCAACACCGCTCTCGCCGGCATGGGGCTCGGCCTCGCGGTCCCGATCAACGACGCGACGCGGGCGATCATCTCGACGCTCATCCGCGAGGGCCGCGTCCGCCGGGCGGCGCTCGGCGCGGCGGTCGCACCCCGGGCGCTCCCCCGCTCGGTCGCGGGCCGTCTCGGCCGCCGGGGCGCGGTGCAGATCATGCAGGTCGTGCCCGACGGCGCCGCCGACCGCGGCGGGCTCGTGCGCGGCGACCTGCTCGTCGCGCTCGACGGCGAGCCGCTCACCGACGCGAGCGACCTGCAGCGGCTGATGAGCTCAGACCGGATCGGCCGGCGGGTGCCGGCGGTGGTCGTGCGCGGCGGACGGCCACGGACGCTCGAGCTCACGCTCGACGAGCTGCGTTGACCCGCCGGCAGGTCACAGCGGGCGCTAAGAGACTGTGGTCGCCGGGTGCGACCAAACATGCCCGCGCCCCACGGCGCCCCGCGGTCGGCCGCGTCAGTCGAAGCGCCCGGCGGAGAACGGCGCGAGGCCGAGCTCCGGCTCGCGGCCGAGGATCGCGTCCGCGAGCAGGCGTCCGCAGTAGGGGGCGAGCGTCAGCCCCTGCGGACCCATGCCGGTGATCGCCCACAGCCCGGGGCAGCCCGGCACCGGACCGAGGATCGGATCGCCGTCGGGGGTCGCCGGCCGCAGCCCGACGCGCAACTCCCCGACCGACGCCCCCGCCAGACCGGGTGCCACCCGAAGGGCCTCGCCGAGCACCTCGGCCACGCCGGCGGCGGTGAGCCGCGGATCGAAGCCCGAGCCGCTCTCGCGCGTGGCCCCGGCGACGACGCGTCCCCCGGCGAACGGCAGCAGGTAGTGCTCGCCGTCGAGCGGTTGCACGACGCACATCGCCGCCGTGTCCTCGGCAACCTCGAAATGGATGATCTGACCCCGCTGCGGCGCGACCGCGAGCCGCCCGCCAACCGGGGCAGTGAACGCGTCCGACCAGGCGCCCGCGGCGGCGAGCACCGCGTCCGCGCCGATCCGTCGCCCGCCGATCCGGACCGCCCAACGCGTCCCGCCCGCGCGCTCAAGCTCGGCACGCCCCGACACCACCTCGGCGCCCGCCGCACCCGCCGCGTCGCGCAGCGCGTCGCGGATCTCCTCGCCGCGCACGCGGGCGGTGCTCGGCACGTGGAGAGCGGCGAGCTCCGGCGCGAGATACGGGAACAGCTCACGCGCTTCACCGGGGTCCAGGCGGCGCACCGGACCGGCGGCACCGCCCGCGAGTGCCGCCTCGGCCTCGTCGAGCAACCCGCCGGGCGGGGCGACGAGGATCTCGCCGACGATCTCGAAGCGGGCGCCGATGCGCGCCGCGAGCTCCGGGTAGAACGCGCACGCCCGCCGGCGCAGCTCGAAGCTCGGCCTCGTCGCGTCCTGCCATGGCCAGGCGACGATCCCGGCGCCCGCGTGCGTCGCGCAGCCCGCGCGGCCATCGTCGACGAGCACGACCGGGGCGCCTCCCTCGGCGAGCTCGAACGCCGCCGCGGCGCCGGCGATCCCGCCCCCGACCACGACGACGTATCGATTCGGCACCTGCCGCACCCTACCGTCCGACCCGGGTGTTGGTTTCCAACTTCTTAATGGAGAAGTCATATTCCGGGGGTCCGGGCGGGGCACCAGACCCCTATGTCGCGTCCTCTCACGCCGGTGCGAGAGGTTCGGGTGCGACCGCGGCGGCCGGGGGACGATCGCCCGAACTCACGGCTGGTTCCCGTCCGGCACGGCTCCGGGGGTCGCGGATCGACGCGCGGCGCACAGGTGCCGCCGCGCGGCCCGACGGCCAAGCGCGACGATCTGCAGGGGGTGCGGGCGCTCGCGGTGCTCCTCGTCGCGCTGGGCCACGCGAACGTCCCGTTCCTGAGGGGCGGGTATGTGGGCGTCGACGTGTTCTTCGTCCTGTCGGGCTACTTCATCACCGGCATCCTGCTGCGGGACGGCTTCGGCGGTGAGCGCGGAGCCCTCGGGCGCGTCTCGATCCGCCGGTTCTACGCCCGGCGCGCGCGACGGATCCTGCCGGCGGCCTGCCTCACGCTCGTCACCGCGAGCATCGCCACGTTCGTCGTCTACGACCTCATGGGACGCGACTTCCTCGGGACGAAGGTCGTGCTCGAGGATGCGTTCGCGGCCTCGCTGTTCTTCGCGAACATCCATTTCATCGCGACGGCGAACAACTACTTCGCCGCGGCCACCGCAACGATGCCCTCGCCCTTCCAGCACTTCTGGTCGCTGTCGGTGGAGGAGCAGTTCTACCTCGTGTGGCCGTCGCTGCTCGCGATCGTGTTCCTTGTCTGCGGGGTGCGCCGGCGGCGCCGCCGCGGGCGGCGACCGGTCGAGGTCGACTGGGCGCGCCGGCGGCGGATCGCGACCTGGGTCATCGGGCTGCTGATCGCCGCAGGATGTGCGCTCTCGCTGCTGCTCTCGATCCGGGAAACGGCATCCGATCCGCAGGCCGCCTACTTCTCGACCCCCGTCCGCGCCTGGGAATTCGGCTGCGGCGCCGGGCTCGCGCTGCTGGCGGCGCGGCCGCGTCCGCTGCCGCGGATCCCGCTGGCGGTGCTCGGCTGGCTGGGGCTCGCGATGGTCGCCGCGGCGTCGTACCTGTACTCCAGCCACACCGCCTTTCCTGGTGACGCCGCGCTGCTGCCGGTGATCGGAACCGGCCTGATCGTTCTCGCCGGGATGGCCCCGGCGCGCGGCGGGGTGGGGCGCCCGCTCGCGATCCGTCCACTCACGTATATCGGAGACCGTTCCTATGCGTTCTACCTCTGGCACTACCCCATGTTGACCCTCGTCTGGGAGGCCGTCGGGCACGTCCTGCCCGTCGGCGAGAACCTCGGCCTGCTCGCCGCCGCGTTTGCGATCTCGGCGTTCACCTACGCGTGCTTCGAGAACCCGCTGCGCTTCGCGCGCTGGCTGCGGGGCTGGCGCACCGCGGTGATGGTGCCGATCTCGATGTCCGCCTCGGTGTGCGCGGTGATGGTCCCGATCGGCATCTTCGACGCCTCGCTCGCCTCACAGGCCGCGGCCGCTCATCGGGCGCAGGCCCAGGTGAGGAGGCTCGCGCCGGCCAAGCATCAGCCGGACCCGACGAACCTGTGGAAGTCGACGCCGATCCCGGCGGTCGGGGTCGCGGCCCGGGAGGCCCGGCGCGGCGTGTCGCTGCCGAAGGACATCACGCCGTCGCTCGGGGAGCTCGAGCGGGAGAACACGTACATCGGCTACGAGATCCCCAAGGGCTGCCAGCCGAGGTTCGGCAACCACGCGACGGGCAGGATCTGCCGGCTCGGCGATCCGACCTCGAAGCACGTCGTGGCGGTCGTCGGCGACTCGCACGCCGGCATGTGGATGCCGGCGCTCATCAGCGCCGCGCGCGCCGACGGCTTTGCGGTCGTCCCGCTCGACAAGCCGGGATGCATCCTCACCGTCATCCACCGCAACCTGCCGAGCTGGCCGTGCGCGACCTGGTACCAGTGGGCGCTGCACGCCGACCGCAGGCTCCATCCGCTCGCCACGATCGTCGAGTTCCAGTTCACCTCCGCGCTCCAGGCATCGCCCGCGAGCACGACGAGCACGCTGCGCACGGTTCTCGGCCAGGTTCGCCACGGAGTTCTCCTCACGGATCCGCCCGGCCAGAACCAGCAACCGTCCAGCTGCATCGCGCGCTCGGGCGCGACGATGGGCGACTGCTCCTCGCGGCTGCCGTCGACGTACGTGCCGCTGATGAAGTCACTCGCCCGCATGAGCGCGCGCAGCCACTACCCCGCGATCCCGACGCTGCAGTGGTTCTGTGCGAAGGGCACGTGCCCGATGGTCGTCGACCACACGCTCACCATGCGCGACCGCAGCCACTTCACGATGGAGTACAGCCGGCTGCTCGGGCCGCTGATCGCCCCCGTGCTGAAGCCGATCCTCGGCCGGCTCGAGCGACGAGGCCACCACGCGCAGTCCGTCGCGACGACCCTCGACGGGCGGCCCGTGGTCGACGGATCCGCGAGGTGGGCGACGTACTTCTGACGTCGGCGAGGAACCGCGAGGGCGCCGCGATCGCCGGCGCCCTCGCCCCCTACCGGACGCCGAGCGAACGGAGGTCGCGCTCCAGCAGGCGGGCGATGTGGCGATAGCCGACGTCGTTGGGATGACCGACGGCGTAGTTGATCATCGTCGCGTCGTCGCCCGTGTGCCGGGCGAACACCCCGGTGAACCAGCGCTCGGCGATCGGGTCGATCCAGAGGCTGCCCGGGATCTGGCGCTGCGCCGCGTGGACCGCCCGGCGGACGGCGAGGACGCGCGAGTCGGGATGGCCGCTCAGCCAGACCGGACCGACGACCACGATCGTCGCCTCCGGCAGCCCGGCGCGCAGCGCGCGAAGATCCCGCAGCGCATTCGGCTCGACCCGGGCGAGGTCGATTCCCAGGTCGGCGTCGTTGTGGCCACACTCGACGATGACGACCGCGGGCCGCGCGGCGATCACCGGCGCGATTCCGGCCGAGATCCGCTTGTTGTCCTTTTCGGCGACGCGGACGTAGCCGCTGCCGGGGAGACCGACCACGTCGGCGCTCCAGCCCTCGGCCTGCGCAACGAGGTACGCGTAGCCGTTCGTGCGCTCCGAGGCACCGACGCCGAAGGTGTAGGAGTCACCGAGGAAGGCCGCGCGCACCGGTCCGGGAACGGGGGCATCGCCCGAACCGGGGAAGACGGAGTACGCCGGCCCGGGGGCGAGCTCGTGGACGGATGCGGCGGTCCCGGGGCGGGAAGCCATCTGCGCGTCGGCGAGGTTGCTCCCGGCGCAGAGGGCGAGCGTGACGAACGTGGCGGCCGCGACGGCGAGGCGGCCGAGGACTGGGATGCGGATGTCCATGACCTCCGTGATCGGCAGATCGACTCGAGTTGTGAGGGCTCCGCCGACGGGGGCACGGGCACGCAAAACAGGCCCGAGCGTCCGCCGCACGACCTCGCGGAAGCACACACGCGCCCGTCCCCGGGCGTGTTTCGCCCCCACCGGGCGGCGCGAGTGTAGGCGGGCGCGCGGACGGCGGCGGCGCGCGTCGGGTCAGCGGGCGGACGGCGCCGGCGCGCTTCGGGTCAGCGGGCGGACGGCGCCGGCGCGCGTCGGGTCAGGCGGGCGGACCGCGGCCGCGCGGACGTGGCCGCGGAGCGTCGCCGCGTCACACGAGCGCCGGGATCACCTGGGCGCTCAGCCGCTCGAGCTGCTCGGCCTCGTCGAGCATCGGGTTGAGCAGGACGAGCTCGGCGCCCGCGTCGGCCACCGCGCGGATCCCCGCCGCGCACTGCTCGGGCGGGCCGGTGAGGATGTGATCGCTCCAGCCGCCCCGGCCGTAGTGGCGGGCGAGCGCCTCCTCCAGCCGCCGCGCGCCACGCGCTGCGTCATCGTCGACATGGACGTACACGCGCTTGCCGATCCGGAACGTCGCCGGGTCCCGGTCCCGCAGGGCGAGCTCCTCGCGCACGACCCGCACCTGCGCGGCGAACTGCGCGACGGTCTGCGAGCCCGCGCCCATGAACCCGTCGCCGTGGCGGACGGCCCGCCGCATGCCGGCCGGCGCGCTGCCGCCGAACCACACCGGCGGGTGCGGCTTCTGGATGGGCTTGGGCTCCATCGAGCCGCCGTGGATCGTCCACAGCCGTCCGTCGAAATCGATGACGGGCTGCGTCCAGCACGCCTTCATCAGCGCGAGCGCCTCGTTGAAGCGCGCGACCGGACGGTCGGAGTCGATGCCGAACGCGGCGAACGGCCGCGCCCGGCCGCCGCTCGCCACGCCGACGTCGACGCGGCCGTGGCTGAGGCAGTCGAGCGAGCTGATCGCCTTGGCGAGGTGGACCGGGTTGTGCAGCGGCAGCACGAACACCGCGCAGCCGAGCCGCAGCCGCGAGCTGCAGGCGGCGGCGTAGGCGAGCGTCTGCAGCGGCGCGAGGCTGCCTGCGGGGCCGATCACCTGCTCCTGCACCCATGCCCCGTCGAAGCAGCCGAGCTCCTCGGCGCGCGTCAGGAACGCGCGGAACGACTCCGCGTCGAAACGGCTCTCGCGCGCGTACTGGGGGATGGCGATCGCGAACCGCATCGCTCGCCAGCCTACCTCCGTGCCGGCGCGCGTGGGCTGCGGCTCCCGCGGCGGATGTCGGCCGGAGCGTGAGCGCGCCCAAGCTGGAAAGCTTGTCGGCATGCCTCGCTTTGCCGGCAGATCCCTGCGCGTCCGTCGTCCGGCCGGCGGCCTTGCCTGCGCGCTCGCCGCCTCGCTGTGGCTGCTCGCCGGCTGCGGCGGGGCCCGGGACGGCCACGGGTCGGTGCGGTCCCTTCACCAGCGGGGGACGGCGCGGGCTGCTGCAGCGCCGCCGTCGGGATCCGTCCATGTGACCGCGGCCACCGAGGACTGGCCCGAATTCGGCGCGGGCCCGCAGCACACCGGTGTCGGTCGCTCGACGCTGATCACGGCGGCGAACGCGGGGGCGCTGCGCATGCGCACGGTCACCCTCGACGGGATCGCCGACTCCTCCGCGATCGCGCTCCACGCCGTCCGGGTCCGCGGCCGCATTCGCGACGTCGTGGTCGTGACGACGAGCTACGGCAGCACGATCGCGATCGACCCGCGCACCGGTGCTCGCCTGTGGGAGTACCGCGCGCCCGGGGTGAATCGAACGCCGGGCAACCCGCAGGTGACGACCGCGAGCCCGGCCGCCGACCCCGACCGCCGCGCGGTCTACGCCGCGGTCCCGAGCGGCGTGATCGTGAAGCTCGCGCTCGCCGGCGGCCGCGTCCTCTGGACGCGGCGGATCCTGCTCGACCCGGCCCACGAGAAGATCGCCTCCGCGCTCACCGTCAGCGGGCGGTACGTCGTCGCGGTCACCGGCGGTTACTTCGGCGACGCTCCGCCCTACGACGGACACGTCGTGACGCTCGACCGGACGACCGGCCGCATCGCGCACGTGTGGAACAGCGAGTGCTCGAACCGCCACCGGCTGATTCGCGCCTCCAGCTGCCCGGTCACGAACACGCGCGGCGACGACGCGATCTGGGGCCGCGCCGGCGCGGTGATCGAGCCCGGCAGCGGCCGGATCCTCGTCGCGACCGGCAACGGACCGTTCAACGGCCGTACGAGCTGGGGCGACAGCGTGCTCCAGCTCGCGCCCGACGCCTCGCGGCTGCTGCACAACTGGACCCCCGCCAACGAGGCGCAGCTGTCCGCATCCGACACCGACCTCGGGAGCGCCTCGCCCGCGATCCTTCCGCCGTTTCACGGGCGACGCCTCGTCGTGCAGGGCGGCAAGGACGGCCGCCTGCACCTGCTCGACCTCGCGCGGCTCGATGGCACGACGGGGCGGGCCGGGCCCCGGCTCGGCGGCGAGCTGGGGGAGGTCCCGACGCCCGGCGGCGGCGAGTTGCTCACCGCGCCCGCCGTGTGGAGCCACGGTGGCGCACCCTATCTGTTCGCCGCCACCGACTCCGGCACCGCCGCCTACCGGCTTATCGACCCGGCGCACCCGCGGCTGTCGCGGGTGTGGAGTGTGTCATCGGCGGGCACGAGCCCGGTGTTGGCGGGCGGCCTGCTGTTCGTCTACGACGAGCTTCACGGTGCGCTCGACGTGCGCCGGTCCCTCACCGGGTCGCTGATCCACGCCTATCCGGTCCCCACCGGGCACTGGAACAGCCCGATCGTCTCGGACGGACGGGTCGTGCTGCCGACCGGCAGCTACCACTCGAGCGCGGCGCGCAGCCGGCTTGAGATCCTCCACCTGCCGGGCCGCTGACCGTGGCTGCCCCATTCACCGGGCTCGTGCACCCCGCGGCGCCGTTGACCCGGTCTCTCCGAGCGTGACCCGGAGCGGATTGAGGCGCGGGACGGGCCCGCTGCGCGGCGCGGTCGAGCTCGTCGTGACGGTCGCGGTCGCGCTCGGTGTCCAGGCGTTCCTCGTCAAGCCCTACGGGATTCCGAGCGCGTCGATGGTCCCGACGCTCGATGTCGGCCAGCACATCCTCGTCAGCCGGCTCTCCACCCATCCGGGGATCGGAGCCGTCGTCGTCTTCCATCCGCCGGCGGGGGCGACGGCACCGCTCGGCGCGCAATGCGGAGATCCCGCGCAGGGTCCCGGCCGCGCGCAGCCGTGCGACGATCCGACCCGCCGGGAGTCGAGCGAGACGTTCGTCAAGCGCGTCGTCGGGCTGCCCGGCGACCGGCTCCGCATCCGGAACGGCGTCGTCTACCGCGACGGCGTCAGGGAGTCCGGTGCCTCTCTGCGGCCATGCCCGGAGCCGGCGAGCTGCACGTTCGCCCGGTCGATCGTCGTGCGACGCGGCGACTACTACATGATGGGCGACAACCGCGGCGACTCCGACGACAGCCGCTACTGGGGCCCGGTGCCGCAGGCGTGGATCATCGGCACCGCGTTCTTCACCTACTGGCCGCCGGACCGGATCGGCACGTTCTGAGGCGGACTCGCGGGCGCGGGGCCGCCGGGCGACACCGCGGGTTCCGTCGACAGCGTGGGTTCGGCCGCCTCGCCCTCGGCCACGAACCTCACGGGCCGGCCTTCGGCGTCGAGGTACACGACCTCACCGGTCACCCTGGGGGAGAGCATCGGGACGGCGATCGCCGGCACGAGCAATGGCAGGAACAGCAGGTTCAGCCAGTCCCAGAGCGTGTTGCCGGTGAATCCCGTCCACGGCCACGGACCGAGGTAGCCGCCGAGCACGAGCGCCGCCGCCACGACCGCCGCCCCGAACCGCCTCCACCTGCTCCTGGATCCGTCGAGCCGTCAACCGCTGCGGCGCGACTGGTCGACCGCCTGCGTCGTTTGACTCCTTCAACCAGGGGAACAATGCGCGCCGGACAAATCGGGACAGGCCCGTTGGACGCCTGCTTGCCCTGGCGGCCGCGTCCCCGCGGGCGCATCGGGCAACCGGTCGGGCGCCTGCGCAACCCGATGCGGCACGATCGAGCGTAGGTCTGTCAATGGCCATCGGTTTCTCCCCGCTGGTCGCCACATAATTCTCCGCTGGTGGCCATCGTTTCTCCCCACTGGTGGCCATCAAACCTCCCCAGTGGTGGCCACCAGATCGCCCCACCTGGGTCGAAGATCAGATCAGGGGCTTCACCCCTTCCCGGCGGTCGCTTGCGCGAGCCGGTAGCTGTCCTGCCCGTCAGTGATGGCGGTCGAGCTCGTCGCGCAGCGCCGGCGGAGGCGGTGGGCGGCGAGTGTCAAGGCCGCTTGAAATCTGACCCCCTGGCGCCGGTCGAAAACTGACCCCCCTTGGTGGTGTTGCCGCGGCTGTCGTTGCGGAGCGAGCCGTAGGCGAGCGCAGCAGCGATAGCCGCGGGCGCGTCATTCGGTGGGGGTGGCGGGGCGAGCGAGGTCGCGGTCTTTGAGGCGGTAGCTGTCGCCTTTGAGGGCGAGGATCTCGGCGTGGTGGACGAGTCGGTCGATCATCGCGGCGGCGGTGACCTCGTCGCCGAAGATCTCACCCCAGGCGCTGAACGGCTTGTTGGAGGTGACGATCAGGCTGGCGCGTTCGTAGCGGCGGGAGACGAGCATGAACATCAGGTTGGCGGCCTGCGGATCGAACGGGATGTAGCCGACCTCATCGACGATCAGCAGCGGGATGCGTTGCAAGCGGTCGAGCTCTGCGTCCAGGCGGCCGTGGCGTTGGGCGTCGGTGAGCAGCGCGACCCATTCGGTCGCGGTTCTGAACAGGACGCGGTGCCCGGCCAGGCAGGCGCGGATCGCGATCGCGATCGCCAGGTGGGTCTTGCCGACACCGGGCGGGCCCAAGAGCACGATGTTCTCGCGGCCGGCCAGGAAGTCCAGTTGGCCGAGGTGCAGCACCGTCTCGCGCCGCAGGCTGGTCTGGAAGGCGAAGTCGAACTCCTCCAGCGTCTTGCGCGCCGGGAACCGCGCGGCCTTGATCCTGGATTGCCCGCCGTGACTGTCGCGGCTATCGGTCTCGGTCTTGAGCACGGCGGCGATGAACTGCTCATAGGACCACTCCTCGGAGCGGGCGCGGTCAGCGAGCTTGGGGACCGCGCGGGCGGCGGCGGGTGCTTTGAGCTGGCGAAGCAGGTGCGCCAGTTCGCTGTCTGGGCGCGGGCTCATGCGATCAGCGCGTCATAGCGCGCAAGCGGCCGAACCTCGACGATCTGCTCGTCGAGACGGTGGTGCTGGTCGCGGTGCGCGCGGGCGTGCTCCAGCGCGGTGATCGTGCGGTGCTTGGCGAACACCCGCGCGTGGTTTGCGACCACCTCGCCGGTGTCCAGCACCCCCGCGAGGATCCGGTCCTGGTCGACGCGGACCTCGACCTGGCGCCCGACGAACGCGGGGTGCAGCGAGTAGTCATTGGTATCGACGCGCAGATACGGATCGGGACTGACACGGGTCACCCACCGCAGCGCGACGTCGGGCATCACCGCCGGCACTGGCCGCATTCCTTGGCGCTCGAGCGCCAGGCGGTCGTTGGGGATCTGGCGCAGCGTCTTGTGGACTCGCCCGTTGGCCTTGACGAACCACTGATCGAGCTGGTCTTGGAAGTCGAGCTGGTTGGCGAACTGTCGGCCGGGCTCGAAGTTGGTCTCCATGTACTCCTGCAGCCGTTCGATCGTGCCCTTGGCCTGCGGATCGGCCGGGTTGCAGAAGCGCCACCCGACCCGCAGCTGTCCGCAGAACGCCGCGAACGCGTCCGTCGGTCGGCCGTGGTGGGCGTGGATCCCGGCCTGGCGGTCCCACAGCAGCTTCTGTGGCAGCACCCCCAGCCGAGTCAGGCAGCCGCTGATCCCGGCCAGCAGATCCTCGGTCTGCTTGGAGAACACCAGCACACCCGCCCCGACCCGGGAATACGCCAAGCAGCCGACCACGACCCACCCCCGGCGGGTCTGGCCGTGCCCGACCGCGACCGGCTCGCGGGGCTCCCACACATCAAACTGGCAGAACTCTCCCGGCCGCCACACCCCCCGCGGAAACGTCCGCGGTGGCGGTGAGAACAACGGCCGAACCTCCCGCAGATAGTCATCCACGATCGTCTTGCCCGCGGTACACCCCAACGGCTCCAACAGCTCACGGACCCGCACCCCGGTCAGCTTCGGGTCCTCCCTGAGCAGCCGATGGATCTCCGGCTTGAACTCCTCCAACACGCTGCCTCTGCCCGCCCGCTGATATGTCGGCGGCGTCTCGCTGCGCAACGCCCGCCGGATCGTGTTCTTCGACAGTCCGGTCTCGCCGACCAACCGCTTGATCGACTTGCCCGCCACGAAATGCTCCCGTCGCAGCTCAGCCCACTGCTCCACACCAACCACCCTCTCACCGCCCCTCAAGCTCCTCGCTGACGCGACGAGCCTCGACGGCACCCCGGACGACCCCGCCGACCCGCCCGAGGGGTCAGATTTCAACCGGCGGAGGGGGGTCAGTTTTCACCCGGCGCCGACAGCCAAGGCATCGCGTTCCGCGTGCCGAGCGGAGATCAATGAAATGTCCGCCTTATCCAACACACGCTTGATGAGATCCAGTCGCCAGCCTAGAAGGGACAATCGCCGACACCGAAGAACTAGCTGGCCTGCTCTTACCCTGCGCCCCACGAGGCCGTCTGTGCAGGCCGTCCCGGACGAGTGCATCCCGGACGATGCGATCACGAGCACGGGCGCGGCCCGTGATCGGGTTGCCGCGACTGCGATAGCCCCTGGCGGGGCTGGGCGGGCGAGCGGTTCGCGCACATGCAGTCGGCGCTACGCGAGGCCAGCGATCTGATCCCGCCTCGCTAAGTCGGCGTCTGGCTCGGCGGACCCGGCAGGTGGTCTGCCCGACCCCCTGGGTCCGGGCATCCGGATCATGACGAGAACAAGGGCTACTGGAACTTTGTCGCCGGGGCGGCAGCGCCCTGAGCCCGCGGCGGAGTGGGTGGAGCGCGTCGTGTGCGCTGCCCTCACGGGACATGCGAGGGCCCTCTCGTAGCGCACGCACCGTTCAGTCCTCGTGCAGCTCTGTTGCGGTGGCCGGCCAGCAACCTCCGAGGGGGCTTTGCCGCTGATCCAATCAGTTCAGCGGCTGGAGGTCCGACCACTGGGTCGTCGCAGAGGCGAGGATGTTGACCTGATCGTTCGACAAATCCACATCACCGATGACGTATTGGTTGTCGCAGAATTGGAGCCCGTCAAGGTAGACCTTGTTTTTGCTGAGCGGAATAGTGCAGATGGTAGAGCTCAATCTGGTTGCTCGGGCTTATCAGCGACGTCTCCATATCGGTGGCTGGGTTATACAGGGTCAGCAGATTCTGATCACTACTGTTGGTACCAGCCAGCGCGACATCGTTTCCAACTGCAGCTTCAAGTGTTGGGCTGACAACTGCTGTGCTAAGGAACCTAACGGTCGGGTAATACTCCATAGCCGCCGAATCCGATAGGGGGCCGGTGAGGACGTATTCGTTCCCGTCACTCGTCTGCACCGCTGATTCGATCTCCGCCCCGCTCAGACTGCAGAACGCCCCAACCGGCATCGTGCCAGCGGACGAGCACAGCGAGCCACCGAAGACGGTATCGAAATGGGGGGCGACCGGCTCGGCTGTGCTGTTGCCGATCCACTTGCTTGGATCAGTTGGGCTCTCAAAGCTATCCCCAAAGTAGACATTGCCATCCGAGAACTGGGCAAGAAAGGCGCTGGAGGAAGCCATGAGGTTCGTCACGCCGCCGGTCGCGCTGATCAGTCGAGTCCAGCTCACGCCGGTCGCGGTGGTTGAGCCGCTGACGAAGACAGACCCGTTCGGCGTGACGACGAACTGGCTGATCGAGGCTTCGTTGGTGATGAGGTTCGTGATCACGCCAGCACTGTATTTCCGCAGGACCATGGTCCCATTGCTGGCCATCCCGCTGTAGTAGATGGCGCCACTGCTATCGAATTGGATTGGCGGGGTCGTGTACTGGCCCGGGAAGCCGCAGTTGATGGACACAAGGGTGTTGTCGATGCAGGCGGGGACGCCTGTCGCTGGATCGACTTGGGCCAGCAGGCATCCGTTGGCCGTAAACATGCCCGTGGCATTCGACAGGTCCACCGGGCTCGCGAATACGACGTACACGTCCCCGTTGGGCGCAGAGAGAAAGTGACTGATGTCAGCTGTCCCTGAGGCGACCGCGTCGGTGATCTGCCCGTTGGGCGCAACCGCCTCCAGGTTCGAGCCGGCAGCGGCGGTACGAGCAACGGCATCGCTGGAGACCAGCATCTTCATGCCGGCCACGACGTTGCTGTTGGGCGAGTTGCTTCGCAGAGCGAGTCCTACGGCGCCGCTAATAGCGAAGCGCAGCGGCGTCGCCGGCGCCGGAGCCGGAGCCGGAGTCGGAGTCGGAGGCAGCGGAGCCCTGGTCTTTCTCTTCTTGACTGGATTGCAAGTTGAGCGGCGAGACCTCGCCCGCCTCGCATAGAACTTGCCTTAGCTACTTGCCCCGGATAAACGGCTGCACTGAAACGGCCGCGCTGGAGTGGCGCGGCCGAGTCAGGCTTGGTTGGGTGCCCTGGTGGAGTGGGCTTAGGGGAGTGTTTCACCGGGCTCGGATGGCGAGCGTGTCCAGGTC
>DATGKS010000008.1:0-21514 GCA_035294545.1 Solirubrobacteraceae bacterium | reverse complement strand
ATGCGCAGGCCCGAGGACAGGCGCTGCTCGGCGGTCGCCACGGCGTTGCTCGAGTTGAGCAGGTTCTGCTCGGTCTGCATCGCCGAGACATTGGTGAGAATCGAGAGGGACACTGTTACACCTCCATGGTGCGGTTGGGTTTGTTTCGTCCCCCGGCTGCTCCTTGCGGCCGGTCCCTCCGGTTATCGGGTGGGGCCGTGTTTTCTTGAACGCCTTTCCCGGAGCGTCCAGAGATCCTGGACGCGGCCAGGCGGAGCGACTCGGGCGCAGCGGACAGCGCACGACCGCGCGCGACATGGAGGAGTTGATCGAGCAGGAGTGGGATGAGCGGTCTCGCCGTCGTTGACTCCGGGCCGCTCTACGCCGCGGCGGACGCCGACGACATTGACCACGAGTCCGTTGTCGCGACGTTGAGGCGGAGTGATCTGCGGCTTGTGATCCCGGCGCTTGTGGTCGCCGAGGCGACCTCCTTCGTCGCTGGACGGCTCGGTCCACAGGCAGAGGCCGCATTCCTTCGCGGGCGCGCGACGTTCGACGTCGAGGGACCAAGCCCGGAGGACCTCGAACGGATCGCGGAGCTCGTTGCGGACTATGCCGATTTCCCGCTTGGCGGTACCGACGCTTCCGTGGTCGCCCTGGCCGAGCGACTTCGCACGACGACGGTCATCACGCTCGACCGGCGCCATTTCCTTGCCGTCAGGCCGAGCCACTGCGAGACCTTCGAGGTGCTTCCATGAAACGGACTGGCCGCGCGGTGCTCCCCCGCCTGCGGCGAGCTACGCGGTCAGGTCGATGCGGTGGGCGCGCGGCCCGACCTCGTCGTCAGCGGTGAGGTCGATTGAGCGAGGCGCGGGCAGCTCCGGCACGGTGACCGGGCCCTCCGCCTCTGCGGTTGCGTCGTCTGACCCGTCGACACCCTCGACGTCGAGCTCGACGCCCGCCGCGGCCGGTTGCCGGCGACGCCGGCGGTTCGGGGGACCGTCGCCCTGGCGCCCGTCGCGGCGCACCGGAGCGGCGCGCTGGGTGGCGCGTACCTCGGGGAGGATCGACGGGTTCGGCAGGATCGGCTCGATCGCGTCCATCGGTCGCCTCCGTCTCCGTTGTCGGCCTCAGGTCAGGAGCCCGCGCCCGACGAGTCGGCGGCGGAGCCGGCGGTTTGGGCGCCGGCCGGCGCGGAGCCGCCGGCGAGGCCGCGGACGTGCTCCTGGTGCAGGTCGAAGATCATGCGCAGCTCGGCGAGCACGATCTGTCGCCAGACGGCCACCGCGCACCCCCAGGCGAGCAGGTAGCTGCCGATGCCGCAGATGAGCGCCCGCTCGAGCGTGCTCGTCACCGACAGCCCGGCGCTGTGGGCGAGCAGCGCGCCGACGACAAACCCGGCGAGCCCGCCGAGACCCTTGACGCGGCGCACCGACGCGCGCGCCCGCGGGTGGCCCGCGACGCTCGGACGCCCGGCACCCGCGCCGGCGTCCTTGCCCTTCTTGCCCTTCGCGTCGCCCTTCTTCTTCTTGTCGCTCTTGTCGGCCATCGGGTCAGGGGGGCGGATCAGATCAGGTCTCCGCGGGTCTTCGCGCGCGCGACCCGCATCAGCTCGAACACGTAGCGGATGAGCCGCTGGCGGTCGTCCTCGTCGATCGTCTCGAAGCGCAGGCCGCGGCGGCCGCCCGCGTCGATGCGCACGACCCGGGCGATCCCCTCGGCGGGGGGCGTGGAGTCGGCGAAGCGGATCTCGAAGCGGACGACGTCGCCGATCCTCAGGTGACCGGCGTCCGAGAGGAGCATCCCGCCGCCCGAGATGTCGACGGTGTGCGTGCGGCGCGGCGCGTACAGCGGCGGGGCGTCGACCGTCACCTCGTGGGACGCGTGGACACGGACGAACTGCCGGCGCTGAACGACCTCGGGCGCGCCCTCGGCGCGGAAGCGCACGAGCGACGCGTCCTGGAAGACGGCCTCCCCGTGCAGGCGGATGACGCCCCGCACCGTCGTGTACTCGAGCGTCGCGTCGTTCTCCTCGCCGACCGGCGGCTGCTCGACCTCGGTGAGCACGACGAGCAGGACCTCCTGCTCGTGCTCGTACGTCTGCACGGGCAGCTCGTCGCCGCCCGCGGTCCGCAGCGTGCCGCGATGTCCCGACGGATGCGAGAGGAGCGTCGGGTTCTGTTCCGGCACGAGGCTCATCGAACCAGGTCGGCCGCCAGCGCGCCGGAATCGATGGACGAAATGGCACCCGCGGTGTTGAGGCCGGAATGCACGTGGCCGAGCGGAATACGGGTCTCGATTGAGAGCTCGGCGACCGTCCCGAGCATCCCGGCGATGTCGGCGTGCGTCGCGAGGAGGCCGTTGACCCGCAGGACGGCGTGGTGCTCGACGAGGTGCGTGAGCGCGGGGAGCGTGAACGTCGCCGGCGCGCAGAGCAGCACGTGGTCGGGAGCGAAGCGGCCGAGCGTCGCGGCAAGCGCCTCGCAGTTCGAGGCCTCGCCAGGGGTCGTCGCGGGCGTGTCGAGGATGACGAGATCCTCGTCGCGCGCGGCCGCGACCGCGCGCGCGGTCGCCTTCGTCTTCATCGCGGGAACGAGCTCGACGTGCTTCTCGCCCGCCAGAAGCTCGGCGAGCTCCTCCTCGGGGCCGGCGCCGGCGACGCGTGCGACCGTCACGTCGTGCCCGGCGCGCGCGCAGGCAATGGCGAGCGCCGCGACCGCGCGGGTCTTCCCACTTCCCGTCGGACCGACCACCGCGACCACGCCGCCGTCGAGCGGCAGCGGCGCGGCCGGCGGCAGCATCGCGGCAAGCGCCGCCTGCGCGGCCACCGTGATGAGGGGCTCCTCGTCGCTGTCGGCGGCCTCGCGGGCGGCGGTGACGAGCCGCGCGCCCAGCGAAGCGCTGAGGCCGTGGGCGATGAGCCGCCCGCGGACGAAGCTCTCGCCGGCCGGCGCGCCCGCGGCCTCGTCGTTGAGCGTGGCCGTCGGGTCAGCGAGCGGGCGGAACGTGGCGCGCTGTCCATTCGTCTCCGCCGTCAGCGGCCGCGGCCGGAAGACCGGCCCGGCGCCGGACGCGGCAGGCGCGACGTCAAGCAGGATCGGGATGCTGAGCGCGACCGGCTCGCGCTCTGCCGGCTCGGGCTCGATCGGCTCGGTGTTGAACACGGCGGTCGGGATCAGCTGGGCCGCGGACTCGGCCTCAGGCTCGGGCTCCCGGTCGGCCGTCAGCTCGTCGAACGCGATGAAGCCGCCAGCCGGGGCGGGGGCGGTCGCGGGGCGGGCGGGCGTCGGCGCGGGAGCGCTCAGCTCCGGCTCCGTCGGAGCGGGAGCCGGCACCTCCGGCACAAACGCCTCGGGCGGAGTCGGTGTGAACGGCTCGGGGGTGAGCGGCGCGGCGGCTGCGGCGGCCGCGGCAGCCTCCAGACGCGCGGCGAAGCCCGCGAACGGATCGGGCGTCGGCTGCGCCCCCGCCGGCTGCGGCCCCGCCGGCTGCGGCCTCGCCGGCTGCGGCCTCGCCGGCTGCGGCACTGCCGGCTGTGCCCCCGCCGGCTGCGGCCCCGCCGGCTGCGGCACTGCCGGCTGCGGCAGCCCCGGCTGCGCCCCAGCCGGACGCGCGGCGGTGGGCTGCGCTCCCATCGGCTGCACCCCGGTCGCGGGGGCGCCGAGCAGCTCGTCCAGCAGCGCCTCGTCGTCGTCGTCGGCGTAAACGGACAGGCCGGGCGCCGCCTGGGCGTCGATCTCGACGCAGCGCTTGGCGAAGAACCCGCCCACGCCGCCGGTGAGGCCCTGGCGCTCACGCAGGATCATCGCGCCCGGACCGAGCTCGGCCCGGATCTGTGGGATCAGCTCCTCGAGCGTGCGCCCGCGATAGGTGCGGACCTCGCCCGGGCGGATGTCGGTCTCGGTGGGGGTCGTGTCGGTCGGGGTGTTCATGTGCGGATGACTCCTACTGTGTCGACGGTGATCCCGGGCGAGATCTCGTTGTACGAGCAGACGGGCAGCTGAGGCACGGTCGACTCGAGCATGCGGCGCAGATGGCGGCGCACGCGCGCCGAGCAGAGCAGCGCGGTCCTGGCGACGCCCCGGGCTGCGGCCTCGTCGAACTGGCCGCGGACCGCGGCGACGAGGGCTTGGGCGCGCGCCGGTTCGAGCGCGAGCAGCTCGCCGTCCGCCGTCTGGCTGATGCCGGCCGCGATCTCCTGCTCGATCGCGGGGTCGAGCGTGAGCGCGTGCAGCGTCTCGCCGTCGAGCAGCGGCGCGATGATCGCGCGTCCGAGCGCGTGGCGGGCGTATTCGGCGAGCAGGCCCGGGTCGCGGGTGATCCGCGCCTTGTCGCCGACGGCCTCGGTGATCGTGCCCAGGTCGCGGATCGAGACGCCCTCGGCGAGCAGCCGCTGCAGCACGCGCTGCAGCTCCCCGAGCGACAGCACGTCCGGCACCACCTCGGTGACGACGGCCTCGTTGGACTCCTTGAGCTGGTCGAGCAGCGCACGCACGTCCTGGCGGGTGAGCAGCTCGGCGGCGTGACGACGGATCGTCTCGGTGAGGTGGGTGATGATCACCGACTCCCCGTCGACGACCGTGTAGCCGAACGCCTCGGCCTCGGACTGCTGCGCGTCGGCGATCCACACGGCCGGCAGGCCGAACGCGGGCTCGGTCGTCGGGATACCCGACAGCGTGCCGAACGCGTCGCCCGGATTCATCGCGAGCTTGTGCCCGGCGACGATCCGCCCGCGGGTGACGACCGCGCCGCGCACCTTGACGACGTACTCGTGCGAATCGAGGTCGATCTCGTCGTGGATGCGGACCGACGGGATCACCATGCCGAGCTCGGAGGCGATCTGGCGGCGGATGAGCGAGATCCGGCGCACGAGCGTCCCACCCGAGCCGCGGTCGACCATCGGCACCAGACCGAAGCCGATGCCGAGCTCGAGCGGATCGATCGGCAGTCCCTTGAGCACCTCGTCGTGGGCGGCGACCTTCGGCTCGAGCTCCCTGGTGGCGCCCCCGCCCGGCAGCGCAACCGCGAGCGCCGGGCTCGGCTGGAAGGCCTCGATGCCGCCCTTGCGCAGCGCCCACCCGACCGCGAAGAACAGGCCGCCGACGAGGATGAACGGGATCTTCGGCAGCCCCGGCACCATCGCGAACGCCATGATCGCGCCGCCGGCGACGAGCGGCGCCTTCTTCTGACCGAGGATCTGGCTCGTGATCTCCGAGCCGAGATCGCGCTCATCGGAGCCCGAGCGGGTGACGATGATGCCCATCGCGACCGAGATCAGGAGCGCCGGGATCTGCTCGGTCAGCCCGTCGCCGACGGTGAGCAGCGAGTAGGTGTGGGTCGCCTTGCTGAACGGGATGTGGTGCTGGACGACGCCGACGACGATGCCGCCGAGCAGGTTGATCACGACCATCACGACCGCGGCCATCGCGTCGCCCTTGACGAACTTCGAGGCGCCGTCCATCGAGCCGTGGAAGTCGGCCTCGCGGGCGATCAGCTTGCGTCGCTCGCGCGCCTGTTCGTCGGTGATCAGGCCCGCGTTCAGGTCGGCGTCGATCGCCATCTGCTTGCCCGGCATCGCGTCGAGGGTGAAGCGCGCGGCGACCTCGGCGACGCGCCCGGCGCCGTTCGTGACGACGACGAACTGGATGACGACGAGGATCGCGAAGATCACCAGGCCGATCACGACGTTGCCGCCGACGACGAACTGACCGAAGTCCCGGACGACCGAGCCGGCGTCGCCCTTGAGCAGGACCTGGCGCGTCACCGAGACGTTGATCGCCAGGCGGAACATCGTCATCAGCAGCAGCAGCGAGGGGAACGAGGAGAACTCGAGCGCGGAGCCGAGGTACATCGTCGCCACCACGATCGCGAGCGCCGCCGAGATGTTGAGCGTGATCAGCATGTCGAGCAGCACCGGCGGCAGCGGGATCACGAGCATGCAGATGACGACCACGACCCCGACGGCCGCGAGCATGTCGGTGTGGGCGAGGATGCGGCGCAGGATCTTGTCCATCAGGCGGCCGCCTTACGCTCGGCGGCCCTGCGGCCCGCCATCCGGTAGACGTGGGCGAGGACCTGCGCGACCGCGGCGTAGAGCTCGGCCGGGATCATTTGGTCGATCTCGACGCTTGCGTGCAGGGAGCGCGCCAGCGGCGGGTCCGGGACGATCGGCACACCGTTCTCGGCGGCGATCCGCCGGATCTGGGCGGCGATCAGGTTCTTGCCCTTGGCGACGACCACAGGGGCGGGCTTCTTGCCGTCGTAGACGAGCGCCACCGCGTAGTGGGTCGGGTTGGTGACGACGACGTCGGCCTGCGGCACCGCGGCCATCATGCGGGCGCGCGCCTGGAGGATGCGCCGGCGGCGGATCGCGGACTTGACCTCCGGCGGGAGGTCCTGGTTGCGCGATTCGTCCTTCACTTCCTGCTTGGTCATCTTCAGGCCCTTCTCGAACTGGCGCTTCTGCCAGACGTAATCGGCAACCGAGATCAGGAGGTACACCGCCAACACGCGGATTGCGATCGTCTTCGCCCCTGAGAACATGAGCGAGCCGAGGGCCGCGGGGGTCGCGCCCATCGTCGTCTCGCCGTGGGTGATCATCGGCACGAGCGAGATCGCGGCGACGGCGCCGACGACCGTGACCTTCGCCAGCGACTTGCCGGCCTCGAACGGGACGCGCTTGCCGAACAGGCGCTTGACGCCGGCGCCCGGGTTGAGCCGCTCCCACTGAGGCCGGAGTGCCTGGATGCTCGGCCGCAGGCCCACCTGGGCGACGTTCGCGAGCAGGCCGACGGCGAGGCAGATGCCGGCGATCGGCGCGACGGTCTCCAGCATGAGCTTGATCGCGATCTGCTCAAGGCCGTGCAGCCCGGAGGCGGACGTGACCGCCCCGCGCACCGCGATCTCGCTCCAGATCGCCTGCATCGCGGCGCCCGTGTTCGAGACGACCGTCGGGCCGAACGCGATCACGCCGATCAGCCCGCCGACCAGCACGGCGGCGCTCGAGATCTCCATCGAACGGGCGACCTGGCCCTTCTCCCGGGCCTCCCTGCGGCGCTTGGGAGTCGGTTTCTCGGTTCTGTCGGTGCCGGCCATGTCTTCTAGAGCGCCTGGACCGCCTGGGCCACTGCCGTGCCCACCTGGCTGTTGAGGAAGCCGCCGAGGAACGGCAGCGACGCCGCGACGACGAGCAGCGCGACGCCGATCTTCAGCGGGAAGCCGACCGAGAAGATGTTGAGCTGCGGCACGACCCGGCTCACGAGACCGAAGGCGACGTCGGTGACGAGCAGCGCCACCAGCGCGGGCGCCGCCAGCTCCAGCGCGGAGACGAAGATCGTCCCGGCGGCGAGGTCGACGCCGGCCGCCAGCGAGCTGATGTGCGGCGCGCCGGTGAGCGGCACGAGCACGAACGTGTGCTCGATCCCGCGCAGCATCCAGGCGTCGCCGCCGATCGCGACGAACAGCGCGAGGCCGACGATCGAGTAGAGGTTCGTGAGCGTGCCGCCCTGGGTGCCGTCCATCGGGTTGATGAGCTGTCCGTAGGAGAAGCCGGCGATCACGTCGAGGATCGCGCCCGCGGAGTTGACGGCGGCGATCACCGCGCTCACCGCGAGCGCGAAGCCGAGGCCGGTGAGCGTGTTCGTGACGAACAGGAGCGCGACGACGAGCGGGTCTGAGGGAAGCGTCTGGCCGTGCGTGGCGATCGGGGTCAGCCCGAGCGAGAGTGCGACCGCGATGATCGTCTTCACCTGCGCGGGCAGCAGCGTCGAGCTGAACAGCGGCGCGACGACGAACAGGGGGGTGATGCGCGCGAGCACGAGGAAGAACCCGAACACGTGCCCGGGCCCGAGCTCATGCAGCAGACCGGTGAGGACCGACTGGGTCATGCCCCGGCGATGAGGGTCGGAATCGACTGGTAGAGGTTGTCGGTGTAGTCGACGATCTGCCGGAGCATCCACGGGCCGAGCACGACGATGATCACCGCGACCGCGATGATTTTCGGGATGAACGTGAGCGTCTGCTCCTGGATCGAGGTCACGGCCTGGAAGATCGAGACGAGCAGCCCGATCACGAGCCCGGCCAAGAGCACCGGGCCGGCGACCTCGACGGCGAGCGTCATCGCCTGGGTGGCGAGGCTGATGACCGTGTCCTGATTCATCGCGCGGCGCTCCTCATCCCGCGTGGAAGCTCGTGACGAGCGCTCGGGTGATCAGGTCCCAGCCGCCGACCAGGACGAACAGCAGGATCTTGAACGGCAGCGAGATGAACGTCGGTGGGAGCATCATCATCCCCATCCCCATCAGGGTCGAGGAGACGATCAGATCGATGATCAGGAACGGCAGGAAGATGAGGAAGCCGATCGCGAACGACGTCTTCAGCTCGGAGAGGATGAAGGCGGGGATGAGGACGTAGGTCGGCACGCCGGCGCGGGTGCGCGGCAGCGGCTTGATCTTCGCCATCGAGATGAAGAGCGTGAGGTCCTGCGGCTTGACCTGGGAGAACATGAACTCGCGCAGCGGCTCCTGGGCGCGCTCCAGCGCCTGGGGCGTCGAGATCTTGTGGTGCACGAGCGGCTCGTAGGCGTCGTTCTTGATCTGGTCGATCGTCGGGTGCATCACGAACAGCGTGAGGAACAGCGCGACGCCGACGAGCACCTGGTTCGGCGGCGTGCTCGTCGTCCCCATCGCCGTGCGGATGAAGCCGAGCACGATCAGGATCCGGGTGAAGCCCGTGACCGTGAACAGCACCGCCGGGATGAGCGACAGGCTCCCGATCAGCAGCAGCAGCTGGACCGAGTTCGAGCTGGCGTGAACGGCGGCGGCGATCACACGCGCACCGTCATCCGCCGCAGGACGTCCAGGAGGCCGTTCCCGGGGGTCCACGCGGCGGCCGGCGCGGCGGTGCCGGGCGCGGTGGCCGGCTCGGCGTCGGCGGGCGCGATGATGCCGTGCATCTGCGCCTCGGCCTCGGTGTAGACCTTGATCGGGGTCACGCCCGACTCCGAGATCCCGACGAGCACGACGTCGGAGCCCGAGCGCACGAGCGCGACCGACCGGTTCTGCGCGAGCGGAAGCGTCGCCAGGTGCTGGAGGCCGTCGCCGGCCGGCTTGGGCTTGCCGCCGCCCTTGACCATCTTGAGCACGCGGGCGATGCCGTAGATCAGCCCGATCACGATGACGAGGGCGATGATCGTGCGCAGGATGCTGCCGCCGCCGACCGACGAGCTGTGCTGGGTCGCCGAGCTCGCCGACAGGTGGAGCGCCGTGTGCTCGCCGCTGCCGGACGCGAGCGCGACCGCGGGAGCCGCGAGGGCGAGGGCGCCGGTCAGGACGACGCCGCGGAGGATCGTGGAAACGGACCGCATCGAGGGAGTGACTTCGAGGGAAAGTCACTGTCTATGTCGGCGCGAGCCGCCCGATGCTTGAGAGGAACTTGCCGCGCGCGGCGCGGCGCTACTCGACCGGCGGCGGCGGAGCGGGAGCCGCCTCGGCGGCCGCCGGCTCAGGGACGGTCGGCTCGCCGGTCAGGATGTGCGTGAGCCGCAGGCCGAACTGCTCATCGATGACGACGACCTCGCCGCGGGCGATCGGGGTGCCGTTGACGAGCACGTCGACCGGCTCGTCGGCCATGCGATCGAGCGTGATCACCGAGCCCTCGCGCAGCTCGAGCGTCTCGCCGACGGTCAGCCGCGTGCGCCCGACCTCGACCGACAGGTCGATCGGCACGGCGGCGAGGCGCCGCAGGTCCGACCCCGAGCGCGGGGCGGCGCTCTCGTCGCTCAGCTGGGGGAGATCGATATCGGGGGTCATCGCCGCTCCTACTGGATCGCGAGGTCGGTGAAGTAGACCCTCGTCACCTTCACGTCGGTCTGGGTCTTGATGCCGTGCAGGATCTCCCGCTCCAGCGTCGACCGTCCGCTCGCGCTGAGGAGATCCTTGGAGGGGTCGTTCGTGACGTCGCTCGTCACGATCGAGCGGATGATCGGCTCCTGGGTGAGCGTTCCGAAGCCGGCGGGCGTCGTCGCATCCGCGTTGGCCGCGGTCGCCCCGTCGCTCTGGCCGGGCGCGAGCAGCAGCGCGACGGTCATCGTCGCGTACTTGCCGTCGGCGAGGTTGAGCTCGAACTGCTTGGGCATCACGTAGATCGTCCCGTTGACGACCGGCTTGGGCCCGGGCTTCTTCTTGAGCAGGAACATCTTGGCGCCGACGCCGCCGACGACGAGCAGGAGGATCAGAGGGATGAGGACTTTCTTGCTTTTCATGCGGGATCGGGGATCAGGAGGGTGCGGGATAGTCGCGGTCGAGGACGATGTCGACCCGCCGGTTGCGCGCCCGCCCGGTCGCGGTCGCGTTGGAGGCGATCGGGTGCAGGTCGGCGTATCCGGCGGCGCCGAGCCGTCCCCTGGCGACGCCGTGCGCCGTCAGGTAGAGCAGCACGTTCACCGCGCGGGCGGTCGACAGCTGCCAGTTCGTCGGGAACTGCGCCGTGTGGATCGGGACGTTGTCGGTGAAGCCCTCGACCGTGATCGGGTTCCTGCGGTCGATGTCGAGCAGATGGGCGACCTCGTTGAGCAGCGGGTCGCCTCGCGACTGGAGCGTCGCCGAGCCCGAGGCGAACAGCAGGTTGTCGGTGAGCACGCGCACGACCAGCCCCTGACGGGTGATGTTCGTCACCACCGACTGGGCGAAGCCGTGGCTGCGCGCGTAGGCGTCCATCCGGCGCTTGAGCGCCTCGAAGGACCTCTGCTCCGCCGCCGTGCCGGAGGCGCTCACCATCGCGTTGCCGATCTGCTGGGCGTTCGTGTCCCGAAGCTGCGGCACGTTCGGCGTGACCGGGATGATCGCCGGCACCGGCGATGTCGCCGGCGTGTGCTTGCTCGTCGACTCCGAGCCCGACTGCATGATCGCGCGTCCGCCCGACAGGATCGAGCCCGAGAACGCGGACTTCAGCGACTCCTGGAGCGTCTTGAACTTCGAGATGTTGACCGCCGAGATCGAGAACAGCACCATGAACAGCGCGAACATGAGCGTGAGCATGTCGGCGTAGGTGAGCAGCCAGCGCTCCTCGTTCTCGGGCTCCTCCTCGTGGCCGCCGCGGCGTCGGCGCCGGCCCGCGGCGCGGGCGGCGGACATCAGGCGGCCTCCTGCTGGCGGAGCTCGGCGACGTTATCGGGAGAGTCTTCGCGATCGCGCTCGGTCGGCGGCACGAACGAGCCGAGCTTCTCGGCGACGACCCGCGGGTTGTCGCCGGCCTGCACGGCCAGGATTCCCTCCAGCGTGAGCGTTCGGAGCTCGACCTCCCGCTTGGAGAGCGCCTTGAGGCGGTTGGCCACCGGCAGGTAGACGACGTTTGCCGAGCTCACGCCGAGCAGCGTCGCGATGAACGCCGAGGAGATCGCGGGCCCGAGCGTCGAGGGCGCCGACAGGTTCGCCAACACGTGCACGAGCCCCATGACGGTGCCGATGATCCCCATCGTCGGGGCGAAGCCGCCCGCCTTCTCGAACGGCGTCGCGCCCGCGTGGTGCCGCGCCTGCATGCCGGCGATCTCCGCCTCCAGGACGTCGGCGACGAGCTCGGGGTCAGAGCCGTCGACGACGAGCTGCATGCCCTTGCGGGTGAAGTCGTCCTCGATCTCCTTCGTCTGGGAGTCGAGCGCGAGCAGGCCCTCGCGACGTGCCTGCTCGGCGAAGCCGACGAGCTGCTGCACACGGCCGGAGACGTCGAGCTCCGGCGGGCCGAACGCAAGCTTGTACAGGGTCGGGATGCGCTTGAAGCTCTCCATGCCGACCGATGCGAGCGTCACGCCGGCGGTGCCACCGAACACGATCAGGAACGCCGGGATGTCGATGAACGCGGTCGGCGCGACGCCGCCCATCAGCGCGCTCATGAGAATGCCGCCGGCGGCGACAGCGATTCCGATTGCGGTGGCGGCTTTCATGTCAATCGTTCAATCGGCCGGGAGCCTTGGAACTTCAGGCCGGCGTCGGTGAATCGGACGAGGAAACGGGCAGCGGGGTGACATCCGCGCCGCCCGGCTGGGCGGTAAGCAGGCCGCCGCGGCGGCGCGCAGAATGACCGGACGCGCGCAGGGCGGCGCGCCGCTCCATCGCGCCCGCGAGGACCTCGACGCGCTGAGCGCGCACCTCCTCGGCGACCCGCTCCGGGGTCTCGGCGACGACGACCTTGTGGCCGTTGGTGAGCGTGATGACGGTGTCGGGGTTGGCCTCGACGGTCATGATCAGCTCGGAGTTGAGCTGGAAGGCCTCCAGCACGTGTCCGAGGCGGTGCAGGGTGATCATCATTTCGGTCCTCGTGGGGTCGGGAGGGGCGCTCCGCGGTCGCGTCCGAGGCCACCGGGGCGGGTCCGAGGCCACCGGGCGGGTCCCGAGGCCACCGGCGACGGGGCCGGGCCACCTGCGACGGGGCCGGGCCACCGGCGACGGGGCCGGACGCGCGCGGTCGGGCGCCGCGCTCAGCGGCCGCCCGCCCGCGTCGTGACCGGGGTCGCTACTGCGGCATCTGCACCAGGGTCTGCAGCATGTGGTCGGCCGTGGTGATGACCTTCGAGTCGGCCTCGTAGCCGTTCTGCGCGTCGATCATGTTGGCGAACTCGGTCGCCATGTCGACATTCGAGGACTCCAGCTCGCCGGACTGCAGCGTGCCGATGCCCCCGACTCCCGCCGTGGCGATGCTCGGGTTGCCCGACGCGGTCGTCGCCGACCACAGCGAGCCGCCGTCGCGCGAGAGGCCGGCGTTGTTGTTGAACGTCGCCATCTGCAGGTAGCCGGCGGTGTACTGCGTGTTGTTGTAGCTGTAGGTGACCTCGCCGCTCGAGCTGATCGCGACGGCGGTGGCGCCGGTCGGGATCTGGATCGGCACGCCGGTGTTGCCGCTCGGGCTCGTCCGGACGGTGCCGGACGTCGCCGGGCCCGCCTGGCCGAGCACGTACTGGCCACCCTGGGTGACGAGGTAGCCCTGCGAGCTGATCTTGAAGTTGCCCGCGCGCGTGTAGGAGATCGTCGTCGGGTCGATCGTCGGCGAGCTGCTCGCCGTGAGCACGCCCGCCGGGCCGCCGTCGCCGCCCGCCTGCTGCTCGGCGTTTGAGCTGCCCGTCGAGGAGCTCGAGTTCGCGACCTGGAAGAACCCGTTGCCCTGGATCGCGAGGTCGGTCGCGATCCCGGTCGACTGATCGGCGCCCTGGCCCATGTCGTTCTGAATCGCGCCGACCGAGACGCCGAGGCCGACCTGCTCCGGGTTCGTGCCCGCGTTCTGCGCGGTCTGGCTCGAGCCGCCGGCGATCGTCTGCGAGAGGGCGTCGACGAACGACGTCTCCTGCGACTTGTAGCCGATCGTGTCGACGTTGGCCAGGTTGGAGGCGGTCGTGTTGAGCATCGTCTGCTGCGCCTCGAGGCCGCTGATCGCGGCGCCCATCGCTTCCATCATCGGGACATCACTTCCTTTCGTGAAACGTCAGGGGAGAGAAGGGGGTGTGAAGGGGTTCAGGAGCCCTGCGAGCTCGGATTGGTGGAGGAGGATCAGCTGCCCGCAGTCGTGATCGCGGACAGGCTGATGCCGCCCGTGCCGCCGATCGTGAGCGTCGGACCGGATGAGGTGAAGTCGACCGAGGACACGGTCCCGGTCTGCGCGTTGCCATTCGAGTCGAGATAGGTGACCGTGTGACCGAGCAGCGACAGCGCCGAGGTCGCGGCCTGGTTGGAGGCCGTCTGCGAGGAGGAGCTTGCGATCTGCATCTCCTCGTCGAGTGAGCTGAAGCTCGCGAGCTCGCTCATGTACTGCGTCGGGTCGGCGGGGTTGAGCGGGTTCTGGTTCTTCAGCTGATCCATCATCAGGGTGAGGAAGTCACCCTCGTTCAGCGAGCCCATCGTGTTCCCCGTGTTCGTGGTGGGGGACGCGGGGCCGATCGTGTCGGTCGTCGTGGAGGCGGGTGTGACGCTCATGGGTTCTCCTGGTTCCGGCGCGCCGTCAGGCGAGCACGTTGACGAGCGCGGAGCCGCTGAGGTCCGCGACGCGTTCGGGGGAAGGGGATGTGGAGGGCTCGTCGCCCTCCGTGACGCCGGCCGCGCCGGCGGAGGAGGATCCGTTCCGATCGGCGGCGGGTTCGCCGTCGCCGCGGCCGGAGGTCGAGATGTCGAGGCTGAGCAGCGCGGCGCCGCTCTGCTCCAGCGAGCGCCGCAGCTCGTCGCTCGAGGCCTGCAGCGTCTGCGCCGCCTCGGGGTGGGCGGTGATCACCCGCGCGACGAGCCCGTCGGCGGTGTGCTGCAGGTGGATCTGGATGTCGCCGAGCGACTCGGGCGAGAGCTCGATTCGCGCCTGGGTGATGCCCGCGCCCCGAGCTGCCATCGTGATCGTCGCCTCCACCGCGTCGGCGGCGTCGGCGAGCGAGACCGGGACCGGGACCGCGTGAGCCGTGACCGGTGCGGGTTGATTCGCAGGCGTCGAGGGTGTCGCGGCGAGGGCGAGCGCCGGGGCGGCGGGTGTGACGTCGGTGCTCACGGCCGGGCTGCCCCCGGGCGCCTGGGTCGCGGGCGCGCCCGGCGTCCGCGGCGCATCGGCATGGGAGCCCGTGCCCGACTCCGAGCCCGCGCCCGACTGCGAGCCCGTGCCCCCGCCCGAGGGCGTGTCGCCGCCGGTCGCGGTCTGGACGGTCGGTGCTGCCTGCGCGGTCGGAGCTGCGGGGGTCGCGGCGGTCGCGTTCGTGGTCGGGGCGCCCACGGGCTGCGTGCCGGCGGACGGCCCGGCCTTGCCCAGCTGGTGCGCAGGGTCGATGGCGACCGGCGCCGCGGTCGTTGCGGGCGTTGCGGGGGCCGGGGCGGCCCAGGGAGGCAGGGTGGCCGGGGCCGCCGGGGCCGGCGCGGCCGAAGGCGCGCCGGGGGGCGGCGCGGATGTCGCGGGCGGCGCCACGCCGGCGGGCGGGGCGGACGCCGTCGTGGCGGGCGGGGCGGACGCCGTCGCGGCGGGCGTTCCTGACGGTGTGGCGGGCGTTCCTGACGGCGTGGCGGGCGTTCCTGACGTCGCGGCGGGCGTTCCTGACGTCGCGGCGGGCGTTCCAGACGTCGTGGCGGACGTTCCGGACGGCGTGGCGGGCGTTCCGGACGGCGTGGCGGACGTTCCGGACGGCGTGGCGGGCTGGGGGGTCGTGGCGGACGTCCCGGGCGTGGCGACCGCGGGGGTCGTGACGGCCTCGGTCGTGGTCCCGGCCGCCGTGGGCCCGGCGGCGGTCCTGGCGGTGGCGGTCCCGGCGGTGGCGGTCCCGGCCGTGGCGGTCCCGGCGGAGAGGGTCGGCGCGCCCGCCGGCGGGGGCGCCGGGGCGCCGGGGCGGGAGTCGGATGACGGCGCGGCCGTCGGACCGGCCGCCCCGGGAAGGGCCACCGTCGCGGCTCCGGTCGGGGTGGCTCCGGCCGAGGGGGCGCTTGCCGCGCCCGGGGTGGCGAGCCTGGCGGTCGTCTTGTCCGCGGCGGCAGCCGCGAGCGTTGCGATCGTCATCGCGGTGGTATTGGCCGCAGCGGCACCGGCGCTCGCGGCGGCAAGCGGGGACGTGTCATGACCGGCCGGGTGCGCGTTTTTTTCACCTGGATTGGAACGATCGCGCACGGCGCCCGCGGGCTTGGCGGGCACGTCCGAACGCTGATCATCACCCCGGGCGACCTCGCTGCCGAGCGTCGCGGCGAAGTCCTGCGGCGGGGAGCCGTCGGTCGCGCCGGCCGTCTCCGGGGCCGACGCCGCGGGCTCGGTCCGAGTGCCGCTCTCCGCGTGGGACGGGAGAATCTGCGCCATCGACATGCCGAGGCCGATCACGCCGCCTCCCGGCGGCGATGGTTGTTGAGCGCGACCTCGTCGAGGGCGATGCTCTCCAGCCGCGCCTGCTCGCGCTCGAAGTCGGAGCGGCGGTGGTCCTTGAGGCGCTCCAGCGCCTGGCGTCCGCGGGCCGCCTCGGTCAACTTGAGGCGCTGCTCGGCGACCCGTTCCTCGGCATGGTTGACGGCGTCGAGCGAGGCGCGGTGGTCACGTTCGGAGCGCTCGAGATACGCCTGGCGGGCGAGCAGGTCCGCCGCGTCGACCGGAGCGCGGACCGCCCGCAGCTGGGCGTCGCGCGCCTCCAGCACCGCCTGCGCGGCCCGCTCCATCGCCAGTCGCGTGCGGTGATGCTCCTGGATCGCGCCGGCCAGCGCCTCACGGGCTGCGTCTTCGGCACGCTCCCGCAGAGCGCGGACGCGCTCAAGGGAGAAGCGAAACGAGGGACCGCTCACGCCCCGGGTTATCGACCGGGCGCGCCAGACCTCAAGTGCGGGCGCATCGTTCTTCCGCCCACTCGCGCCGACCCCATGGTCGAGGCTGGCCTCCCAGAGCTCTGGGCGCCAAATGCGGCGCCACCACGGGTTTGACGCCCGGAGTCGATCCCCGGGGGGCCGTGGGCTCTGGGGGGCGGGTCGGCCCCCGAGGCTCTGGGCGCCAAATGCGGCGCCACGACTGGTTTGACGCCCGGAGTCAGACCCGAGCGTGGCCCGGCTCAGGCGGCGACGCGCGGCGCGTGATCCCCGTCGGAGATCGCATCCAGCAACTCGGCGAGCACGGCTTCGGCGCGCTCGTTCTCGATCTGGCAGGTCCCGGCCGCCTCATGCCCGCCGCCGCCCTGGCTCAGCATCAGCGAACCGATGTCGACGCGCGAGGAGCGATCGATGATCGAGCGCCCGACAGCGAACACCGTGTTCTGGCGGCGGAGGCCCCACAGCACGTGGATCGAGACCCGGCACTCGGGGAACAGCGCGTACAGCATGAAGCGGTTCGTCGGATGGATGACCTCCTCGTCGCGGAGGTCGAGCACGACGGTCGTGCCGTGCACGGTCGCGCAGCGCAGGATCTGCTCGCGTGCGGCGGGCGCGTGCTCCTCATAGAGCGCGACGCGCTCCGCGACGTCCGGCGAGGCGAGGATCTCGCCGATCGTGAGCGTCAGGCAGCTGTCGATCAGCTGCATCATCAGCTGGTAGTTGGAGATCCGGAACTCGCGGAAGCGGCCGAGGCCGGTGCGCGGGTCCATCAGGAAGCTGAGCAGGATCCACCCCTGCGGATGGAGCACGTCCTGGAGCGAGAGCCGGGCCGAATCGGCGCGGTCGACCGCCGCCATCATGATCTTGCTGACGCCGGGGAACGCGAGCTCGCCGCCGAAGTAGTCGTAGACGACGCGCGCCGCCGATGCCGCGTCGGGAACCATCACGCGGTTGGTGGCCTGCTCGCCGACCCGCTCGGTCTCCGAGGAATGGTGGTCGAACGACAGCGCGACCTCGGGCCGGTAGGGCAGGTTCGTCGTGATGTCGTTCTCGGTGAGCTCGACCAGGCCGTCCTGGACGTCCTTGGGATGGACGAACAGGATGTCCTCGAGCACGCCGAGCTCCCTGAGCAGCGCGGCGCAGACGAGGCCGTCGAAGTCGGAGCGCGTGACGAGGCGGTAGCGGCGGTGAAGGGAGAACATGGCGGCCGTGAGCATGGGGACGATGTCGGCCCGCGGCTCGTCACCGCTTGAACAACCGGCGCATGACTGGCCGTTTGGACGGGTAACGAGCCGGGCAGATGCAGGAGCCTCCCGGCCCCGGGGCCGAGACCCAGCAGCCACACGGCGCCCCGGGCGCCCGGCGGTCGCACGCCGGTGCGGCAGAACCCGGTGAGCCGCGCGGCCGCGCGGCCGCGATCCTTGCCCGTCAGGACCGCATTCCGGTGTGGGCGCTGCCCTGGTTCTACCTGGCGATCATCGGCACGGGCTACTTCTTCACGTTCTACGACATCACGGACATCGGCTTCGCGCTGCCGCAGATCCAGACGCAGTTCCACCTCACCGGCAACGAGTCGACGTTCCTCGCGCTCGCCATCGGACTGATCGGCTACGCCGCCGGCTCGATCGTGATCGGGGGGCTCGCCGACCGCGTCGGCCGCTTCCGCATGCTGCTGGCGACGATCACGCTCACCGCGATCGGCTCGTTCGGCGACGGCGCCGCGCAGAGCCTGGCGATGCTCGTCGTGTTCCGCTTCATCACGGGCATGGGCGTCGGCGCCGACCTCAACCTCGTCTCCACCTACATCGGCGAGCTGGCGCCGGCCCGGCTGCGCGGCCGGATCTCGGTGGTCACGTTCCTCGTCGGGATCATCGGCCAGGCGGTCACGCCGCTGATCGCGCTCGCGCTCATCCCGTCGCTGCACAACGGCTGGCGGTGGCTGTTCTTCATCGGCGGCATCATCGCGGTGATCGCGCTGGTGGCCCGCTTCGAGCTGCCCGAGTCGCCGCGTTGGCTGGCGCTCCACGGCCATCTCGACGAGGCCGAGGAGCTCGTCGGCGAGATGGAGCGCCGTGCGCGCGAGCGGGGCGCGACCCTGCCTGAGCCCGATCCCGCCGAGGTCGACACGCGCCGCGGCTTCCCGTTCGCCGAGCTCCTGCGCCCGCCGTACGTGCGGCGCGTCGCGCTCTTCCTGGTGATGTGGTTCTTCTGGTACATCGGCAACTACGGCTTCCTCGGCGACGCGCCCGCGCTGTTCAAGGATCATGGGCTCACCGCCGGGACGTCGTACCTCGCGATCGGCGCGATCGGCTACCCGGTCGGCGCGATCGTCATGATCTTCGCCGTCGAGCGCTTCGAGCGGCGGCTGCTGCTGCCGGGCTCGGCGCTCGTATGGCTCGCGGCGATGATCGTGATCGGGGCGGCGTCCTCGGAGACGGTGCTCATCGTCGGCGCGTTCCTCGCCTCGATGGCCCTCGGCATGTACCTGCAGGCCGCCTACACCTTCACCGCCGAGTCGTTCCCCACGCGCGCCCGCGCGAGCGGCTTCTCCCTGTGCGACGGCCTCGGCCACGGCGGCGGCGCGCTCGGCGCGCTGATGCTGCCCGACGTCGTCTCCTCGCTGTCGTTCTTCTGGGGCTTCACGCTGATCGGGATCACCGGCATGATCGCGGGGCTGATCGCGCTCGGCGGGCCGTCCGCCTCCAACCTGTCGCTCGAGCGCATCTCTCGGTAGCCCCGGATGGTCCCTTCTGGGCTCCATCGCCGCCCTTTTCGGACACATCGAGGCGAGTGGACGCACGGCGTCGGACACACCCGCCGCGGGCTGAGGTCCTGTGCCTCATGGAGCGGCGGTCGACATCATTGTCCTCGTCGGACACTTTTCTCGCACGCCGGGCCGGCGCCGGTGGGCGCCGCGCCAGGGCGAGCGCGGGCGCCGCGCCGGGGCGAGCGCGGGCGCCGGGCCGGGGGCGAGCGCGGGCGCCGGGCCAGGGCGAGCGCGGGCACCCCGGGCCGCGGGCACGCTCAGCGCCTGCGAAGGCGCGCTCAGGCGAGTGTGAGCCGCGGGATCGCGGGGCCGTCGCCGCTCGTCGCGACCGCGGTTCCCGGGCGCTTCGCCGGCTCGGAGACGGGCGCGGGGGCGGCGTTCGCCGGGGCGGCGTCGACGTCGACGGGCGCGGGTGCCGCCGCGGCGGTGACCTCGGGCACGACGATCTCGCCGGCGAGGGCCACGAGCGCGGCGTCGGCCTCGGCGAGCGTGCTCGCCTCGTCGACCCGCTGGCGCAGGAAACCGTTGATCCGCGGGCGCAGCGCCACGGCTGAGTCGAGCAGCGGGTCGGTACCCGCCTGATAGGCGCCGATCGAGATCAGATCCTCCTTCTCCCGATAGGCGGCCAGCGCGGCGCGCAGGCGCTGGCCGGCGGCCCGGACCTCCTCGGTGGTGATCTCGCCGATCAGCCGCGACACGGACTGAAGCACGTCGATCGCCGGGTAGTGGCCCGCGTGCGCGAGCGAACGCGTCAACACGATGTGCCCGTCGAGGATCGAGCGCACGGCGTCGGCGATCGGCTCGTTCATGTCGTCGCCGTCGACGAGCACGGTGTAGAGCCCCGTGATCGCCCCGTGGGGGGAGGTCCCCGCCCGCTCCAGGAGCCGCGGGAGCAGCGCGAACACCGACGGGGTGTAGCCGCGCGTGGCGGGCGGCTCGCCGATCGCCAGGCCGACCTCGCGCTGGGCCATCGCAAAACGCGTGACCGAATCCATCATCAGCATCACGTTCTTGCCCTGGTCGCGGAAGTGCTCCGCGATCGCGGTCGCCGTGAATGCCGCCTGGATGCGGACGAGCGCCGGCTGGTCGGAGGTGGCGACGACCACGACCGAGTGGGCGAGCGCGTCGCCGAGGTCGCGCTCGATGAACTCCCGGACCTCACGGCCGCGCTCGCCGACGAGCGCGATCACGTTGACGTCGGCGGTCGTCGAGCGGGCGATCATGCCGAGCAGCGATGACTTGCCGACGCCCGAGCCGGCGAAGATGCCGAGGCGCTGGCCGATGCCGCACGGCACGAGCGTGTCGAGCGCGCGCACGCCCAGCCCGATCCGCTCGGAGATCCGCGGCCGCGAGAGCGCGTCGGGCGGCGCCGCCTCGGCGCTGCGCCGGGCGGCGTCGACGAGGTCGCCGTACTCGTCGAGCGGCCGGCCGAGCCCGTCGATGACGCGGCCGAGCAGGCCCTCGCCGACCGGGGCCTCGAACGGGCGGCCGGTCGCGCGCACGAGCGTGCCCGGGCCGATCCCGCGCAGCTCGCCGAGCGGCATGAGGAGCGTGCGGCCGCCGCGGAAGCCGACGACCTCGGTCGGGACCGGCTGCCGGCCGTCGCGCTCGGAGCCGACGAGGCAGATCTCGCCCATCTCGACCGACAGGCCGCTCGTCTCGATGATCAGGCCGATCAGGTCGCGGACGCGACCGCGGCGCCGCGCGAGGTCCTCGTCGGCCAGGCGCCGGGAGACCTGCGCGATCGTCTCCGAGGTGAAGGTCTCGGCGAGGGCGCTCACGCGACGCTCCGTCCGAGCTCGGCGGCGACGATCTCCCGGGCCCGCTCCAGCTGGGCCTCGACGGTGGCGTCGATCTCCCCGTCCTCGGTGCGCGCGATCACGCTGCCGTGGCTGACCCGCCGGTCGGCCTGGACGCCGAGGTGGTCGATGCCGCCGAGCTCCGAGCGCAGCCGGGTGACGGCCGCGGACAGCACGTCGAGCTCACCGGGGTTGACGATCAGCGTCACCTGGCGACGGTCGGCGAGCCGGCGGAGCATCAGCTCGGCCACGTCGATGAGCCGCTCCGGAGCGACCGCAACCGCGCCGGCGACGATCTGCTCCGCGAGCCGCAGCCCGAGCGCAACCGCGTCGGCGCTCAGCGAGTGCAGGTACTCGTCGCGCAGCTCCTCGAGCGCGCCGTGCGCCTCGGCGATCAGCAGCAGCGCATCCTCGAACTGGGCGCGGACGGCCCGCTCGGCCTCCGCGCGGCCCTCGGCCTCTCCCTGGGCGCGCGCCGCCTCGCGGATCGCCTCCGCCTCGGCCATCGCGGCCGCGAGCGCGTCCTGTCCGCGCACCGTCGGTGCCTGGAGCGGCTCGAAGTTGAACGGGGAGACGACTTCAGCGGGATTGGGCACGGCGGATCTCCGAGGGATCGAGGGAATGAGCGCGTGCCCACCCAGAGCACGCATCCCGGTTATCGACCCGGGACGCGCGATGCTTGA
>DATGKS010000007.1:0-3529 GCA_035294545.1 Solirubrobacteraceae bacterium | reverse complement strand
CCCCCGTATGTGGCGTGGGGCCGATCGATGGACGGCTGCGGCTATTGGCCGGCGCGCGCAGTGTAGGCGGTCACGGCGCGTTCGGCAAGGGCGGGCGTCTCAGAGGCAGCGACAGGGCTGCGCCGCCCCGGGCTCGAAATCCCGGGGCGGCGAGGCTGTGACGGGGCGGCGTGGGGTGCGGCGGCCGGCTGCGGCGCGGCGGCGTGGGGTGCGGCGGCCGGCGGCAGCGTGGGGTGCGGCGGCCGGCTGCGACGGGGCGGCGTGGGGTGCGGCGGTCAGCTACGGCGGTCAGCCGACGCCGTCCGGCGCGCGCCGCCGGGCACGACCCGCCGGCGCCGCAGCGAAGGGGCCGGAACGCGCCGCGGCGAGCGCCCACGCTCGCCCGCGCCGGTCGGAGCGACCTCCGCGTAGCGGAACACCGCACGCCCGACGCGGACGACGTCGCCGTCGGCGAGCTCCGCGGAGCTCACGCGACGGCCGTTGACGAACGTGCCGCCGCTGCTGCGGTCGTCGAGGATCCGCACCGCGCTGCCGCGGACGGCGACGATCGCGTGGCGGCGAGAGACGTGAGCGTCCTCGAAGCGCACGTCGGCCACGAGCCCGCGGCCGATGTGCGTGATCGGACGGGTGAGCGGCAGCAACCGAACGCCGTCCTCGCCCTCGATCGACAGGTAGCGGCCGGCGGGGGCGTCGGCCGCGGGGATCGTCTGCTCACGGGTGCGGTGGTCGAGGAGGGAGAGGGAGTCGACCACGAGCGGCTGACCCGTGCTCATGCCGTGCGTCTCGCGCTCGGCAAGGCGGGCGTCGGCCGGCTGGTGGAGGGTGTGGTCTGAGGGGGGCATGACGAGAGCGTCCCACCCGTTCGCAAGACGATCCTCTGCCGATGCGAAGACTTCCGTAATGAGCGAGGCGTCACGCGCGCGGGAATGTGGTGCGAGGCGGCCTCGGCGCGCTCGCCCGACCCCGGCGGCACCGCGAGTTGCGCGAAAGCCCACCGCAGCGAGGCAAAATGCTGCAGATCCACCCACACGCGCGAGGCGAAGACGACGCGCGCCCCGCGCCGGAGCGACCGACGCGGGGCGCGCTGAAACTGCAGGGCGGGGTCGGGCTACTTGAGCTCGACGGTCCCGCCGGCCTCCTCGAGGTCGGCCTTCAGCTTGTCGGCCTCCTCCTTCTCGACGCCCTCCTTGACGGGCTTCGGGGCCTCGTCGACGAGCGCCTTGGCCTCCTTGAGGCCGAGGCCGGTGGCGGCGCGGACGACCTTGATCACCTGGATCTTCTTGTCGCCGGCGGCGGTCAGGATGACGTCGAAGCTCGACTGCTCCTCGGCGGCGGGAGCGGCCTCGCCGCCACCGCCGGCCGCGGCCGGAGCCGCGGCGGCGACGGCCGTCGCCGACACGCCGAACGTCTCCTCGAGCGCCTTGATGCGCTCGGAGAGCTCCAGGACGGAGATCGACTTGAGCTCCTCGATCCATTCCTCAGTGGTGGCCATGATGGTTCCTCCTAGTTGTCGGACGTCGCCGCGTCCGACGCGGCTGGGGTTTCGGTGTCAGATTCGGCCGCGGGGGCGTCGGCCTCGGACTCGGCCGCGGCGGGCGCCGCCTCAGCCTCCTCGGCCGCCGGCGCCGCCTCAGCCTCCTCGGCCGCCGGCGCCGTGTCAGCCTCCTCGGCCGCCGGCGCCGTCTCAGCCTCCTCGGCCGCCGGCGCCACCGCGGGGGCGTCGCCGCCGACCAGGCCCTGGTCGACCATCGCCTGCAGCTGGATCGCAAGGCCGCCGACGAGCGCGTTCAGCCCGCGCGCCAGGCCGGTGAGCGGCGCGGCGATCGTGCCGACGAGCTGGCCGTAGAGCACGTCGCGGCTCGGCAGCCGTGCGATCGAGCGGACGTCGTCGGCGCTCAGCACCGAGTCGCCGAGCAGCCCGCCCTTGAAGTCGAGCAGCTGCATCTCACGGGCGGCGTCGCTCAGCGCCTTCGCGGCCGCCGCCGCGTCGCCTCGCACGAACGTGAGCGCGGTCGGACCGACGAGCATCGGCTTGATCGACTCGAGGCCCGCCTTGTCGGCGGCGCGCTCGGACAGCGAGTTCTTCACCACGCGGAAGCGGGCGTCGGCGTCGCGCAGCCGGGCGCGCAGGTCGGCCGCCTGGGCGACCGAGATCCCCCGGTAGTCGACGGCGAACACCGCCTCCGAGGATTCAAGCTGCTCGGCGATCTCATCAACGACCGCCGTCTTCTCGTCTCTGTTCATGTCACGCGCTCTCTCTCACGGCGAACGCCCGCGGGCGGCGGGCGTCGTGCAGGGCTCCGCGAGGGGAGCAGCGTTGACATCCGCCTACCCCGGGCTTACGCGCCGGCCGCCGGGGGTCTCGGGCCTTCAGTCTTTCGTGGGTGCTGTCCGGCGATAGTAGTACGTCCTCGCACACCGGGCGCCAGACCGCGGCGCGGGACCGCCGCGACGACTACCCCGCCGCCGCGAGCGCCGGCTCCTCGACGATGCCGCGCGTGATCGACGGGTCGACCTTCACCCCCGGGCCCATCGTCGAGGCGAACACGATCGAGTGGATGTAGCGGCCCTTGGCCGCCGACGGCTTCGCGCGGATGATCTCGTCCATGACGGCGGCGTAGTTCTCGAGGAGCGCGCGCTCCTCGAATGACTTCTTGCCGATCACGAGGTGGACGATCGCGTTGCGGTCGGTGCGGTACTCGACCTTGCCGGCCTTCGACTCCTCGACCGCCCTGGCGACGTCCATCGTCACCGTGCCGACGCGCGGGTTCGGCATCTTGCCCGCGGGGCCGAGGATGCGGCCGAGGCGGCCGACGATCGGCATCATGTCCGGGGTCGCGATCGCGACGTCGAAGTCGTCGAAGCCCTCCTGGATGCGGGTCGCGAGATCCTCGCCGCCGACGACGTCGGCGCCCGCCTCCTCGGCCTCGCGCGCCTTGTCGCCCTGGGCGAAGACCGCGATCTTCACCTCCTTGCCGAGCCCGTTGGGCAGCGCGATCGTGCCGCGCAGCTGCTCATCGGCGTGGCGGACGTTGAGGCCCGTGCGGATGTGGACCTCGACCGACTCGTCGAACTTGCTCGAGCCGAACTGCTTGACGAGCGCGATCGCCTCCCCGGGCGTGTACTCGCGCTGGCGGTCGAAGCGCTGACGGGAGTCCGCGTACGCCTTTCCGTGCCGGGGCATCAGCCTGCCACCTCCACACCCATCGAGCGGGCGGTGCCGGCGATGATCTTCGCCGCCGCGTCGATGTCGTTCGCGTTCAGATCCTTCATCTTCTTCTCGGCGATCTCGCGCAGCTGCGCCTGGCTGATCGTCGCCACCTTGCGGGTGAGCGGCTCGGCGGAGCCCTTCTCCAGCGAGAGCGCCTGCTTGATGAGCACCGCGGCCGGCGGGCTCTTGGTGATGAACGTGAACGAGCGGTCCTCGTAGACCGTGATCACGACCGGGATCACCGTGCCGTTGTCGGACTGCGTCTGGGCGTTGAACGCCTTGACGAACTCCATGATGTTGACGCCGTGCTGGCCGAGC
>DATGKS010000006.1:0-14996 GCA_035294545.1 Solirubrobacteraceae bacterium | reverse complement strand
GCGCCCGCATCGCCGAGCTCATCGCCGAGCACTTCGACCTGCGGCCCGGCGCCTTCCGCGAGTACCTCGAGCTGCACCGGCCGATCTACCAGAAGACCGCCGCGTACGGTCACTTCGGGCGCGAGGAGCCGGAGTTCACCTGGGAGCGCACCGACCGCGCGGACGCGCTGAGGGCCGACGCCGGGCTGTAGCGGCCGGTGGCACGCGCTCGCGGCGGGCGAGCGCGTGCGATCACCGCCGCCTACTTCAGGTAGCCCCCGCGTCGCAGCAGCGCCTCGAGCTGGCTGATGAAGCGCGACCCGCTGTCGGCCCGGGGGAAGAGGGTCGAGCGCAGCCGCCCGGCCCGGGCCTGGGAGACGAGGTAGGCGTGCGCGGTGCTCCAGCGCCCGAGGCGCGCCTCGTCGGCCGCCCAGGCGGCGATCAGCCCGACGTCGTTGCGGCCGTGCGCTCGCCGGTACGCCCGCATCCAGCGCGCCGCATCGCGGCGCACGAGTCGCGGGTAGCGCGAGGTCACGTTGACGAACCTCACGCCCGACAGGCGCATGATCTCAAGCGGCTCGCCCGAGTCGGCGTAGTCGGTGAACGCGTAGGCGAAGCTCGGGTCGACGGTGCGGAACAGCTCGAGCGAGCCGATCCGCTCAAGACGGTACCCGGCATCGGCGAAGTTGTGCGCGGCCGAGAGCACGTACCGGCCGCCGAGCGCCGCGCTCGGGCGGAACACGTCGAGCACCGTGCAGCAGTGGGCGCCGCCGGTGTAGAGGTCGACGAGCACGTCGGCCGACCCCGATCCGTCGAGCGGAGCGAACCGCACGGGCGGGTCGAGCGGAGCGGTCGACACGACGCAGCCGCTCCCGCAGGCGCGGTTGCTCACCGTGCCGTGGAAGAGCGTCGTCGTCCCGTCGCCGATCGTGAGCGTCGGGGGTTGCGGGCGCATGAGCGTCCCGTGCGTCGTGATCGACGCCGTCAGCGAGTGGTCGCGTGCCGTGTAGGTCTTCGCGCCCGCTGCGGCCGGGGCGATGAGGCCGACGGCGAGCGCGAGCGGGATGAGTGTCTTGCGGATCATGGGTCCTATCCTGACAGGCCGCATGGCCGCCCAGTACATCTACACGATGCACCGCCTCACCCGGCGCTACCCGCCGGACAAGGAGGTGCTCAAGGACATCTCGCTCTCGTTCTATCCGGGCGCGAAGATCGGCGTCCTCGGCTACAACGGCGCCGGCAAGTCGACGCTGCTGAGGATCATGGCGGGTCAGGACACCGAGTTCGACGGACAGGCGGCGCTCGCTCCGGGCGCGAGCGTCGGACTGCTCGAGCAGGAGCCCGAGCTTGACCCCGGCAAGGACGTGAAGGGCAACGTCGAGGACGGCGTGGCGGAGATCCGCGCCCTGCTCGACCGCTTCAACGAGCTCTCGATGAACTACTCCGAGGAGACGGCCGACGAGTTCGGGCGACTGCAGGAGCAGATCGACGCGGTCGACGGCTGGAACCTCGACACGACGCTCGAGTACGCGATGGACGCGCTGCGCTGCCCGCCGCCCGACGCGGACGTGACGACCCTCTCGGGCGGCGAGCGCCGTCGCGTGGCGATGTGCCGGCTGCTGCTGCGCCAGCCCGACCTGCTGCTGCTCGACGAGCCGACGAACCACCTCGACGCCGAGTCGGTCGCCTGGCTCGAGCAGCACCTCCAGGACTACAAGGGCACGGTCGTGGCGATCACCCACGACCGCTACTTCCTCGACAACGTCGCCGGCTGGATCCTCGAGCTCGACCGCGGCCGCGGCATCCCGTATCAGGGCAACTACTCCGGCTGGCTGGAGCAGAAGCAGAGGCGGCTGGCGCAGGAGGAGCGCCAGGAGTCCAACCGGCAACGGACGATCGCGCAGGAGCTCGAGTGGGTGCGGATGAACGCCTCCGCCCGCCGCGGCAAGCCGAAGGCGCGGCTCAACGCGTACGAGGCGCTGCTGGCGGAGGATCGCAACGTCAAGCTCGACCAGGTCCAGATCCACATCCCGCCGGGACCGCGGCTCGGCGAGGTCGTGCTCGAGGCCGAGAACGTGCGCAAGGGCTACGGCGACCGATTGCTCATCGACGACCTCAGCTTCACGCTGCCGCGCGGCGGGATCGTCGGCGTGATCGGCCCCAACGGCGCGGGCAAGACGACGCTCATGCGGATGATCGTCGGCGAGGAGACGCCCGACGCGGGCACGCTTCGCCGTGGCGACACGGTCCAGCTCGCCTACGTCGACCAGTCGCGCGAGGCGCTCGATCCCGAGAAGACCGTGTGGGAGGAGATCTCCGGCGGCCTTGACGAGATCCCGCTCGGCGATCGCACGGTGAACAGCCGCGCGTACGTTGCGGGCTTCAACTTCAAGGGCAGCGATCAGCAGAAGAAGGTCGGAAAGCTCTCCGGCGGCGAACGCAACCGCCTGCACCTCGCCAAGCTGCTGCGCTCGAACGGCAATCTGCTGCTGCTCGACGAGCCGACGAACGACCTCGACACCGACACGCTGCGCGCGCTCGAGGAGGCGCTCCTGTCGTTCGCGGGCTGCGCGGTCATCGTCTCCCACGACCGCTGGTTCCTCGATCGCATCGCCACGCACGTGCTCGCGTTCGAGGGGGACTCCCAGGTGCGCTGGTTCGAGGGCAACTTCGAGGCCTACGAGTCGTTCCGCCGCGAGCAGCTCGGTGCGGCCGCCGACCGGCCGCACCGGATCACGTACAAGAAGCTCGTCCGCAGCTGATGGGGCACCCCGGCGGGCGGACGCCGGCGCGGCGGATGCACGACAATCGGCGCTCATGATCGTCGTCGCCGGAGAGGCCCTCATGGACGTGCTCGCCGAGCCCGACGACCGGCTGGTGGCGCTGCCGGGCGGCTCGGTCTTCAACGTCGCCCGCGCGCTCGGCTGGCTCGGCGCCGACTGTCTGTACCTGGGGTCGCTGTCCGACGACCGCTTCGGATCCGAGCTCCGGGAGCGGCTGACGGAGACCGGGGCGCGGCTCGCCGTGCCGGACCCGGTGGCGGCCCCGACGACGCTCGCGCTCGCCGAGCTCGACGACTCGGGCGCCGCGCGCTACCGCTTCTACGACGTCGGAACCTCGGCCGCGCGCCTGGAGCCACGCATGGTCCCGCCCGGCCTGCTCAGCGGCGCGGACGCGCTCCTGGTCGGCGGGATCGTGCTCGGCCTCGAGCCGGTCGCCTCGACCCTCGTCTCGCTCGCCGCCGGCGCGCCCGAGGAGCTGACGGTCATGTGCGATCCGAACTGCCGCCCGAGCGCGATCCACGACCGCGAGCACCACCGGCGCACGATCGACGCCCTCCTGCGCCGGGTCGACGTCGTCAAGGCGAGCGTCGAGGACCTCGCGCTGCTCAGCGACGACCGCTCCCCGCCCCTCGAGGCCGCGCGTGCGCTGATTGAGCGCGGGCCCGCGGCGGTGATCGTCACCGACGGGCCGCGGCCGGTATCGGTGCTCACCGCCGAGCGCGTCGACCAGGTCCCGGTACCCGATGTCGAGGTCGTCGACACGATCGGCGCGGGCGACGCGTTCGTCGCCGGCCTGCTCGCCTGGTGGGCCGAGCACCGCGCCCGCCGCGAGGCGGCGGCCGACCACGAGACGCTCATCGCCGCGACCCGCGCGGCCGTCGAGGTGTCGGCGCGCGCCTGCGCGGTGCGTGGCGCGGGCCTTGCGCCCGCCTGACCCCGGCCGCGGCGCGGGCCTCGCGCCGGCCTGCCCCGGCCGCGGCGCTTGCGCCGGTCCTCGCCGCATCAACGGCGCATGCCGTATACCGAGGCGTCGAGGTAGCTCGCGCCGCCGATCGCCCCCAGCCAGGTGAAGGGCGCGCCGCTGTGGCCGCGGGCGATCTCGACGATCATGCCGATAACGGCCGCGAGGATCGTGAGGCGGCCCGCGAACGCGACCGCCCGCAGCTCGATCGCGCGCAGCCGCTCGTCGCTGAGGTCGCCGCGGAACGCGCGGATCGACTCGCTGCGCCCGCCGAACGCGAGGATCGCCGCGATCGCGAAGAACAGATCAGCGTGGGGGCGACCCGGTCGCCTCGGTGGCCGGCGAGCTCGGCGGCCGCGGTCCCGAGCCCGGCGCTTTGCGTCGGCCGTGCCCGAGCCGCCGACGCGCGGGGGCCGAATTGATGTATGCGGCATCACTTCTGCCCGCGCGGTGCGTGGCAGGTCACGCGCGGGACGAATTGGCAGATGGGGCATCACCTGTGCCCGCGCGCATCCGCCGAAGCCCAGCAGGCGCTTCTCGGCATCGCAGGCGATGCATCATTTCTGTCCGCGCGCATCCGCGGAAGCCCAGCAGGCGCTTCTCGGCATCGCGGGCGATCAGTCGGTTCTCGCCATCGCCCGGCGATCAGTCGGTTCTCGCCGTCAGCCGGCGAGCAGCGCCTCGAGCACGGCGGCCAGCTCGCCCGGGCCGGCGACCGCGTCGGCGTCGCGGAGCTCGTCGGCCCCGTGTGGCCCGGTCGCGACCGCCAGGCAGCGCACCCCATCCGCTCGCGCGCAGGCGATGTCCCGCGGCGTGTCGCCGATCACGAGCGTCCGCTCGCGCGGCCAGGGGACGCCCGGGGTGCCCGCCCGCCGCCGCGCGATCTGGGGGAGCACCGTGCGGTCCTCGGAGTCCGAGCCGAACGCGCCCTGTCCGGGCTCGAAGAAGCGCCCGATCCCCGCCCGCCGGAGCTTCAGCCGCGCGATCGGCTCGAAGTTGCCGGTGACGAGCGAGAGCCGCACGTCATCCCGCGCGCTCAGCGCTTCCAACAGCTCCGGGATCCCGGCGAGCACGCGGTCGGAGAGGTCCGGCGGGCACAGGCGCGCATACGCGGCGACCGCCGCCTCGCGCACCTCGAGCGCGCGCTCGTCGATCGCCTTCGCGGACACGCCGCCGGCGAGCAGGAGCAGCCGCGCGATCTCCCCGTCGGTCCGCCCCGCGGCGGAGATCGCGTGATCGAATGCCGGGTCGAGGCCGTGGACGGTGTGAAGCGCCTCGCGCAGCGCGACCGCATGCTCGCCGGAGGCGCGCCACACGAGCGTGCCATCGATGTCGAACAGGAGCAGGGTCGGGGCGGTCATCGACCCGGCGCCTCCGGTTCAGCGCGCGAACGACAGCCCGGGCGTGAGCTTGCGGGCGAACGCAGCCAGCAGCCGGGCGGTCGCCTCGACGTCGGAGACGTCGACGAGCTCGACCGCCGAGTGCATGTAGCGCAGCGGCACCGAGACGATGCCGGTCGGGATGCCGGATCGGCTGACGTGCACGGCGTCCGCGTCGGTGCCGGTGCCCTTGCCCATCGACTCGATCGTGTGGTCCATCCCGAGCTCTTCGGCGGTCTCGAGGAGCAGCTCGACGACGACCGGGTGGATGATCGTGCCGCGCGCGATCACCGGCCCCGACCCGAGCGCGTGCCGGGTCACCGGCCCGAGCGTGATCCCCGGGGCGTCGGTCGCGTGCGTGACGTCGACGACGACCGCGACGTCGGGCTCCAGTCCGAACGCGCTCGTGCGGGCCCCTGCATAGCTCGTCTCCTCCTGGACGACCGCCAGGCCGTAGACGTCGCCGGGTGCGCCCCCTGCCTCGGCGACGAGTCGCGCGGTCTCGGCGGCCACCCAGGCGCCGACTCGGTTGTCGAGCGAGCGCGAGGCGATCCGCTCACCGAGCAGCGGGATCGGCTCGGCGTCGATCACGCCGACGTCGCCGATCCGCACCTTCGCGCGGGCCTCCTCGCCGTCGGCGGCGCCGATGTCGATGTGCAGGTCCTTGATCTTCGGGGCCTTGTTCCGCTCCTCGGAGTCGAGCAGGTGGATCGGCTTGCGCCCGACGACTCCGAGCACGTCGCCCTCCCGCGTCGCCAGCCGCACCCGCTGGCCGATGAGCTGGAACGGGTCCCAGCCGCCGACCTCGCCGAAGCGCAGGTAGCCGTCGTCGTCGATATGCGTGACGTGAACGCCGATCTCGTCGATGTGGCCGATCACGGCGAGCGACGGGCCGCCGCCCGTGCCGGGGACGCGAACCGACGAGGAGCCGATCCCGTCGACGCGGACGTCGTCGGAGAACGCGCTCACGGACTCCCGCCAGACGGCGGCCGGTCCCGTCTCGTGGCCGGACGGACCGGGCGCGCGCAGCAAGCTGTCAAGGAGTGGGGGAGTGGGCATGAGCGCCGAGACTATCCACTCGACGTTGCGCCGGTACGCAGCCGAACCGCCGCTCGCCGAAGCGGACTACTCGAGCAGCTGGCGCAGGACAAACTGGAGGATCCCGCCGTGCCGGTAGTAGCGCTGCTCCTTGGGCGTGTCGATCCGCACGGTCACCTCGAACTCCTTGTCCTCGGCCTTCACGGTGAGCGTCCGCGGGACCGCCTCCTCGCCGTCCTGCGCCCCCTCGCCGGACGCGATGCCCGTGATCGTGAACCGCTCCTCGCCGGTGAGTCCGAGCGAGTCGGCCGACTCGCCCTCCTTGAACTGCAGCGGCAGCACGCCCATCCCGATCAGGTTCGAGCGGTGGATGCGCTCGAACGACTGCGCGATCACCGCGCGCACGCCGAGCAGCTTCGTGCCCTTCGCCGCCCAGTCGCGGGAGGATCCCGAGCCGTACTCCTTGCCCGCGATGATGACGAGCGGCACGTCGGCGTCGATGTACTTCATCGCCGCGTCGTAGATCGACATCTCCTCGCCCTCGCCGTCCGCGCCCAGATACGTCGTCACTCCGCCCTCGGTCCCCGGGGCAAGCTGGTTGCGCAGCCGCACGTTGGCGAACGTCCCGCGCATCATCACCTCGTGGTTGCCGCGCCGCGACCCGAACGAGTTGAAGTCCCGGGCCTCGACGTGGTGCTCCTGCAGGTACTTGGCCGCCGGCCCGTCGCGCTTGATCGACCCGGCGGGGGAGATGTGGTCGGTGGTCACGCTGTCGCCGAGCTTCGCCAGCACGCGCGCGTCGACGATGTCCTCGAGCGGCTCGGGCTCCCGGGGCATCTCCTCGAAGAACGGCGGCCGGCGCACGTACGTCGAGCGCTCGTCCCACTCGAACGCCTCACCGGTCGGCACCTCGAGCGAGTTCCAGCGCTCGTCGCCGTCGAACACGGCGTCGTAGCTCGATCGGAACATGTCGGACTGGACCGCCTCCTCGACGAGGTGCCCGACCTCCTTGGAGTCGGGCCAGATGTCCTTGAGGTAGACCTCCTCGCCGTCGGATCCGGTGCCGAGCGGCTCATCGTAGAGGTCGATGTCCATCGTCCCCGCGAGCGCGTAGGCGACGACGAGCGGCGGCGAGGCGAGGTAGTTCATCTTCACGTCGGGGTTGATCCGCCCCTCGAAGTTGCGGTTGCCCGACAGCACCGAGGCGACCGCGAGATCCTCCGCCTGGACGACGTCCGCGACCTCGGTCGGCAGCGGGCCGGAGTTGCCGATGCACGTCGTGCAGCCGTAGCCGACGAGGTTGAAGCCGAGCGCGTCGAGGTGCTCCTGCAGGCCGGCGCGAGCGAGGTACTCGGTGACGACCTTCGAGCCCGGCGCGAGCGAGGTCTTCACCCACGGCTTGACCTTCAGCCCCTTCTGCACGGCGTTGCGCGCGAGCAGCCCCGCCCCGAGCATCACCGACGGGTTCGACGTGTTCGTGCACGAGGTGATCGCGGCGATCACGACGCGTCCGTGATCGAGCTCTGTCTCTGTGCCGTCGGACAGCGTGACCGGCACGAGGTGGCTGCGCCGCTCCGCGACCTGCGCGCCGCCGGTCTGGCCGTGCGGGCCGTGCCCGGTGCCGTTCGGGACGTGCGTGGAGACCGGATCCGACGCCGGGAAGCTGTCGGCGAGCGCGCCGTCCTCGCCGTCGGGAGCGTCCTCCTCCTCGTCGGGCAGCAGCTCCTCGAGCGCCAGCCGGAAGGCGGCCTTGGACTCGGTGAGCGAGACCCGGTCCTGGGGCCGCTTCGGCCCGGCGATCGAGGGCACGACGTCGCCGAGGTCGAGCTCGATCTCGTCGGAGAACGTCGGCTCCTCGGAGTTCTCGTCATGCCACAGGCCCTGCTCCTTGGCGTACGCCTCGACGAGCGCGATCTGCTCGGCCGGGCGGCCGGTGAACTTCAGGTAGTGCAGCGTCTCCGCGTCGATCGGGAAGATCGCGCAGGTCGAGCCGAACTCGGGCGACATGTTGCCGATCGTCGCCCGGTCGGCGAGCGGCAGCCGCGCGAGGCCGTCGCCGTGGAACTCGACGAACTTGCCGACGACGCCGCGCTCGCGGAGCATCTCGGTGACGGTGAGCACGAGATCGGTCGCGGTCGCCCCCTCGGACAGCTCACCGGTGAGCTTGAAGCCGAGCACCTGGGGGATGAGCATCGGCATCGCCTGGCCGAGCATCGCCGCCTCGGCCTCGATCCCGCCGACGCCCCAGCCGAGCACACCGAGCCCGTTGACCATCGTCGTGTGCGAGTCGGTGCCGACGAGCGTGTCGGGGTAGGCCTGCGCCGGGCGTCCATCCTCGGCCTCGGTCCCGAACACGACCCGCGCGAGGTACTCGAGGTTGACCTGGTGGACGATGCCCGTGTCCGGCGGCACCACCTTGAAGTTGTGGAACGCTCCCTGCCCCCAGCGCAGGAACGCGTACCGCTCCTGGTTGCGCTCGAACTCGAGCTCGGCGTTGCGCTGGAACGCCGCCGGGCTGCCGAACGCGTCGACCTGGACGGAGTGGTCGATCACGAGCTCGGCGGGGACGAGCGGGTTGATCTTCTCGGGGTCGCCGCCCATCGCCGACATCGCGTCGCGCATCGCCGCCAGGTCGACGACCGCGGGCACGCCGGTGAAGTCCTGCATGAGCACGCGCGCGGGCGTGAACGCGATCTCCTCGGAGGGCTCGGCCTTCGCGTCCCAGCTCGCGAGCGTCTCCACGTCCTGAGCGCGGACCTGGTCGCCGTCCTCGTGGCGCAGCAGGTTCTCCAGGAGGATCTTGAGCGAGAACGGCAGCCGCGCGACGTCGTACTTCGACTGCAGCGCGTCGAGCCGGTAGATCTCATACGTCCGGTCGCCGACCGTGAGGTCGGCCCGGGCGCCGAAGCTGTCGGGATTGGGTGCCATGTCGTCGGAACTCCTGTGCGTGTTCAGGTGAGATGCAGCCGCCACCTACTCTATGCCCGCGATGGCGGCGTCGATCCTCCGCGCGAGCGACGAGCATGACCCCGACGCGCGCGTGCGGGTGACGAACATGGAGCTGTTCTTCGACCTCGTCTCCGTGTTCGCGATCACGCAGCTCTCGGACTTCCTGTTCGGGCACGCGAGCGGGCACGGCGCGCTTCAGGCGCTCGTCCTGTTCGTCGCCGTCTGGTGGGCGTGGAACTACACGGCGTGGGCGACGAACTGGCTCGATCCCGACCGGTCCGCGGGCACCGCGCTGATGATCGTGCTGATGCTGGCGAGCCTCGTCATGGCGGCGGCGCTCCCGCAGGCGTTCGAGGGCCGCGGGGCGCCGTTCGCGGTCGCCTACGCGTCGCTGCAGGTGATCCGCACGAGCGTCGTCGCCTGGGGGTTCCCCGCCGGGGACCGGATGCGGCGCAACAACCTGCGGCTGCTCGCGTGGCTCGTGATCGGCGGCGCGATCTGGGTCGTCGGCGCGTACCTGGACGGGGATGTCCGGCTCGCGGTGTGGGCGGGCGCGGCGGCCGTCGAGCTTGCCGCGCCGATCCACGGCTTCGCCCTGCCCGGCGTCGGCTCGACGCCGGTCGAGGAGTGGCGTCTCGCCGGCACCCACCTCGCCGAGCGCTATCAGCTCGTGCTCATGATCGCGCTCGGCGAGTCGGTGCTCCGCGTCGGGCTCACCTGGTCGGAGCAGCACGGCTCGTTCGCCGTCGACGCGGCGTTCGTGCTCGGCTTCCTCGCCACCGTCTCGCTGTGGGCCGGCTACTTCGTCGACGTCGCCGAGCGGGGCGCCGCACGGGTCGCCGGCGGGGGCGGAGCGCGCACCGGCCGCTCGGCCTACGCGTACGCCCACGCCGTGATGGTCGCGGGCGTGATCATCGTCGCGGTCGCGATCCACCTCGCGATCGCGGAGCCGCGAGCGACCGTTGACGTGTTCAGCGCGTGCGTGCTGCTCGGTGGCCCCGCGCTCTACCTGGCGGGGCTCGCGCTGTTCAAGCGCGGGGCGGAGGTCGCGAGCCCGCGGCCCGTGCTCGCGGCGATCGTCGTGCTCGCGCTGCTCGGGATCGCGGCGATCGCCGGGACCGATCGGCTCGTGCTGCTCGCCTGCGCGACGGCCGTGCTGCTCGTGCTCGTGCTCGTGCGCCCGCTGCTTGAGCGACGCCCGACCGCGGCTCGCTGACGCTCGGCGGCGGCCCGCGGTTCCCGCGACCGGCTGAGCCTCCGGGACGACCGCGGCTCGGCGCGGCCCCACGCTCCTACGTTCGGCTTACGGAGGTCTTGCTCGGATCTTGCGGCGGGCGCCGATGCTGCACGCGTGTCCATCGTCATGTACTCAGCCTCCGGGGTGCTCGCGCTCGCGGCGGCGGCCGCGTTCGCCGCCGGCGTGTGGAGCGAGTCCCACCGCGCTCCCGACCAGCCGTGAGCGCGACCACCGCCCCCTCCCTCGGCGCCGGCCGCACCGCCGGCCCCGCGTCGCTCGCCGGGCGCCTGCGCGAGCGGGCCCGCCGCGCCCCTGTCGAGCTGCTCGCGCTCGCCGCCCTCGCCGCCGTGCTCAACCTGTGGGACCTCTCCCGCAACGGCTGGGCGAACACGTTCTACGCGGGCGCCGTCCGCTCGATGGCCTCGAGTTGGCACGACTTCCTGTTCGCCTCCCTGGACCACAGCGGTCTGATGACGGTCGACAAGCCGCCCGCCGCGCTTTGGGTGCAGGCGCTCTCGGCGCGGATCTTCGGCTTCCACCCGCTCTCGCTCCTCGTTCCCGAGGCGCTCATGGGGGTGGCTGCGGTCCTGCTCGCCGCCGACCTCACCCGCCGGCGGTTCGGCCGCCCCGCGGGGTTCGTGGCGGGACTCGCGTTCGCGCTCACCCCGATCAGCGTCGCGATGGCCCGCCACAACAACCCCGACGAGCTTCTCATCCTCTGCTGCGTGGCCGCGCTGTGGTGCGCCGTGCGGGGGTTCGAGGACGGCCGCACCCGGTGGCTCGTGTGGTCGGGCGCGCTCGTCGGGCTCGGCTTCGAAACGAAGATGGCGGTCGCGCTGTTCGTCGTGCCGGGGCTCGCGCTCGCCTGGCTGTGGCTTGCGCCGGCGGGTCGCGGCGCCTGGCACGCCGCGCGCCAGCTGCTGGTGGGCGGTGTCGCGCTCGCCGCGGTCGCGCTCGCCTGGCCGCTGCTCGTCACGCTCACGCCGGCCGCCGACCGGCCCTGGATCTCCGGCACGAGCGACAACTCGGTGTGGTCGCTGATCGTCGGCTACAACGGCCTCGGCCGCGTCGCCGGGCAGGCCGGGGCGGGCGGCGGCGGGTTCGGCGCGGGCTCGCCCGGCGTGCTGCGGCTGCTCGACGCCGGTCTCGGCGGCCAGGCGGGCTGGCTGCTCGGCTTCGCGCTCGTCTCAGGCGTCGGTGTGCTCGCGCGGGGAACCTTTGTCCGCCTGAGAGGGACAAAAGTTCCCCGCATTGCCGGTCGGCGCGTCGCCTGGGTGCTCGCGGTCGGCGGCGCCGCGCTCGTCTCCGCGGTCGTGTTCAGCGCCGCCTCGGGCATCTTCCACCCCTACTACGTGTCGTTCCTCGCCCCGTGGGTAGCGATGCTCGTCGGGGCGGGTGCCGGCGAGGCCCTGTCGGGTGGCCGGCCCGGCCAGATCGTCGGCATGCTCGCCATCGCCGGCGGTGCGGTGTCTGAGCTCGCCGTGCTCGGCGCGATCGACGGCTCGGTCGGCTGGGCGACGCCGCTCGTGATCGTCGTATGCGCCGCGTGCGTGCTCGCGCTCGGCCTGCGGCTGTCGGCGCGGCTGCGGGGGCTTGCGGTCGGTGCGGCGCTCGCCGCGCTTCTCGCCGCACCTGCCGCGTGGGCGTTCGACACGCTCGGGCATGCGACCAGCTCGACGTTCCCCGCCGGTGGCCCGGCGAACGCCGGCTCGTTCGGCGGCTTCGGCCCGCGCGGTTTCGGGGGCGCCGGCGGTCGGGGCGGAGCGCGCGGCGGCGGCGCGTTCCCGGGCGGCGGCGCGTTCCCGGGCGGCGGCACGTTCCCGGGCGGGGGCGCGCGCCCGGGCGCCGGCACGGCGTCGGGGCGCGGTACGGCGTCGGGGCGCGGCACGGCGTCGGGCCGCGGCACACTGCCGGGCGGCTCGCGCTCCGCCGGTGCCCCCGGCTTCGGCGCGGACTCGGCAACGCTCACCGCCGCGGTTCGCTATGTCCGCCGCCACGGCGGCGGCACGATCGGGGTCGAGAGCCAGAGCTCCGCGGCCGCCGCGATCCTCGCCGGCCAGGAGGACGTCGCCGGGCTGGGCGGCTTCTCCGGCGTCGAGTCGAGCGTGAGCGCCCGCTGGCTCGCCGCCGAGGTGCGCGAGGGTCGCCTGCGCTGGCTGCTCGCCGACACGTCGGGCGGCGGAGGTCTCGGTGGCCTCGCCGGTGCCCGCACGCCCTTCGCTGCCGGCTCCCCGTCCGGCTCCCGGGGCTCGGGCGCCCCGTCCGGCTTCCCCTCGGGCACGCCACTCGGCTCCGGCGGTCCGGGCGGATCCAGCGGCGGCCGGAGCGGTGCCCGGGGCGGCGGGCTCGGCGTCCGGGGCCGCGGCGGCTTCTCGGACGGTCGCACCGGCTCGACGAAGGCGTTCGCCGCCGCCGAGAGGGTCGCCCGCAAGATCACGCTCAGGGTCGACGGCACGACCGTCACGCTCTACGACCTGAAGGGCAGGGCCGCCGCGATCCTCGATCGCCTCACACAAGCTTGAAGAGGGCCTGCCGACGCCGGCGCGAACCCTACAGGCCCGGCGGGTGGCGCACGACGAACCCGCTGAACTCGCCGCCGCCGCGCGACCAGCGGGTGCCGTACTCGGCGAGCGCGACGGTGTCGAACCGCCAGCCGGCGATCTCCATCCAGACGTGGCCGGCGTTCGCGTAGATCGTGACCCACTGGCCGGGTCCCGGATCTCCGTAGCTCTCGAAGTCGCCGGACACCTCGGGCGCCGAGAGGAGCCCGGCGGCCGCCAGGACGTAGGAGACCGAGCCCGAGCAGTCGTAGCCGTTGGCCTGGAACGAGGCGTGCCCGCCGCCCCAGATGTAGGGGAGCGTCGCGATCGCGTTGCCCGCCGCGATCATCTGCTTGACGGCCTGGGGCGCGTTCGCGGGCGCCTGCACGTAGCCGTTGGTGTCGATCGCGATGCCGCCGACGCCCGCGTTGCCGGTCTGCGCGGCGCGCCGGGCCGCGGCGGCGGCACGCGCCTCCTGAACGTTCAGCTTGTGCTGCAGCTCGCCGATCCGCCCCTGGACCGCCTGGTAGCGACCGGCCGCGCGGGCGCGGCGCGCGAGCTCCTGCACGCGCTCGTGCTGGAGCGCGGCCTGCAGGGCGGCGACCTGGTTGCGCTTCTGAAGCACCGCCTCGGCAAGCGCGCGATCTCGGCGCTCGAGCGCGCCCAGGTGCTTGGCCTCGTCGGAGACCTCGCGGCGGGCGATGCGCGTGATCGTCACGATCGACGCGTCCTGGTGACCCATGCGCCGCATGAAGTTCATCTCTGTGAGCAGCTGGCTGAAGCCCTTCGAGTCGAGGATCACCGTGACGAGGTTCGGCTTGGCGCCCTCATAACTCGCGACCAGATTGGCCGACAGCGCCTGGGTCGCCGCGTGCAGGCGGTCCTCGAGCGTGATCAGCCGGTCGCGCGCGTCGAGCAGCTGGTTCTGGACGTCCTTGAGCTCGCCCACGCGCGCGTCGAGCGAGCTCTGCAGGCTGCTCAGCTGCGCCTCGGCGGCGGCGATGCCGTGGTTCGTCGACTCGATCTGACTCGTGTCGGCGCTGATCTCGCTGCGGAGCGCGGCGGCGGCGTTCTTCGCCGAGGAGATCTGGCCCTGCAGATCGGCGGATCCGCTGGAGACGAACGCGCTGCCGAGCGTCGCCGCGCCGACGGACAGGGCCGTGGCGGCGCGCAACGCCCAGGGGTGTCGAACGAAGCGGGGGGGCATGACTACGTCCCCACCGCCCGGGGCGACCACCTCTCGAGCGGTGCGGCGCGGTCACCCTAACACGGCTCGTCGCCGTGTCACGCCCGGAACCTGCTTTGCACGAGATCCTGCAAAGACCCGCTTTTGGCAGGTTTCCGCCGTCCGATCCCGACGGCTGTCATCGTCTGCGGCGTGATCGATCCGGCCGCATCCGCCCGACCCGCAGCGTCCCGCCCCGCCGCCGCCCGACCCGACGCGTCCCGCATCGCCGCCGCTCGAGCCGCCACGGGCCTGCCTGCTCCCGGCGACCTCTCCCGCTGGCTCACGGGCGAGTGGACGATCGCCCGCGCCATCAACGGCAACGCCGGCCGCTTCGAGGGCCGCGCCCGTTTCACGCCCGACCCGCGGGAGCCCGACGTCCTCCTCTGGCACGAGCGCGGCCGCCTGCGCCTCGGCGCCCACGATGGCCCCGCGGAGCGCACGCTGCGGATCGCGCCCGCCGCGGGCGGCGCGTGGGAGGTCCGCTTCGCCGACGGCCGCCCGTTCCACCGACTCGACCTGCGCAGCGGCATCTGCGAGGCGACCCACCGGTGCGGCGCCGACTTCTACCACGCCCGCTACGCGGTCGAGGGCGGCGACCGGTTCACGGTCACCTGGCGGATCACCGGCCCGCACAAGCACGACCTGATCGAATCCTCCTACAGCCGAGTGCCGGCCGACCGGCCGCTCCTGGGCGTGTCTTGACACCCGGTGCGCCACCACGAGCGACGACGCCCGCCGCGAGCTCCGCGCCCGCTATGAGTGCGCGACCTGAGCGGCCCGCCGCGCGAGCCTGACGCGGTCGGTCTTCGACAGCGCCAGCTTGCGCAGGCGCACGTTGCGGGGTGTCACCTCGACGCACTCGTCGACGCGCACGAACTCCATCGCCTGGTCGAGTGAGAGCT
>DATGKS010000005.1:0-4210 GCA_035294545.1 Solirubrobacteraceae bacterium | reverse complement strand
AGCCGGTGCGGACCGAGCTTTCGCGGGCCGCGCTGCCGGCGGTCGTCGAGCTCTCCGACGCGGTCTCGAACCTTGCCGCGATCGCAACTCTCACCCTCGGATTGAGCGTCGGTGACTACGATTGCATAGCGGCGGGATTGGAGGATCGCCTGCATCAGCCCCACCGCGCCCACCTGTTTCCCCGCTCGGTCGAGTTGCTCCGTCGCGCGCCCGCCCTCGGCGCCCTCGGGGCGACGATCTCGGGCGCCGGGCCGACCGTGCTCGTGTGGTGCCACTACGAGCAGACGGGCGCGGTCATGGAGCGTCTTCAGGCCGAGGCCGATGGCTGGGCCGCCGTGCTGCGCGCTCCATTCGAGCCGCACGGCGCCGGCGTCCGGGAGCTCTGAGCAGGCGTCGCCCGCCCGCCCGCCCGCCCGGGCGGGCGCGACCTCACGGCCGTGACGACGACCCTCGCGTGGGCGCGACCCTCTCGCCTCCGTGACAGCGGGCGGCCCGCCGCTCAGCGCACGAAGCGCCCGACCCAGACGTCGAGGCCGAGCGTCCGGCCATCTCCGCCGCGCGCGACCCGAAACCGCCTCGCCGTCCGAGGGGGCTCGCCGACGAGCCGCTCCACGAGCCGGTGGGCATCCGGGTCCTCTCCGCCGCGGCGCAGCCAGTCATCGAAGTCGAGCTCGATCGGGACGACCGTCTCCGCGTCGAGCCGCAGGCCCGCGGTCTCGCCGAGCTCGCGCAGGCGGAGCGCGGTGAGCGACGCCCAGTGGGAGGGATCGCGCAGCCGCTCGACCTCCTGCGACCATGCGCATGCGTCCGCGTCCTCGTCGGCGAGATGGTCGGCGACGACGATCCCCCCGCCGGGACTCACGACACGGGCGAGCTCCTCGAGGACGCGGCCCGGGACCGGGATGTGGTGCAGCGAGAAGCGGGTGATCGCGCCGTCGAAGGAGGCGTCCGGCAGGCCGGTCGCGGTCGCGTCCCCGACCGCAAACGTCACATTTGCGATCTCCGCGGCCGCGGCGCTCTGCCGCGCGAGCTCGACCATCGCGGGCGTGAGGTCGACGCCATGGACGGCGCGCACGTGCGGCGCGAGATGGCGGCTCACGACGCCCGGTCCGCACGCTGCCTCGAGCCACGTCTCGTCGGGGGCGGGCGCCGCGTGCGCGAGGATCGTCCGCAGCACCCCGGCGTCGTTGGCGGCGCTCGAGCGGTTGAAGCCGTCGGCCTGCGCGGTGAATGCGCGCGTGAGCGTCCCGTCGTGGTGGATCCCCGGGGTCGCGGCCATCGTCGGCGCCCGACGATATCGCTCGGGCGGGTGGCCTGTCGGTGCGTGCGTGCTCGACCGGGTAGGTCCTGGGGGTCAGCCCGGCGGGGCGTGCAGCCGGACGTACCAGACGGCCCTCGCCCCCTCGTCGCCGACGCGGTAGACCCACACGAGGCAGAGGACCGCGAGCACCGCGGTGACGAGCCGCAGCCCGATGAGCGCGCCGGGAAGGGTGCGGATCCGCGCGAAGATGCGGTCGCCGAACGGCACGCCCGACGAGGATCCGTCGGCCGTCGCGTGGACCGCGAGCGTGACCAGGTAGACGGCCGTGAACAGGATGAACATCGCGCGCAGCTGGTCGGCGAGCGAGGCATGAATGCTCACGATCCGCGCCACCCCGCCGCCGGCCGGGTTGTCGAGGCCGAGCGTCGTGCGCAGCGACTCGCCCGCGTTGGTCGCGAGGTCGAGCCCGCCGAGGGCGACGACCGCGGTCAGACCGATCCACGGGCCGCCAAGGCCCGCGAGCCACTGCGGGCGCGCCATCAGCACGAGCGCGCCGAAGCCGGCGATCGGGATGAGGATGACCGGAACGTGGACGAGCAGCGGATGCGCGGGCAGGCCGCCGGGCGCGCTCTTGATCGTGATCGCGAAGCAGACGAAGCTGAGGACCGCGAGCGCGCCGAGCGCCGGGAGCTCCCAGCGGGGCCGGGCGACCGGCGGCGAGGCCACAGCGGGCGCTGCGGGGCGGGCGGACATGGCGCGGGAGTCTCGGCCCCAGATCGAAGAACGGTGTGAGAAGCGGGCCGGCAGCGAGCGGCGGAGCGGCGCGAGCGGTGGGAACGGACCGAGGGCCGCGGACACCCCGGGCCGGCGCTCAGTCGCCGGCGACGTCGGCGGTCGCGGGTGCGGCCTCCCGGAGCATCGCGCGCAGCGCGCGCCGGCCGCGTTGGATGCCGAGGCGGCGCAGGAGCTCATCGGCGACGGCGAGGTAGTCGGCGCCGAGGTCCGGCCGGTAGTCGATGATCGATAGGGCGCGCTCGGCGGACTCCGCGTAGGCGATCGAGGAGCGGATCGTCGTGTCGAGCAGCTTGTCGCCGAAGTGGGAGCGCAGCGACGCGAACGCCTCGCGCGAGTGCCGGGTGCGCATGTCGGCGATGTTGAGCAGGACGCCGAGCCACTCGAGGCTCGGGTTGAGCGTCTCCCGGGCAAGCTCGATCACCTCGAGCGCCTGCTCGACGCCCTGAAGCGCGAAGTACTGGGCCTCGGCGGAGAGCAGCGCGTGGTCGGCGGCGACGAGCGCGTTGACCGTGAGCAGCCCCAGCGCGGGCGGGCAGTCGATCAGCACGAGGTCGTAGTCGCCGGAGACCTCCCGCAGCGCCTTGCGCAGCGTGAGCTCGCGGCCCATCTTGCCGCCGAGCGCGAGCTCGGCCTCGGCGAGGTTGAGGTTCGCCGGGATGATCCCGTCGTGGACGGCGGCTCGCGCCTTGGCCCGGCCGGAGAGCACGTCGCCGATCGTCGGCGAGGCGTCAGGATCGACGTCGAGATAGTCCGACAGGTTGCCCTGCGGGTCGAGGTCGACCGCGAGCACCGACAGCCCGACGCGCCGGTACACGTCGGTGAGCGTCCGTACCGTCGTCGTCTTGCCGGTGCCGCCCTTCTGGGAGAGGACCGCGATCGTCTCGGCCATGCTGCGCGTCGACTCTACCCGCGCGGCGCCCGGCGGGTGTGTGAGGCGCGTTACGCGGGCGAGGCGTCGGCGCTCGACCCGGGGGCGCGCTCGTAGCGCATCCCGGAGATCGCCGGGACGTCGATGAAGTGCAGGTGGTGGCGGCCGATCACGACCTCGTCCCCGTCGGCGAGCGTCGACCACTCGACGCGCTCCCCGTTGACGAACACGCCGTTGAGGCTGCGGTCGTCGAGCACCCTGAGGCCGTCCGGCTGGCGCACGATGAGCGCGTGCCGGCGCGAGACGGTCGGGTCGTCGAACCGGATGTCGGCGGCGAGGCTGCGGCCGATCCGGGTCCACTCGCGCGTCAGTGCGTAGGCAATCGGATCGCCGTCCGCCCGGTAGACGATGTACTGGCCGGGCTCGGTGAGCGCCGTGCGGATCTCGCCGAGCCACGAGGCGTCCTCGACGGTCGCGCCCCCGAGATCGAGCAGCGGCTGCTGCGAGGTCGTGAACAGCGACGCCCGGACGAACTCGGTTCCCCCGCAGTTGGGGCAGGTGGGCAGTTCGTGAGCCGCGTCCAGCGACACCGGAGAATCGCATTCCGTGCAACGGAAAGTCCCTGTTCCGGCAACACTTCCTGAGGTCCAAGCTTTCATACGACCGACTCCTTGGGGGCGCTGGAGTGCCGGCCGACGGCGTGAGGGGGCGACGCGTCGAGCGGCGAGCGTGGTCGGCAGATGATAGCCCCCGGGCCGCAAAGTCAAGCTAAAGGACGCGTAACCCTCGGCGAATGTTCGGGGCGTCGGGAAGGAGCGCGGACGATCGTTGCGAATAGCTCGTCATGACGATCTCGGCGCAGGACATGCTCGAGCTCGAGCTGGCGCTGCTCCGCCGCGGGCTCGACGAGCGGCTCGCCGGAGCCTCGGAGCGCTGCACGAGCTGCCACCGCACGCCCCTGGTCGGGGAGCGCGTCTACGAATACTCGAGCGGCGAGTGCGTCTGCGAGTTGTGCCGCCGCCGCCGCGGCGCGGTTCCCGCAAGCTCCCATGTCGTGCACGGGCCGGAGTTCGGGCACACGATGCGGATCACCGACACGCGCGCCGCTGCCTAGGTGTAGGACCCGAGGAGGTTGTTCAGCTGGCTGAGGCGAGCGATGGGTGGCTTGTGGCTGAGTGAGCCGTGTGGTCGTCGCGTGTTGTACCAGTCGAGCCAGCCGGTGAGGGCAGCCGTCCGTTCGGCGCTTGAGCGGTAGATCGCGGCGTAGGCCCAGCCGCCGAGGAGGG
>DATGKS010000004.1:0-38312 GCA_035294545.1 Solirubrobacteraceae bacterium | reverse complement strand
GGGCCCACTGGGGGACCCGGACCGCGAGCGGCATCCCCGACAGATCGGCAAGCGACGGCTCCTCACAGCCCGCGAGCCAGCCGGTTCCGCCGCGGGCGAGCTCGGCCTCCAGCGCGGGCCAGCGCCGCATGAGCCGCGCGCGCAGGCGCTCGACGATGTCGGGCGGGTCGCCGTCGGCGGGGCCGAACGCCTCTTTGCGGAACGACAGGAAGAACGAGACCGTGATCTGGTCATCGAGCCAGCGCATGAGGCCGCGCGCGACGGCGCGGCGCGCCGGGTCCTCGGGCCACAGCGACGGGCCGGAGCGCACGTCCTGGAGCCAGTCGCAGATCGCGCTCGACTCGCGCACGACGAGCTCGTGATCCGTACCACCGGTGCCGGCGAGCTCCAGCACCGGAACCCGGTTCGCCGGATTGAGCTCACGCAGGCGGGGCGGGCGCTGGACCGGATCGATCTCGATCAGGTCGAGTTCGACGCCGGTCACCGCCGCCGCGATTCGCACCCTGCCTGCGAACGGAGACAGGTGCCAGGACCAGAGTCGGGGCGCGGCCACCGGCGGAGCCTACCGGCCCGAGACGCAAGAAGACCCGCCGGCCAAAGCGGGGCGGGCGGGTCTTGTTGCCTCTCTCCTTCGGGCGCGAAACTGGGTGCTACTCGGCGACCGGCGGAGGGTACACGTCCCGCACGTACTCGTCCACCTTATGCTGCGGCAGGCAGCTCGCGACCGCCCAGTAGTAGACGATCAGGCTGAACAGCCCCGAGGCGATGAGGCAGCCCGCGAAGCCGATGGCGTCGGTGCCGCCCTGGGAGAGCACGTTCTTGAAGAACCCGATGCCGCCGATGATGCCGCCGGCGCCGAAGTCCCCCAGGTAGCTGATGACGCCCATCCCGACGATCCAGCCGATGATCCACGGCGCCGCCTGCCAGTCCATCTTGGGCGCCTTCGGGTTGAGCTTCAGCGCATAGGAGATCCAGATGAGCGCGTAGCCGATCAGGAGCGCGACCACGAGCGTGCTGTACGTCTGCCAGCCGGAGAACAGGATCACATAGTTGGCGCCCGCGAATGCCGCCGGACCGAGGATCCCCGCCGCCGGCAGCCGGTAGGGACGCGGCAGCTCCGGCTTCTGCTTGCGGAGCGCGCCGAGCGCGACCGGGGCGCCCGCGTACATGAACACGGACGCACTGGTGACGATGCCGACGAGCTTCTCCCAGCTGGGGAACGGCAGCAGGAACAGGACGCCGACGAGCGTGGCGATGATCACGCCGAACACTGGAACCTTCGACTCGTTGACCCGCTCGAACGCGACCGGAACGAACCCGTTCCGCGACAGGCCGAACGACAGACGCGACGAGGATGTCTCGTACATGAGCCCGGTGCCGGCGGGCGAGACGACGGCGTCGATGCGAAGCACGGTCGCCAGCCACGAGATGCCGGCGATCGACACCAGGGTGAAGAACGGCCCGGCCTGGAGTTTCGCCGCGACGGGACTCGTGCTCGTCGCCAGGCCCGTCCAGCCGTGATTGGCCCTGAGGACGTTCGTCGGCATCGCCCCGAGGAAAGACAGCTGGATCAGCATGTAGACGGCGCCGCCGATGAGCATCGAGAGGATCACCGCGCGCGGGAGGTCGCGGCCGGGATTGGCCGACTCGCCGCCGAGCTGCACCGCCTGCTCGAAGCCGAGCAGCGAGAAGATGATCCCGGCCGGCAGCGTGAGCAGGATCGACTTCAGGGCGCCGCTGTGGACGAAGAAGCCGCCGCCGGCGGACCCGAGGTTGGCGCTGTGGAAATGGCCGATCAGCAGCACGAAGATGGTGATCAGCGGAATGAGGATCTTCCAGCTCGTGATCAGGTTGTTGATCCGAGCGAACATGCGGATGCCGACGATGTTGACGACGACGAAGAACACGAGCATGATCGCCGCGGCCAGATACCCCCAGCCGTGGAGCGTGCCGCCGGCGCCACCTGCCGCCGCGTTGGAGATGAAGAAGTTGCGCGCCCAGTGCGCGGTCGACAGGTACTGGATCGCGGCCAGCACCTCGATCGGCGCGACCGTCGCCGCCTGCAGGTAGGAGGCCCAGCCGAAGGTGGCGCCGGCGAACGAGCCGAACGCGTAGTGCGGGAACCGGCTCGTGCCTCCCGACACCGGGAACAGGCCGCCGAGCTCGGCGTGCACGAGCGCGAGCACGAGGATGATGACCGACCCGAGCGCCCAGCCGATGATCGCCGCGGGCCCGGCGATGGTGGCCGCTCCGAGAGCCCCGAACAACCACCCGGACCCGATGATCGAGGTCTCGGAGGCCCACAAGAGGCCAAGGAATCCGACCCCGCGATCGAGACCGTCGCTGTCCAGCGCGGTCTGCGGTGCGGCGGGGGTGGCAACTTCCGTCATACAACCCTCCCCAGGGATGATTCGCAATGAAGCAAGGCGGGCATCGTACACCCGGCGGGCCCCGATCCCCAATATCTCGCAGAACAACCCCCCACAAGGGGCGGGTTGTCCATGATTCGACGCGGCCGGCAAACGACCTGCCGCGCGCGCGGCTACCGACGGGCGTCAATCGAGCGCGACCGTCCGCGGCTACCGACGGCCGTCGATCGAGCGCGGCCGTCCGCGGCTACCGACGGCCGTAGATCGAGCGCACGTACAGCTGGGTGAGTGGCTCGACGAGCGCCTCGGGCCGCGGCAGCGCGAGGTTCCCGCCGGTCCGGGAGACGAGCAGCGCGCGCTCGGTGCTCCAGACGAGCGCGGCGGCGAGCGCCTCCGGCTCGGCGCCCGCCGGCGCGAGACCGCTCGCGCGGTCGGCCTCGATGACGGCCGCGATCCGCCGGGTGAGGTCGGCGTGGATGCGCAGCCACAGCCGGCGGAGCTCCGGGACCTGGGGCCACTCGACGCTGCCGGTCACCATCAGCGGCGCGTAGCGCTCCCACATCCGGATGAGCCGCGCGAGGCCCTCGTGGAAGGCCTGCTCGGGGGTGCGCTCGGCACGGGCGAACATCGGCTCGATCTCCCGCGCGATGTCCGCGCTCACCGAGCGCAGCAGCTTGACGACGACATCCTCCTTGGAGGAGAAGTGCTCGTAGAAGCTCGTACGCCCGACGCTCGCCGCCGAGAGGATCTGCTGCACGGACAGCTCGGCCAGCGGCACCGTCTCCAGCAGCTCGGTCGTCGCGGCGAGCACCGCGTCGTGGGTCGTGGGGCGACGCCCGCGCGGACGCGGGCCATCCGGCGCGCCGGGGTCGCCGGACCCGCCGGCACCCGACCCGCGGACGGCGTCCGCGCCGGCGCCCGTTCCGTCCCGGCCGCTCACAGGCCGAGCGAGCGGCCGACGATCTCCTTCATGATCTCGGTCGTCCCGCCGTAGATGCGCGTCACCCGAGCGTCGACGAACGCGCGGGCGATCGGGTACTCGAGCATGTAGCCGTAGCCGCCGTGCAGCTGCACGCAGCGGTCGATCACGCGGCCCTGGAGCTCGGTCGACCACCACTTCGCCATCGCCGCATCCTCGGCGGTGAGCTCGCCGGCGTTGAGGGCGAGCACCGCCTGGTCGCAGAACGTCGTCGCGAGCGCGATCTCGGTCGCCATCTCGGCGAGCGCGAAGCGCGAGTGCTGGAAGGCGCCGACCGGCTGACCGAACGCGGTGCGCTCCTTGACGTAGGCGAGCGTCTGGTCGAGCGCGCCGCGGGCCGCGCCGACGGCCGCCACGGCGATCGACAGCCGCTCCTGGGCGAGGTTCGAGGTCATGTAGCGAAAGCCCTGGCCGACCTCGCCGAGCACGTTCTCGGCGGGCACGCGCACGTTCTCGAAGAACAGCTCCGCGGTGTCCTGGGAGTGCATCCCGACCTTCTCTAGGTTGCGCCCGCGCTCGAAGCCCTCCATCCCCCGCTCGACGATGAGCAGCGAGATGCCCTTGTGGCGCTCGGAGGGGTCGGTCTTGGCGGCGAGGATCACGAGGTCGGCGTTGATGCCGTTCGTGATGAACGTCTTGGAGCCGTTGACGAGGTACTCGGAGCCGTCGGCTGAGGCGATCGCGGTCGTCCGCATCGAGGCGAGATCGGACCCGATGCCCGGCTCGGTCATTCCGAGCGCGGTGATGAGCGAGCCGTCGGCGATCCCCGGCAGCCAGCGCGCGCGCTGCTCCTCGTTGCAGAAGTGCAGGAAGTAGGGCAGGCAGATGTCGTTGTGGAGCGTGATGCCGAGCCCCGAGCCGGAGACACCCGTGATCCCGACCTCCTCGCACAGGATCTGGTTGAAGCGGAAGTCGTCGACGCCGGCGCCGCCGTACTCCTCGGGGACCTGCATCGCGAGCATCCCCATCTCGGCGGCGCGGGCGAACAGCTCGCGCGGCACGATTCCCTCCCGCTCCCAGCGCTCGTGATGGGGCGCGATCTCCTCGGCGATGAAGCGGCGCACGGACTCGCGGTAGTCGGCGTGCTCGGGCTCGAACGACGTGCGGCGCACGATGCGCGACGGTACCTGACCGCCCTCGCCGACGTCCCACGCCGCCGATCCGAACGTATGATTCTGATATCCTGACTCAGGTGCGAGAAATGTCGGCCTCAGAGGTGGCCCGGAACTTCTCGTCGGTGCTGGACTCGGCCGAGCGCGGCGAGACGATCGTGATCACCCGCGCCGGCCGCCGCGTGGCGGCAATCAGCCCTGCGTCCCGATCGAACGGGGTCGCGTTGCGCGAGGTGTTCGAGCGCTGGCACCAGAACCCCGCGCTGGATGAGGTGCTCGCCGATCGCGTTGCCGCCGTCCGCGAGGCGTCAACTGCGGAGCTGGACGCCGACCCGTGGCGCGGCTGATCCTCGACACCGGCGTGCTCATCGCCGGCGTCCGTGGTCGGATCGACGTCGCGACGATGGCCGACGCCGACGACGTGGCGATTCCGGCGCTCGCCGTCGCCGAGTATCTCGCCGGCGTGCGGCTCGATCCGGATCCGGGACGGGCGGCCGCCCAGCGCGCTTTTCTTGAGGAGGTGCTGCAGGTCCTGCCGCTCTACGACTACGATCGCGCCGTCGCGGATCATCATGCCGCGCTGCTCGCCCACGTACAGCGCACCGGCACGAGGCGGGGCGCGCATGACCTCATCATCGCTGCGACGGCGCGCGCCGCCGACCGCATCGTCCTCACCACCGACGAGAACGCTCGGTTCGGCGAGCTGCCGGATGTCAGGGTCCGCCTGGTGGGCCGGTCATGATCCAGCCACGGCTCGGGCGACGACGCGAGCGGCTCAGGCGGCGGTGAGCTCCCCCGCCCGCACCCGGCCGGCCGACGCGGCGATCCTCGACGCGACCGAGCGGCTGCTGCGCGAGCGGCCGTTCGCGGACCTGTCGGTGGGCGACATCATCGACGCCGCCGGCGTCTCCCGGACGAGCTTCTACGCCCACTTTCCGACGCGGTCGGCCATGCTCGCCGCGTGCCTGCGTCGGGTCGTCGACGAGCTCGTTCACGCCGTCGAGCCGTTCCTGTCCGAGGCCGTGGACGATCCGGAGGCGGCGATCCGCACCTCGCTTGAGCGCTGGGTCGGCCTCGCGACCGCGCATGGCCCGCTGCTGCGCACCGCGAGCGAGGAGTGGCCGCACGACCCGGAGCTCCGGGCGCTCTGGTTCGACGTGATGGGGACGTTCAGCAGGCCGGTCGCGCGGGTGATCGAGGCCGCCCGGGCGGCGGGGTCCGCGCCGCCGGGAGCCGATCCGGAGGCGCTGGCGGCGTGCCTCATGTGGGGCTGCGAGCGCGTGCTCCACGTCGCGCTCGTCGGCGGCGCGCTCGGCCTCGAGGATCCGGCGGCGATCGTCGCGCCGCTCGCGCAGATGATGGCCGCGGGCGTGTTCGCGCAGCCGCGTCCGGGGGCCGACATCGAGCCGCCCCCGGGGGGCTTCGCCGCGCCGCGCCCGCGGGCGTAGCATTCGTGGCCGGCGTGCGACGGCTCGACCCCCAGGCTCTGGGAGATCATCTCGACGCGATGTACCGCGCTGCGTGGGCGATGTGCGGATCGCGCGAGGACGCCGAGGACCTCGTCCAGGAGACGTTCGCGCGCGTGCTCGCGCGGCCCCGGCTGATCCGTGGCGACGAGCGCGGCTACCTCGTGCAGGCGCTGCGCAACACGTTCCGCTCCTCGCTGCGCACGCAGTCGCGCCGCCCGCGCACGACCGCGATCGAGGAGGACCGCGAACCCGTCGACCCGCGGGCGCCCGCCCCCGACCGTGTCGCCGAGACGGCCGAGGTGCTGCGCGCGATCAGCGAGCTGCCCGAGGACTTCCGGCTGGCGATCGTCGCCGTCGACATCGTCGGACTCTCCTACGGCGAGGCGGCCCGCGTGCTCGATACGCGCGAGGCGACGATCACGACCCGGCTGTACCGGGCGCGGCGGCGGATCGCCGAGCGGTTCGACGAGAGCCGGGAAGGATCGCCCCCGAACCGGAGTCTTGCCTGATGGACGACGAGAAGTCCGACATGGACGACGACAGCCGGCAGCGCACCCGAGAGGACCACCTCGGCCCCGACGAGGCGGAGCTCACCCGCCTGGCCGACGGCTCCCTGCCCGCGCCCGAGCGCGCGGCGCTGCGCGCCCGGGTCGCGGGCTCCCCGGAGCTTCGGGCGCGACTCCGTGAGCAGGAGCGGGCGGTGTCGGTCGTCAGGGCCGCGGCCGACGTCACCGCGCCCGCGGGCCTGCGCGCGTCGGTGCGGGAGCTGGCCGACGCCTCGGGCGGCGCGCGCGGCCGTGGGGGGCTCCGGCGGCTCGCCGGTCCAGGCCTCGGCGCGCCTCGCCGCCGGGCGGCCGAACGGCGCCGGATCGCGGTGTGGCGCCCGCGCGCGACGGTCGCGCTCGTCGCGCTCGCGGCGGCGCTCGTCGCGGTCGTCGCGATCGCGCTGCACGGCGGCGCCGTCCCCACCGTCCAGCGCACCGCGCGGCTCGCCCTGGCCGCGGCGACCGGCCCGGCGCCCGCGGTCGACCCGTCCAATCGCGAGCTGCTGGCGCTGCGCCCGCGCGGGGCGCGGCGGATCCCGTTCCCATCCTATGCGAGCTTCGCCGGATGGCGGGCGAGCGGCGTGCGCCAGGACACGCTCGACGGCCGCCGGGTGACGACCGTGTTCTACGTCGTGGGCTCAGGGCGCGCCGGATACTCGATCGTCTCCGGGGCCGCGCTGCCGGTGCCGCACGGCGCCCACGTCCGCGGGCCGCATGGCGTCCTCTACGTGCTTGCCACGAGCGACGGCGCGCGCTACGTCACCTGGCGGCGCGACGGGCACACGTGCGTGATCGCGAGCCGCTCGCTCGGCCGCGGGACGCTGCTCGCGCTCGCCGCCGCCGACGAGCGGGTGTAGCGGTCCTCGCGCCGACACGCGGGCGTACCGGTCCTCCTCGCCGCCGACGCGCAGGCGGCACGATTCGCGGACGCCGCCGGCGGCGGGTACAAACCAGGAGATGTCGGTCCTCGCCCTCGACCTCGCGCTCGTTCGGGACGTCCTGCTGCCCGGGCTCACACTGTCGCCCGGCCGGGGAATGATGGCCCGGGTCGTCGCCTCCGACGAGGGGTCGGGCGGCAGGCTCGCGATCGCCGGCTACCTGCTCGAGGCCGAGCTTCCCCGCGAGCTCGCCGCCGGCCAGAGCCTGCGGCTCGTCGTGCGCGACGTGAGCGGGGACCGGGTGCTGCTGTCGGTCGACCCGCATGACACCGCCGCGCCGACCCCCGCGCCCGAGGCCCCGCCGCCACTCGCGGCGCCGATCCCCCTCCCCGGCGGCGCGCAGCTCCAGGTGCTCCCGGACGGGGGCGAGGAGCAGTCCCGCGGCGGCAGCGGCCGCAGCGGCGACCACGCGCTCGCGCTGCGGCTCGACCTGCCCGGGCTCGGCCCGCTCGAGCTCCGCTTCGGCCTCGACGCGGCATCGGTGCGCGCCGCGATCGCCGCCGATCCCGGGGAGGCGCTCGCGCACGCGCAGGCCGGGGCCGGCGAGCTGCGCGACGCGCTCACGCGCGTGTGCGAGCGACCCGCGACCGTCACCGTCATCGCCCGTCGCCGGCCGCTCGATGTGTATGCCTGACCGACCTCCACCGGCGCCTCACGTCCCCGAGCGAGCGCATGCCTGAGCCGCCGCGTCGCCCCCCCGAGCGCCGCCGCGCCGCCGCGCTCCACTACGAGCCCGGAGACCGGGCGCCGACGCTCACCGCGACCGGCGCCGGCCACATCGCGGAGCGGATCGTCGAGGCCGCGCGCGCGGCCGGCGTCCCGGTGCGCGAGGATCCCGCGCTCGTGCAGGCACTCTCCGGCCTCGAGCTCGGCGCCGAGGTGCCCGAGCCGCTGTGGCGGGCGGTGGCCGAGACGCTCGCCTGGGCATACCGGCTCGAGGGGCGCGCCGGCGCCTGAGCCGCCCCGGCGCCGCCCCAGGCCGCCGCGCGCGGCATCGTCAGGGAGCCCTTGACGGCTTTGTCATGCTGGCCCTATGACCGGTTCCTGCACCCATTTGAACACCGTCACCGTCACCGAGCTGCCGGAGTCCGTCGAGGGCTGCGAGGAATGCCTGCGCGACGGCGGCGTCTGGCTTCACCTCCGGATCTGTCTGGAGTGCGGCCACGTCGGCTGCTGCGACGACTCCCCGGACCGCCACGCGACCGCCCATGCCCGCGGCGCCGGCCACCCGTTGATCCGCTCGCTCGAGCCGGGCGAGCGGTGGAGCTGGTGCTATGAGGACGAGGTGACGATGCTGATCGACACGGTGCAGGGGGAGACGCGAATCCCGCCATCGCCGATGCTGAGCCGGTAGCGCGCGTGGCCACCGAGACCGAGCCGGAGCGGAACGCCGAGGCGACCGCCGGCGCCGATGCGGGCACCGCCGCCGGCGACCATGCGGGCCCCGCCGCCGGCGACCATGCGGGCACCGCCGACGACGGCGCGTCGTCCCATGGGCGGCCGACGCGCCTGGCGGCGATCCTGTGCGTCGACGACGAGCCCGCGGTGCTTGCCGCCGTCGCTCGCGACCTGCGCCGGCGCTTCGGCGAGCGCTACCGGGTGATGCGCGCCGGCTCGGGCACGGACGCCCTCGAGCTGCTGGAGGAGCTCCGCCGGCGCGGCGATCACGTCGCGCTGATCGTCTCCGACCAGCGGATGCCCGCGATGAGCGGCACCGACTTCCTCACCCGCGCGCGCGAGATCTATCCCGAGGCCCGCCGCGCGCTCCTCACCGCCTACTCGGACACGGCGGCGGCGATCGCGGCGATCAACGAGGCGAACCTCGACTACTACCTGCTCAAGCCCTGGGACCCGCCGGAGGAGGGGCTCTACCCGGTCGTCGGCGACCTGCTCGAGATCTGGGAGGGCAAGGCGGAGCTGCACCAGCGCGGCGGCGTGCGGGTGCTCGGGCACCGGTTCAGCAAGCCGACCCACGACCTGCGGGACTTCATCGCGCGCAACCGCGTGCCCGGCCGCTGGCTCGACATCGAGGGCGGCGACGGCGAGGCGCGGGAGCTGCTCGCCGCCTGCGGGATGGGCGAGGACTGCCTGCCGGTCGTCGTGCTGGAGGACGGCACGCCGCTCAAGCAGCCGTCGGTCGCCGACCTTGCGAGGCGGCTCGGGGTTTCGGCCGCGCCATCGGCCGACCACTACGACCTCGTCATCGTCGGCGGCGGTCCCGCCGGCCTGGCCGCCGCTGTGTACGGGGCCTCCGAGGGCCTGCGCACGGTGATGGTCGAGTCCGAGGCGCCGGGTGGCCAGGCCGGGCAGTCGAGCCGGATCGAGAACTACCTCGGGTTCCCATCCGGGCTGTCGGGCTCCGACCTCGCGCGACGCGCGACCACCCAGGCGCGGCGGCTCGGCGCCGAACTGCTCACGGTTTCCAAGGCGACCGCTCTGCGGGTGGAGGGCGCGGGGCGGATCATCGAGCTCACCGGCGGCGCGCAGCTGTCGGCCAACAGCGTGATCATCTCCTCGGGCGTCTCCTACCGGAGGATGCAGGCGCCCGGGTTCGCCGAGCTCACCGGCGCGGGCGTTTACTACGGCGCAGCGCTCACCGAGGCCCGCGCCTGCGCCGACCAGCACGTGGTCGTGATCGGCGGCGCGAACTCGGCCGGCCAGGCGGCCGTCTACTTCGCGAACTTCGCCAGGCGAGTGACGATGCTCGTGCGCGCCGACTCGCTCGCCAAGTCGATGTCGCACTACCTGATCGAGCAGATCGAGGCGACGCCGAACATCGAGGTGCGCACGGGCTCGGAGGCGATCGCCGCCGAGGGCGAGGACGGTCACCTCGCGCGCCTCACGGTCCGCGGGCCGGACGGGACGGAGAGCGCCGAGACGGTCGACGCCTGCTTCGTGTTCATCGGCGCGGCGCCGCGCACCGACTGGCTCGACGGCGTCGTCGCCCGCGACGAGAAGGGCTTCATCCTCGCCGGGCTCGACGTCCGCGAGCACGGCTGGCCGCTCAGCCGCCCGCCGTACACGCTCGAGACGAGCGTGCCCGGCGTGTTCGTCGCCGGTGACGTCCGCGCGCGCTCGATCAAGCGCGTGGCGAGCGCCGTCGGCGAGGGCTCGATGGCGGTCTCGCTCATCCACCAGTATCTCGCCGACGGATGAGCGGATGAGCGCGTCGACCTCGACCGAGACCACCGGTCCGGACCGCGCGGCGGCGCCCGGCGCGCCCGCCGCGACCGCCGCCGACCTCCGCCCGATCGACCTGTTCGACGACCTCGACGACGCGACCCTCGAGCGCTGGGCCGCGAGAGCGACGATCCACACCGGGGCGCGCGGGGACCGGATCCGCGAGCGCGGCGGCCACGACGGCGTCGTGCTCCTGCTCGACGGCCGCCTGGAGATGCTCTCGCTCGACGGCGACATGGAGGCCGTGCAGGGCAGCCAGTACGCCCCGACGTGGATCGGCGCGGTGCCGACGATGCTCGGCAACCCCTCGCCGATCGCGCTGCGCGCCGCGACCGACGTGCGCTACGCGCGCCTCGCCCCCGAGCCGTTCCTCGACCTCGTACGGGTCGAGCGCTCGGTGTTCCTGCGCGTGATCGGCCAGATGAAGCCGATGCTCGCCCGGGCGAGCCAGCGCCAGCAGCAGCACGACCGGCTCGAGTCGCTCGGCACGATGGCGGCCGGGCTCGCCCACGAGCTGAACAATCCCGCGTCAGCCGCGCAGCGGGCCGCGGGCGAGCTCGCCGAGGCGCTCGGCGTGCTCTCGCAGACGATCGGGGTGTTCGTCGAGTCCGGGGTCGAGCGCGAGCAGGCGAGCCGGCTGGTCGCGCTCCAGCGGGACGCGGTCGAGCGCCGCCGGTCGACGAGTGCGCTCTCAAGCCTTGAGGCCGCCGACCGGGAGGACGAGCTCTCCGACGCGCTCGCCGAGCTGGGGACGCCGAGCCCGTGGGAGCTCGCGGCGACGCTTGCGGCGAGCGGCACCGAGCCCGGGCACGTGCGGGAGATCGGGGAGATCGCCGGCCCGCTCGCGGTGCCGGTCGTGCGCTGGATCGGGGCGACGCTCGCCGCCGACCAGCTCGTCGCCGAGCTCACCGATTCGACGAAGCGGATGAGCGACCTCGTGATCGCGATCAAGCGCTACGCGTACGCGCGTCCCGGAGAGATCGCCGAGGTCGACCTGCGCGAGGGCATCGAGACGACGCTCACGCTGCTCAAGCACAAGCTCAAGCACACGACGATCGAGGTCGTGCGGGACTACGACCCGGCGCTTCCGCCGGCGCGGGTCTACAGCTCGGAGCTGAACCAGGTGTGGACGAACCTGCTCGACAACGCGATCGACGCGCTCGACGGCTCCGGGACGATCACGATCACGACGCGGCTCGACGGCGAGTGCGCGGAGGTCGACATCGCCGACAGCGGGCCCGGGATCCCCGAGCCGGTGCGCCGGCGCGTGTTCGACCCGTTCTTCACGACGAAGGACGTCGGCCGGGGGACGGGCCTCGGGCTCGACAGCGCGCGACGGATCATCGTCGACCGCCACCACGGCAGCCTCACGGTCGAGTCCCGCACCGAGCCCCCGACGGGCACGATCTTCCGGGCGCGCTTCCCGCTCGCCGGAGACCGGAGCTGATGGATCGGGCCGACGCCCTCCTTCCGCCGCCCGGCACGCGGTGACCCGGACGCAGAGGCTCGCGCTCGTCGGCGCGATCCTCGCCTCGACGATCGTCACGATCGACTCGTTTGCGACGGGCGTCGCGCTGCCCGCGATCCGGCGCGACCTCGGCGGCGGGTTTGCCGCCCAGCAGTGGGTCGCGAACGGCTACCTGCTCACGCTCGGAGCGCTCATCCTGCTCGCCGGATCGCTCACCGACCGGCTCGGGGAGCGGCGCGTGTTCACGCTCGGGGTCACCGGCTTCGGCCTCGTCTCCCTGCTCTGCGCGGCCGCGCCGTCCATCGGCGTGCTGATCGCCGCGCGGGCGCTGCAGGGCGTGGCCGGCGCGCTGCTCACGCCCGCCGCGCTCGCGATCATCGTCGCGGTCTTCCCCCCGGAGGTCCGCGGCGGCGCGATCGGCCGCTGGACGGCGTGGAGCGGCGTCGGCGTGCTCGTCGGGCCGCTGCTCGGCGGCGAGATCGTCGACGTCGCCTCGTGGCGGTGGATCTTCGCGATCAACCCGCCGCTCGTGCTCGTCGCGCTCGCGCTCGGGCGGGTGGCGGTGCCCGCCGGAACCGCCCGCGCCGACGAGCGAATCGCGCCGCGGATCGACTGGCCGGGCGCGGCGCTCGCCGCCGCCGCGCTCGCCGGGATCTCGTTCGCGCTCATCGAGCAGCCGGTGCTCGGCTGGGCCGACCCGGCGGTGTGGGCCGCGCTCGCGGCCGGCGTCGCGCTGTTCGCGGCGTTCGTCGCCTTCGAGTCACGCGCCCCCGATCCGATGCTGCCGCTCGCGCTGTTCGCCCACCGCGGCTTCTCGGTCGCCAACGCACAGACGTTCGCGATGTACGGCGGCCTGTCGCTGCTCACGTTCTTCCAGTCGATCTACCTGCAGCAGGTCGCCGGCTGGAGCGCGCTCGCGGCCGGGTCGACAACGCTCGTGCCGACCGTCGTCATGTTCCTGCTCTCCGCGCGCGTCGGGGGGCTCGCAGACCGGTTCGGGGCGCGGCCGTTCCTCGCGCTCGGGCCGCTCGTCGTGGCGCTCGGGTTCGCGCTCATGCTGCGCTACGGGACGACGGTCTCGGCTCTGCTCGACGTGCTGCCGGCGCTGCTCGTGTTCGGCCTCGGGCTCGCGCTCACCGTCTCGCCGCTCACCACGACCGTGCTCAGGGAGGTTCCGGACTCGAGCGCCGGGATCGCCTCCGCGGTGAACAACGCGATCGCGCGCACCGCCGGGCTCGTCGCGGTCGCGGCGGTCGGGGCGCTCGTCGCCGCCCAGTACTCCTCAAGCCTGCGCGCCGGGCTCGGCGCGCGCCCGAGTGTGCAGCGGACACTCGCCGTGCGGGCCGCCGAACGGCGGGCGTTCGCGGCCGTCGACGTCCACGCGCTGCCGGCCGGCGACCGCGCGCTCGCCCGGCACGCGGCGCGGCGGGCCTCGGAGCGCTCGTTCCATCTCGCGATGGAGATCGGCGCGGGGCTGCTCGTGATCGCCGGTGTCGGCGGCGCCGTCGGTCTGCGCCGGCCGGCCGGCCGATACACCACGAAGCTGTAAGAATGCCCGCCCGACGCTGCCGGCCTCGTACGGCGGCGACGTCGAGGCGGTGCTCGGGCTCAACGGGCTCGCGCAGCCGCAGCCCGTCGGGCTGAGCGGTCCGCGGGCAGGCGGTCACGCCGGTGCGCGGGAGCAGTCGGCCGCGACGGCGCCGAGTCCCTACTTCGGCTACACGGCCGACATGATGGCTCGGCCTACGGCGTGCCGAGCCTGTTCGCGCAGGGCGACTTCGGCCAGGGCACCTCGCTGTACTCGGGCAGCGCCGCCAACCCGGTCGCGTGGAACGGATCGAACGCACTGACCGAAGGCATCTGGAACAGCGCGTTCCTCCAGAGCGGCCAGACGGTGGCGGGAGCGACGACGGGCGGGCTGTCCGCCTTCTCGGCGATGCCGAGCTACCAGTCCTCGGCGGCCGCCTCACTCGGCCTCATCAACGGCTTCACCGCAGGCGGCCGCTGCGGCGCCGCGGCGTGCCGGGAGGTGCCGGACGGGAGCGCCGACGGCGACCCCTCGACGGGGACGGTCATCGACGCGAACACGAATCCCGACGGAGGCGGCTCAAGCGCCTGGATGACGTACGGCGGCACGAGCGCCGCGGCGCCGTTGTGGGCGGCGTTCACCGCGCTCGCGAACGCGCTGCCGAGCTGCCGCGGCCTGGCCGTCGGCGATGTCAACCCGTCGCTCTACGCGCTCGCGGGCGCGAACTACGCCGGCTATTTCCGGGATGTCACCGCGCCGAGCGCGTTCACCGCGGCGACGAGCAACGACACGACCGGCGCGCACCCGGGCGTGTACCCGGTCGGCCCCGGATACGACCTCGCGACCGGCCTCGGCACGCCGCTCGTCCAGAACCTGGCGCCCGCGCTCTGCTCGCTGCGCGCCCCGGTCTACACCGTGACGGTCGCCAACCCGGGAACGGTGCGGCTCCCGACCCAGGTGGAGGCGTCGATTCAGGTCCACGCAACCGACTCCGGCGGCGCGCCGCTCGCCTACGCCGCGAGCGGGCTGCCGGCGGGACTTGCGATCAGCCCGACGACGGGCCGGATCACGGGCACGGCGAGCAAGACCGGCCGCTCCACGGTGACCGTGGCCGCCGAGAACTTCGCGACGAACGCCGGCAGCACCCAGTTCACGCTCGTCGTCATCCCGCCGGCGGCGCGCTTCAGCCGCGTGGCGCTCACCGGGATCCCGGTCCGCCGCGCGCGGCTGAAGTTCACGGTGACCCGGCCGCAGGGGCGCAGGCTGCGCTCGGTGACCGTGCGCTTCTCGCGCCGAAGCGGGCTCTCGTTCGGGCGCCTGCGGCGCGTCGTGTTCGTGACGACCGCCACCGGCCGCCGGCACCGCCGGATCGCGTTCCGGGTCAAGGAGCGGCGCGGCCCAGTGACGATCGAGTTCCGCCGCGCCCAGAAGAAGGTCTCGGTCGAGTTCGGGCGCGGCGCGATCCGCGTGAGCGGCAGGCTCGCGCGCCGGGCGCGTCGCCATCGCTCGAGCGAGACCGTGCGGATCCGCGTCGCGGCGACCGTCCGCCGTCACCGGCGCAGCCACCACCGCCGGCACCACCACGAGCGCCGCAGGCGCCGCTGAGCAGCGCGCGCTGGGCATCGAACCGCCGCCGCAAGCACCGCTGAGCAGCGCGCGCTGGGCATCGAACCGCCGCCGCAAGCACCGCTGAGCAGCACGCGCTGGGCATCGAAGCCACACATAGCGTGGGTTTGGTGCCCAGCGCCGCGCGGAGCGCGGCCCACGCGGCGCGGCCCACCCAGCGCCGGCGGCTGCGGCCCACCCGGCGCGGCCCACCCAGCGCCGCGCGGGGCGCGGCCCACCCGGCGCCGCGGCCGGCGCTCAGGCGGGGTCGCGCAGGCCGCGGTCGAGCATCGTGAGCATCCGCTCCCAGGTGCGCTCGGGATCGGCGGCCATGCGGAACCCGCCCTGCTGCTCGAGCACGACGAAACCGTGCACGGCGGACCGGACAGCCCGCGTGCCATGGACGGCGTCCTCGCCCTCGAGGCCATAGCCGCGCATCACCGCAAGCATGACCTCGACGACGCCGGCCGCCGCCTCGCGGACGGTCTGCGCGGACGCGAGCTCGGCCCCGACCGTCGCGTAGCGCCCCGGATGCGCAAGCGCCCAGGCGCGGTAGGCGCCGGCGACCGCACGCAGCGCCTCGGCGCCCGCACGTCCGGCCGCGGCGGCGGCCAGCGCGTCCCGCAGCGCGCGGCAGGCGTCGACCCCGATCCGCGCCCTGAGGTCGGCAAGCCCGTCGACGTGCGCGTACAGCGACGGCGAGCGCACCCCGAGCCGACCGGCGAGCGCCGCGAGCGTGAGCCGCTCGACCCCCTCCTCGTCGGCGAGCTCGGCGGCGGCGCGAACAACCGCCGCGGTGTCGAGTCCCGCCCGCGCCATCAGCGGGCGGCGGCCTGCTCCGTGTGCGGGAGGCGGCGCTCGGCCTCCGTGATCGCCGCGTCGATCGCCGCGGCCGGAGAGCGCACCTCCCGGCCGTGGCCGACGACGAGCACGGTCGGCTCGAGCGCCCGCAGCGTCCGCGCCGAGCGCACGTCCTGCGCGGGGTCGAACGTCGCCATCGCGGCGAACGGGAATCGCCAGTGCCGGAAGCTCGACACCGCGACGCCGCCGATCGTCGTGAACACGTCGCCGGCGATGAGCACGCCGCCGCGGGGGTCGTAGAACGCGACGTGACCGGGGGAGTGGCCGGGGCTCTCGTGCACCTCGAGCGAGCCGACGCTGTCCCCCGCCTGCAGCCGCACGTCCGGGATCGTGCGGAGCTTCGGCCAGCTGCCGGTGAGCTTTCGGTCGGTCACCGTCTCGCCGGCGTGGATGCGAGCGTCGCCCGTCCCCATCGAGACCGTCACCTCGGCGCCGAGCACGTCGCGCAGCTCGTCGAGCGAGCCGACGTGGTCGCCGTGACCGTGGGTGAGCGCGATGCGGCGGATCGGCGCCCCGAGCGCCCGGGCGGCGTCGATCAGCTCGCGGCCGTGCCTTGCGAGCGTCGTGTCGATCAGCGTGAAACCGTCGTCCTCGCGCACGAGGTAGGCGTTGACCAGTCCGTAGAGGCTGAGCCTCGTGACTGTGTCGGTGACGGCAATGGACTTCATCGGGACCTCCGGTCGTGATGGGCGAGCTAAGTAAATTAGAAGGATACCTAATACTCATAGGCTCCGCGTGCCGCGTGTGCGTCAACGGGCCCCACGTGGCGCAGCCACGTGGGGCCACGCCGCGCAGCCACCATGCCGCGGCGCCGCCATCAACGCGAGCGCTTATGCTCCGCCGGGTGAGGTGGCGTCGGGGAATGCGGATGACCGGCGCGCTGCCGGCGCTCCTCCTCACGTGTGCGCTCGCCGGGTGCGGCGGATCCGCGCCGCCGAGGCCGGGACCGACGCTCCACGCGTTCCTCGCCGCGTGGAGCCGCGGTGACTGGTCGGCGATGCGCGCCGACGTCGCCGATCCGCCGGCCGACTTTCAACGCGTCAACGCCCAGGTGTTCGCGGCGCTTGGGGTGCGCAGCGTGCGCTTCGATCCCGGCCCGCTGCACGCGGTCAAGGGCGCCAAGGACAGGCCGGCCACCGCGAGCGCGCTCGTCGCCGCCCACTACACGCTCCCGCACATCGGGACGTGGTCGGAGACGAGCACGGTCCATCTCGTGCTTCGCCACCGCCGCTGGAGGGTCGCGTGGTCGCCGGAGACGATCGACCCGCAACTCCACGCCGGCGAGACGATCGCGGTGAGCCGCAACTGGCCGACGCGGGCCCCGATCCTCGGGGCGGGCGGCGTACCGCTCACCCGCTCGGTGACGCAGGTCATCGTCGGGCTCGTCGGCAGCCGCGTGAAGGACTACGGCGCGGTGCGAACCGACCTGCTCGCCGCGGGCGCGACCACGGCAGAGGTGTCGGCGGCGATCGCCCAGGCCCGCGCGCATCCGCAGGACTTCGAGCCGGTGTTCACCGTCTCGCTGCGGCGCTTCGAGACCCTCAAGACGCAGAACTCCCCACAGAACGTCTACCGGGTGCCGGGCACGCAGTTCGAGACGACCACCCAGGCCGGCGCGATCACGCCGCAGCTCGCCGCGCACGTCGTCGGGACGCTGGGGCCCATCTCGGCCGCGGAGCTGAAGCAGCTCGGCTCGCCATACGACGCGGAGAGCGTCGTCGGCCAGAGCGGCCTGGAGCAGAGCCAGGAGCGCAGGCTCGCGGGCACGCCGACGATCGAGATCAACGTCGATGACTCGGGCGGCAACCCGATTTCGCGACTGGCGACATATCCGGGGCGGCCGGGTCACGCGGTGCGCACCTCGATTGACCCGCGCGTCCAGCGCGCGGCCGAGGCGGCGCTCGCGAGCTCGACGCGGCCGAACGTCGCAATGGTCGCGATCCAGGCCTCGACCGGCCGCGTGCTCGCGATCGTCTCCGACCCCGTCTCGACCTACGACACCGCGCTCGAGGGCGCCTACCCGCCCGGGTCGACGTTCAAGGTGATCGACTCGACCGCGCTGTTCCGCAAGGGGATGAACGCCGGCTCGCCGGCGAGCTGCCCGCCGACGATCACCATCGACGGCGAACCGTTTCACAACGCCGGCAACGAGGCGCCGACGCCGACGATCACGCAGGCGTTCATCGAGTCCTGCAACACGGCGTTCATCGGGCTGGTCACCGAGCACCTGTCACCGGACGATCTCGTGTCCGCGGCGGGGCTGTACGGCCTCGAGGGCAGTCCCCACCTCGGCCTGCCCGCGTTCTATGCCAATGTGCCGAAGGCGAAGAGCCGCACCGAGTTCGCCGCCGATGCGATCGGCCAGGGCAACATCACGTTCTCGACGCTGGGGATGGCGACGGTCGCCGCCGCGATCGACACCGGAGTCGTTCGGGCGCCGACGCTCGTGCAGGGCGCCTCGGGGTCGCGCGCCGGCGCGGTGAAGCCAACGCGGTTGCCGGCGGCGGTCGTCGACGGGTTACGCCCGATGATGGCGGGGGTCGTGCAGAGCGGCACCGCCGCGGGCACCGGCCTGCCCTCCGGCACCCACGCCAAGACCGGCACCGCCGAGTACGGCACGGGCCCCGAATCGTCGCTGAAGATCGACGGCTGGCTGATGGGCTACGACGGCGACATCGCGTTCGCGATCGTCACCCAGAACACGGGCGGGCTGGACGGCGGGCCGATCGACGGGCCGCTCATCGCGAAGTTCTTCCACGCGCTCGGCCGCTGACGGCGCCCGGGAGGTCAGGCGGGAGACGTTCCACCGGGCGCGCTGGGCATCAGCCGGGCACGCTGGGCATCAGCCGGGCGCGCTGGGCATCTCACCCACGCCATACGTGCCTTGGATGCCCAGCGCCCTCCCGCCGCCGGCGCGGAGCGCCACCCCGGTGAGCAGTTCGTGGACGACGCGGGCGGCGACGAGCGCGGTGATGTCCGCGGCGCCGATCGCGGTCGGGCACACCTCGACCACCTCGGCTGCGACGACGTCCACCTGAGCGGCGAGCTCCCGACAGGCGCGCAGCAGCTCGAGCGAGCTCATGCCGCCCGGCTCCGGGGTTCCGGTTCCGGGAGCGAACCCCGGATCGAGCACGTCAACGTCGACGCTGATGACGACCGGCCCGGGACCGACGGCCGCGGCCACCGTCTCGATCACCGCCGCGATCCCGCGCTCCGCCAGCTCGTGCATGAAGATCGAGCGGATGCCGCGCTCCCGCTGCCAGGCGAACACCTCAGGGCCCGGCCAGTAGCCGCGCAGGCCGACCTGCACATAGCGCTCGGGGTCGACGGCGCCCTCGCGCACGAGCTCGTACATCGCCGTTCCGTGCGACAGGGCGACGCCGAAGCACTCGCGCCCGGTGTCCGTGTGGGCGTCGAAGTGGACCAGCCCGACCGGCCCGTGCTCCGCCGCGCAGGCCCGGATGTCCGGCAGCGCGATCGAGTGATCGCCGCCGAGCACGACCGGGAGCGCGCCCGCGGCGAGCACCTCGCCGACGGTCGCCGCGATCGCCGCGTGCGAGCGCTCGGGCGCCGCGGGCAGCACAGCGGCGTCGCCGTAGTCGAGTACCCGCAGCCGCGCGAACGGATCGACCCCGGCCTGCAGGTGGACGCCCGGAACCGCGCTCGCGGCGCGGATCGCCCGCGGGCCGAGTCGGGCGCCAGGGCGCTCGCACACGAGCTCGTCGAGCGGCGCTCCGACGATCGCCACGTCGGCGCCGACCAGCTCGCCCGGATCCTCGGTGTACGGGATGCCGCAGAAGCTCGCGAGGCCCGCGTAGTCGGGTTTCTCGCCGACATGTCGCCAGCGTCGTCCCGGGTCAAGCATCGATCAGCTCACCGGTCGGGCCGACGAGCTGACGCCGGCGGGTGAAGTAGCCGCGCAGCGGCGGGACGAGCGCGAGCCCCCAGGCGAGCGCCACGCCGAGCAGCAGCGACCCGACCCCGATCAGGATCGGCACCTCGATCCCCGCGACCGGCGGCGCGTAGTTGACCGGCCGGCCGTCGATCTCGTGGCGGGAGTAGTGGATGAACGCCTTGACGAAGATCCCTCCGAGCATCAGGAATCCGGCCAGCGGGACGACGCCCTCGCCGAGCAGCCGCGCGACCGATGCCCGCAGGCGCCGTCGGTGGAGCACGACGCACGCGAGGCCGGTCAGCCCGTAGTAGAAGGCGATCAGGAAGCCGATCGCGGTGATCGAGTCGCCGAGCACGCTCTGCGCGGGGTCGGCGAGGAGCAGTGCGACCGTCCACACCGCCGAGATACCGCCCATCGCGAGCGTCGCCACCGACGGGGTGGCGAACCGCGGATGGATGCGGGCGAGCGGCGGCGGCAGCGCGCCCCAGCGGCCCATCGAGAGCAGCGTGCGCGCGGTCGGCATGATCGTCGTCTGGGTCGAGGCCGCTGTCGAGGTGAGCACGACGAGCACGAGCAGCTTGTCGAGCGGCGAGCCGAGCACCCGAGCGCCGAGCGCATCGAGCACATCGCCGGAGTGGGCGCTCAGGAAGCCGGGACCGGCGGTCGCCTGGCCGGCGGTCGAGACGAGCGCGAACACGAGCAGCAGGATGAGCGTCGAGAGCACCGCCGCCCGGCCGGGCGCGCCCGCGGAATCCTGCGACTCCTCGTTGACGGTGACGCACGCGTCCCAGCCCCAATACACGAACACGCCGAGCAGCACCCCGTCGACGAGCGCGCCGGGCGAGAGCGCGAGCGGGTCGAGCCACGAGACCGACGGGGTGACGGCGCCGGGCGCGTGCCCGCCGTACACGCGCACGAGCGCGACGACCGCGAACGCCACGAGGATCGCCAGCTCGAGCCCGAGCAGCGCCTGCTGGAGCCGCGCGCTCAGCTCGACGCCCCGGTAGGCGACCCAGGTCATGAGCGCGATGAACGCCGTCGCCGCGAGCGCGAGCCCGATCGGCGAGCCGGCCGCCGCCTGCCAGCCGACGAGCAGGAACAGGTACTTGCCCGCGATCTCCGAGAGGGTTGCCATCACGATCACGTCCGCGCCGAACACGGCGAAGCCGCTCACCCAGCCGAGGTGGGGCCCGAGCGCACGCGTGACCCAGGCGAACGTCGTGCCGCAGTCGGGGTCGATTCGGTTGAGCGCCCGGTAGGCGAGCGAGATGCAGAACATCGGCACGAACGAGACGAGCAGCACCGCGGGCGCGTGGACGCCGACGCCGGTGACCGCGACGAGCAGGCCGAGGGTTGCGGCGAGCGAGTAGGCGGGCGCCGTCGAGGCGACCCCGATCGCGACGTTCGAGACGAAGCCGATCGCGCCGGTGCGCAGGCCCGGGGCGGCCTCGGCCGCGGTCTCGGTGGCCGCAGCGCCGGCGGCCGCGGGGGCGGTGGGCGCTGCGAGCGCGGTCCGGCGCCCGGGCGAGGGCGGCGGGACAGGACTCGTCGGTACAGTGGATGCCATGCAACTCTCCTCAGGCTCGGAACCCTTGCGAGAGACTAATATAGTTGCGTGGAGAGCATATCGCAACTGTTTGCGTTGTCCTGTGGGGCCAACGTCGTGACACCGGCGCGACCGAACGGCGCGCTCGACGCCGTCGACGAGGCGATCATCACCGTCCTGCAGGAGGACGGCCGCCGACCCTACGGCGAGATCGGCGAGGCGGTGGGGCTCTCGGAGGCGGCCACGCGCCAGCGGATCAACCGGCTGCGCGAATCCGGGGCGATGCGGATCGTCGCCGTCACCGACCCGGTCGCGCTCGGGCGCGGCGTCGTCGCCACGGTCGGGGTGCGGGTGGCGGGCGACGCCCGCGCGGTCGCGGCGCGGGTCGCCGAGCACGACGCGGTCGAGTACGTCGTGCTCGTCGCGGGCTCGTTCGACCTGCTCTGCGAGGTCGTGTGCGCCGACGAGACCGCGCTGCTCGACGTCATCAACGATGGCATCCGGGCGGTCGACGGGGTCCGGGCGACCGAGACGTTCATGCACCTGCGCACCGACAAGAACGTCTTCTCCTGGGCGCGCCGGCTGTCGCGCTGATCCGCCTGAGCTGTGCCTCGCCCGGCGCGCCAGGGCGCGGCCGGGCGCCTCGTGCGTCCGCGGTGGGCCCGGTCGGCGAGTTATCGGCGCCGGCCGCCTGGACGGCCGGAGCGCGGCGCGGGCCGTGTTCGATTGACAAACGGCCCCGCCCGGGCACCATGTGGACGGCGGGCCGATGCCCGGTCCGGGACGGGACGCCACGGACGAGACGGACGACACGGAGGTAATGAGCATGGGACTTGAGATCCTGGAGGCGCGCCAGACCGACAACGGCCTGGCCGTCACGTTCGTGACCGACCGGGGCCCGGTCGCCATCGAGGGCAGCGAGGCGCAGATCGCGCGGCTGGCCGAGGTGATGACGCAGGTTGCGGCGCTCGCGCCGCTCAACGAGACCGAGCGCACTTGGATCGAGGACGTCGCCGTCGGCGATTCGCTCGTGCGGCTCGGGCTGGCCCCCGGAGGGGAGGGACGGGTGCAGATCATCAGGCCGGCCCGGCCGGCAGGCTGACGGCGTCGGCGCCGCCCGCGGCTGGGCCCGGTTGTCGGCTTGGCCGAAGAGCGGCATCGGTAGGCGATCCCCGAGCACGGTTGCGATGCCACTCGCCGGGTGGGATGATCGACGGCGCGAGGGGTGCCCGTCCAGACAAGGAGGCGGAGCATGAGCCGAGTGATGGCGGACTGTCGCCGCTGGCCGAGTGAGACGAACTGCTCACTCACGATCATCGGCGAGGAGGAGGAGGTCGTCCGCGCGGCGGCCGAGCATGCGGCGTCGGTCCACGGTCATGAGGACACGCCGCAGTTGCGCGAGCAGCTCCGCGGGTTCCTGGAGCCGGCGGAGGACTACTCGAACGCGCCACGGACCCAGGAACCGTTGCCGAGCTGAGCAACGCCCGGCGGACCGCCCCATCGCCGTCATGGCGCGCTCGCCCGCGGCGAGCGCGCCGCTCGCCGCGCTCCCCGGTGTCGCGCCTACACGCGGCCGGTGTCGCGCCGGTAGGCGTAGGCCGCGGCGCCGCTCAGGAGGACCGTCCAGGCCGCCATCACGAGCCAGCCCGTCGCTCCCCAGGGCGCGCCACCGGCGCCGATGTGGCCCGCGCGGGCGAGCCAGTAGGAGGGCAGGCACTGGCCGACGTCGTGCAGGAACCCGTGGGTGATCGGGAACCACGTCCCGCCGACGAGCGCCAGCAGCGCCGTGAGCCCGCCCATCGCCGGCCCGATCGAGTCGACGGTGAGCAGGTGGCCGAGCGCGATCCCGAGCGCGCCGAACGGCAGCAGCCCGACAAGCACGAGGCCGGTCATCTCGAGCCACTGCGACGCGGACATGCTCACGCCGAGGATCAGCCCGGCGATGGAGAGCGCCGCGATGCTCATGCAGGCCATCGCGTAGGCGGTGAGCACCTTCGCGCGGAAGTAGGCGCGTGTCGAGAGCGGGGTGATGCGGAGCTGGCGGGTCCAGCCGGCCTCGCGCTCGCCGGCGATGCGCGCGCCGGTGGCGATCATCGAGCTCATCGTCCCGAACGAGATGAGGCCGGCCATGTAGTAGAGCGCGAGCGAGACGCCGGTGCCGCCGAAGTTCGACTGGCTGCTCTGCGGGCCCGCGATCACGAAGTACAGGATCAGCGGGAAGCCGAGCGAGAAGAAGAAGAACCGTCGGTTGCGAAACGCCCGGACGAGCTCGGAGCGCAGATACAGCGCGCCGGTCATCGCGCCACCTCCAGCAGGTCGTCGGAGTCGCGCGTCAGCTCGATGAACGCGTCCTCCAGCGCCGCGCCCGTGATCTCGATGTCGCGGGCGGTCGGATGGCGCTCGAGCAGTGCGCGAATGGCGCGGTCGGAGTCCGAACAGCGCAGGATGACCGCCTCGCCGCGCCGCTCGGCGCTCGCGACCCCATCGAGCGCCGACAGCTCCTCCCGGGAGACGTCGGGCAGCGTGACGCGGATCGTTCGATGTCCGATCCGCGCCTTGATCTCGGTCGTCGAGCCGTCGGCGACGATACGGCCGTGGGCCATCATGACCGCGCGGTCGGCGTTCGCGTCGGCCTCCTCGAGGTAGTGGGTGGCGAACAGGACCGTCTTGCCGCGCGAGGCGTAGGCGCGCATCGTCCTCCAGAAGTCGCGCCGCCCCTCGACGTCCATCGCGACCGTCGGCTCGTCGAGCACGAGCAGCGCGGGATTGGCGACGAGCGCGAGCGCGAACCGGACGCGCTGGGTCTGGCCGCCGGAGAGCTTCTGGGTCCGCTGACCGGCCGCGTCGCGCAGGCCCGTGAGCTCGATCACCTCATCGACGTCGAGCGGGTCCGGGTACAGGGAGGCCATGACCGCGATGAGCTCGCGGGCCGTGAGGTCGCGGATGAGCGCGCCGGTCTGCAGCATGCCGCCGACGAGGCCGGAGTCGACGGCCTCGCGCGGCGGCTTGCCGAACACGGTCACGGTGCCGGCGTCCGGGCGCCCGAGACCGAGCAGCATGTCGATCGTCGTCGACTTGCCGGCCCCGTTCGGGCCGAGCAGCGCGACCGTCTCGCCGGGCGCGATCGCGAAGTCGATCCCCCGGACCGCGGGCACCGGCCCACCCGGCCCCCGATAGGTCTTCGTCAGTCCCTTGATCCGGATGCCCTCGGTCATGCGCCGGGACAATAACAGACTCAGTCAAAACTTGTACTCGGTGTATCCTTGTGTCCGGAATATGGCCGGTCTGCGAGAGACGAAGAAGCGCCGCACCCGCGAGGCGATCGCGCAGGCGGCGGCCGATCTGTTCGTGGAGCGCGGCTTCGACGCCGTGACGGTCGAGGACGTCGCGCGCGCCGCGGGCGTCTCGCGTCAGACGGTGTTCAACTACTTCCCGACGAAGGAGCAGATGCTGTTCGACCGGGAGGAGGAGGTCGGCGCGGCGCTCGTCGCGCTCGTCGCCGACCCGGCGGACGGCGCCGCGCTCGTCGATGCGTTCCGCGGCCACACGCGCGCGTTCTGGGAGCGATTCGGCGCGGTGCTCGACGAGGGCGGCGACACGCACGGCTTCTGGGAGATCGTTCGCTCGAGCCCCGCGCTTCGCGACTACGCCGAGGCGTCGGCCGGGCGGCAGGCGCGCGAGGTCGGCGCGGCGCTCGCCCGCGCCTGGGGCCAGCCGCCCGGCGACCCGATGTGCGAGGCGCTCGCCCGGATGCTCTGCGGAGTCAACGTCGCGTTCCTCACCCGCGGACTCGAGCGGCTGGCCGACGGCGAGGATCCGCGCACCGTCGTCGCGGAGATGATCGCGCGCTCGGGCGAGGCATACGACGCGGTCGCGCGCGGGCTCGCCCGGTACGCCCCCCGGGCGATATAAAGGCGGCTGTGGCATCTGCCGGTGCGCGTCAGTCGGTGGTGGGCCTCCGTCGCGACGCCATCGGCCTGCGCGAGGTCCTGTTCCAGAGCGTCACGGACATGGCGCCCGGGGCCGCAATCGCCGCCTCGATCCCGGCGGGGGCGGCGTTCGCCGGCGGTTCGCTGCCGTTGTCGGTGATCTTCGCGCTCATCGCGTGCCTGCTGTGCGCGTGGTGCATCGGGGAGCTCGCGCGCGAGCTGCCGGCGTCCGGATCGCTGGCGACCTACGCGGCGCGAGGGCTGCACCCCTCCCTGGGGTTCCTCGTCGCCTGGGCCTACGTCATGGTCGGCGCCCTGATCCCGCCGCTGGTGCTGCTGCAGCTGGGTTTCACGGTCGCCGGCACGCTCCACAGCGAGCTGGGCGTCACCGCGTCGCTGTGGTGGCCATGGACGATCCTCGGTGCGCTGATCGTCGGCACCGCCGGCTACTTCGGGATCCAGTTCTCGGCGCGGCTCGGCACGATCCTCGGCCTGTTCGAGATCCTCGTCTTCCTCGTCCTGGGTGTGTTCTTCGTCGTCCACGCCGGCTCGGCCAACACCGGCTCGGTGTTCGGCACCCGCTACACGCCGAAGGGCTACGCGGGCATCAGCGGCGTGATCGCGGGATCGGTGTACACGGTGCTCGCGTTCGGCGGATTCGAGGGGGCTGCGCCCCTGGCCGAGGAGGCGCGCGACCCCCGGCGGACGGTGCGTCGAGCGGTGCTCCTGGCGACGCTGATCATCGGCGCCCTGTACGTGTTCACCACCTACTCGGTGACCGTCGTGTTCGGACCGGCGCGCTTCGACACTTTCACCACCAGCGGCGCCTCCTCGTGGGAAGGACTGGCGCGCACGCTGTTCGGCGTGTTCTGGTTCTTCGTGTTCCTGGGGATCGTCAACTCGACGATCGCCAACTCGAACGCCGGCGTCAACGTCGCCAGCCGCACCGCGTACGCGATGGGCCGCGTCCGCGCCTTCCCGTCGCTGTTCGCGGTCGTCTCCGACCGCCATCGCTCCCCGCTGGTGGCGCTCGCCGTGACGCTCGCGGTCACGATCGGGGTGGCGCTCGGGCTCGGGTTCGGCTATGGCCCGACGGTCGCGTTCGCGATGGTGGGCGCCGGGCTGGTCATCCTGCTCGTCAGCGTCTACATCGTCTCCGAAGCGGCGTGCGTCGGCTATTTCCTGCGCGCCCGTCGATTTCGGCCGCTCCAGCACGGGCTGGTCCCGGTGCTCGGGATCCTGGCGTTCATCCCCGCCTGGCTCACCGCGACCGGCATCCGCGTCTTCTCGTTCATCTCGCCGCTCACCCCGCCGTACTCCTACATGGCCTATGGCGTCGGGGGCTTCATGGCGATCGGCGTGATCTCGCTCGCGTACCTGTGGCGGCGGGATCGTCGCGCCGTCGGCGACGTCGGCCTTGTCCACCTCGAGATCGAGGACGAGCTGGACCGGCCCGGGGCTGCGGCCGCCGGCGAGTAGAGCCGACCCTCCGCCCGCCGCGGACGGCGCCCGTCGAGCGCGGTCAGGAGTCGTCCAGGCGCGGGAAGGTGACCTCCTCGAGCACGAGCTTCACCATCGCGGCGATCGGGATCGCGATCAGCGCCCCGACGATGCCGAGCAGCGCACCGCCGATGAGGACGGCGATGATCGTCACCAGGCCGGGAACCTCGACCGTGCGGTTCATGATCTTCGGCACGATCAGGTAGTCCTCGACGACCCGGTAGACCAGGTAGTACGCGCCGGTCGCGACCGCGACGGGCAGCGACACGGTGAGGCCGACGAGCGCGACGATGATGCCGCCGATCGTCGAGCCGACGACCGGGACGAGGTCGATCAGCGCGACGAACACCGACAGCAGGATCGGATACGGGATGCCGAAGATGAGCAGCCACACGAGCGTCAGCACCCCGGCGATGACCGAGCTCGCGAGGTTGCCGAGCATGTAGCCGCCAACCCGCGCGAACGCCTCATCGGTGAGCAGGCCGGCGCGCGGACGGCGGCTGCGGGGCACGAGCCGGTACAGCGTGCGCGTGACCCGCGGCAGGTCCGCCAGGAAGTAGATCGTGAGCACGATGACGAACACCAGCTGGGTCACGAATCCCATGACGACCGTTCCGAACCCGACGATGCCGGTGGCGATCGAGCCCACCCCGCCGCCCGCCAGCGCCTTCTTGAGGCGGTCTTCGAGGTGGTACTGGTGGTTGAGGTGGCCCAGGAATGAGTTGCGGTTGTTGAGCTCCTGCAGATAGCGCGGAGCCAGCTTGACGAAGTGAGCGACCTCCGTGGCCAGCGGCGGGATGGCGATCGCCAGGAAGCCGGCGAGGAGCGCGAGCGCCATCAGCGACACGAGCAGCACCGCCCAGCCGCGACGGATGCGCACGCGCATGAGGAGCGCGACGACCGGCTCCAGGCCGACCGCGATGAAGAACGAGAGCCCGATGAGGATCAACACCTGGCGCGTCGACACGACGGCCCACGCGACCAGGCCGGCGACGCCGACGCCGAGTCCGCCGAGCAGGCCGGTTCGGAACGGCGATCGCCGGTCGAACGGCCGTCCGAGCTCGCCGAACTCGCCCTCGCCCTCGACCGCCTCGACCTGCGCCTCGCGATCGAGCAGCAGATCGCGGTCAGCCTCGACGTCCTCGCCGCTCACCGATCCTCCCGGTCTTCGTGCTGTCCTGACGGACGTCCACCAGTACTCGATCTGCTACCCCCATCCCCGCCGCCACAGCCAGCGGGCGGCGGGCGTCGCCGGCTGAGGTCACAGCTCCGAGCAACGAATTCGGAGGCCGCACGTACCGCGCCCGGCTGTCGCATGGCTCCGGGCGATGGTCGCGGTCAGCGCGTCTGCATCCGCTGGCCGGAGCTGAACACGGCGACGAGCGCGGCGGCCACCCCGATCGCGATCAGGAAGCGCAGCCCGCCCGCGAGGTGCGCGGCCCGGGCGACGATCCCGCCGAGCAGCGCGGCCGCGATCCCGAGGAGCGCCGTCGTGAGGATGCCGATCGGTTGCCGCCCGGGAACGACGAGCCGTCCGAGCCCGCCGATGACGAGCCCGATCAGCCCCCACCAGAGCAGCATGATCGCGAGCCCGAGCACCGCCCAGCCGATGACCGCAAGGACGACGATTGCCGCGACGAGAAAGAGCAGAACCACTTCTACCCGTCTACCCGCTCGGCTCCCAAATCACACTCATCTAGGCCGGAATCACCGGTTCCATATCCGCGGGCGCGGTCGCCCCCGGGTCGGCCTCGCCCGTCCGCGCGGGGCGCGTCGGAGCCCCGAGCGCATAGAACACGATTCCGAGCGCGACGATCACGAGCAGCGGCACGATCTGGGAGAGCTCGAACTGCAGACGCTGGCCGGCGAAGCCGGTGGGCAGGCTCGCGTCCGGATGCGCGGAGCCGAGTCCCGGCCAGATGAGCATGATCGCGGTGAACACCGCCCATGCGGTTGCCAGGCCGCCGACGAGCCATGCCCCGGTCGTGCCGCCGGGCACGCGGAACGGCCGCGGCACCCCAGGGTGGCTGTAGCGGAGCCGGATGAGCGCCGGGAAGATCGCGCAGTAGGAGATCGCGGTCGTCGAGATCGTGACCCCGAGCACGGCGCTGAAGTACTTCCCGGCATTGCCGCTCGTGAGCGCGAAGGCGAGCGCCATCACCGCGGTGGCGACGATGCCGGACGCGATGTTGACGACGATCGGGGTGCCGAAGCGCCTGGAGAAGATGCCGAGCACGCGCGGCGCGGCGCCGTCGTAGCCGGCCACCGCCTGGGTGCGGTCGGCGCCGATGATCCAGCTCGATCCGCTCGAGAGCAGCGCCCAGATGAACCCGGCGGCGGCGACGTCGCCGAGCACGCGCCCTGCCCCGGAGAGCGTCGCGGTCCCGCCGGCGGTGACGTGGCCGCCGTAGACGGTGAACACGGTCTTCATCGCGTCGATGAACCCGCCGAGGCTCGAGACCTGTCCGACCGGAAGCACGATCAAAATGGCGAGCACCGGCAGCCCGTACATGAGCACGGTCCCGATCGCACCGCGCGCGATCGCGAACGGCACGTCTCGGCGCGGGTTCTTCATCTCGCCGCCCGCCGTGCTCGGCAGCTCGAAGCCCTGGAAGCTGAAGAAGAGAACCGGCGCGGCGAGGACGAACACCGACCACGACGGGCGGAACGCGCCCGCCCCGAAGCCGTGCACCCCGTGCTTGACCGCGTACACGAGGACCGTGAGCGTGAAGCCGCCCAGGAGCACGACCCGGACCCACGCCCCAATGATCGGGATCCAGCGGCCGACCCGGAACGACAGCACGGCGGAGCCCACCGCGATCCAGATGAAGGCGAGCGAGAACGCGTACTTGCCGACCCCATGCAGATCGATGAAGAACGCCGAGAACGTCGAGACGGCGGTGATGCTGAGCGTGCCGCCGAGCCAGAACGGGTTCGTGATCCAGTAGAAGATCGAGGTCACCGCGCCCGTCAGGCGGCCGAACGCGAGCTTCGTCCACACGTACGGCCCGCCCTCGTCGGGGAACGCGGAGCCGAGCTCTGCGGTGAGCAGCGCGTAGGGCACGAAGAAGAACAGCGCGAGCGCCCCGAGCCAGGTGATCGCCTGGGCGCCGTCGCTCGACACCGCGCCGAGCGTGTCGAGGCCGACGAGCGCGCACAGCATGAGCACGAGCGTGTCGGCGCGGCCGACGGCCTTGCGCAGCTTGCTCTGCTCGAGCGAGCCCGCCGCCGTGGCAGGCGTGATGACTTCGCCTTCCTGCATGTCGGATACCTCTCCTGTGATGTGACCGTGCGGTCGGTGGACTGCGTGGGGTGACTGCCGCCGCGCTCAGCCCTCGCGGGGCGTGGCGGGACTCACCCGGTCGAAACGTTGCGGGCGAGCAGGTCCGCGTACGTCTCGCGCCGGACGACGACGCGCGCCTCCCCGTCGCGGCAGAAGACGACCGGGGGACGGAGCGCGCCGTTGTAGTTGTTGGCCATCGTGAAGCAGTACGCGCCGGTGACCGGGACCGCCACCAGATCGCCGGGCACGGGGTCGGGCAGCGGCACGCCGGCGATGAGACGGTCGCCGGACTCGCAGTGGCGACCGACGAGCTCGACCGGCTCCCCCGCGGCGCCGCGCGCGGCCAGCGCCGCAGCGAACCGCTGGCCGTAGAGCGCCACCTCGAGGTTGTCGCCCATGCCACCGTCGACCGCGACGAAGGTCGGAGCGCCGCGCTTGACGGTGACGACCCGGTAGACCGTCACCCCGGCACGCGCCACGAGGCTCCGGCCCGGCTCGATCAGGATCCGCGCGCCGACGGGCAGATTCCGCTCGGCGGCGTCGAGCAGCGCGCCAATCCACTCCTCGGGCGTGGGCGGCGCCTCCTCGCCGGTGTAGCTCACACCGAGACCGCCCCCGAGGTCGTAGACGTCGAACTCGCCGAGCTCGCCAAGGCGCGCGACGGCCTCGGCGAACGGCTCGGTCCGCAGGATCTGGGAGCCGATGTGGACGTGCACCCCGTCGAGCACGAGCCGGCCTGAGGCGCGCAGGCGAGCGATCGCGCGCCGCGCCTCGGGCAGCGGCAGGCCGAACTTGGAGCCCGCCGCGCCGGTCGAGATCGCGGCGTGCGTGTCGGGCGCGACGCCCGGGAGCACGCGCACGAGCACGTGCTGGCTGCCGGTCACGATCACCTCGAGGCGGTCGATGTCATCGTGGTTGTCGACGACGATCGTCCCGACCCCGGCATCGACGGCCATCCGCAGCTCGACCTCGGTCTTGGCGTTGCCGTGCATCACGATGTCAGCTGGCGCAACGCCGGCCGCGAGCGCCACGGCCAGCTCGCCGCCGCCGGCGACGTCGACGCCGAGGCCCTCCGACGCGAGCGCGCCGACGACCGCGACGCACGGGAACGCCTTGGACGCGAACACGACCTGGGCGTTCGGCCACCGACCCTCCAGCGCGCTTCGGAACCGCCGCGCCTGGGCTCGCAGGGCCGCCTCGTCGACGAGGTAGAACGGGGTGCCGAACCGCGCGGCGAGCTCCTCGAGCTCGCAGCCGCCGACCGCGAGCCGACCCGCGGCGTCGCGCTCGGTGCCGGGCGGGAACAGGTCCAGAAGGGGCGTTGTGTCGATCGTGCTCATTCGGGTTGCGTGGTCGGTGCGGAGGTCGTGACCCGAACGATGGTTCCAGGTGGACGCGTGGTCTTCATTGTCGGACTCGACTATCTTCTGGCGATAGCGTTGTCGAATCCAACAGGCGGTGGCGTATCGCTCGCCGAACTGCTGCAGACGGTCGGTCCCGGGGTCGCCGAGCTCGTCGCAGCGCCGGGCGGCGGAGTCGCCGTGCACGGGACGGTGATCGAGGACCCGGGCGACGTCCTGCCGGTGAGCTCCGGCCGGCTGCTGCTGCTCGTCGGCGCCGCTCCGGACGCGCCCGCCACGCTCCGCTCGATCGAGCGAGCCCGCGCGGCGCAGTGCGCCGGCGTCGTCGTCAAGCGGCGTGGACGGCCGCTCGATGCGCTCGTCCACGCGGCCCGCGCCGCCGATCTCGCGGTCGTGTCCGCGGCCGACGAGATCGCCTGGCGCCAGCTCGACGCGCTGCTCTCCTCGGCGCTCGCGTCCGCCCTCGCCGAGCGGGACGCGTCGGACGATGACTCTGGGGACGAGCTGTTCTCGATCGCGAACGCCATCGCCGCCGTCGTCGGCGGCTCGGTTGCGATCGAGGATCTCGCCCAGCACGTGCTCGCCTACTCGAGCATCCCGGGCCAGCGCATCGACCCGCTCCGCCGCCAGGGCATCCTCGATCGGCGCGTCCCGCCAGGCCCCGATGACCTGGAGATGTACCGCCGGGTCCTCTCCTCCGACGGCGTGGTGAGGTTCCCCCAGTTCGGTGAGGAGCTGCCGCGCGCGGCGGTCGCGCTGCGCGCCGGGACGCTCCCGCTCGGCACCCTGTGGGCGATCGAGGGGGAGGACGACGAGCTCTCGCCGCAGGCCGAGCGTGCGCTGATCGATGGGGCGCGGCTGGCGACGCTCCACATGCTCCGTGCGCGCAGCGCCGTCGACCTCGACCGCGTCCGGCGTGGCGAGCTGCTGCGCGCCCTGCTCGAGGCGACCGGCGTGCCGGAGGCGACATGGCCGCGGCTCGGGTTCGGGCCCGGCGACCGGGTCGCGATGATCGGGCTTGCGCCGAGCGGGTCGGGCGCCGCGGCGGACGGACTGCTGATCACGCATGTCGCGCGCGAGGTCGGGCGGGTGAGCCACGTGTTGCGGCCCGATGCCCCGGTGACGACCGCGGCGCGCGCGGTCTATGTGCTCGTGGCCGGGCCCCGCGCCGCCGGCGACGCGGCGCGGCTGGCGAACCGCGTCGTCGCCGACGCGTCACGCCGGCTTGGCCAGCGGATCTGCGCGGCGGTGAGCTCCGAGGGATCCGGGCCGCGCTCGCTCCCGCGGCTCCGTGACGAGGTCGACCAGATCCTGCGGGTCAGCGTCGCGCGGGACGGCGGCCCGGATGTGGCGACGCTCGCCGACGTGCAGAGCTCCGTCCTGCTCGCCCATCTCGGCGACGAGCTGGAGCGCCACCCGGAGCTGCGCCACCCCGCGCTCGCCGCGCTCGTCGAGCAGGACGAGCGGAACGGCACGAGCCTGGCGGCGAGCCTGCTCGCGTGGCTGGAGGCCCAGCAGAACGTGCAAGCAGCCGCGGACAGGCTGCACGTTCACCAGAACACGCTGCGCTACCGGCTGCGGCGGGTGCGGGAGCTCAGCCCGATCGACCTGGACGACGGCGACCAGCGGCTGGCCGCATGGCTCGAGCTCCGTCTCCGAGCGCCGCTGCCCGGGTCTCCGGCCTGATTCCGCGCCCACGCATTCTGCGGGTCGGCGAGTTGCCGGAGGCCTCCGTCAGAGCCCGGCGAGCTCCTCGAACAGCGCCCGGGCGGCGGCGATCCCGCGCTCGACGTAGTCGACGAGGAGCCGCTCGTTCGGCGAGTGGATGTTCGCGTCGGGCAGCGAGAAGCCGGTGATGATCGTCGGGATGCCATGGCGGGCGAGCGCGGAGACGATCGGGAGCGTGCCGCCCGAACCGGTGAGCACCGGCCGCACGCCGAGCGCGCGCTCGAACGCGTCCTGCCCGAGCGCGACCGCGCGTGAGCCGGGGTCGATGACGCCCGGCTCGGCCCGGGACATGAGCTCGACGTCGAGCGTGGCGCCCGCCGGAGCGGCGGCGTGCAGCAGCTCGGTGAACGCGGCCGCGATCCGCTCCGGGTCCTGCCCGGGCGCGAGCCGGATCGAGACGTTCGCCTCGGCCTTGACCGGCAGCACCGTCTTCTCGAGCGTCGGGGAGCCGCCGAGGATGCCGTTGACGTCGAGCGCCGGCTCGGCGAGCGTGCGCCGGTAGTACTCCCCGGCGGCCGCGGCGTCGCGGGGCGCGGCGCCCGCGAGCGCGAGCTCCTCGGCGCCCGGTGGGAGCGCCCGCCAGCCATCGCGCTCGGCCTCCGTCGGCTCGCGCACCCCGGCGCGCAGGGGCTCCGGGAGCCGCCCGTCGGAGCCGCTCACGGACGCGAGCAGCTCGCAGAGCGCGGTGACGGCGTTGAGCGCGGCCCCGCCGTAGTGGCCGGAGTGCAGGTCGCGCTCGCCCGAGCGCAGCGTCACGTGGAAGTAGACGAGCCCGCGCGTCGTGACGTTGAATGCGGGCACGTCGCGGGCGATCATCCCGCTGTCGAAGATCACCGCGACGTCCGCACCGCGCTCGTCGCCCGCGAGGTAGCCGAGCACCGACTGGCCGCCGGTCTCCTCCTCCCCGTCGCACACGAAGCGGACGTTGACCGGCAGGCTTCCGGCGAGCGCCAGCTGGCGCGCGGCGGCGAGCAGCAGGTACAGCTGCCCCTTGTCGTCGGCGACGCCGCGGCCGTACAGGTACTCGCCGCGGATCTCCGGCTCGAACGGGGCGGACTGCCAGAGCTCGAGCGGGTCCGGGGGCTGCACGTCAAAGTGGCCGTAGCAGAGCACCGTCGGGGCGTGGTCGGCGTCGGTGGAGGCGCGGAGCTCGCCCACCGCGAGCGGCTGGCTCGCGTATGGCCCGGACGGGGTTTCGAAGTCGACGATCGCGGCCTCGCCGCCCGCCCCGCGGATCAGCGAGCACACCCAGTCCCCGGCGCGGCGGACGTCGTCCTGGTGAGCGGGATCGGCGCTCACCGAGGGGATCCGCAGGAACTCCGACAGCTCTTCGAACCACGCGGGCACGGGCGGACCCTAGTGCATCCCGGCGGCCGATCGCGACTCGCCCGCGCCGCCCTGGCCTGCTCGGCGTTCCCGACCGGGGCCGCCCGCCCGCGGCGTGCCCTAACCTCTCGATCCGCTCCAGCTCCCGACCTCCAGATTGGCCGACGTGCTCACATCGACTTTCCTCTCGCGCCGCGGGCGGCGGCTGCTGCTCGCCACCGCCGCTGCACTGCTCTGCCTGAGCGCCGCCGTCAGCCAGGCGGCACACGCCGCGAGCGTCACCGTCACCTCCAGCCCGGCGAGCGCCGCCACGCCGAGCGGCTTCCTCGGCATCTCGATCAAGTACCCGTCGCTGCTGAAGTTCGCCGGCACGAACCCGTCGAAGCCGAACATCGCGTTCCTCAACCTGCTCGGCGACATCGCGCCGGGACAGCGGCCCGTGCTCCGGATCGGCGGCGAGAGCGCGGACTGGAGCTGGGTGCCGATCCAGGGTCAGAAGCGCCCGCCCGGCGACCGCTACTCGATCACGCCGAGCTGGCTGCGGCTCGCCGCCGCGACCGCCAAGGGGATGAACGGCCAGCTCCTGCTCGGCCTCAACCTCGAGGCGGCGAACAAGACCGACACGGTCGGGGAGGCGAAGACGTTCATCAAGGACATCGGCGCTCGGAACATCCTCGCCCTGGAGCTCGGCAACGAGCCGGAGCTGTACCGCGCGTTCGCCTGGTACCACACGGCGAGCGGCGCCCGGGTGCTCGGCCGGCCGCCGAACTGGTCGCTGCCCGTCTACCGCGCGCAGTTCGCCCAGTTCGCAAACGCGCTCCCCAAGGGGGTGACGATCGCGGGCCCGACAAGTGGGACCGGCGTGTGGCTGCAGTCGCTCGCCGGCACGCTCAAGGCCGAGCCGAAGATCGGGCTCGTGACGATCCACGCCTACCCGCTCAAGCACTGCACCCGCTCGCACGTCGTGACGATCGGAAACGTGCTCTCGAGCGCCGCCTCCTACGGGTTCGTCGACTCGATCGCCCCCTACGTCCACACCGCGCACGCGGACGGCAAGCCGATCCGGATCGACGAGATGAACGCGATCACGTGCGGCGGCACGCGCGGCGTGAGCGACTCGTTCGCGACCGCGCTGTGGATGATGAACACGCTGTTCGGCCTCGACAGGGTGGGCGTCAACGGGATCAACATGAACGTGCCCGCGGGCACGATCAACGCGATCATCAACCCGGTCATCTCCCACGGCCGGATCGTCTACCAGGTCCAGCCGGAGTATTACGCGATGATCATGTTCGAGCAGGCGGCGCCGCCCGGCTCCCAGATCCTGCAGACGCACAACGTCGTCCCGAGCACGCTCGCGGCGTGGGCGACGCGCGAAACGAGCGGCGCGATGCACGTCGTGCTCGTCAACAAGAGCGCGTCGGGCAGCACGTCGACGACGATCCGGGTGCCGGATGCGGTCGGCCCGGCGTCGATCTCGATCCTCCACGCCCACGGGCTCGCCTCGACCGGTGGCGTGAGCCTCAACGGCCAGTCGTTCGGCGCCTCGACCGGCACGGGCCTCCTGTCGGGCACCGCCGGCACGCAGGTCGTCTCGCCGGTCAAGGGGACCTACACCGTCAAGGTGCCGCCGGCGAGCGTCGAGATGCTCTCGTTCACCCCCAGGCCGGGGGCGCTGCTCATGTCCGCGCTCCGGGGCCGGAGCGGCCTGCTCAGCTCGCTGCTGCCGAGCTGGTAGAGGCGAGGGCCGGCCTCGGGACGCCGGAGAGCACGGAGGCGGGCTCAAAACCTCCATCGGAGGATTCGTGCGCGAAGGCGCGTGGGCGATCGCCGCCGGCCGGGTCACCCGGACACGAGCTGGTGATTGCGCAGCCCCTTCTTGCCGTCGAGCACGAGCAACGCGCCGTGCAGGACGCCCTCGCCGTACTCGCTGCCGGGGTTGATGCAGACCGTGCGGCCGATCTTCGTCACGCCGCGTGACTCGTGGATGTGGCCGTGGAGCGCGACGAGCGGCTGGTGGCGCTCGATCAGCTCCCGGACCGCCTGCGACCCGGCGGCCGTCATCTCGACCGATCCGCCGCGGACGATCGGCTTGAGCGTGTCGTCGAGCGCCGGCGCCTGGTCGAGCGCGGTGCCCTTCGGCGGGACGTGCAGGTTGAAGACGCTCCGCGAGGGATCGTCGAGCTGCTCGACCAGCGACTCGAGGTGCGCCGCGAGCTCGTCCTCGGGCAGCTCGCGCGGCGAATCCCATGGGGTCGGGTTGGCGATCCCGCAGGAGAGCATCTCGATCTGCTCGGCGAGCTCCACCGGGATGTCCTCGCAGGTCACCCCGAGCGGAGAGGCGTCGAGCACCTCGGCGAGTGCGGGCTCATCGTCGTTGCCGAGCATCATGTAGAGGCGGATCCCGCTCCCCGCGAGGCGCTCCTCGGCGAGCATCAGCCAGCGCCGCACGCTGTCGGCCATCGCCCGCGCGAACAGCGCGGCGACCTTCGCCTCGTCGCCACGGGCCTCGGCGAGCTCCTCCTCGCTCGTCACGTAGGGGTAGAAGCCGCGGTCGCGGACCCGGTCCTCGAGCGACTCAAGCTCCTCCTCGGGCGCGATCCGGTCGCCGATCAGCTCCGGCGCCCGCAGGCCGTCGGCGCCGCGGACGATCGGCACGACCGCCTTGCCGGTGATGTCGCCGCCCATCACGAGCACGTCGGCCTCGTAGAACTTCCCGGCGTTGACGAACTTGCGCCACAGCCGATCGGAGCCGTGGATGTCGGACGCGTAGTAGACGGTGAAGCTCAACGGTGGACCTCCTCGGGGACCTCGTACCAGCGCTTGCGACGGCCGACCTTCGCCCGCATCCGCCACGCCCGGGTCTTGGGCGCGTCCTCGAGTCGCTGCCGCAGCGCCCCCGAGCGCGCGGTCAGCACGTCGATCCGCTCGGGCCGCAGCGGCAGGGCTGGAGCGAGCTCGTCGAGCGTCGCCAGGTTGTCGGTGGCCGTCGTGTACAGGCCCCAGTCCGCGCCGCACGCCGCGTCGAGCCGGGCCCCTCCGAGCCGCCCCGGGCCGTCGTCGTCGCCGAGCTCGTGGTCGAGCAGCAGCATCGCGGCGTCGGTGAGGTCCTTGCGGTTGACCTCGGCGACCTGGAGCTTGGCGAGCAGCAGGTCGGCGGCGGGCAGGGCCGGCTCCTCCACCTCCAGCCGCTCCGAGAAGTCGAGCGTATGCGACATCTCGAACCGATCGAGGAACACGTCGATGTGGAACGAGCCGTCGGGCGCGTGGTAGATGAGCCGACGGTCGCCGTGGGCGGCGTTGAACGTCCGCTCGGGCGCGTAACCCTCGGCCTCGAGCAGGTCGCGCAGCTCGCGTGAGCCCTTGCGATGGGCGACGAGGTCAAGGTCGCCGTAGTCGCGGCCGAGCGCCTCGCGCGTGGCCGTGGCGGAGCGGTGCCAGATCGCCACTCCGCCGAACAGCCGCAGCGCGAGGCCGCCGTCCGCGGCACGGCGCACCAGCCGCGGTCCCTCCTCGAGCGGTGTCTGTGTCACCCGGCCGGTGTCTCCTGGAAGGCGACCGCGAGCGGCGTCACTCGGGCGGGATCTCCTTGAACGTGTTGGCGAGCGAGATCCCCTGGCTGCGGCGGTACATCGACACCGCGGCGTACCACACGACCGCGATCGCCGGGGCCACGAACACCTTGATCAT
>DATGKS010000003.1:0-156472 GCA_035294545.1 Solirubrobacteraceae bacterium | reverse complement strand
GCTCGCCACCGACGTCAACTGCGGTTACGACCTCGACTGGCTCGAGTCCGAGCGGGCGCGGATCGAGTCGGTCGGCCTCGCCTGGCTCGAGGAGCCGATCTTCCCGCCCGAGGACTTCGCCACGCTCCACGCGCTGCGCTCACCGGCGCTGCGGATCGCCGCCGGGGAGAACTGGTGCACGAGCGTCCAGTTCGCCGCGGCCGCACACGCGGACGCGGTCGACATGATGCAGCCGAGCGTCACCAAGGTCGGCGGGATCTCGGAGTTCCTGCGGGTGTGCGAGGTGGCGGCGGCCGCGGGCGTGCCGGTCGTCCCCCACTGCCCGTACTATGGCCCGGGGTTCCACGCGACGCTTCACGCCGCGGCGACGCGCGCGAACGTCGACAACATCGAGATGCTGTGGGTCGAGCCGGAGGCGTGGCTCGTCGATCCGGAGCCGCTGCGCGACGGGGACCGCGTGCGCGTCCCGGAGGGCCCGGGGCTCGGCTGGGAGCCCGATCCGGACGTGCTCGCGCGCTACCGGCGGGCGTGAGCGCGAAGGCTCAGTCCGCGAGTTCTGCGCGGATGCACTCGGTGACGTATGGGAGCTCGATCTCGCGGCGATCGCTGAGCTCGGGATGGCGGGCGAGCAGCTCGCGGACGCGGTCGAGCAGCGCCTCGCGGCGGTCGGGCTCGAGCGTGATCACGTAGCTGCGCGAGGCGGCGAGCTCGACGAGGCCCTCGGGCGTGAGCGTCTGCGTCCAACGCCCGGTCTCGAACCGCTCGACCGGCCCGAACGGCGGGCCGAGGGACGCGCTGCGGGCGGCCGCCCCCGCCGTGTCGGTCGACTCCCCGGGCCGGGCGAGGATCCGGCCGAGCTCCGCGACCCACGGGACGGTCTCGTCGCGGCAGTTCCAGAGCAATCCGAGCCGCCCGCCGGGACGGAGCACGCGCGCCACCTCGGGGATCGCGCGCGCGGGCTGCACCCAGTGCCACGCCTGGGCGACGAGCACGACGTCCTGCGACGCGTCGGGCAGCGGGATCCACTCGGCAGTTCCGGCGAGCGCGGTGACCCGGCCGGCGAGGAGCGCTTCGAGCTCCGCGCGCATCCGATCCGAGGGCTCGACCGCGGAGACGTTCAGCCCGCGCGCGACGAGCCGGGCGGTGAGCTTGCCGGTGCCGGCGCCGAGGTCGAGCGCGTCGCGCGCATGCGCGGGCAGCAGCCAGTCGAGGGCCTCATCCGGATAGCCGGGTCGCGCGCGGGCATAGACCGCCGCGGCGTCGTCGAACGAGCGGGCGAGCTCCTCGCGGGTCGGGCTGCGGTCGGCCATGGCTCTGGCGAGTCTCGCACGCGCCGCCCGGCGTCCGCCCCCGTCGCTCGCTCGCGCCCCGCGCCGGGATTTCTCGCCCACAATGTCACGCGCCGCCCCGCGTCCGCCCCCGTCGCTCGCTCATGCCCGCGCCGGGATTTCTCGCCCACAATTTCGATTGGACTTAGTGGTGTGTACGAAAGGATCTCTCACAGCGACCATTTCGTACCCCGCCGGCCCGGCGCGCCGTCTCGAGAGGGGCCGGGCGCGCCCGGGCGCGGGCGCGGCGGCGAACGGCCGAGGGCGCTACGACGGATCGAGCGCGCCCTCGCGCCGGCGGCGGAGCACGAGCGACCACACCCAGGCGCAGAACGCGACGACGAGCCCGACCGGAACGAGCACCGCGAGCGCGATCAGCGCCACGCCCGCGGCGACGACGAGGATCCGGCCGGCGTCGTGCAGGGCCCGTCCGAACGTGAAGCCGCCGGAGGCGCTGTGGGGGCGGTGGTGAACGACCGGCGGCGAGGAGACGGTCACCGCGATCGTGCTGTCGGCGACCCGGTGGCGGAGCCGCTGAAGCGCGGCCTGCTGGCGATCGATCTGGGCGAGGGCGCGCGCCGCCTCGCGCTCCAGGCGCGTGGCCGCGGTCGGGTCCGCCGTGGCCGCGAGCTGGCGCAGCAGCGACCGGCGACGTGCCCGCGCGCCCGCCAGCGCGGCCGCGGTGTTGTCGACGCGCGACGTGATGTCGGCGCTCGAGTCCTCGCGGGTGAGCACGCGCGCGTGCGGCAGCCGCGACAGCCGATCGAGCGTCGCCGGCAGGCGCGCGGCGGGCACCTGCAGCGAGAACGTCGCGTAGCCGGGGGCGCCCGCGGTCTCGCTCACGTGCGAGCTCAGCACGTCCCCGTGCTCGGCGCCGATCACGTCGAACACCTCCTGGGCGACGCCCGCGATCCGTCCGGGGTCGGCCTGCAGACCGACCCGCGCCGACTGGGTGATGTCGCGCCCGCGAGTCGTCGGCGCGGCGGGGGCCCGGGTGGAGAGCTGCCTCCCGGAGCTGCGGGACGAGGTGCCCGCGGAGCTGCGGGCCGACGTGGCCGCGGACCCCCCACTCGCTCCCGTGCCCGCGGCCCCCACCGGCGGTGCGTTCCTGCTCCCGGCGCCGGAGGCGGCGCCCGCCGCGCCGCCGGACGACGTGCTCGTGGCCCCCGCCCCGTGGCCGGCGCTCCGCGCGGCGCCGCCGCCCCCCGAGCCGCTGCCGCTCGACGCGGCGGTTCCGTGTGGGGTGCGATTGACCACCTGCAGGCTCGACCCGTTGGAGGAGACGACGACGGCAACCGCGATGCACGCGGCGGCCGCGGCGGCGAGCGCCGTCGCCGCGAGCCCCCGGCGCTCCGCCCACCAGCGCCGCATCCAGGGGCGTGACGGCCGGGCCGGCTCGACGAAGCGCTCGCCGACGCGACGGTCCAACCGCGCGAGGAAGGCCTCGTCGGGCACGGGCCGCTCGGCGCGCAGGATGAGCGCGAGCTCGGCGAGCTCAGCGTGCTCGGGATCGACCGGTTCGCCCTCGAGGGTTGCGTCGATCGCCTCGAGCGCGGCGAGCACCTCGGGCTCGAGCGGGTCAGCGCTCCGCATCGCAGGCCTCCCGGAGCTTGTTCATCGTGCGGTACAGGAACGTCGAGACGCCGGTCTCGCTCCTGCCGAGCACCGACGCGATCTCGCCGTTCGAGAGACCGGCGCCGAACTTGAGCGCGACGAGCTCCCGCTCGCGCGCCGTCAGCCCGGCGAGCGCGGCGCGCACGGCGGTCCGCCGGAGCGCCACCTCGGCCCCGTCCTCGGGGCCGGTGAGCTGCTCATCGGGCGGCTCGGCGGCGAGCGTGGCGACGCGGCGACGGCGGCGCAGCTCGTCGAGCGCCGCGTTGCGGGCGATCCCGAACAACCAGGCCCGCTCCTCGCCGCGCCGGCGGTCGAACGTGCGGCGGCGACGGTAGGCGCGCTCGTAGGCGAGCGCGGTGACGTCCTCGGCGGCGCTCGGATCGCCGAGCAGCGAGCAGACGTACGCGTAGAGGTCGCGGCGACTCTCGCGGTAGAGCGCCTCGAAGCGCGCCCAGGCTCCCTCCGTTCCGGTATCCGGCCGGTGGATCACGGAGGCGATCATGCTCCTACTACGACCGGGGTTGCGATCCGTCACACGGCGGTATGGTCGAGAGGATGCGCAGGGCGACGATCGGCATCGCGATCATGGCGGCGTCATTCGCCGCAGGGGCCGGCGGCGCGCAGGCGGCGACGCGGTCGAGCGCGCACCCGATCCGCGCACAGGCGGCGACCCGGTCGAGCGCGAACCCGACCCGCGCACAGATCCGGCGCGCGGTCAGCCATGCCGAGCGCTCCTCCTACCTGTGGGCGACCGTCAACATCTGCAAGGCCGATCGCGGCCACGGTGGCCTTCTCGGCATACGCGGGGAGATGACCGCGCTCGGCTTCCGATCGACGCTCTCCATGACGGTCCAGCTGCGCCAGTACGACCGCTCGCGCGCGCGATACGTGTGGGTGAAGGGCACGACCGCGCGCCGGACGGTGTCGCTCGGCTCGCTCCGCACCGGCGTGCACCAGGACGGCGCCGAGTTCCACTACTCCTCCGCCACGGGCCTGCTCGACGCGATCGTCACGTTTACCTGGACGCGGGACGGCCGGCGCCTCGGCACGGCGACGCGCACGACGACCGCCGGACACCACACCGCCGCGTTCGCCGACCCGCCCCGCTACTCCGCCGCGAGCTGCCGTCTGTAGCTCCGGCATTGCTTAAAGGTTGGGAGCTTTTGTCCGCCTCAGACGGACAAACCTTCCCCGCATGCCATCCGCGACAGCGGGCTCAGCGCTTGGCAGCCGGAGCACCAGAACCATCCGCGACAGCGGGCTCAGCGCTGGCAGCCGGGGCACCAGAACGTCGTCCGGTTGTCCTCCCCCTGGCCGCGGGCGCGGATCGGCGCGCCGCAGCGCGGGCAGGGCTCGCCCGGGCGGCGGAACACGTGCCGCTCCCCGGGCCGGCCGCTGTCCGCCGAGCGGCGCATGCGCGGGCGGGCGGCGTCGACGATCGCACGCGCCTCCGCGTCGGAGACCTCGCCGACCGGGCGCCACGGGTCGATGCCGGCGTCGAAGCAGGCCTCCGCCTTCCAGATGTTGCCGATGCCCGCGATCGTGCGCTGGTCGAGGAGCGCATCGCCGATCCCGCGGGTCGGATCCTCGGCGCGGAGCCGCGCCAGGAAGCGGTCGTAGTCGAACTCGTCGGCGAGCACGTCCGGGCCGAGCTGTGCGAGCCGCGGGTCCAGGCGCGCCCGGCCCGCGGTGAGCAGCTCGAGCACCGGGCCGTCGAACTCGATGACCTGGCAGGCGCCGCGGCGCAGCACGAGCCACGCCCGCCGCATCGATCGCCGCGGCGCGCGATCGCCTGAGTAGACACCCCACGCGCCGGTCATGCGCAGGTGCGAGTGGATCACGAGCTCGCCCTCGAAGTGGATGAGCAGGTGCTTGCCGTGGGTGGCGATCTCGGTGACCGCCCGACCCGTCAGGCGCTCCGGCCAGCGATCCATGGCGTGGCGGCGCTGCGGGGTGCGGATCTCGTCCGGGACGTGGCCCTCGAGCACCGGGCGCATCCGCCGGGCGGCGTAGGCGATCGTGTCCCCCTCGGGCATCGTCTCCCAGTCTGCCCGGCGGGCGGCCGGCGCGCTCGACCGCCGGCACGTGCTCGGCACGAGCGCTGACGACGACGCCCGGGCGGCGGGGATCGCGCTCGCCCGCCAGGGAGGGCGCCGTCATCTGCCCGCGACCGGCGCGGCGGAGCTCACGGAGAGCCTGCGGCGCGCGCTGCACTGAGCGCCGCACGCACGCGCGCGACCACGTCGGCCGGCGGGCCTGAGGCGTCGACGACGACCCCGGGCTCGTCCGCGCCGAGGGGCTCGAGCGTCGCGAGCTGCGAGGGCAGCAGCGAGGCGGGCATGTAGTGGTGACGTCGGGCGCGCATCCGCGCGTCCAGCTCGCCGGGATCGACGTCGAGCTGCACGAACACGGCGTCCGGGGCCGTCCTGCGAATCGCGTCCCGGTAGACGCGCCGCAGCGCCGAGCAGGTCACGACGATGCCCGAGGCGCTCGAGAGCACCTCCCCCACTCGCGCCAGCCACGGCGCCCGGTCGGCGTCCGTGAGCGGCGTGCCGGAGGCCATCTTGCGCACGTTCGCCTCCGGATGCAGGTCGTCGCCGTCCACGAACGGCACGTGCGCGGCGGCGGCGAGCGCCTCGCCGACAGTCGTCTTCCCGGCGCCCGAGACGCCCATCACGACGAGCCGGCCGATCGGCGCGTCGTCCTGGTGCGGGCCATCGTGCGCCACCGCGTCAGCATGCCGGACGCCGCGCGTCGCTGTCCGCCCAGCCCCGGCGCTTCGCGCGCCGCCGCCGGCGCGCGGCCCGGCCCCCCCAATTTGGTCAAGCATTCTGGTCCGAATGCCGACAACCGCAGGAGAACCACCATGCACAGCGCGTTTGTGGCCCGTCACCCGATCTTCAACCGTCGGCTCGAGGTCGTCGGCTGCGAGCTCCTGTTCCGCGGACACGGATGGGCCGAGGACGAGCGGCCCGAGAGCCGGGAGCGCGCGACCGCGACGGTCGTGCTCAACTCGCTCACCGAGCTCGACCTCGCGAGGATCGTCGGGCACAGAAAGGCGTGGGTCGACGTCTCCCGCGAGTTCGTGCTCAACGGCCTCGCACAGGCGATCCCGGCCGAGCTGAGCGGCCTCGAGATCTCGGGCGCCGAGGTGTTCGACGAGGAGCTGATCGAGGCGCTCGACGAGCTCAAGCAGGAGGGCTACCAGCTCGCACTCGACGGCGTCGACGAGGAGTCGCTCCCCGCGCCGGCGCTCGCCCTGTTCGACATCGTCAAGCTCGACGTGCGCGCGCTCGGTCACGAGCGGCTGCGCTCGCTCGTTCCCCGGCTGCGGGAGGCGACCGAGGGGAGGCGATGCAAGGTCCTCGCTCAGGGGATCGCGACCTACGAGGACCGCGACCTCTGCCTGGACGCGGGCTGCGACCTGTTCCAGGGCCGCTTCTTCTGCCGCCCGGCGGTCGCCGGAACGCGCAGCGTCTCGGCCAATCGGCTCGCGCTCCTGCAGGTCGTCTCCGCGCTGCAGCGCTCCGACGTCGAGCTCTCCGAGGTCGAGCAGCTCATCGCTCGCGACGTCGCGCTCAGCTTCCGCATGCTGCGCTACGTCAACTCGGCGGCGCTCGGCCTGCGCGGCGAGGTCCGCTCGATCGGCCAGGCGCTCGCGCTGCTCGGCCTCGACAACGCGCGCCGCTGGGCGACGCTGAGCGTCATGGCGAGCGTCGACGACAAGCCGACCGAGCTCACGCTCACCGCGCTCACCCGGGCCCGCTTCTGCGAGCTCGCCGGAACCGAGCTCGGACCCGGCCGCGGCTCGGAGCTGTTCACGCTTGGCCTGTTCTCAGTGCTCGACGCGCTGATGGACACGACGATGAGCGAGGCAACGGAACTGCTGCCGCTTGCCGACGACATCCGCGACGCGCTCGTCGACCGCTCAGGACCGATGGGCGAGCTGCTCCAGGCGGTGATCGCCCGCGAGCAGGGCGAGGTGAGCGGCACGCGCATCCCTCATGCCGACGAGTACTACCTGCGCGCGGTGATCTGGGCGGGCGACGCCGCCGAGTCGCTGTTCGCGGGCGCCCCGCCGCTCGCGCTCGCCCCCGCCCCGGCGTCCGTGCCGCCGCGGGCACCGGAGCCGGCGAGCGCCGTCCGGCCGGAGCGGGGCGCGCTCGCTCGCTGCTTCGCGGCGTTCGGTCGCCTCTTCGGCCTCGCCGGCTGACATCTCCTCGATTGGAGGATTGGGACCGCAACCCGGCGTTGTCCTCCATCGGAGGATCTGGACGCGGGCCGGCGCTGTGTCCTCGATCGGAGGATTTGGACCTGAGCCGGGTGCTTCCTCCTGCATGCGGTCCGGGAGACGAGCGGGACGCGCGGGTCGTAGCCTCACTCGGGTGGACCCAACCCCGGCCATCAGCAACAACCCTGAGCGCCAGCGCTATGAGATTCGGCTCGGCGACGAGCGAGTCGGGCTCCTCACCTATCGCGTGAGCGACGGCGTGATGACGATGCTGCACGCCGAGATCGACCCCGCGCACGGCGGCCAGGGGCTTGGCACCGCGCTCGCCCGCGGCGCGCTGGAGGATGCGCGCTCACGCGGGCTCTCCGTGCGCCCGCTGTGCCCGTTCGTCGCCAACCTGGTCCGGCGCGAACCGGCCGCCTACGCGGACATCGTCGTCGGCTGAGCGGTCGCGGCCCGGCGCTCAGATGGTGAGCGCGGTGGCGTCCTCGCCGTTCAGCCACTCATCGAAGCTCGGTCCCTCCAAGCGGGCGTCCGGCCCGGGCAGGAGCGCATCGGCGGGCACGCCGGCCATCGACCCCGTGTCGGGTTCGATCGTCAGGTCGAGGCCGCGCGTTGCGGCGAACAGCCGCGCGAGCTCGAGGAGTCGCTCCGGGCGGGGACCGCCGAGATCGGGTGCCCGTCCGAGCGGCTCCCCGGCGGCAAGCTCGGCCAACACCGCCCCGACCGTGCGGGCGGCGACCGGTTGGGAGCGCATGTCGTAGATCGAGGCGCGGTCGCCCCGCCGGGTGCGGGCGATCATCTGGGCCGGGAACTCGTGAAACTGGGTGGCGCGCATGATCGTCACCGGCACCGGGCCCTCCCTGGTCGTGCGCTCGCGCTCGAGCTGCGCTCGGTAGAAGCCGAACGACGAGGCCCGGTCGATCCCGACGATCGACAGGGTCACGATGTGGCGAACGCCCCGGGCGGCCGCCTCGCGCTGGAGGTTGGCCGCGGCGACGCGGAAGAACTCGCTCGCCTGACCGGGCTCGAGCGTCTCCGGCTTCGCCGCGTCGATGATCGCCGCAACCCCGTCGAGCGCCTCGGCGAGACCGGACCCGCTCACGAGGTCGACTCCGGCTGAGCGGCTGAGCACGCGCACCTCATGCCCGGCCGCCTCGGCGGCGGCGACGGCGTGGCGTCCGGCGGTGCCGGTGCCTCCCGCGACGGCGATCAGCACCGCGTCACTCGTCCCAGAAGTCCTTGACGATCTCGCCGTCGCCCTCGACACGCGGCCCGAATACGAGCACGGTGAGGCCGTCCGGCCCCGCCTCGAACGAGCGCGCGACGCCGGGGCTCACCCGCACCACGTCGTGAGCCTCGAGCTCGACGAGCTCCGAGTCGAGCTTGACCCGCCCGGAGCCCTCGAGCACCAGGTAGATCTCCTCGGCGCTGCGGTGACGATGCGCGAACGCCTCGCGCCTGCTCGGCTTGACCTTCAGGTAGTTGAAGCCGGTCTGCTCGGCGCCGATGGCCTCTCGCGGGAAGCGCGCCTCCTGGGAGTCGCCGACGCCGTGCTTGGCCGCCTGGTCCTCCACATCACGTAGGTTCGTCTTGGCAAATGGCATGCGCCCACCCTATGAGGTTTCGGGAGCCGGGCTCACGCCGCCGCCTCAGGGCTCGAACCTTCGGGCGCCCGACCTGCGCCGGCGCCCTACGGCTTGAACACCATCAGCGCGAGGATCGCGAGGACCGCGACCAGCGAGAGGTAGTTGATCGCGCGGGTGACCACGTCGTCGAGGAGCGCGGAGAGCTCCGCGGTGACCGGCTCGCCCCGAGCGGCGAGCGAGGCGGCGAGCAGGCGCGCCCGCTTGGGCCGCCGGCCGCCGATGCCGCCGAGCGCCATCGCGAGCACGTACAGGCCGAGCGCCCAGTCGACCCAGGCGCTGCCGTAGCCCCAGTGGCCGAGGTGGACGAGCCAGAGCCCGAACACCGGGAGCAGCACCCCGCCGACGGCGACCGGCAGCACGCCGACGCGCGCGATCCCGAGCAGCACCGCGACGTCGCCCGGGCTCGTGCGGCGGCGCGCGGCCTCGGAGGCGATGCCGGCGACCATGATCCCGCCGAAGAACAGCAGCGCCCCGAGCAGGTGGAAGAAGAGCGCGACCTGGTATTCGCGCACGCCTCACTCCTCCTCGGAGGCGCGGGCGCGCACGTACGCGATCACCTCCGGATCGGACGACGCGCGACGCTCGACGAGCTCGCCCGTGCACTGGCAGAGGTCGACGACGACACGGTCCTCAGCCACGTGCCGCGCGCGCCAGCGGGCGCCGAACTCCGTCCACCGCTCGAGCTCGGCGATCGTCACCTCCATGCGATCAAGGTTGGCACAGCGGGTCGCGCGAACGCGGTCAACCGAGCGGCCATGCGGCGGTTGGCCTGTCGCCGCGGCGGCGGCGAGCGACGCGGGGCGGAAGGCGCCGCTCCGATCAGGCGCTCAGCGTGAGCCGGCGGGGGCCCTCCTGGAAGCCGAGCGCGGCGAGCGCGGGCGCGAGCGGCGAGCTCATCGCGGGCTCGCCGTCGACGCGCTCCAGACCAAGGCGCCGGATCCGGCCGGCACGGACATGGCCGGCGAGTGCGGCGAGCGCCGGCTCGACCCGTGTGTCGCCGGTCAGCACGAGCGTCATGAGACGCTTCCCGCCGCGCTCGACGTAGAGGATCGGGTCGCCGCCGACGAGCACGACGTGCGCGCCCGCGGTCCGGGCGGGGCGTCGGCGGGCGCCGGCCTCGCCGTCCGATCTCGGCCACGGCAGCGCGGCACCGTACGGCTGCGCCGGGTCAACGGCGGAGAGCACGAGCGCGGCCGACACGGGATCCTCGGCGCCCGCCCCGCCTGCCGAGACGCCGACCGGCGCCCGCGCCCGCAGCCGCTCGACTGCGCCGGGGAGCGCGAACTGGGCGCCCCCGAGCCCCTCGAGGAAGTAGCCGCGGCGCGCGACGCCGAGCGTCTCCAGCTGCGAGAGCTCGCCGTAGAGCGCGGAGAAGCCGCCGGCGATGCCCTCGGCGAGCACCTGCTCGCGGGTGACGATCCCGTAGCGCTCCAGCAGGAGCTCGGCGATCGCCCGCCGCCGCTCGCTCGGATCGACGGCCGCCCCGGCCCCCTTGAGCAGCGGCGCCGTGAGCGACCAGCGCCCCTGCACCTGCGCCGCCGTCCGCGCCGCGGCGCGCCGCCCGGCGCCGAAGCGGCCGCGCCGCGCCTGCCCGCGGCGGAGCTGCTCGCGCTGGGCGCGCGCCAGCGTGAGCCTGGGCGCGCGCAGCGGCGCGAACGCGTCGTTCGTCGCCTCGCCGGCCCACGCGAGGTCCCACAGCGCCTCCTGGATCTCCTCGGGGCTGAAGCCCTCGACATCGGCGAGCAGGTCGGTGAAGAAGCACGCGCCGCGGTCAAGGCGCGCGCGGACTGCGTCGTGCGCCGGACCCACGGGCGGGTCCGCGCCTCGCCCCGCGGGAGGGCCGAGCAGCGGCAGGTCCTCGCGGAAGTAGAGCGCCACCCGACCCGAGCTTCGGCCGAGCGCCCCCGCCCCGATCCACACGATCTCGCCGGCGGCGCACAGCTGATCCATCCACGACGCGGAGTAGGCGCCCGTGCGCCGCGGCAGCACCTCGCGTTCCCACACCTCGGCGGGCAGCGGCAGGGCCTGCAGCGGGACGAGCACCTCGCGCAGCCGGTCGACGCCGGCGCCGCTCGCCGGATGGCGGTCGACGCCCTGCCACGCGGGCAGGAAGCGCGCCAGCTCACGCTGCTCGGCGGGCTCGATCTCCCTGCGGAGCACGGCGAGCGAGGCGCGCCGAAGCCGCCGCAGCACGTCGGGGTCACACCATTCGCGCGTCGCGCCGCCCGGGCGAAGCTCGCCTCGCACGAGCTCGCCGGCGCGCTCGAGCTCGCGCAAGGCCGGGCCCGGGTCGATCCCGTAGCGGGCCTGGACCTCACCGGTCGTGAACGGGCCGTGGGTGGCGGCGTAGCGCTTCAGAAGACGCGTGGGCGCGTCCGGGACATCCTGCAGGAACGCGACGGGGAGCCCGCCCGGTGGGGCGGCGCCCAGCGCGTCGCGGTAGAGCCCCGCATCGGCGGCGTCGATCCAGCGCGACTCGCCGTGGATGCGGATCTTCGTCGCCCGTCGTTCGCGGCTGAGCTCCTCGAGCATCCGGCGGGAGTCGAGGCCGGCGAGCGTGCGGGCGGCGATCTCGGGTTCGGTGAGGTCGCCGACGCGGCGGAGCACGTCGAGCAGGCCGTCGCGACCGGTCGCCTGCGCGGGCTCCGACAGGCACTGCAGGTCGGCCTCGACCTGCGCGAGCGCGCCCGCGTCGATGAGATCGCGAAGCTCCTCCTGGCCGAGCAGCTCGCGCAGCAGGTCACGGTCGAGGCTGAGCGCGGCCGCCCGGCGCTCGGCGTTCGGCGTGTCGCCCTCGTACATGTACGTCGCGACGTAGTCGAACAGCAGGCTCGAGGCGAACGGGGAGGCGGTCGCGGTCTCGACCTCGACGAGGCTGAGCTCCCGCCGGTGGATCTTCGTGAGCAGCTCGACGGCGCCGGGCACGTCGAGCACGTCGCGCAGGCACTCGCGGTAGGTCTCGAGGATCACCGGGAACTCGCCGTACTTCTTGGCGACCTCCAGCAGCGACTGCGACTTCAGCCGCTGCTGCCAGAGCGGGGTGCGCTTGCCCGGCCGCGCGCGCGGGATGAGCAGCGCCCGGCCGGCGTTCTCGCGGAAGCGGGCTCCGAACAGGGCGCTCGAGCCGAGCTCGGCGACGACGAGGTCCTCCAGCTCATCGGGCGCCAGCAGCACGAGCTCGGCCCCGGGTGGCTCCTCGGCGTCCGGCAGGTGGACGATGATCCCGTCGTCTGAGTAGATCGCGTCGGACTCAAGCCCGAATTCGTCGCGGATCCGCGCGGAGAGGGCGAGCGACCAGGCGGCGTGGACGCGGCCGCCGAACGGGGAGAGGACGCACAGGCGCCAGTCGCCGATCTCGTCGCGGAAGCGCTCGACGACGATCGCCCGGTCGCTCGGCACCACCCGCGTGGCCTGCTGCTGCTCCTGCAGAAACTCGATCAGGTTGGTGGCGGCACGGGCGTCGAGGTCGTACTCGCGCTCGAGCAGCTCGACCGGCTGGTCGACCGCCCAGCGGGCGAACGCGCCGATCGCCTCGCCGAGCTCCTTCGGGCGCCCCAGCGTGTCGCCCTTCCAGAACGGGACGGCGCCCGGGAGGCCCGGCGCGGGGGTGACGATCACGCGGTCGCGGCCGATCTCCTCGATCCGCCAGGTGCTCGCCCCGAGCAGGAACGTCTGACCGGGGCGGGCCTCGTAGACCATCTCCTCGTCGAGCTCACCGACGCGACGCCCGTCGGGCAGCGTCACGGCGTAGAGGCCGCGGTCGGGGATCGTGCCCGCGTTCGTCACCGCGAGCTGGCGGGCGCCCGGCCGGGCGCGAAGCGTCCCCGCGACCCGGTCCCACACGATCCGCGGACGCAGCTCGGCGAACTCGCTGGACGGGTATCGGCCGTCGAGCATGTCGAGCACGTTCTCCAGCTGCGTGCGGGTGAGCTCGGCGTAGGAGTGGGTGCGGGTAACGAGCGCGTAGAGGTCGTCGACGTTGACCGTCGGGTTCTGCTCGCGCTGCTCGGCGGCCGCGGCGATCGCGACGATCTGCTGGGCGAGCACGTCAAGCGCGTTGCGCGGCACGACCGTCGTCTCGATCCGCGCCTCGCGCATCCGCTGCGCGACGACCGCGCACTCGAGCAGGTCAGCGCGGAACTTCGGGAAGATCCGCCCGCGGGAGACATCGCCGACCGAGTGCCCGGCCCGCCCGATCCGCTGCAGCCCGCGGGACACGGACTTCGGCGACTCGACCTGGATGACGAGGTCGACGGCGCCCATGTCGATCCCGAGCTCGAGGCTGGAGGTGGCCACCAAGCACGGAAGCTCGCCGGCCTTGAGCATCTCCTCGACGACCGTTCGCTCCTCGCGCGCGAGCGAGCCATGGTGGGAGCGGGCGATCTCGCGCTCGGCGAGGTCGTTGAGTCTCAGCGCGAGGCGCTCCGCGGCCCGACGGTTGTTGACGAACAGGATCGTCGACTTGTGGGCCTCGATGAGCGCGAGCAGCTCGGGGTAGATCGCGGGCCAGATCGAGCGGCGGGTCGCCTCGCCTCCGGCGAGCGGGTCGATGTCGGGGGTCGGCGTGGCGTCCGGCTCGACCATCGACTCGACCGGCACGTGGATCTTCAGGTCAAGCTCCTTGCGCACCCCCGTGTCGACGATCCGGCAGGTCCGCCGCGGGCCGACCATGTAGCGGCCGACCTCATCGAGCGGGTTCTGGGTGGCGGACAGGCCGATCCGCTGGACCTCGTGGTCAGAGGCCTGCTGCAGGCGCTCGAGCGTGAGCGCGAGGTGCGAGCCGCGCTTCGTCGAGGCGACCGCGTGGATCTCGTCGACGATGCACCAGCGCGTCCCTTCGAACAGCGCCTGCGCGCGCCCGGTGAGCATCAGGTAGAGCGACTCGGGCGTCGTGATGAGGATGTCCGGCGCCTCGCGGAGCATCTGCTGGCGCTCGCGCTGCGGGGTGTCTCCGGTTCTCACGGCGACCTGCAGGTCGGCGCCGATCCCGCGCAGCGGGGTGCGCAGGTTGCGGTCGACGTCGTAGGAGAGCGCCTTGAGCGGCGAGACGTACACGAGCCGGATCCGCCGCTCGCGCCGGTCGCTCGGCGCCGGCTCGGCGGCGAGCTGGTCGATCCCGTACAGAAACGCCGCAAGCGTCTTGCCCGAACCCGTCGGCGCGGAGATGAGCACGTGCTCGCCGCTGGCGATCGCCGGCCACGCCTGCTCCTGGGCGGCCGTCGGCCCGTCGAACGCCCGCGTGAACCAGTCGCGCGTGCGCTCGCTGAACACGTCGAGGGCGGCCATCACTCGAATCTACCGGCAGGTAGCGGTCAGCTCTTGTCCGCAGAGACAAGCGCGGGGAGCCGCCAACACGTCCTCGGATGCGACGCCGCCCCGCGGGTCGACCGCGTTCCCGGTGGAACGCGAGATCGACCCGCTGGAACGCCGCCTCGCGGTCAGCCGAGCGAGCGCGCCACCCGCTCGAGCCCGTCGAGCGCCGCGTTCATCCCGGACTCCATCCCGGCCTGGAGCACGGCGTCGCGGTTGGCCCGGCTCTGGTGCTGCACGAGGACGGTCATGAGCGTCCGGCCGCCATCCTCGGTGAGCGTGAGCGTGTTCACCGACTCGGCGTCGGGCGCACCCTCGAACACCTCGGTGCTGACGATCCGCTCGCCGGCCACGATCTCCCGGTACACGCCGTGGAAGGCGGCCTCGGGGCCGTCTCCGGCGCGGGTCACGTACCGCCAGCGGCCGCCGACGCGCAGGTCGATCTCGGCGCTCACCACCTCGCCGTGAGTGCCGCCGTACCAGCGCCTGACGAGCTCAGGCTCGGTCCATGCCCGCCACACCAGGCGCGCCGGCGCGTCGAACTCGCGCGTGATCAGGATCTGGTCGTCGGCCGGCAGCGTGACCGTCGCCCTATGCGTCGTCGTCTGCGTCATCTCGTTCCTCTCGTTTGAGTTCGTCGAGCACGGTTTCCAGCGCCTCGAAGCGCTCGGACCACATCCGCTCGTACCTGGAGACCCAGTCGTGGATCGGCTTCAGCGCCCGCGCGTCGACGCTGTACAGCCGCTGCCGCCCGTCCTCGCGGACGGCGACGGCGCCGACCTCCCGCAGCACCCGCAGATGCTTGGAGACCAGTGGCTGGGCCAGCTCGAGCCGCTCCACCAGCTCCGAAACCGATCGCTCCCCGGCGGCGAGCTCGTCGAGGATGAGTCGCCGCCGGGGCTCGGCCACTGCGTTGAACGCGTCCGCCGTGGTTGCCGCTCGGGCCATGGAAACATCATATACCGATATGGGAATATGTCAAGCACCCTCGGAGAAGCGCCTCGGCAGATCGCCGACGCACCTCCGAACGGACGGTCGGGCGCACGGGCAAACGACCTGCGACCGTCGTCGGCCGAGCGCCACGATGAGCCCGTCGAGCAACCGAGCGACGACCGTCCTCGGACGAGCGCCACGATGAGCCCCCCGAGCAATTGAGCGACGACCGTCCTCAGGCGAGCGCCACGATGAGCCCGTCGAGCAACCGAGCGAAGACCGTCCTCAGACGAGCGCCACGGTGAGCCCCTCGAGCAACCGAGCGACGTCGCCGGGGTCGGTGTAGGGCGCGAGCCCCACCCGCAGGCCGCCCGCGTCGCCGAGTCCGAGGTGCCGGGAGGCCTCCAGCGCGTAGAAGGACCCGGCCGGGGCGTTGACGCCGCGCGCCGCCAGCGCCGCGGCGACGACCGCGGGGTCGTGGCGCTCGAACGTGAGCAGGAGCGTGGGCGTGCGTGACGCGGCGCGGGCGCGCTGGGTGACGCCCGGCAGCTCCGCAAGGCCGCGCTCCAGCTCGCCCCGGAGCGCGTCCTCGTGCGCCTCGATCTCGGCCATCGCGGCAAGAACCCGCGCTCGGCGCCCGCTGTCGACGCCCGCCGCGCCGACGCCGCCCGTGAGTCGCGAAGCCGCGGCCGAGTCGGGGGCGAGCGAGGCGATGACATCGACCGCGGCGCTCACGCCGGCCAGCAGCTCGTACGGCAGCGTCCCGTACTCGAAGCGCTCGGGTACGGCGTCCGTCGCCGGCAGCAGCTTGTCGGGGTGGAGCGTCTCCAGGAACGCCGGATCGGCGGCGAGCACCCCGCAATGCGGCCCCATGAACTTGTACGGCGAGCAGAACAGGAGATCGGCGCCGCATCCGGCGAGGTCGATCGCCACGTGCGCGGCGAGGTGCACGGCGTCGACGCTGACGAGCGCGCCGGCGTCATGCGCGAGCGCGGCGATCTCGCTGAGCGGCGGGCGCGTCCCGATCAGGTTCGACGCGCCGGTGATCGCCACGAGCCGGGTGTGGTCGCTCAGCGCCGCGGCGACGTCGGCGGCCGCCAGCTCGCCGGACTCCGGATCGAAGTCGACCCAGCGGACGGTCGCGCCGACGCGCGCGGCCGCCTGGACCCAGGGGCGGATGTGAGCGTCATGATCGAGGCGCGTGACGAGGACCTCGTCGCCGGGACGCCAGCCGTCCGACAGCGTGCGCGCGAAGTCGTAGGCGAGCTGGGTCATCGAGCGCCCGAACACGACCCCGCGCGGATCGGCGCCGAGCAGGTCGGCGACCGCGGCGCGTGCGCGGACGACGATCTCCTCGGCGTTGCGCGCCGCCTCGTTCACCGTGCCGCGGTTCGACAGCGGCGCCCGCAGCGCTCCCGCGATCGCCGCCGCCACCTCGGCCGGCGCCTGCGAGCCGCCCGGACCGTCGAAGAACGCGGTGGGCGGGGAGCCGTTGAGCGCGGGGATGCGGGCGCGGAGAGCGGCGACGTCGTACACCGCCCGCACGCTACCGCGCCCGCCGCCCCACCCGCGGGAACGATCGACACAACAAGCGCCCGGTTGAGCGTGCTGTGTCGTTCGTTCCCGGGGGCCGAGACAGATCGACACAGCACCCCCCAGTCGCCCGAATGAGGCGTCGGTTCTTCCCGCCGTCCGGAGCGCGGGAGGCGTCGGTTCTTCCCGCCGTCCGGAGCGCGGGAGCCGTCGGTTCTTCCCGCCGTCCGGAGCGCGGGAGCCGCCGATTCACGACCGCCAGGCGCCCGACCCCGACGCCGAGGTCGCCCGCCGCTCAGCCGTGAACGTGCGTGACGGCGAGCTGCACGACCAGGCCTGCGGCGAGCGTCAGCGGCACCCAGGCCCAATGTGAGCAGGCCGAGCGCGGCGGCGGCACCCGACCGCCGGCAGAGCGCCCCGACCACGAAGGGCGTCACCAGCCAGGCGCTCTCGGAGTTGACGAGCGCGTTCGAGGCGCCGGTGAGCCGCCCCTGCCCGTATGAGGTGAGGACGCCGATCCCGAGTCCGAGCACGATCGCGCAGGCGGCGGCAAGAAGCGTCGCGGCGATGCGCGCGCTCCCGCGCCGGGACGCGAAGATCGGCCAGTCGCCCGGTGCTCATTCGACCCGCAGCGCCTCCGGTCGCATCATGCGGCCGAGCGTCGGCAGGGTGAGCGCCGTCACCGCCGCGATCACGGCGACGCCCGCCCCGAGCATCAGCCCGATCGCGCCCCAGTCGAGCGCGGGCGCGAGGCGCACGATCGCAGACAGCATCGACCCGAGCGCGACGCCGAGCGCGAGCGCGAGGTCGAGCCCGCCGGCGACCGGGATCGCGGTCTGCCAGAGCACCGACAGGGCGACGGTCGAGCGGCGTTCATGCCGCCACCGCCCTGGCCGGCTCATCGACGGGGCGGGCGGCGTTCATGCCGCCACCTCCCCGGCGAGCTCGTCGAGGCGCGCCGCCGTGAGCTCGAGCCAGCGCAGGTCGGCCTCGAGGTGGAACAGCGCGTGGTCGCACACGAGCTGGTCGACGAGCGTCCCCTGCTGCTTGCGTCGCGTGAGCTCCCGCATGAGCCGCAGGTGCTCGGCGCGCTGGGCGTCGAGAACCTCGTGCGCCGCGCGGCCGCTGCGCAGCGCGATCACGACCTTCGCGTAGAGCGTCGAGTGCAGGTAGAGGTCGGGCTTCTCGGGCTCGGCGAGCCAGCGCTCGACGTCGGCGACGCCCTCGGGGGTGATCGCGTAGCGCTTGCGCTCAGGACCCTCACCGGGCTCGATCGCCTCGACGGTGACGAGGCCGTGCTTGAGCAGCCGCGACAGCGTCGCGTACACCTGGCCGTAGGCGACCGGACGGTCGATCCCGAAGCGCGCGTCGTACTCGCGCTTGAGGTCATAGCCGTACGACGGTCCATCCTCCAGCAGCCCGAGGAACGTCTTGGAGATCGACATGGCACGACACTATACACCATGCGTATACGCTGTGCGCATACTGGCGCGCTGGGCATCTAACCCACCCAGAGCGTGGTTTTGATGCCCAGCGCTCAGGTCACCCGGGAGCGCTGGGCGTCGCAGCCACCCAGAGCGTGGTTTCGATGCCCAGCGTCCAGCGCAGACCGGGCCCGGGCGCCGGCGCTCGGTTGCCCGTGGCCGATCAGACGATCAGGACGAGCTTGCCGCTCACGTGGCCCGCCTCGCTGACCCGCTGAGGCCGATCAGACGATCAGGACGAGCTTGCCGCTCACGTGGCCCGCCTGGCTGACCCGCTGAGCCTCGGCGACATCCTCGAGCGGAAACGTCCGCTCGACGGGCAGCGAGAGCCTGCCCTGCTCGACGAGCGTCGCCGCGTGGTCGAGCGCGTCCCAGCGACGGACCGAGTCCGCCCCGCCACTCGCCCTCACGCCGGTCTCGGCCGCGCCCGCGAAATCCGAGATCGTGAGCACCCGCTCCGGATCCCCGGCGGCGATCGCCACGAGCTCCGGCAGCGCGCCGCCCGGCCCCATGTCGAACACCCGGTCGACGCCGTCCGGAGCGAGCGCTTGCACCCGCTCGGCGAGCCCGTCTCCGTACGGCGTCACCTCGGCGCCGTAGGCGCGCAGCCGCTCGGCGTTGCGCTCGCTCGCGGTGGCGATCACGCGCGCGCCGCGGTCGACCGCGAGCTGCGTGGCGACCGTGCCGACGGCGCCCGCTCCGCCGTTGATGAGGAGCGTCTCGCCGGCCGCGACCCCGAGCAGGTCGAGCCCGCGAACCGCCGTCTCGACCGCGACCGGGAGCGCCGCCGCGCCCGCGTCGTCGAGCGTCGCCGGGACGTGCGCCCAGTGCGAGAGGATCGCGAAGTCCGCGGCCCCGCCCGAGGTCGGGCCGAACACCCGGTCGCCGGCGGTGACGTCGGTCACATCGTCCCCGACCTCGTCGACGACGCCCGCCACCTCGCTCCCGATCCGCCGGGGGAGCTCGCCGCCCATCATCCCCTCGCGGATCTTCCAGTCGACCGGGTTGACCCCGCACGCGTTGACGACGACGCGGATCTGCGAGGGCTCGGGGTGGGGCTCGGGCAGCTCGACGACCTGCAGCACCTCGGGTCCGCCGAACTCGCTGAATTGGACTGCGCGCATGACTTGATCTCCTTCGCTTTGCCTCGCGCCGCACGCGGACAGGCTCCCGCTCCGCGCGCCGACGCGTCACCCATCATGGCGCGGGGAGGACGTACGCCTACGCCAGCCGTCGACGGCGCGAGATCACGACGCTGGCGATCGCGCACAGGATGCCGACCAGGAACAGCACCGTCCCGAACACGAACACCTGCGGAGGGACCCCAACCCGGGTCACCGAGTACACCCACACCGGAAAGGGGACGTTTGCGCCGCTGACGAAGTCCGAGGTCACGAAGTCATCGATCGACAGGGCAAACGCCATCAGCGCACCCGCCAGCACTCCCGGCATGATCAGCGGCAACGTGATCCTCCGGAAGGTGGTGACCGGGTTGGCACCCAGATCGGCCGCCGCCTCCTCCAGGGACTCGTCGAAGCCCGCCACGCGCGCCCTGACCGTGACCGCGACGTAGGCGATCGTGAACATCACGTGAGAGATCAGAAGCGTCAGAAATCCGCGGGCCAGGTTCATGGTCACGAACAGCGCCAGCAGTGAGGCGCCGAGAACGATCTCCGGAGCGGCGATGTTGAGGAACAGGATCTGATCGAACAGAGCCTTGCCGCGGAACCGCTTTCCGCGGTAGCGGACCAGGGCGAGCGCGAGCAGTGTGCCGATGATCGTCGCGATCACGGTCGCCGCGACGGCCAATCGGATCGACAGCCAGAACGCGGAGGTCAGCCCCGGCACGTTATGCCACTGCCGGTACCACTGCGTCGTGGCGCCGTTCCAGGCGAAGCTCACCTGCTGGATGCCCCCGTTCACCTTGTTGAAGCTGTAGATGATCATGATCGCGATCGGGAACACCAGGTACGCGATCACCAGCCACGAGTACGTCGGCAGGATCAAGCGTGGCCAGCGGCGCCGGCGTGGCGGCGCCGCGGGGGCCGGTGGCGCGCCGGTGGCGACGGCGGTGGGGGCGACAGCGCTCACACGAACTCCTGCAATGTGCGCGAGCCGATCAGGCGAGCGTAGAGGAAGATGCCGATCAACGCGACCGCCAGCAGCACCGCGGAGAGCGCCGCCCCGCTCGGGTAGTCGAGGTTCACCAGGAATTGGTTCTGGATGACCGTTCCGATCATCGTGTTGTTGGTGCCGCCGAGGATCTGCTGGTTGACGTAATCACCGAATGCCGGCACGAACGTGAGCAGGAAGGCCGCGAAAATCCCCGGCACCGTGAGCGGCACGATCACCTTCACGAACGCGCGGGTGCGGCCTGCGTAGAGGTCGTGCGCGGCCTCGATGAGCCGTGGATCGATGCGCTCGAGGGCGACGTAGAGCGGCAGGGCGGTGAAGGGGAGATAGTTGTAGGCCAGCCCGGCAATGACCGCGCCGCTGGTCGCCAGGACGTGGGCGCCGTGCGGCAGGATCCCAGCGCTCTTGAGCGCGCCGAGGAAGATCCCGTTGTCGGAGAGGATGAACTGCCAGACGATCGTCCGGATCACGAAGCTGACGAAGAACGGCACGAGCAGCATCAGCAAGAAGAAGTTCTTCTTGTTACCGCCGCGGAACGCGATCCAGTAGGCCATCGGGAAGGAGACGACCAGATCGATCATGGTCGCGAGGCCGGCGAAGTACAGGCTCGTGAGAAACTGCGTGTGGTAGAGGCTGATCTGGCTGGGAAACTCCGACCAGTGCCAGGTCTGCGTGCACGCGTTCGTGATCGGGCTGCAGGTCTGCAGCGACAACGACAGCATCACCACCAGGGGGATCAAGAACAGCGCCACGAGCCAGATGCCGGCGGGCATGCTGAGCAGATACGGGGCCAGAACCCGCGACCACCGCACCCGCCGGCGTCGGCCTGGGCGCGCCTGTGCGCCGAGCGCGGTCATGTGGCGCCGGCACCCGCGGCGACGACCCGCGGCCGGCCCGACCCCACGATCAACTGCCTTCGATGATCGGCAGGAAGAGGTTGTTCCATGCTGTCACCTCGTCCTGGCTCTTGAACGGGAAGTACGGCCGCGACAGCGCCACGTAGTGCGCGTCGGGGAACACCGTCGGCGCATCGGCGGTGACCGACGGTGGCTCCCCAATCGACGACCTCATCCTCTCGAGCGTCGCCTTCGTCCAGCCGGTGGGATGCAGCAGTGCCTGCTTCGCCTTCGGCACCGGGCAGACGTAGTCGTTGTAGTACTCGATCACCGCCTGCACCCCCGGCTGGTAGACGTAGTCCATCAGGGTCATCGCGTCCTTGGGGTTCCTCGCATACATCGGGATGCACATGTTGTCGGTCCAGAACATGGCTCCCTCCTTCGGCATCAGCAGCTTCAGGTTGCGGTACTTGGAGCTGAGGTCGGCCTGGAAGATGTCTCCCGACCACGCCTGGGAGACGACGATGTCTCCCGCCTTCAGGCGATCGATGTAGCTCTGGTCGTAATACGCACGGACGATCCCGTCGCTCTTCTGCTTCTGCAGCAGCTTGGCCGCCTTGGCCCAGTCGCTCTCCGTCGATTTCGCGGGCTCGATCCCGAGCGCCAGCAGGCCGACGCTGCCGAGCTCCTGCGGATCCGACATCATCCCGACCTTGCCCGCGTACTTCTTGTCGAAGAGGATGCCGACGCTGTCACCGGGGTCCTTCACGACCGATGAGTTGTAGCCGATCGCGGTCCATCCCGACTGCCATGCCATCGTGTACTTGTTGCCCGGATCCCACGCCGGATTCTTCACGAGGGGACCCGCGTACTTCTCGAAGTTGGTCATCATCGAGTGATCCAGCGGAATCAGCCATCCCTGGTCGATCAGGTACCCGAGCTGCGGGGCATTGGTCGTCACCACGATGAGATCGAATCCGGTGTACTGCTTGGCCTCCAGCTCAGGGCGGATCTTGACGTAGAAGGGCGCGTTGTTATCGATCGGCTCGGTGTAGTTGACCTTGATCCCCGTGGTCGCCGTGAAGTGCTCGAGGCTCGGGTGCTTGCCGTTGAGCACGTCGATGTAGAGCGGCCAGTTGGCGAAGTTCACGACGTGGTTGAGCTTCTGCTTGCTCCACCATTCGGCGCTGCCGGGGGCACCCTTGACCGCCCTGGCGGCTGGCTTCGCCGCCGACCCGGTGCCGCCGCATGCCTCCAGCAGCGCCCCCGCCCCCAGCGCGCCGACACCGAGCCCGGCGGCGCGGAGCACATCGCGGCGGGAGTATCTGCGTGCGGTCAATCCGCGCACGATCGATGGATCGAGCGGCGAAGGCCGCTCAGGGGGGATGTCGCTCTCTTCGCTCATTGTTCCCTCTCATCGTCATTCATGGACTCATTCCCGGGGCTCGTCGATGCCTCGGACGGGCGCACCACGAAGGTGTGCTCCGGGCGCCAGGTCAGCAGGACGCGCTCCCCGGCGCGCGGCGCGGCCTCCCCTCCGGTGTTCTGCGCGTAGACGGTGAGGGTCGTCTTCTCCGGACCCTCCACCAGATACTGATTGCCGACCCCGGTGAAGGTTGCGACCATGAGCGTTCCGCGCAGGGCGTTCCAGCCCGGCTCCGGCTCTCGGTCATCGACGGTGATGTGGACTTTCTCGGGACGGACGCCGATACGCACGGGTCCGCTGAGCGCCTCAGCCGAGCCGCCGGGCGCCGTGGCCACGAACGTCGCGCCGTGCGCCGCCACCGTCACCGACCCTCGCTCGCCTCGCACGATCCGTCCGGTCAGCAGGTTGGAGGCGCCGAGGAAGGTCGCCACGAACTCCGTTCCCGGGCGCTCATAGACCGCCTGCGGAGCGTCGAGGCCCTCGATATGCCCGTTCATCATCACGGCGATGCGGTCGGACATCGTCATCGCCTCCTCCTGGTCGTGGGTGACGTAGAGGAACGTGATGCCAACCTCGTTCTGAATGCGCTTGAGCTCGATCTGCATCTGCTTGCGCAACTTGGCATCGAGCGCCGACATGGGCTCGTCCAGCAAAAGCAGCTTCGGGCGGTTGACGAGGGCGCGCGCCAGCGCCACCCGCTGCTGCTGACCGCCGGATAGTTGCGCGACCCTGCGGGCGCCCAGCGTCGACAGGTCCACCAGGTCGAGCGCGTCCTGCACGCGCCGGGAGATCTCGCGCTTCGAGACGTGTCTGCAGCGCAGACCGAACGCGACGTTGTCGAAGACGTTCAGATGCGGGAACACCGCGTAGGACTGGAAGACCGTGTTCACGTCCCGTCGATATGGCGGCAGCGAGGTCACGTCGCTGCCGCCCAGGAAGATGCGCCCCAGGTTCGGTTCCTCGAAGCCTCCGATCATGCGCAGCGTCGTGGTCTTCCCGCAGCCCGACGGCCCCAGCAGCGACAGGAACTCGCCGGCGCGGATCGCGAGGCTGATGTCGTCGACGGCGACCACGTCGCCAAACCGCTTGGTCACCCGCTCGAGACGCACATCAACCGCCTCATCCCCGGCGCGGAGCGATCCGCCGGCGGCGGTCTCGCCGGCCACGGCCGGCAGGGGGCCGTCTAGGGCAGCCATGGACATCGAGCGTCGTCGGGTCCCAAGAAGCCGGGGCTCACGGCACACGCCGTGCCCCGCGGCATCGACGGCTCGTCGATGATGTCCGTATTCACACCTCTCCTCCCACCCGGGAACCGTTCTCGTCCATCGTGTCTATCGCGTTGTGCTGCGACGTTCTGGACTATGTCACGCGCACCCGTTATGCGCACCGGCCTTGCCGAGCCCGTCGGCGCGCTCCGCGGCCCGCCGGAGCACTTCCTCCATCATGCCCGGCCGCAGCCGGCCGGTGAACGTGTTCTGCTGAGAGGGGTGGAAGCAGCCGAGCAGCGCCATTCCGCCGACCGACGCCTCGGCGCCGTGCGCGAACCGCGGACGGGGCCGCGGGACCGACTCCCCGCGTGCGGCGAGGATCCGCAGCGCGGCGTCCCAGGCGAAGCCGCCGAGGCAGACGATCGTCCGTGCCGCGGGCAGCAGCGCGAGCTCCCGGACCGCGAACGGCAGGCAGGTGTCGCGCTCGGCCGGGGTCGGGCGGTTGGCCGGCGGCGCGCAGCGGACCGCGGCGGCGACCCAGCAGCCGGTGAGCCGCAACCCGTCGTCGCGCGAGACGGACGTCGGCTGGTTGGCCATCCCGACGGCGTGCAGCGCGGCGAAGAGCCAGTCCCCAGAGCGGTCGCCGGTGAAGATCCGGCCGGTGCGGTTGCCGCCGTGCGCGGCGGGCGCGAGGCCGAGCACGACGACGCGCGCGTCCGGATCGCCGAAGCCCGGGATCGGCCGCCCCCAGTACTCCTCGGAGGCGAACGCGGCGCGCTTCTCCCGCGCGACCCGCTCCCGCCAGGCGACGAGGCGCGGGCAGGCGCGGCACCCGGTGATCTCCCGCTCGAGCGCGGCGAGCGCGGCGGCGTGGGCGCTCAGCGGCCCAGTACCTCGTACTTCGCCTCGGTCGCGGCCTTCTGCGGGCGCCACCAGTCCTCGCGCTCGCGGTACCACGCGATCGTCGCCTCGAGCCCCGCCTCGAAGTCGTGATAGCGCGGTTCCCAGCCGAGCTCCTTCCGGAGCTTCGTGGCGTCGATCGCGTAACGCAGGTCGTGCCCGGGCCGGTCGTTCACGTGGTCGTAGTCGTCGGCCGGCCTGCCCATCTGCGTGAGGATGAGCTCCACGACCTCCTTGTTCGTGCGCTCGCCGTCAGCGCCGATCAGATACGTTTCGCCGATCCGGCCGCGCTCGAGGATCGCGAGCACTCCCGAGGAGTGGTCCTCCGCGTGGATCCAGTCGCGCACGTTCGCACCCGCGCCGTACAGCTTCGGCCGGCGGCCGTCGAGGATCTCGGTGATCTGGCGCGGGATGAACTTCTCGACATGCTGGAACGGCCCGTAGTTGTTCGAGCAGTTGGAGATCGTCGCCGGCACGCCGAATGACCGCACCCAGGCGCGGACGAGCAGGTCGGAGCTCGCCTTCGTGCTCGAGTACGGACTCGACGGGTTGTACGGCGTCGCCGGCGTGAACTTCGCGGGATCGTCGAGCTCGAGGTCGCCGTAGACCTCGTCCGTCGAGACGTGATGCAGGCGCACCCCGTGGGCCCGCACCGCCTCGAGGATCGTGTACGTGCCGATCACGTTCGTGTGCACGAACGGCCACGGCGAGTGCAGCGAGTTGTCGTTGTGGGACTCGGCGGCGAAGTGCACGACGATGTCGGACGAGGCGACCGCCGGCTCGAGCGTCGCCGGGTCGCAGATGTCGCCCTCGACGAGCTCCGCGCCCGAGCCCTCGAGGTTCGCGCGGTTGCCGGCATACGTGAGCAGGTCGTAGACGACGACCTCCCAGTCCGGGCGCTCGCGGCGCAGGTGGTGGACGAAGTTGGACCCGATGAAGCCGGCGCCGCCGGTCACCAGCACCTTCACGCCGCGACCTCCGCCAGCTCGGTGATGAACGACCGCAGGCCGTCCTGCCAGCTCGGCAGGATCGGCGCTCCGCGCTCGGAGCGGAGCACGCTGTAGGCGGGCCGGCGCGCGGGCGTTGGATATTCGGCGGTCGTGATCGGTCGCACGCGGGTCGTGGCCGCGCCCGGGCCGGCGGCGATGATCGCCCGCGCGAACTCGCACCACGAGCACTCGCCCGAGGCCGCGAGGTGCACGATGCCGAGCGTCCGCTCCCGCTGCTCGGCGAGGCCGACGAGCGCGGCGGCGAGATGTCCGGTGAACGTCGGGGAGCCGACCTGGTCGCTGACGACCGCCAGCTCGTCACGCTCGCCGGCGAGCCGGAGCATCGTCTTCGGGAAGCAGCGGCCGTGGGCGCCGAACAGCCACGCGGTCCGCACGATCGTGTGGGCGTCCGGCGCCTGCTCGGCAACGGCCCGCTCGCCGGCGAGCTTCGAGCGCCCGTACTCCGAGAGCGGGGAGACCCGGTCCGACTCGAGGTACGGGCTGCGCTTGGAGCCGTCGAACACGTAGTCGCTCGAGACGTGGATCGTCCAGGCGCCGCACGCCGCGGCGGCGGCCGCCACGTGACCGGCGCCGTCGCCGTTGACGGCGCGCGCGGCCTGGGGCTCGGTCTCCGCCCCATCGACGTCCGTCCAGGCGGCGCAGCCGATCACGACGTCCGGCCGCGCGTCGGCGATTGCGACACGAACCGCGGCGGCGTCGGTGATGTCGAGGTCGGCGCGCGTGAGCGCGATCGTGTCGTGGGCGGCGGTGCGCGCAGCGGCCTGCAGATCCAGGCCGAGCATCCCGCCCGCGCCCGTGATGAGAATGCGCATCCGGATCAGGGTACGCGGTCGGACCAGGCGGCAGCGCCCGGTGGCTCGTCCTCGGTGGGCGCCGCCCGCGGGCCTGGTCGGTCGCTCAATGGAGGCTCGCGTCGAGCCAGACGTCGATGCCCCGGATCCAGACCCGGCCCGTGTCCGGGTAGAGGATCGCGTCCCCCGGCTCGCGCGTCCCGTACGCGAGGTACGTGAGACCTTCGGCGCCCGCGGTGAGCGCGTGCGCGACCCGCCCCGACGGCGGCCGCGCGATGACGTCGCCGGCCACGAGCGGGAAGCTCGCCGCGCCGAGCGTGAGCGTGCCGCCGCCCGCGAGCACGACGAACAGCTCCTCCTCGAGCGTGTGGCAATGCGGCGGCGCGCCCTGGGAGCCGGACGGCAGCACGACGTGGTTGAGGCCCGCCTTCACCGAGCCCGCGGCCATCCCGAGCGTCCGGATCTCGGCGGGCGGGAAGCGACCGGTCTCGAGGTCGGTGAGCGCGGCCACGTTGTTCGGACGCGGCGTCCCCGGCTCGGATGCGGTCGGCCTGAGCGGGCCGGCGGCCGCCTCGGCGGCGAACGGGTGCGGCGCGTCGACCGGCACCCAGCGCGGCCCGCACCACATCACGCCCGCGCGCGGGAGGTACGTGATCGAGCTTTCGCTGCCGCTGCCGAACGCGATCAGCTCAAGGCCGTTCTCGCCGGCGATGAACGTGTGCGGCGCACGCTCAGGGCGGTGCACGACGACATCGCCGGCCTGCACCCGATATGTGATCGCCTCGCCCTCCGGATCCTGTCCCTGGAGCTCGTAGCCCACCCCATCGCCCGTGAGCACGAAGAAGATCTCCTCCTCGTCCCCGTGCACGTGGACCGGCATCTGGCGCGCATGCGGCGGGACGACGTAGTGGCTCGCGCCGATCCGGAGGCTGCCGGCGGCGTGGCCGAGACGGCGGCGGCGAAACGCGATGTCGCCGTGCGCGACCTCCTCCTCACGGATGTCGGCGTGGTGGGCGACCGCAGGAGCCACCGGCGGAATCCTACGGGCCCCGGTCGGGCGGGTGAGCGATGTTGACCGACCGCTTGGAAAGAATGCTCACGCGGACCCGACGACGCAGGCACCGCGCACAGTCTCGCCCACGTGGGCGCGAGATCGGACCGCCGCCTCCGCGACCTCGCGCAGCCGGGGCCACGGCGCCCGGTCAGTCGTTCTCGGGCCGCAGCGCGTTGACGAGCGCCGACAGGCCCGAGGCCTGCGAGCCGGGCGTGGGCACGATCGGCTGGTGGGCCTGCGGGACGAGCCGCGCCCAGTACATCGACAGCTGGCAGGTGCCCGGGCTCGTGCAGGCGCCGCTCTCACGGCCCGTCGCGTTGTGGATGATCGCCTGCGCCTGCGCGGCGAGGAACGGCTCGTAGGCCCCTGAGCCGGTCGCCGCGGACCAGTCGGCGACCGCGTTGTCGAACAGGCCCTTGAACACCGTGATGTTGTACGACTTGCCGAGGCACAGGTGGGTCTGACCCTCGCACGGCTCCTGCACGATGCCCGCGGCGAGCATCCCGTGCCGGGGCTCCAGCACGCGATTGATGAACACCGCGGCCTGGTTGACGTAGGAGCGGTCGTGGGTGAGCAGGCCCACCTGGGTGAGCGCGTCGGAGACCTCGCCCTCGGTGTAGGTCTGGGCCGGTCCGACCGCACGGCAGTGGTTGTCCTGCGTGCGGTGCACGGCGCCGGTGCGCATGTTGACGAGGCCCGAGGACTCGAGCCAGCCCAGCGTGCGCAGCGCGGCCGCGCGCCACCGCGAGGCGAGCGCCGGGTCGGCGAGCGGCCCGTGGCCGGACCGGATCTGCCCGAGCTGTGCGACGAGGTCGATGTACTCGGCGTCGGTGATCGTGTTCGGGGCGTAGCCGTCCTTGAACGGGATCGACGCCGCGCCGCAGCGCTTGGGCTGCTCGTCGAGATAGCGGGCGTCGTCCTCCGCGACCGTCAGGTACGTCGAGGCGGCGCTCGAGTCGTGCAGCACGCGCAGCTCGTACTGTGCCGCGTGCAGCCACGCGATCCCCCACCACGCGGTGTCGTCCATGTAGTTGTTCTCGAAGTCCTGGGGTGCGTAGGTCCCCGGCTTGGACACGTTGCGCGCGTACGTGGTCTGGAGCAGCTGCTGGTAGTACGGATCCGCGCTGTGCAGCGTCGTCACGGCGCGCACGACCGCGTCGAGCGCGAGCGCGGACTGCCACCAGGTGGGCGTGCGGCCCTTGCCCGTCGCCCGCTCCTCCTTCACCGGCGCGTAGTCCCAGAGGCCGGTCGAGGAGTCCCAGGAGACGGTCGAGTTGCTCCCGGAGCCGCTGAGCTCCCGCAGCGCCGACTCGGTGGCGAGCAGGACGCGCCGGCGAGGGAGCGGGTCGCCGCCGGCCGAGACCGCCGGCGGATGCACGAGCGCCGCCAGGCGATGGACGGCGAGCGGATGCGCCGGCGCGGCGGGGGCGATCCCCGGCGACTGCAGGCGCACGTAGCCGAGCCGCCAGGCGGCGGCGCCGAGCGCGAGCACGACGACGACACCGAGGATCGCGCCGCTGAGCAGCGGGTGTCGGCGCACGGACATTCGAAGCGAGGCTAGAGGGTGGCCGTGAACGATCCATGTGCGCCGCCTGGGATCTCCGCGAGCGCGCGGGGCCCGGCGTCGTGCCGGGCCCCATGCCCCCGCTTCGTGGTCGGTCGCCGCTACGCCGCGATGCGCAGCATGCGTGTCGTGGACGCGACCGTCCCGCCGGCGTCGACGGTCACCGTCGCCCGGTAGCGACCGTTCGGCATCCGCGTCCCGCGACGGATGGTGAACTCGACTCGGTGGCCGCGGACGCGCGCCGCCCGGTCGAGCACCAGCCTCCGCCCGCGGCGCAGCCGCAGGCGGATCGACGTGGCGACGTCGCTGCCGCCGCGAATGCGAACCGTGAGGCGGATCGTCCGCTTCGTCGCCCGGGTCGTGAGCCGCGTCGCGGGGGCCGTGAGCCCGGTCGTCGCGTCGCGCGGCGCCGGAGCCGGCCCCGAGGTCGCCGACCCGCCGCCCGCGTGCGAGACCGACGGTGCGGAGCTGCCCGAGGAATCGACGGTGGTCGCCGCGGGCTGGGTCTCGCTCGGCGCGGTCTGCGTGCCGGTGCTCGCCGCCGCCGGCGCGGGGGCCGGAATCGTCTGCTCGACCGCTCCCGTCGTCGGGTTGAGGATCACCGCCGGCGCCGTGCCGTAGCGCTGGTTGAAGTCGAACGCGTTGTCGAGCGTTCCGGCGGCGGCGTCCGCGGAGCCGTTTCCGATCCGGCCGAGGTCCCAGTTGTCCTCGATGAACGCCGGGATCGACGCCTGCTCGGCGAACGTGTTGTCGACGTAGTTCTGCTTCGCCCACGGCGAGATGACGAGCAGCGGCATCCGCGGCCCGACCCCACAGCGATCCTGGGTCGTCAGGTTGCTGATGGCGGTCGCGCCGCACTCGCCGGTTCCGTTCAGCGTGTCCTGCGGGGTCTGCGATCCGCGGATGATCGGGCCCATCTGATGGTCGTACCAGCCGTCGGAGTCGTCCCAGGCGATGAAGATCGCCGTGCTCGGCCAGTCCTTGGAGCGCTCGATCGCGTCGACCTCGGTGGCGATGAACCTCTGCTCGTCGAGCGGGTCGGAGTAACCGGCGTGACCGTCCTCGGAGGCGGGGGCCTTCAGGTAGGAGACCGCGGGCAGCTCACCCCTGGCGGCCAGCCGGTTGAACCACGAGAGGTCGTACTGGTGGTTGACCCCGGACGGGTAGTTCGTCCCGACCTGCGCCAGCGAATCCGGCGAGAGGTGCAGCGGGTTGGAGGTGCTCGCGTAGTACTGGAACGGCTCGTGGTGGGGCACGTAGTCGGCGACGCTCGCGCCGCCGATGTTCGTATGCGCGGCGCCGCAGATCGGCTGCCCGCCGCTCGTGTAGGAGGACGGGGTGAAGCCGCCCTCGAACCAGCCCCAGGTGAGGTCCTTGGCGTTCAGCAGGTCACCGATGTTCCTGCCGGTCATCTCGGCGGTGACGCCTCCGGCCTCGCCGGGGCCGCTCGCCGGCGCCGAGCCGTTGGAGCACTCGTCGAAGTACGGATCGACATCGCCGTTGAGCGTGCTCCCCGTCACCGCCGAGCTCGACCCGCCCTCGGCGACCGCACCGTACGTGTCGCCGCTGATGACGTTGACCGCGCCGGGCGAGGACGGACCGAACTGCGTGCCGTAGAAGTTGTCGTTCAGCGTGAAGCGCTGGGCGAGGTTCCACAGGCCGGTGACGGTGTTGCCGTCGTAGTAGTCCATGACGATGCCGTTCGGGCCGTAGCCGCCGTTGTCGGGCGTGTTGGACTCGGTGCAGCCGCCGCCGGTCGTGCTCTCAACGAACCTGTCCATGAGCCCGCCGTCGAACGCGGACTGCTCGGGGGTGTAGGCGTGGTTCTGGTCGCAGGTGAGCGCCTGGTCGGGCGAGAGCCGCTGCGGGTCGTCCTGGTTGGGGTTGGCCTCGAGCAGCGTGGTGCCCAGACCGTTGACCGTCGGGGTGTTCGCGGCCGCCTTGAACGGGGTCTCTCCCGGCCTGTTCTCCGCGTAGGGATACGTGCCGAAGTAGTGGTCGAACGAGACGTTCTCGTCGAACAGCACGACCACGTGCTTGATCGGGGTGGCCGTCGGTGTCCGGTTCGAGGCGGCGATCTGAGAGGAGGGAGAGGTCGGGGCGGACGAGCCGGCGCTCGCCGCCGAGATCGAGACCCCGAGCGCGGTCGCGCCGGTCGCCGCCGCGACGACGCCGGCCAACAGTTTCTTGCCGGTGTGCAAGTGAGGCTCCTTTGTGGCGGGCTGTGCCGTGGTATCGCGCCCGCCCTCCGCGATACGGCGCCGAAGCCTGCGCCCCGACGGCCGGCGGCGTGTGAACGCCACGTCACCGAGGCGTGACCGCGATGGTTCACGCGGCGGCCACGGCTCGTTCACATCGCCGGACCGGGGCGTGCCTAGTGTCCCGCACGTCTGTTCGCACCGCATGCCCCGACGCCCACACAGCTCGCGCCCTTCCCTCCCCCGTCGGGCGCGCGCCGCGGGCGGCGGGGTGGGCGCGGTCGCGCTGCTGTGCGCGATCGCGCTTCTCGCCGCGGCGATGATCCCCGGCGTGGACTCGGCGGCGAGCATCGCCGCGAGGGCGCGGAGAGACGTGGCGAGCACGACGGGGAGCGGCCGCCGCTCGGTGCGTGAGACGAGGGTCGTCGGCTCGAGCCTGGCCGCCGGCCGGTACGCGGCGGTCGCCACGGCGATCGAGAACGGGGTCGTCGGCCACGGCCACTACGTCTCCAACCTGGAGCCGATCGATTGGCACCGCATTCGGCGCCCAATCGCGCGGTACAAGCTGTACGCGGTCCGCTGGGCGGCGCGGCTCGGCCGGGACGTGCGGTCGCTCACCGCGGCGCTGCGCGCCGGCGAGCGGCGCGCCGGCGAGCGCGACTGGACCGTCGCGTTCGCGGACTACCTGCACCTGGGCGCGGTGTACGGGTTTCTCCCCGACGGCCTCGAGGATCGCCTGGCGGAGATGCCCCCGTCGACCGGGAGCTCGCGCTTCCCGGGGCTCCACCGCATCGAGAAGGGGCTGTGGACGGGGCAGCCCCCGCGCTCGCTCGTGCCGGCCGCGCGCGCGGTCTCCCGCGCGGTGGTGACGCTGCGCCACGCGATCCCCTCGATCTGGGTCGGCTCCTTCGACTACACGCTGCGCGGCCACGAGATCATGGAGGACGCCCAGCGCGACCTCATGTCCGGGCTTGAGGTTCCGTGGTCGCACAGCGGCGTCGCAGCCACCGCCGCCTCGCTCGCGGCCGAGCGCGAGGTGATCCGGACGCTCACCCCGGTGCTCCGCGGCCGCAACAACACGCTCGGGGTCGCGCAGTACTGGCTCGCCCGCATGGCCCGCGCGCTCGACCGGGTGCGCCGGCCCGACGGGACCTATCCCACGCTCGACGAGCTCTCGCAGTCGCAGCGCGCTCTCCTGCAGGGCACGCTCGCCGGCACCTGCGCCGCTCTGTCGGCGGTCCCGGACACGCTCGAGCTCAATCCGCTGCCCCGCATCCCTCGCGACCCCGCCGCACCATGACCCGGCTGAACCGCCGCCGTTTTCTCACCCGCTCGCTGAGCACCCTCGGCGCGGGCGGCGCCGGCGCGGCCGCGGTCGCGCTGGCCGACGGCCGGTCCGCGCACGCCCGGCCCCCCGAGAGCCTGGTCGATCAGGCGCGCCGGCTGAACCTGCGCGAGCTCGGCCTCCGCATCCCGTTCGACGGCGTCCACCAGTCGGGCGTGCTCACCGCCCGACCCGCGCAGGCGACCTACGTCGCGCTCGACTCGATCGCGCCCGGCCGCACACAGCTGTTCCTCGCCCTCCAGGCGCTCTCGACGCGCGCGCGCCAGCTCGCGGTCGGCACCGCCGTCGGCTCCGCGGCGATCGACGAGCCGCCGCCCGACTGCGGGATCCTCGGCGCCTACGACGCCCCGGACTCGCTCACGGTGAACATCGCATTCGGCCACTCGCTGTTCGACGAGCGCTACGGCCTGGCCCGCCACCGTCCCCGCCACCTGACCCCGATGCGCGCGTTCGCCCACGACGAGCTTGACCCGGCGCGCTGCGGCGGCGACGTGCTGCTCCAGATCGCCGCCGGCCAGCGCGACACCGTCGCCCATGCGATCCGGGAGCTGATGCGCGCGGTGACGGGGACGCTCGCCGTGCGCTGGCTGCTCGACGGCTTCCGCACCGCTCAGCGCGACCGCGACCCGCGCTCGAGCCCCCGCAACCTGTTCGCGTTCCGCGACGGCACCGCCAACCCGCCCACCCACGACGCGGCGCTCATGGACCGGCTCGTGTGGGTGCAGCGGGATGCCGGCGAGCCCGCCTTCGCCGCCGACGGGACCTACGTCGTCGTGCGGGTGATCCGCCAGCACGTCGAGTTCTGGGATCGCGTCGGGCTGCTCGAGCAGGAGCGGATGATCGGCCGCGAACGGCTGAGCGGCGCCCCGCTCGGCGGCACCGGAGAGTTCCAGGATCCGGACTTCGCCTCCGACCCCCACGGCCGGCGGATCCCGCTGTCGGCGCACATCCGCCTCGCCAACCCGCGGACGCCGGCGACCGCCGACGAGCGGCTGGTTCGCCGCAGCTACAACTACGACCGCGGCGTCGACGACGCCGGCAACCTCGACTGCGGCCTGATCTTCACCGCCTACAACCAGGATCCCCGCCGTCAATTCGAGGCGATTCAAGTCAGACTGGAGAACGAGCCGATGAACGACTACATCACCCCCGTGGGCGGCGGGTACTTCTTCGCCCCCCGGGGGGCGCGCGGCCCGGGAGACTGGGTCGGCTCGGGTCTTGAGGCCTGACCGGCGCTCCCGGCGCGCGAAGCAGGACATACTCGACCTCGGACGCGCTCCCGGACTCGACCCTCAACCGATGCTCGGCCTCCCTCGCCCCCGTTCACGCTCGACGTTGCTGGGCGCCGCCCTGGCGGCGGCGCTCGCCTGCGCGGGCTGCGGCGCGTCCTCGGGGCATGACCCGCACTCGGGGTCGCGGGCGGGGCCGGATTCGCCCACCGCGACCCTCCCGAGGGTCCATCCGCACGCGGTCGAGCCGGTCGCCGGCGCGGGCACGACGCCGATGCCGAAGGCCGCGACCGTTCGCGTCGATGCGCATCCGGCCCGCAGCTCGCTCGCGCGGCCGGTGTCGCTCGACGAAGTGCGCCGCCAATTGCGCGAGAGCGGCATGTCGGCGAGCCCGCGCCAGGCGACGCTCACCTCGAACCTGCTGGCGATCGCGCCCGTCAACGCGCCCGCCGCCGTCCAGGAGGTGATCGCCGCCGGCAACCAGATCTCGCACCTGCCCTACATCTGGGGCGGGGGCCACATGACCTACGAGGACACCGGCTACGACTGCTCGGGATCGCTGAGCTACGTGCTGGCGGCCGCCGGCCTGCTCAACCGCACGATGACCTCCGGGCAGCTGATGAGCTGGGGCGACCCCGGACCCGGCAAGTGGATCACCGTCTACGCCTCGCCCGGGCACACGTTCATGTACGTCGCCGGCCTGCGGTTCGACACGGTGGCGCTCGCCGAGAGCGGGTCGCGCTGGTCCAACCGCTCGGCCGACGAGCCGGACCTGAGCTCGTTCGTCGCGCGCCACCCGCCGGGCCTGTAGCCCGCTCGCGCGCTCCGCGGACGTCATGCCCATCATACGCAGGGCTTTCCCGTCGGCCTGACGTCCGGGGTCGCGCGTATCGTCGCCGGACGATGCAGGTTCGAGAGCTCTCCGCCGGTGCGCGCATCGAGGCGCCACTCGTCGTGCGCGAACCGCGGCTGCGGACCCGAGGCGACGGCGACGAGCTGCTCACGCTGCGGCTGGCGGATCGCACCGGCTCGGTGAGCGCGGTCGTCTACGAGAACGTGCGGGCGGCGCTCGAGGCCTGCCGGGCCGGCGCCGTCGTCCACGTGTGCGGGCTGATGGTCGACGAGGAGCGGTTCGGGCCGCGGCTCGTGATCGAGTCCGTGCGGCCGGCGGCCGAGCACGAATACGTGCCCGCCGAGCTGCTCGACGGCCCGCCCCGGTCGATCGAGCTGCTCGAGCAGGATCTCCGCGAGCTGATCGCCACCATCCAGCGCCCCTGCCTGCACGCGCTGCTCGACACGGTGCTCGGCGAGCGCACCGAGACCTGGGAGCGGTTCCGGGTCGCTCCGGCGGCCAAGCACTACCACCAGGCCTACCGCGGCGGCCTGCTTGAGCACTCGCTCACCGTCGCCCAGGCGGTGAGCGCGATCTCGGCCACGTTCCCGGGGATCGACCGCGACGTCGCGCTCGCCGGGGCTCTGCTGCACGACATCGGCAAGCTCGACGCCTATGAGATGCGCGGCGAGGCGATCGAGATGAGCGACGGCGGCCGCCTGTACGGCGAGATCCCGCTCGGGTACTACCGGATTCGCACCGCGATCGAGGCGCTTCCCGACTTCCCCGCCGACGTCGCCCAGGCGCTGCTGCACATCATCCTCAGCCACCACGGCACGCTCGAGCACGGCAGCCCCGTCGTGCCGGCGACGCGGGAGGCCGCGCTCGTCCACGGGATCGACAGCCTCGGCGCCCGTCTCGGCTCCTTCGACCGCGTCGAGAAGGCCCTGCCCGATGGTCAGCAGTGGTCGGGCTACGACAAGGGGCTCGGCGGCGGCGCGTTCTTCGCCGCCGGCCTCGGCCGCGCCGCCTGAGGCGGCCGGTAGTCCGAGGCGGCCGCGCCGCCCGAGGCGGCCGCGCAGCCTGAGCCGGCCGCGCCGCCCGAGGCGGCCGCGCCTGTCTGCCTGCGGTCGCGCTCTCCGGAGGACACCGGATGTGAGCGCCCACGCGGCTCCTGCGAACCCGGGCTTGCTCAGAAAGCCCCCGCGGGCGCTTTGATCCGTCGGGGTGGGCCTCGCCGATGTGAATTTGTCGCAACCCTGCGGCCACCGCCCTGTCTGCGACGAATCCGTCCCTCGCAGCGAGGGAGCACGGCCTGACGCCCGCGACGGGGAGCGGCGGCTTTCCCGCAAATTGCGTGCCAACTTCGTGACGGTCCGTCAGCGCGCCCGAGCGGCCCGTCTACAGTCAAAACGGGGATGGCCAAGGACACCGAGAAACTGATCCGTCAGCTCTCGCTCATCTCGTATCTCATGGCCGAGCGCCGGCCGGTGACGGCACCGGAGATCCGGCGGGACGTCGAGGGCTACAGCGTGATGAACGAGGACGCGTTCGCGCGCCGGTTCTACGCCGACCGCTCCGAGCTGGAGGCGCTCGGGATCGCGCTCGCGGTCGAAAAGCCGATCGACGGGCTCGTCGAGCAGGAGAACTACTCGCTGCCCCCGGAGAACTTCCATCTGCCGCCGATCGAGTTCACCGACGAGGAGCTCGCGGCGCTCCACACCGCGCTGCAGCTGCTCGACGGGGAGTTCGCGTACGCCGAGCCGCTCCGGCTCGCGCTCCAGCAGATCTCCTGGGGCCGGCCGAGCCCGCTGTCCCGGCCGGAGCAGAGCACGGTCGCGCTCGGCATCACCGGCTCGGCGGGCGGACATGAGATCTCGAGCCGGCTGGCGAAGATCGAGACCGCGATCTTCCGCCGCAAGACGATCGTGTTCGACTACCACACGATGGAGCGCGACGACGTCGGCACGCGCCGCGTCGACCCCTACCAGCTGCTCTACCAGGGCGGGCAGTTCTACCTCGTTGGCCGCTCGCACGAGCGTCAGGCGATCCGCGTCTTCCGCCTGTCGCGGATCCGCGGAAAGGTCGGCTACGCGACGAAGGCCGAGCACGACTTCCAGCGCCCCGAGGACTTCGAGCCGCGTGCCTACGCGGACCGGATCGGCTGGCAGTTCGGCGACCCGATCGGGACCGCGGAGGTGTGGATCTCCGAGCGGATCGCCTGGCAGATCGAGCGCCACTTCGGCCGCTATGGCGAGATGCGACCCGGCGAGGGCGACGAGGACCGCGTGTTCGTCACCCCCTACGCCAACTCCCGCCAGCTGATCGCCTGGGTCCTCGGGCTCGGCGAGAACGCGCGGATCGTCGGCCCGCCGGAGCTGCTCGACGAGCTGCGTGAGCGGGTCAGCCTGCTCGTCGAACGGCACCGCGGCGAGCCGCGGATCGCCGAGGAGCTGCCCACCGGCGCCCACGCGGAGGCGGACGGCACCGCAGACCGACCGCGCGCCGAGCGGGGCGGCGGCGGCCGTCGCGTCGCGGACGAGGACGAGAGCCGCGGCGAGGCCGCGATCCGTCCGGAGCGCTTCGCGCGGCTCGTGACGCTCGCCTCGATCCTGATCGACGCCGGGCGCAGCCGCCGCCGGCTGCGGGCGGCCGACCTGCGCGAGGACCTCAAGGTCTCCGACCAGGAGCTGCGCGAGGACATCGCGCTGCTCAACGTCGTCAACTTCGGCGCGGGGACGTACGTGCTGTACGCGGAGATCCAGCCCGACGGGACGATCGACGTCGAGCCCGAGCCCTACGGCGACTCGTTCGACCGGCCGGCGCGGCTGCTACCGGTCGAGGCCAAGGCGCTGATCGCCGCGATCGACTTCATCGGGGAGCACATCCCGGAGGGCTCGCTCACCTCCGTGCGCTCGAAGATCGTCGCCGCGCTCGGCGAGGATCCCGCCACGGAAGGGCTCCAGTTCGCCGGGGCCGGCGGCGACGACGTCGCGATCGCGCGGGTCGTTTCGGAGGCGATCGCAGCCCGCCGGCTGCTCTCGTTCGAGTACTACAAGGAGAACGAGGACGAGTTCTCCGAGCGGACCGTCGAGCCGTACGCGCTCATGAACGGGCGGGAGGGCTGGTATCTGGCCAGCTACGACCCCTCGCGCGGCAGCACCCGCCACTTCCGGCTCGATCGCATCAAGTCGGCCACCGTCACCGACACGCCGTTCGAGCCGCGCCCGGACATCGACCCGGCGGCCGACGCGGGCGGCTGGCCGCGCACCGGCGAGGTGCCCGCCTCGAGCCGCGCGCGCGTGTGGATCTCCCCCGAGCGGGCCCGCTGGGCGCGCGAGGAGCGCTCGGTCATCGCCGAGCTGTCGGACGGCGCGGTGATCGTCGAGCTCGGCTTCGCGGGCGCCGACTGGCTCGTGCGCGAGACGCTCAAGGAGGCGGGCGACGCGGTCGTGCTGGAGCCCGCAGAGGCCCGCGACGCGGTCCGCCGCGCCGCCGAGGCGATCGGCGCCGACGCCGCGCTCGTCGGCTGACGGCGCGGCGACTCAGAAGATGATCTGGCGCAGGTCGAGGTGGGCGGCGGCGGTGTACTTCGATGTGCCGGCGCGGAGTGTGCCGAGTTCGTCGGCGATGATGTGACGGACGTTGGTGAGGAGGCGGCGTTCGTCGCTACGTCGCGAGGCGATGGCGATTTGCACGCTGTGGGTGGCGCCGAGGAGTTCGCGGTAGACGGCTCCGCCGATGTTCATGAGCTGGGCGGAGGCGGGGACGATGGCAACGCCTGCGTCGGCGGCCACGAAGCTGATCAGTGTCGAGGTCTCTCCCACCTCCATGGCGACGATGGGTGAAAAGCCGTGTTCGGCGCAGGTCGCGGCGACGGCGTCGTGGACGACGGATCTGAAGTGGGAGGGGTAGGTGATGAAGGGCTCATGTTCGAGTCTGCCGACGGGTATCTTGCCCAGTCGGGCGAGGGGGTGGGTGGCTGGTAGGGCGGCGACGAGCGGTTCTGAGCCGATGGGCTCGACGTTGAGGTTTGGGTGGTCCACGGGCGGGCGCAGGAGGCCGAGGTCGAGGCGGTCGCTGACCAGGCCGGCGACCTGGTTGGGCGTGAGCATCTCGCCGTGGAGCTCGAGCTGAACGCGGGGGAGCTGCGCGCGTAGCGCTTTGGCGAGCACCGGGAGGAGCAGGTAGGTCATCGACCCGGTGAAGCCGATGGACAGGCGGCCGAGCTCGCCGGCGGCAGCGGCGCGGGCGTCCTCGGCAGCGCTCGCTGCAGCGGTCAGTGCCTCACGCGCGCGCGGGAGAAATGCCTCTCCGGCGGGCAGCAGGGTGACGCGGCGGGTGGTGCGTTCGAGCAGTCGCACGCCCAACTCGGCTTCGAGCGCGCGGATTGACCGGGACAAGGGGGACTGGGAGATCCGCAGCCGCGCTGCGGCGCGGCCGAAGTGCAGCTCTTCGGCGACCGCGATGAACGCGTTGAGGTGCCGGAGCTCCATAAATCGGAGATTATGCCGTTCTGCGACTTAGTCATGTCGCGATTGGTCCCACTGAGTGGCTCAACAGGTGTAGCTTGATCGCTCGTTAGCCGACCACCGACCTGGGAGTGAGACACATGACGACCGACACACGGCCCGCGGCGGCGACGTCGACCGTGCGCCCGTTCACGGGCGATGAGTACCTGGAGTCGATCCGCGATGGCCGGGAGATCTGGGCCTATGGGGAGTCCGTCGACGACGTGACGACGCATCCGGCGTTCCGGAACGCGGCGAGGATGGTCGCGCGGATGTACGACAAGCTCCATGACTCGGCGCACCGCGACGTGCTCACGACACCGACGGACACGGGCGGCGGCACGTTCACCCACCCGTTCTTCCGCACGGCCCGTTCGGTCGATGATTGCGTGGCCGATCGGGACGCGATCGCCGAGTGGGCGCGGACCAGCTACGGCTGGATGGGCCGCTCGCCGGACTACAAGGCGGCGTTCCTGGGGACGCTCGGCGCCAATGCTGATTTCTATGAGCCCTATCAGGAGAACGCCCGTCGCTGGTATCGCGAGGCGCAGGAGCGGGTTCTGTACTTCAACCACGCGATCGTCAACCCGCCGATCGACCGGGACAAGGGGGTCGATCAGGTCCGGGACGTGTATATCCACGTCGAGCGCGAGACCGACGAGGGGCTGGTGGTGTCGGGCGCGAAGGTCGTGGCCACCGGTTCGGCGCTGACGCATTTCAACTTCATCGCCCACTACGGCGCGGCGCCGATCAAGACCAAGGATTTTGCGGTCATCTTTGCGGTGCCGATGGACGCCCCCGGGGTGAAGCTGATCTGCCGACCGTCGTATGCGTACACCGCCGAGGTGATGGGCAGCCCGTTCGACTACCCGTTGTCGAGCCGGCTGGATGAGAACGACTCGATCCTCGTGTTCGAGGACGTGCTCGTGCCGTGGGAGAACGTGTTCGTCTACGGCGACGTGGACAAGATCAACGCGTTCTTTCCCGCCTCGGGGTTCATCCCGCGGTTCACCTTCCACGGGTGCGTGCGGTTTGCCGTGAAGCTCGACTTCATCGCCGGGCTGATGCTGAAGGGGGTCGAGGCGACCGGATCCAAGGACTTCCGCGGAGTGCAGTCCCGCGTGGGCGAACTGCTCGCGTATCGCAACATGTTCTGGGCGTTCACCGACGCGATGGCCCGCAACCCCGACCCGTGGATCGGCGACACGGTGCTGCCCAACGGGGACACCGGGTTGGCCTACCGGGTGTTCGCGACCACCGCCTACCCGCGGGTCAAGGAGATCATCGAACAGGATCTGGGGTCGGCGCTGATCTACCTGAACTCCCACGCGGTGGACTTCAACTCGGAGATCCGGCCGGTACTCGACAAGTACGTCCGCGGCTCCAACGGCTATGACGCGGTCGAGCGGGTGAAGCTGATGAAGCTGTTGTGGGATGCGGTCGGCTCCGAGTTCGGCGGGCGCCACGAGCTGTACGAGCGCAACTACGCGGGTAACCACGAGAACATCCGCCTCGAGGTGCTGCTCGCCGCGACCGCGACTGGCGCGGTTGACGAGTACAAGGGGTTCGCGGACCGGTGCTTGGCCGAGTACGACCTCGACGGATGGACGGTGCCCGACCTGGTGAACCCGACGGATGTCAACCGCTTCATGGGCCCCTACGGGCGGAAGTGACGCGATGGCTGTCGTCACAGTCGGCACGTTTGACGGTGTCCACGCCGGGCACCGAGCACTCATCGCGCGCGCTCGCCGGCTGGCCAATGGGCGCGGTGAGCGACTGGTCGCGGTGACGTTCTCGCCGCGACCGGAGGCCGTGCTCGTACGTGATCGGCCGGTTCTGCCGGACATCTGCTCGCTGCAGGACCGGATCGCGCGGCTGCGTGCAGCGGGCGTCGACGACGTCGAGGTGCTGGCGTTCGATCGAGCGCTCATGAACACCTCGGCCGCGGATTTTGTCGCCGGTCTACGGGCTCGGCACGGGATGAGCGCTCTGTGCGTGGGCAGCGAGTTCCGGCTGGGCCGAGGCGGAGAGGGGAACGTCCCCAGCCTTCGGGCGCTCGGCGTGGAGGTGCACGACGTGATGGTCGTACGCCGCCCGCGCATCCGGACCAAGATCAGCTCGAGCACGATCCGACGCGCGATCGCCGCCGGCATCCCAGCCACGCTGGCGATCGAGGGATTCGCACCCGCGTTGGACGATCAGATCGGAGGGATGACATGGTGACGGCGCTGGACCCTCGCGCCCTGCGCGGCACGTTGGGCCGGTTTGCCACCGGCGTGACGATCGTGTCGACCGCCAGCGCGGACGGTATCCACGCGATGACCGCGAACGCATTCACTTCGGTGTCGCTCGATCCGCCGCTGGTGCTCGTGTCGGTGGACAACCGGACGCGTATGCACCAGCTGCTGCCCGACACGCGACGGTACGGCGTCTCGGTGCTGGCGGCCGAGCAGGAGCGGCTGGCGATGCATTTCGCTGGCCGCCCGATGCCGGGGCAGGAAGACCCGTTCGTGTGGGAGTGTGACGTTCCCGTGGTCAAGGACGCGATCGCCCATTTCGCGTGCGACTCGTATGCCGAGCACGCAGCCGGGGACCACACGCTGTACATCGGGCAGGTGTGCGCGTTCCGGGCGCGGGGCGGGCGCCCGCTGGTCTTCCACGCCGGTGAGTTCACGTGCGTGGCGAGCGAGCCCATCATCACGAGTTGGGGCTGGTGAGCGTTCAGATCGACAACCTGGCCGCACGCGCCAGCGCCGCGGGCGCGGTCCGCGTTGTGGCGGTCGAGGCGATCCCGGTGGCGCTGCCGCTGCGCCACCCGGTGTCGTTCGCGTCCGGTTTGATCCAGACGGCCGACAACGTGCTGGTACGGATCCACAGCGACGCTGGCTTGGTCGGATGCGCCGAGGCTCAGCCGCGGCCCTACACCTACGGCGAGACCCAAGAATCGATCATCCGGGCTGTTCGCGAGTGGTTCGCGCCCCGGCTCGAAGGATGTGACCCGCTGGCACCGGAGCGGGCACGGAGTCGATGCGCCGGGCTCAAGGGGCATCTCTGCGCCTCGGCGGCCATCGAAGTCGCACTCGCCGATTTGGCAGGGCAAGTCTTGCGGATCCCGTGCGCCGTCATGCTCGGCGGCGCCACGGATTCGGTGCTCGTGGCGAGCATGGTGAGCTTCGCGGAGCCAGCGGTGATGGCACACGAGGCAGCCGAGGCACACGACCGCTACGGGATCTCGACGTTCAAGGTCAAGGTCGGCCGCGAGCCCCACCTCGACGTCGCGGCGGTCGCGGCGATCCGCGACGCCGTGCCGGACGCCGCGGTCTACGTGGACGCCAACCGGGGGTGGACGCTCGAGCAGGCGCGCGAGGCCGGCGACCAGCTCATCGAGCTGGGCGTCCTGGCGATCGAAGAGCCGCTCGACCTCGCCGACAAGCCCGGCCGCCGGGAGTTGGCTGCGCGCTGGGACGTACCGCTGGCCGGCGATGAGAGCTGCCTGACCTTGTCCGACGTGGCACGAGAACTCGCCGGCCCGGTGAGCAGGGTGAGCATCAAGGTCGCGCGGACGGCGTTCGCTCAATCGAAGGACATCCTCGCTCACTGCCGCGCGGTCGGGGCCGACGCCGTCGTGGGAAGCCAGTACGAGGGCGCGCTCGGCGCGTGGGCCTCGATCGCGTTCGCCGCAAGCTCGAGGACCTTGTGCCAGCTCCCGGTCGAGGCGGCGAACTTCCTCGATCTCGCGGCAGACCTCGTCGAGCCCCCGCGAATCGTGGACGGCCGCGTACGCGTCCCGGACGCGGCGGGCCTGGGCATCACCGTCGATCCCGACGCGCTGGCGGGCTACCGGATGGACGAGTAGTGCTGTTCCTCGCCGAGATGGACGTTCGATTGCCACACGACATGCCGGCCGAGCGTGCGGACGAGCTCAAGGCCCGCGAGCGCGAGTATTCGCAGGCGCTCCAGCGCGACGGGCGCTGGCCGCACCTGTGGCGGGTGGCCGGACGCTACGCGAACGTGAGCGTCCTCGACGTCGGCTCGATCGACGAACTGCACGAGCTGCTGTCCGGCCTGCCCCTGTTCCCGTATCTGGACATTCGCGTCACACCGCTGGCGCGCCACCCCAACGCCATCAACCGAGGAGACGAGAGCGATGTCTGATCGCGCCAACCAGCTCATCAGCGACATCCTTCGCCGGATTCACGAGGCGATCGTGGAGAACGACGTCACCTACGAGGAGTACCAGACCGCCAAGCAGTGGTTCATCGATGTGGGCGAGGCCGGCGAATGGCCGCTCTTCGGCGACGTCTACATCGAACACGTCGTCGAGGAGCACGCCTTCGCCAACCGCGCCGGCTCGCAGGGCACGATCCTCGGCCCGTTCCACGTCCCTGACGCTCCGCTCCTCGACGCCCCGTTCGAGCTCCCGCACCGCCCGGACGAAGCCGGGGAGCGCACGCACGTTTCCGGACGCGTGACCGACACCGACGGCAAGCCGCTTCAGAACGCGAACCTCGACATCTGGCAGGCCGACGCCGAAGGGCGCTACTCCGGATTCATGCCCGGTCCGCCCGAGGGCAACCTGCGCGGGCAGGTGCGCACCGACGCCGACGGCCGCTACGAGTTCATCACGGTGATCCCCGGTCCCTACACCATCCCGCTCGACGGGCCGACAGGCAAGATGACCGCCGCCGCCGGCTGGAGCCCATGGCGTCCGGCGCACATCCACCTGATCGTCGGCGCCGAAGGCCACGAGCCACTGATCACCCAGCTGTTCATCGACACCAGCGACTATCTCGACAACGACGTCGCCAGCGCGGTCAAGCCCGAGTTGATCGTGCACCCCGAGCCGACCGGCGAAGGCGAATACACGATCAACTACGACTTCGCGCTCGCCCCCGCGCGCACACCGGCCGTCGCGTAAGGCCCTGTCGAAGCCGAGGGTCGCCCATCGTCGGCGGTCGGACCGGTGGTCTGGTGCTCGCGCTCGCTCTGCGCGAGCGCGGAATCGCCTCCGATCTGCGAGCAAGCGGGCGAGCTGCGGGAAAGTCAGGGCGCGGTCGGGCTCTCGGCCAACGACACCCGCGCGTTGCGGCGACGCGGGCTCGGAGATCGGGTCCGGGCCGTCACAGTCGTCCTTCCGGAACTGATCATCCTCAGTTGCGGTACGGGCGAGAACATCGCCAGCCAACCCATCGCGCCCGACGGGGTGTACGAAGCGAGCCCGGCGCGGCCTGGCACCGCGTGCACCGCGTCTCGTTTTCCCGGGCACTTGTCGACGCGTTCGCGGGCGAAGGCCTGAACCGCAGCCGCCGACGCGTCGGCGTCGCGGAGAACCGGTCGGTCGCCGAGCTGCACTTCGAACGCGGCGCGGCGGTGGCGTGCATACTCGAGCCCGTATGACCGACACGGATCGACTCGCTGAGCTCGTGCGCGGGGGCGGCGTCGCCATCCTGTCGGGTGCCGGGATCTCGACCGAGTCCGGGATTCCCGACTACCGCGGCCCGAGCGGACGGTTGCGCGCGCAGCTGCCGATGACGATCCGCGAGTTCACGGGCTCGGTCGAGGCGCGCCGGCGCTACTGGGCGCGCTCGCAGATCGGTTGGCCGCGGATGTCGAGCGCCACGCCGAACGCCGGGCATCAGGCGGTCGCCGCGCTGCAGGCCGCGGGGGTGCTCGCCGGGATCATCACCCAGAACGTCGACGGCCTGCACCAGGCCGCGGGGACGCGCAGCGTGATCGAGCTGCACGGCAGCCTGGCCCGGGTCGTCTGCCTGGAGTGCGGAGCCCGAACGCCGCGCGCCGAGCTCGCCGAGCGGCTGTCGGCGGCCAACCCGGGCTTCGCGGAGCTGGCGCTCACCCCGTCAGACAACCCGGACGGCGACGTCGCGCTCGCGGAGGAGCACGTCGCGCGCTTTCGGCTCGTCGGCTGCGAGTGTTGCGGATCGGATCTGCTCAAGCCCGACGTCGTCTTCTTCGGAGAGAATGTGCCGCACCCGCGGGTCGAGCGCTGCTACGCGCTCGTGACCGCGGCCGCCTGCCTGCTCGTCCTCGGCTCCTCGCTCACCGTGATGTCGGGGCTGCGCTTCGTGCAGCGCGCCCGCCGCGACGGAATCCCGGTGGTGATCATCACCCGCGGCGTCACCCGCGGCGATCCGCTCGCCGACCTGAAGCTCGACGCTTCGCTCGGGCCGACGCTCACCCGACTCGCCGCCGCCATCGGTGCCACCGCCGGAACCGGCTCCGGGGACCACGTGCCGGCGACCCCCGCTCCCACCGGGCGCTGACTCGCGGCTCGCCGCCCGGGATGCGCCGCACGGCCGGCGAGGCAGGGGCACCCGAAACCGGCCATCGGGACCCGGTCAGCTCAGGAGCTCCTCGAGCTGCGCACGGAGGGATTCGACCTCACGCTCAAGCGCGGCGACCCGCGACTCGAGCTCGGGGTCGGCTGCCGAGGCGGGGCGATCCACCGCCACCCCTGCCGCGACCCCCGCCGGCAGGGCCTCGGGGACCTGCTCACCGCCGAGCAGATGAGCAAAGCGGTCCTCCTTCTGGCCCGGACGGCGCGCGAGCCGCCGCGCGTACCCGCGATCGCCGAGCTCGGCGAGGACCCGCTCGATGTCCGACAGCGACTGCGCGGGGGCCATCCGCTCGCTACGGGCCTTCAGCTCCCCCGGGGTCTGCGGCCCCCGCAGCAGGAGAACCGCGAGCACCGCGAGCTGCTCGCGGTTCAGCGAGAGCGCCTCCTCGGCGAGGTGCCGGTACTTCGTGGCGCGGGACGAGTGGCCGCTCGCCAGCCGCGCGAGCCCGTACTGGCACAGGCGCTGGGCGGCGCGGTAGACCGTGTCCTCGTCGTAGCGGGTGACGGGGTCGCGGTTCGTCGACTGGTTGCAGGCCAGGCGGAGCGCGTTGAGCGACAGCGGATACTGGTCCGGGGTCGTCCAGCGCTTCTCGATCAGGCAGCCGAGCACCCGCTGCTCGGGCGCGGTGAGCTCGGTGAAGTGCACGCGGCGATGATATTCAGCGGCCCGCAGCGTTCGGCCCGTCAACGCCCCGAGCGCCGGTCACGTTCGTCCGAGCACGAGCCAGGCGAACCCGAGCTCGCCCCGGTAGCCCTCGAGGTACTCGCCGAGGCGCTGATCGAGCCACTCACGGATGGCCGCCGCGTCCTGGGCGTCGGGATGCGCCAGGAGCCAGCGCTCGGTGCCCGCGCGGAACGTCGACTCAAACTCGTCCCATTCGAGCCGGTCGGAGACGCTGAGGTGCAGCACCCGCCAGCCGGACGCCCGCGCCGCCGCAGGCAGCATGGACAGCGGCCCCAGGTCGGAGAACAGCGTCGCGGTGAACCGCGAGGGGTTTCGCTCCAGGAAGCCGTCGCCGTACAGCAGCCGGCCGCCGGCGGCCGTCAGCTCCGGGAGCGCCGCCAGCGCCGCCCGGGCGTCCGCCCAGATGTGCTGGGCGCCGACGCAGATGACGCGCTCCGCGGGCTCCGTCCAGGCCTCGGCCGCGCCCTCGACGAGCCGTACACGGTCCGCGAGGCCGCGCCGGCCAGCGAGCCGGCGACCGCGCGCGACAGCGATCGGGTCGGTGTCCACGCCGATCCCACGCAGGTCCGCCCGGCGCGCGACCGCGCGCATGAGCAGCTCTCCCCAGCCGCAACCAAGGTCGAGGACGGACTGCGCGTCGTCGAGCTCCAGCGCGTCGAGCAGCATCGACGCGTGGGCCTCGGACAGCGGCGCGTTCCAGCGCATCGCCGCGTGCCGGACCTCGTCCGGGATCGGCGGCCTGTACTCAGGATCGACGGTCACCCGGCACATCCTCGCCGATCGGGTGCTCGCGCGTCCGGATATCGGCGGCGGGGACACCCGGATCCGTGCCGCTTCCGTCCCCACAGCGTCGCGCACAGCGGCCGGTCGGCCTCGGGCGTGTCGCCGAGGCCCTCGGCGACGTGCGCCGCGGGGTAGGAGACGACGATCGAGCCGACCCGCACCCATACCGGCACACGCTTGAGCGGCGCCTTGACCCGGACCGAGACGCCGCCGCGGACCACCGCGCCATCCCACGTCTGCACCCGGCGGCCGCGCGGCAGCGGCGCCTTGCGCGTGCGCGCCGCCTCCTCTGGCACCGGCGCGATCCATAGCGCCGGGCCGTAGCCGTACGCGTCGCCGACAGTCCACCCGCGCGGGTCCGAGGGGTCGAGTCGGCAGAAGCAGCACGTCGCGCGCGATGCCCTCCGCCAACCACCCCTCGCCGGCGCGCACGCACACCGTCCCGGCGCGGCGCACGCGGAACGAGAACGGCGCCAGGCGCACGTCCACCGTCACTGTTCGTGGGTGAGCCGGACGGTGTCACGTCTCTCGGAGATCGACGCCGCGCCGGGGCGCCCGCCGGCGGACATGACGCCCATCGTCTTCCGCTGAGCGCCGCCTTCCCATCCGTTCACCGAATGGTCACGGCACGTGAGCGCCTTGTTCACGATCTTTGCAAATTGCAGGAAGATCCTCTGTGGCAATGACACAGAGAAGCCGCATCGACATGCATGTGCACTCGACGGCGTCGGAGCTGTCGAAGCTGGGGATCCAGCGGTCCCTGCACCTTCCGGAGTGCGCCACCGAGCCCGAGGAGGTCTACGAGCTCGCGCGCCGGCGCGGGATGGACTTCGTCACGATCACCGATCACGACACGATCGACGGTGCACTGGCGATCGCCCACCTGCCGGGAACGTTCATCTCCGAGGAGCTCACCGTGTCGTTCAAGGGCGAGCCCCAGGCGGTGCACGTCCTCTGCTATGGCATCACGCTGCAGGATCACGAGTGGCTGCAGCGTCACAACGACGACGTGGAGACGTGCGCGGCCTACCTGTCCGAGCAGGAGATCACGTGCGCGCTCGCGCACCCGTTCTTCGCGGTCCGCGCGCCGCTCACCGCGCGCCACCGCCGGCGCCTGGCGCAGCTGTTCCCCGTGTGGGAGACCCGCAACGGGTCGCGCGCCAAGGAGCTCAATCTTCCGGCGTTCGTGTACATCGAGACGCATGGGGGCACCGCCATCGGCGGGTCCGATGACCACGCCGGAATCGACATCGGGCGCACGTTCACCGAGGTGCCGCACTGCGCGACGCCCCAGGAGTTCCTCGCCCACGTCCGCGCCGGCCGAGCGGAGGTGCACGGCGCCCAGGGGTCGGCGGCGAAGTGGACGCACGCGGCGATCGCGCTTGCGATCCGCTCGCTGCAGGACGACGATCGCGACGCGCCGCCGGACCCGAGCGCGGTGCTGCGGATCGTCGAGCGCGTCATGTCCGAGGGCGATGCCCGCGGCGGCGAATGCGGCAGCGATCCGGAGCTCGCCCGCCCCGAGGACGCGCGGGCGATGCTCCGGGGTTGGCTCGCGGCGATGAACCTCGGCGTCTCCTCCGGCGAACTGCTGCGGATGCTCCAGGAAGGGGAGCTCAGTCACCCTGACCTGATGCGGCGCTCGCGGCGGATCCACGAGCGGGCGCTCGCCGCCGCGGTCGGCGGCCTCGCCGGCGCCGTGCGAGCCGGCGAGCCGAACCTCGCGCCGCGCGCCTCGGCACTGTTCGAGGCGTGCATCCCCGCGATCCCGTACGCGGCGGCGACCGCGTTCCTCGGCCGCGAGAAGCTGAAGCTCACCCGCGGCGATGGCGAGCGGCCGCGGGTGGCGCTCGTCGCCGACGGGCTCGGCGCCACGCACGGCGTCGCCCGGACGGTCGCCCAGATCCGTGAGCGCGGCGTCCCCGGCTATGAGGTCGAGGTGGTCGGGACCGACGCCGACGTCGATCGGCGGCTGTCCTCGGTCGCCGAGATCGAAATCCCGTTCTACCCGGGGATGCGGATCGGCGTCCCCGACGTGCCCGCGATCGTCGAGGCGCTCGCGGACGGGCGGTACGACCTCATCCACCTCATCTCGCCCGGGCCGGCCGGAGTCGGCGCCTGGCTGATGGCGCGGGTGATGCAGATGCCGCTGATCGGCAGCTACCACACCGAACTCGCCGCCTACGCCGGCCTGCGGTCGGGCTCAGCGCGCCTCGAGCTGTTCGCCGCCGCTGCCCTGCGCGGCTTCTACGCCCCCTGCGAAATCGTGCTCTCGCCGAGCGAGGCGACCGATGCGCGGCTGGCCGACCTCGGCACCGAGCCCGAGCGGATCGGCCGCTGGGACCGCGGCGTCGACCTCTCCCGGTTCGACCCCGCCCGGCGCGACCCGCGGCTGTTCGCCGGGCCGTGCAACGTCCTGTACGCGGGCCGGCTCACGCGCGAGAAGGGCGCCGACCTGCTCGCCGACGCGTTCCTGGCGGCACGAGCGCGGGACCCACGGATGCACCTGGTGCTCGCCGGCGGCGGACCCGAGGAGCCGATGCTCCGCGAGCGGCTGCGGGAGCACGCGACGTTCCTCGGCTGGCTGGACGGCGAGGAACTCGCCCGCGCCTACGCGAGCGCCGACGCGTTCCTGTTCGCGAGCCGCACCGACACGTTCGGGCAGGTCATCCTCGAAGCGCAGGCGAGCGGGCTGCCGGTGGTCGCGGTCGGCGAGGGCGGCCCGGCGTCACTCGTCGACCATGGGGAGAGCGGCCTGCTCACCGCGCCCGATCCCGACGCCCTCGCCAGCGCGCTCGTGACCGTCACCTCCGCTCCACTGCTCGCCGAGCGGCTGCGTCGCGCCGGCCTGGCGGCGGCGCGCGAGCGCACGTGGGAGGGCTCGATGGCCCAGCTCGCCCGCGGCTACGGCGAGGCGCTGCGGCGCACGAGCCGCTCGGGACTCGGCGCGCAGGCCGCGTAGGAATCCGACTCGGCCGGCGCCCGGGGGTCGTGCGCCGCTGCGATCACGCCCGGGCGGTCCCGCTCGCCGAGACGCACGATCACGATTCCGGCGAGCAGCAGCAGCCCTCCGAGCAGCTGCAGCGGGCGCGGCATCTGGGCAAGCAGCAACCACGCCCAGGCGACGCCGGCGACCACCTCGAGCAGGCCGACAAACGAGGCCACGCGCGAGCGCAGCCGGCGGATCGCGGCGATCCCCGCGCAGTAGGCGATCCCGCAGGTGACGAGGCCGAGCGCGAGCAGCGGCAGCCACCAGGGGACGCGAACCCCGGCGTAGCGCGGGGCGGCGGTCGCCGCGCGCAACGGCAGCGCACCGACGGCGCCGAGCAGCCCGAGCGATCCGGTCGCCACCCCCAGGCCGCAGCCCGCCAGCCCGACCGCGGGCAGCGCCGCGATCCCCTCGGCGCCGAGCACGTAGTACGTCGCGGCGCCGATCATCGCGATCAGCGCCCAGCCGACGCCGATCGGGTCAAGCGACGGCCCGGCGAGCAGGTCGAGCACGAGCACCAGTCCCGCCGCGCAGACGAGCGCGCCGCCGAGCGTGACCGTCGTCGGCCGCTCGCCGCGGCGCAGCCACAGCCAGGCGACGACCGTCGCCGGCGCCGTGTACTCGATGAGCAGAGCCGGTCCGACGGCCATGTGCGCCACCGCCGAGAAGTAGGCGAATTGGGCGAGCGCCACCGGCACGACCCCGTAGAGCAGCACGAGGCCGGCGTGGGCGCGCAGCTCGCGCCAGCGCCCTCGCAGGTCGGCGAACGCGAACGGCGCGACCACGAGCGTGCCGAGTCCGACGCGCACGAGCACGACGGCGCCCGCAGTCCAGCCGGTGTCGAACAGCCCGCGGGCGAGCGCGCCCGAGAGCCCGAACGAGGCTGCCGAGAGCACCGCCAGCGCGAGGCCGGCCCGTGCCTGCCGATCGTGACCGTGCGCACTCATGCCCGGTGACGCTAGCGTCGCGCCGTGCGCGCACGAGCGCGCTCCCGCATGCGGGCGCCGACGAGGCCGGTCCTATCCTCGCCTCACGTGAGCGAGCTTCCCGACATCGAGACCCGAGCGGATTGCGAGGCACTCGTGCGCGCGTTCTACGGCCGCGCGATGACCGACCCGATCCTCGGGTTCATCTTCACCGACGTCGCGCGCCTCGACCTCGAGGCGCACGTGCCGAAGATCACCGCCTTCTGGGAGACGATCCTGCTCGGCGCGCGCTCCTACAGCGGCGGGGCGTTCGCGGTGCACGCCGAGCTCAACCGCAAGGTGAGGCTGTTCGCGGGCCATTTCGAGCGCTGGCTCTGGCTGTGGCGGATGAGCGTCGACGAGCGGTTCGCCGGCGAGCGCGCCGAGCTCGCCAAGCGCCACGCCGAGCGCGTCGCGGCCGCGTTCTACGCGCGGCTGAACGGGCAGGAGGTGCCCTCGGCGGGCGCGATCGAGGTGCCCGCCGGGCTCGTCGTCACGCAGCACGGCTAAAGACCGCCGCCGCCCCCCGGACCGGCCCTCAGAGCAGCGTGCCGAGCGCGAGCGGCACGATCCGCTCGGCGCCCGCCCGACGCAGCTGCCCGCCCACCATCGCGAGCGTCCAGCCCGAGACTCGGCGGTCGTCGAGGAGCACGCCGGTCCCGCGCGGCGGCGTCGCGACGACGCGGAACGCGCCCCGCACGTTCGCGGCCTGCCGCACTGAGTTCTCCATCTCGCGCTGCGGCGGGCGCGCCTCGGTGCGCTGAAGCAGGGCCGGCCACTGCAGTGCCAGCGCGTCGGCCAGCCGGCTGGCGAGCGCGTCGAGGGTGTCGCCCAGGCGTGCGCTGGGAACGGCGCACAGCCACGCCGCCGAGGGCACGTGGGCACGCACGAGGTCGGCAAGCGCCTGCACGACCTCGTCGTCGAACGTCCCGTCGCGCAGCCCGCGTGCGATCGCCGGCCACCAGCCGCCGTCGCCGAAGCGGGCGAGCGCCCAGCCGGGCTCGATGCGCGCGTCCTCGGGGATCTTGCGCATCGCGCCGTGGACGTCGGGCGCCATCTTCTTGACCTCGAGCGGGATCGGGCGCGACCGCAGGTGCCGACCGGCGAGCTCGACCAGGCGCGGCGCGGGGGGATCGGCGAACCGGGGCGCGGTGCAGACCGCGCACCGCCCGCAGTCGCCGGGCGCGGGATCATCGAGCTCCTCCTGCAGGACGCGCATCAGGCAGCGTCCGTCGGACCCGTAGCGCGCCATCGCCTCCTGCTCGGCGCGCCTGAGCGCCGTGACCCGCGCGTAGCGCTCGGCGTCGTACTCCCATTCGGCGGCCGACGGGGCGAGCGCCCAGCGGCTGCCGGATCGCTCCACGGCGCCCTCCACGTCGAGGATCTTCAGCATCACCTCCAGGCGCGCCATGCCGAGGTTGACGACCGTCATCAGCTCCCGGGTCGTGCGTCCCTGGGCGCCGGCCGCCTCCAGATCGGCGAGCACCGCCTGCACCCGCTCGCGGGCGGGGAACGACTGCTCGATGAAGAAGTCCTGGATCCGGCGGTCCTCGGCGCCGCGCAGCAGCACGACGTCGGCGTGCGTGACGGCGCGGCCCGCGCGGCCCACCTGCTGGTAGTAGGCGACGACCGAGCCCGGTGCCTGGTAGTGCACGACGAATCCGAGATCGGGCTTGTCGTAGCCCATCCCGAGCGCGCTCGTCGCGACGACCGCCTTGACCTCGTTCGTGAGCAGCCGCCGCTCGGTGGCCACGCGCTCCTCGCTCTCCTGGTCGCCGCTGTAGGCGACCGCGGTGATCCCGTTCGCGGTCAGGAACTCGGCGACCTGCTCGGCGTCGCGCCTGGTGAGCGTGTAGACGATGCCAGAGCCCTGAAGCGGCGCGCGACTGTCTCCGTCGAGATGCTGGACGAGCCAGGCGAGCCGCTCGGCGGGGCGCGCGAGCTCGACGACCTCGAGGCGCAGGCTCTCCCGCGCGAGCGGGCCGCGGTACGCGCGCAGAGAGCCGCGTTCCCGGCCGGCGGCGAGCTGCTCGGTGACGTCGGCGACGACGCGGTCGTTGGCGGTGGCGGTCGTGGCGAGGACGGGCACGCGGCCGCCGCCGGGCTCGCGCTCGCCGAGCGCGGTCGCGTCCTCGCGGTCATCGGGTGCGGCCGTCCCCTCGCGTCGACCGAGCGCGGTGAGCATCTCGCCGACGCGCCGGTAGTCCGGGCGGAAGTCATGGCCCCAGTCGGAGATGCAGTGGGCCTCGTCGATCACGAGCAGCCCGAGCGAGGCGGCGAAGAGCGGCAGCATGTCCTCGCGGAAGCGCGGGTTGTTGAGCCGCTCGGGGCTGATCAGGAGCAGGTCGAGCTCGTCGGCGGCGAGCCGGTCGCGCACCGCGTCCCACTCGTCGCGGTTCGTCGAGTTGATCGTGTGCGCGGACAGGCCGAGCCGCGCCGCGGCCGCGAGCTGGTTGCGCATGAGCGCGAGCAGCGGCGAGATGATGAGCGTCGGCCCGGTGGGAACGCGGCCGGTCCCGAGCGGAGGGTCGCGCAGCAGCGAGGTCGCCACGAAGTAGACGGCCGACTTGCCCCACCCGGTGCGCTGCACGCAGAGCACGCGGGCGCCCTCGGCGACGAGGTCGGCGATCGCCTCCAGCTGGCCGTCGCGGAACTCCGCGGCGGGGTCGTCGGTGAGCGTGCGCAACCGCTCCACGGCCGCGGTGGTGAACGAGTCCATGTCCACCAGAGCCTACGGGCGGCCTGGAGCACCCCCTCCGGCACGGGATCGCGAAGCGTCAGCGCACCAGGGTCGCGTAGGCGTCCGGCCGGCGGGTGGTGAGGAACGGGAAGAGCTCCAGCCAGTCGCGGCGCTGGTCGAGGTCGAGATCGGCGATCAGAACGGCGGGCTCGGAGCGCGGCGCCTGCACGAGGATCCGCCCGTAGGGGTCGGAGATGAAGCTCGAGCCGTAGAACGTGAGCGGCTCCTCGACCCCGGTACGGTTGACCGCGACCATGAACGTCCCGTTGGCGACTCCGTTGCCGACGATCACCTGCTGCCACAGCGGCTGGGTGTCGAAGTCCGGATGGTCGGGCTCGGAGCCGATCGCCGTCGGGTAGATGAGCACCTCGCCCCCGGCCAGCGAGTAGGCGCGGGCGAGCTCCGGGAACCACTGGTCCCAGCACGTGGGCGCGCCCAGCTGGGCGACCGGGGAGTCCTCGACGTCGCCGAGCGGAAGCGGGATCAGCGGGAACGGGCCGCCGTCCTCCGGCGCGGCCGGGCCCTGCCGGAAGTACTTGTCCTCGTGGTAGCCGGCGGTGATCGGGATGTGCAGCTTGCGGGTGCGCTGCACGAGGCGTCCGTCGGGAGCGACGATCACGGCGGTGTTGAAGCCCAGGCGATCCCCCGCCTCGTCGGCGCGCTCGAACAGCGAGGCGTGGACGTAGGCGCCGGTCTCGACCGCCATCTCGGCGGCGAACGAGACGGTGGGGCCGGTCTGGAGGTCCTCGGGCTCGGCGCCGCCGGGATGCGGCCCCTCGGGCGTCGTCGCGAAGTAGCGGGAGAGCGTGAGCTCCTGCAGGCAGACGATCCGCGCGCCCTCGCCGGCGGCCATCCGAATGCCGGTGGCGAGCGCTTCGCGGTGCTCGTCGGGGTCGGCGTGCCAGCGCTCCTGGACGAGCCCGAGCCGCAGCGGCGGGCGCTCGGGCGGCCGGGTGCGGGCGAGCGACGGCGGAATCTCGGTGTTGACGATCAGCTGGGGGGTCATCGTGCTCCTCCGGGGGCGCGGGGACGTTCGTTCGACCTCAACCGGGGAGAGGTTCCTCGGGCCACCGCGGGATCGGGATGCTGGGAAGGTTTGTCCTCCTCACGCGGACAAAGGCTCCCCGCATCGCCTGGGACGGGGATGCTGGGAAGGTTTGTCCTCCCCACGCGGACAAAGGCTCCCCGCATCGCTCGGGACGGGGATGCGGGGAAGGTTTGTCCTCCCCACGCGGACAAAGGCTCCCCGCATCGCCTGGGATCGGTCGGGTCATCGTCATGTCCCGATCGCGGGGACCTGTTGGGTGATGCAGTGCGGGCCGCCGCCGCCGTAGGCGAGCACGAGCCCCGGCACCCCGACGATGTCGCGGCCCGGGTAGGCGGCCGCGATCACGGCGAGTGCCTGCTCGTCCATGTCGGGGTCGACGCCGGCGAGCGGGACGATCACGCCGCCGTTGCAGATGTAGAAGTTCATGTAGCTGCCGGCGACGGTCTCCCCGGCGACCTCACCGTAGGGCAAGAGCGGCATCTCGCTGACGGCGATCCCCGCGGCGCGCAGTCGCCGGGAGTTCTCCACGCACGCCTCGTGGTTCGGGTTGCCCTCGGCGACGCTCTGCAGCAGCACGTGGCCGGGCGCGGTGAACGCGGCGATCAGATCGACGTGCCCGTCGGTGTCGCGGTCCTCGACGAGGCCGTCGCCGAGCCACACGATCCGCTCGACGCCGAGGTTGGCCTGGAGCGCCGCCTCGATCTCCTCGCGGCCGAGCGACGGGTTGCGGTTCGGGTGCAGCAGGCACTGCTCGGTCGTGAGCAGCGTGCCCTCGCCGTCGGTGAGGATCGAGCCGCCCTCCAGCACGAGGTCGGCCTCCCGCACGTCGTCGCCGAGCAGCTCGGCGACGAGCGCCCCGACGGCCGCGTCCCGCTCCCACGGCGGGAACTTCTCGCCCCAGGCGTTGAAGCGGAAGTGGACGGCGACCCGGATGCCGTCGTCGTCGAGCGTGTAGATCGGGCCGCAGTCGCGAAGCCAGGAGTCGTCGAGCGGGAGCTCGACCACGTCGACCGCCGCGCCGCACGCCGCGCGGGCCTGGGCCGCCTGCTCGCCGGGGTTGGCGATCATCGTCACCGGCTCGAACTCCCCGATCGCGTTCGCGACCGTCGCGTAGTCGGCGCGCGCCTGCGCGAGCGTCTCGCCCCACAGCTCGGTCCGGCACGGCCAGCCCATGATCGTGCGCTCGTGGCGCTCCCATTCGGCGGGTGTGCGCATCGGGCCGGAGGCTACCGTCGCTCCGCGCTCCCCGGCGGCGTGGCGCAGGCGCCCCGATGCGCCACCCCGGCGGGGCGCTCAACCGAGCTCGGCGAGACGCGCCGCGAGCGAGCGCCGGGTCGCCGCGTTCGTCGGCAGCCCGAGCGCCGCCCGGTACGCCGCGCGGGCCTCGGCGAGGCGGCCGCAGCGGGCGAGCAGCTCGGCGCGAGCGGCGACGAACGGGAGGTGATGCTCAAGGCCCTCGATCGGCTCGAGCTCGGCGAGGCCCGTCTCGGGGCCCCGGAGCTCGCCGACCGCGACCGCCCGCCCGAGGCGCACGACCGGCGTGTCGTGCACGGTGAGGAGCACGTCGTACCAGCTGACGATCGCCTCCCAGTTCGTCGCCTCCCACGTCGGCGCGAGATCGTGGCAGGCCGCGATCGCCGCCTGCACGACGTACGGGTCCGGGCGCATCGGCGTCCCACGGAGCGCGAGGCCGAGCAGCGTCATCCCGCGGGTGATCGCCTGCCGGTCCCAGCGCGAGCGGTCCTGCTCGGCGAGGCGCACCGGCTCCCCGTCGGAGTCCAGGCGCGCCGGCCTGCGGGCGTCCTGAAGGTGGAGCAGCGCGGCGAGCCCGAGCACCGGCGCCCGGTCGGGCAAGAGCTCGCGCAGCAGCGTCACGAGCCGGATCGCCTCGCCGGTGAGCCGCCGGCGCAGCGGACCGTCGCCGGCGCTCGCGTGGTAGCCCTCGTTGAACATCAGGTAGATGACGGCGAGCACGCCGCGCAGACGCTCGGGCAGCTCCTCGGGCGACGGCGGCTCGTAGGGGATGCGCGCGACCTCGATCTTGCGCCGCGCGCGAGTGAGCCGCTTGGCCATCGTCGAGGGCGTGACGAGGAGCGAGCTCGCGATCTCGTCGGTGCTGAGGCCGCCGAGCGTGCGGAGCGCGAGCGCCGTCTGGGTCTCGACGGAGAGCGCCGGGTGGCAGCAGGTGAAGAGCAGCCGCAGGAGGTCGTCGCGGACGACGTCGCCCTCCGGCGGCTCCGCCGCGTCGAGCTCCCGCAGCGCCGCGGCCGCGACCTCCTTGTCACCGCGGCGCACCTCCCGGCGGATGAGGTCGATCGCGCGCCGGCGCGCGGTGACGGTCAGCCAGGCGCGAGGCTCCGGCGGAATCCCGTCCCGTGGCCAGCGCTCGAGCGCCCGCACGACCGCGTCCTGCACCGCGTCCTCGGCGAGCTGCCACGAGCCGGTCGTGCGCACGAGCGTGGCGAGCACGCGCGCACCCTCGTCCCGCACGAGGCGGACGAGGGCCGCGCGCTCGTCGAACTGCTCAACCGGCCGAGCCACCGAGGGCCGCGCGCTCGTCGAACTGCTCAACCGGCCGAGCCACCGAAGTCGATGATCGGCCGGACTTCGACCCCGCCCGTGCGCGCGGCCGGGATCTGCGACGCCCAGCGCACGGCCTCGTCGAGGTCCGCGCACTCCATCAGGTAGAAGCCCGTGAGGACCTCCTTCGTCTCCGCGAACGGGCCGTCGCTCGTGAGCACGTTGTCGTCGTGGACGCGGACCATCGTCGCGGTGCTCGTCGGGTAGAGCGCCGCGCCGCCGCGCAGCACCGCCGCCGCGGCCGCGCCGAACGCGCCGTACTCCCCCATCGTCCGCTCCTTCTCGGGCGTGTCGAGCGTGCTCCAGTCGGGGTCGCCCGGCTCATAGACGAGTGCTGCGTACTGAGGCATGTGCTGCTCCTTTCGACGTGCCGACCGGTGCCGGCTTCACCCGGTGAACGAACGGCGGGCGCCCGAAAAGGACACTCGGCGCAAAAACCTACCGGCGCGCGGTCGCGCGGGGCGGAGCGGGGCGCGCGGCGGTGCCGGGAGCGGCGGGGCGCGCGATCGTGCCGGGGGGCGCGGTGAGATGGAGGCGGTGGGCGACGGCGGCCGCCTCGGTGCGGCCGCGCACGTCGAGCTTGGCGAGGATCCGAGAGACGTGGACGCTCGCGGTCTTCTCGGCCATGTAGAGCGCCGCGCCGATCTGCCGGTTCGTCGCCCCCTCGGCGAGCAGCGCGAGCACCTGGCGCTCGCGGTCGGTGAGCCCGAACGGGTCCTTGACGATCGCCCCGTCGCCCGGCGCCCGGCCGTCCCCCGACGGCCCGCCGGCCGGCACCCGGCCGTCCCCCGACGCCCCGCCGGCCGGCGCCCGGCCGTCCCCCGACGGCCTGATGCCCGTGAGCCGCGCCCGTTCCTCGAGGCTGCGCACCTCCCGCTCGAGCCACGCCGAGCCGAGCGCCCGCGCGAGCGCCACTGCCTCGCCGGCGGCGGCCGCGGCGCCGTCACGGTCGCCGTCGGCGGCCAGGCACTCGGCGCGCCGCCAGCTCGCGATCGCCGCCGGGTAGGGCATCTCGAGCTCCTGCCAGGCGCGGACCGCTCGCCCATACGCGGTCGCGGCGCCGCGTCCGCGAGCGCGGGCCATCTCGGCGCGGCCGTGGACTGCGCGCGCCCGCTCCTGCGGACCGCCATCCTCCGCGCACGCCTCGAGGCGCCCGAGATGGAGCCGGGCGCGAGCGAGCGCGTCCCGCCGCGCCCCTGTGTCCCCGAGGTCCCGTGCCCGCTGCGCGCGGTCGGCCTCGACGATGATCCCGCTGAGGCTCACCCGCGCGATGCGCGCGATGTCCTCGGTGCAGACCTCCATCCGGTCAAGCGCCTCCGCGACGGCCCGCTGCCCCCCGTCGAGGTCGCCGCGGCGGACGGCAAGGTCGGCGGCAAGCGCGCCGTAGAGCCCGATCCACTGCGGCTCGGTCGACGCCGCGACGGGCTCGGCGATCTGCTCGAGCGCGTCCGCCGCCCGGTCCTCGTCCCCCGTGCCGAGCGCGAACTCGGCGACCCGCAGCATGCGGAAGATGAACAGGATCCCGCCGAGCCGCTTGGGCATCGGCGACAGGCAGCGCTCGGCGAGCGGCCAGTCCCCGCAGGCGAAGGCGACCTCGGAGAGCACGAGCGTGAGCCAGTCGTGTGCCCGAACGTGCTCAGGCGGCGTCTCCTCGAGCCCCTGCCGGGCGACCTGCAGCGCCTCCGCCCCGCGGCCCGCGAACAGCAGCATGTCGGCGAGGTTCGCGTAGGAGGTGGCGATGCGCTCGACCTCGTCGTGCTTGCGGCCGAGCGCGATCGCGTCGCGCAGCGATTCGATTCCGCGCTCGGTCTCGCCGAGTGCCGTCAGCACCATCCCGCGGGTGTCGAGCAGATCGGCCACCGCGTGCTCGTTGCCGAACGCGCGCGCGTCGCGCAGCGCGACCTCGACCTCATCCCGCGCCTCCCGGAAGCGGCCGCGCAGGAACTGCAGCTTCGCCAGCCAGCCCTGCACGTGCGGCCGCTGGGGGTCGCCGTCGGGAAGCAGCTCGAGCGCCTGCTTGCCGGCGAGCACCGCCTCGTCGCCGCGATTCAGCGACCAGAGCATCGCGCTCAGACGGGTGAGGTACCTCGCGTACCGCGCGGGATCGGCGTCGCGGTTGAGCTCGTCGAGCGCCTCGCGCAGGAGCGTCTCGGCGCGCGAGCGCACGTCGAGCGTCGACTGCGTCACCGCGGCGCGCCACAGCAGCGCGGCGTGGTCGATCGACACGAGCGTCTCGGGGTCGGTGACGCGCGGCCACAGCGCGAGCGCGCGCTCGTAGAGATCCGCCGCCTGCTCGAACGCGCGCCCGCAGCAGGCGGCGTCGGCGGCGGCGACGCTCGTCCGCAGCGCCGCCGGCTGATCGCCGGCGGCGAAGTGGTGGAAGGCGACCGAGACGATGTGGGCGAGCCGCTCGTCGTCGTCTTCGCCGCGCTGCTCAAGCTCCCGCTCGAGGCGACGCGCGATCGCGGCGTGCAGGGCGCCGCGCTCCCCGGGGAGCAGATCGTCGTAGAGCGTCTCGCGCAGGAGCGCGTGGCGGAAGCCGAACGTGCCGTCGGCGACGGCGACGAGCACCTGCTCGGCGACCGCCTCGCGCAGCGCCTCGCGGAGCGCGACCTCGTCGAGGCCGCTGACCTCGGCGAGCGCCGGCTCGTCGAGCCCGCGGCCGACGGCGAGCACCCGCGCGACCCGCTGGGCGTCCGCGGACAGCCGCTCGATGCGCCCGAGGAACGCGTCGCTCAGCGACTGCGGCGCAGCGCCGCGGCCGTCGAGGCCGGCGGCGAGCAGCTCCTCGGTGTAGAGCGCGTTGCCCTCGCCGCGCTCGAGCAGACGCGCGAGCAGGCCCGGCTCGGGCGGGGCGCCGAGGATGTCGGTGAGCGCCTCGGCGAGCTCCTCGCGGTCGAACGGATCGAGGGTGATCCGTCGCGCGCCGTCCGTGCGCTCGAGCTCGGAGAGGAGCGGGCGCAGCGGGTGGCGGCGATAGAGCTCGTCGGTCCGGTAGCTGAGCAGCACGAGCACGCGCTCGTCGCGCAGGCTGCGCACGAGGAAGCCGACGAACGCGAGCGTCGGGCGGTCGGCCCAATGCATGTCCTCGAGGATGAGCACGAGCGGGGCGCGCTCGCTGAGGCGATCGAGCAGCGCGAGCAGCGCCTCGAACAGCGCGATCCGAGCGCTGCCCTCGGCATCGCCGGCCGGCGGTCGCGACGGGCCGCCCTGGAGCCCGGGCAGGAGCGCGGCGAGCTGGGCGCGCGTCGTCTCCGGGAGCTCGGCGAAGACCGGGTCCCCGGCGCGCACGAGTGGCCGGAGCGCCCCGAGCAGCGCCGCGTAGGGAAGCTCGCCGTCGGAGGCCTGGACGGCGTCCCCCCGCAGGACGAGCGGCGCCTCGCCGGTGGAGGCGGCGGGCGCGCCGTCGCGGTCGAGCGGGCGCGTGACCGGCGTCGCGCCGGCTGGGACCTGCTCGCCCCGGAGCCGGCGCTCGAGCTCCGCGATCAGGCGGGTCTTGCCGACGCCCGAGTCGCCGCCGAGCAGCACGAGACCGGGCCGGCCTGCCGCCGCCTCGCGCGCGGCGAGCTCGAGCTCAGCGAGCTCGCCCTCCCGTCCGATGAAGCGTCGACTGCTCAGCCTCGCGCGCATCGTGCAAGTATCGCCATAGGCGACCGGCGGGGAGACGCGAGGTGTGGCCGCGGCCCTGCCGGAGCGCGGCGAGGTGGTCGGTGGCGATGATTCCGGTGAGCTGGGGATGCATTCTGTTCTCCTGAGATCCGGTGACAACGTGATCTCAGAATGGACTGCGACCCCGCCCCGCACATCGGGCAAATGGAGCGTCCTCACCGCCGCCACCCCTTAGTCCGCGGCGTCCCTCCCCTTACCTCCGCGCTCGCCGATCCGGCACATGCGCACCGCCGGGCCGCTGCCAGCCGTTATCGTGTCCCGCCGGATCGGCACGAAGCCCGGGGAGGGTGGTCGGTGAGGAGACATGAGCACAGAATCGTCGCGCTCGCTGTGACCGCGGGCGCCGCGCTGGCCGTGGCCGGCTGCGGCGGCGGAGGCGGAGGCGGCGGCTCCTCGAAGCACACGACAACCTCCGGGGGATCCGGTGGCGGCCATTCCGGTGGCACGGTCACGATGGTCGAGTCGGCGTTCCCGCAGTCGCTCGATCCGGGCTTCGACTACTCCGGACAGGGTTTCGAGGTCAACTCGGTCGTCTACACCGGACTGCTCACCTACCACCGCGCGAACGGCACCGCCGGCACGAAGCTCATGCCCGGGCTCGCGACAGCGCTGCCGGCGATCACCGACGGCGGGCGCACGTACACGATGACGCTGCGCAAGGGCCTCGTGTTCTCCAACGGCAAGCCGGTCGTCGCCTCGGATTTCACGTACGCGTTCGAGCGCGCGGTGAAGATCCCGTGGGGCGGCTCCGGCCAGTTCATGACGCCGCGCGTCATCGGCGCCGCCGCCTACGCCGCGGGCAAGGCGAAGACGATCAGCGGGATCGTGACCAACGACAAGACCGGCAAGATCGTCATCCACCTCACCAAGCCCTACGGCGCGTTCGAGAACGTGCTCGCGCTGCCGGCGCTCGGACTCGTCCCGGCCGGAACCCCGATGCACAACGAGGCGAACAACCCGCCGCCCGGCGTCGGGCCGTACATGGTGAAGAGCGTCGTCGTCAACCAGTCCTACACGCTCGTCACGAACCCGTACTGGGCGAAGATGCACATTCCGAACATCCCCTCCGGCCACGCCAGCACGATCGTCGTCAAGATCAACGCCGACGTCGCCTCCAACGCGGAGTCGGTGCTGAACAACTCGACGGACGTCTTCGACTACAACGACACGGTTCCCGGCAGCCTCCTGCCCCAGATCAGGGCGAAGGCCGCCGACCGGTTCAAGCTGGCGCCGCTCGGCATCTCGACGTGGTACGTGTTCATGAACGTCAAGGAGAAGCCGTTCTCGAGCTTCCTCGCGCGGGAGGCGGTCGCCGTCGGCCTCAGCCGCTCCGCGTTCGACCGGATCGCGTCGGGGACGCTCTCGCCCGCGTGCTTCCTGCTGCCTCCGGCGGTGCCCGGCCATCCGAGCGCGCCCTGCCCGTACGGCTCCTCGCGGACCGGCGACATCGCCAAGGCAAAGCAGCTCGTGAAGCGCTCCGGGATGGCCGGCACGCCGGTCACCGTGTGGGCCCAGAGCGGGGCCCCCACCCAGCCGTGGATGACGTACTACACGCAGTTCCTGAACGAGATCGGCTTCAAGGCGACGATCAAGGTGATCGCGTCCTCGGTCTACGCCCAGACGATCGGGGAGCTGCGCCTGCATCCCCAGACCGGCGAGTACGAGTGGATCGAGGACTTCCCCAACCCGATGGACTACTACGGCGTGCTGCTCGACGGGAGCGCGATCCTGAAGACGAACAACCTCAACTTCGGCGAGGTCAACGACCCGCACATCAACTCCGAGGTCTCAAGGCTCGGCGTGATCCCCTCCACGAAGCTGTCGAGCTCGGTCCCGGCGTGGCAGAAGCTCGACGAGTACGTCGCCCGCAAAGCGTACGTGGTGCCGTACGGGTACCCGGTGTTCCCGGAATTCGTCTCCGACCGCCTCAACGTCGGCGCGCTCGTGCTCAACCCCGTGTACGGCTGGGACTTCACCTCGTTCGAGCTGAAGTAGCAACGCTCAGCGGAGCCGCAGCGAGGTGAAGTCGAGCCCCTCGACGGGGTCGACGACGGAGGCCGCGGCGTCCATCCGCCACGACATGAGCTCAGGCACCTCCGGCTGCGCGAACATGACCCGGTGAGCGGCGCGGCGGGCGACGCGCAGCGGGACGTCGGGACCGAGGACGATCGGGACCGCGCCGGCCGCCGGGACCCGCACCGTCCGCGCAAGGCGTCCGCCGACGACGGCGGCCGCGCCCACCGTCGCCGCGCCCGCCTTGGACGAGCGCCGCGCGAGCAGCGAGCGGCCGGCGAGCGAGCCGGTCGAGGCGCCCGAGCGGCCCGAGGACGAGCCGCCGCTCGAGGCGCCCGAGCGGCCCGAGGACGAGCCGCCGCTCGACGCGCTCGCGCGTCCGCCCGCAACGCGCGGCAGGAGCGCGGCGAGCGCGGACCGGTACGCGGCGTCGGGCGCGGTCCGGACCCGGGCGGCGTAGCCGATCGCCCGGAGCGTCGCCGCCTCGGCCGCCATCCAGTTGCGGACGGGCCCGGTGCGCGGCGCCCACACGACGACAGGCGCGCCGAGCGTTCCCGAGCGCGCGGCGAGCACCCGGGCGTCGTTCAAGGTGCCCGCCGCGAACTCCTCGCCGGTGAGCGCCCCGCCGCCCGGCGGACCCTCGGCGGGGCGGGACGAGATGCCGGCGGGGCAGCCGACGGGTGTCGGGGAGCCGGTCGTCACGGGCACCACGTCGCACGTGGCCGCGAGATCGCGCGCGGCCGCGCGGGCGGCCGTCTCGCCGCCGATCGCCGCGAGCGCCGCTTCGCGCGCCGGCGCGGCGTCGAACGGCCGGACGGTCGTGTCGAGGAACACCGCGGCGAGGAGCGGACCACCGGCGATCGTTCGCTCCTCGCCGAGGCGGCGTGCCTGCGCAAGCACGCCGGGCGGGAGCGGCTGCGCCGGATCGGCGACGTCGAGCACCCCGTTCAGGACGGCGAGCGCGCTCGCCCGCACGTGTCGGGAGAGGAACACCTCGACCTCGACCCGACCGGCGGGGATGCCGGGAAGCGCCCTCCAATATGGGTTGCGCTGGAGCGTGAACGAGTGGCCGGCATCGACGGCGCGCAGGCGGTAGGGACCGACGCCGGGCGGCGGATGACCCGCCGGCTGACGCACGGGCGTGCCCGCCGGAACGATCCCGAGCGCAGGCTGCGCGAGGAGCGTGTCGAACGCCGCGTCGGGGCGGCGCAGGCGGATCGTGACCCGGCCGCGCGCGTCGTCGGCGGCGACCCCGGAGAGCGAGCGGGCGTCGCCGGACACGAACGCGGCCGCGCCCTTGACGACGGGGACGAGCAGCGGGCGCACCGGGCTGTCGTCGGTGCGGAGGGCCCGCTCGATGCTCCACACGACATCGGAGGCCCGCACCGGGCGCCCGTCGGAGAAGCGCAGGCCCCGCCGCAGCGTCACCGTGTAGAGCCGCCCGCCGTCGCTCGCCCGGGGGAGCGCCGCCGCGGCGCCGGGGATCACGCGGGTGCCGGCGACGCCCGAGGCGTGGCGGTAGGTGAGCAGGCCGAGGTAGAGCGCCCAGTCGAGCTCGGTCTGCTGAGCGGTGAGCGCGCGGGCGGGGTCGAGCGTCGGCACGCCGGAGAGCGTCATGCGGATCGTGCCCTCGCCCTGCGCCGCGTCATTCGTGCGGGCGCGGGACCCGCCGCCGCATCCGGCGAGCGCGACGCCGCCGAGCGCGAGGCCGCAGACGAACGCGAGCGCCGAGCCGGTGCGGGATCTCATGGCCGCGCATCCTTCACGGTCGTGCCGACTGTATTGCCGGCGCGCCCGGGTTGCGAGCCGCGCTTAATCGGCTCGCAACGGGCCGCCCATCGGTCGTTCAGGCGCTCACAGCCGGCCGCGCCAGCGCCGCTCCGCGGGCACGAACGCGTACGGGTTGATCACGTCGAGCTCGCGCAGGCGGACGCGGAGCGCCTCGTCCTGCACGCTCGTGGCGTCGACCCGGGGCAACAGGGCGACGGCACGCTCGCGGGCGAGCGCGTCGGCCTCCTGCAGCTCGGGGTTTCCGGCACGGACCCAGGCGTCGTCGGGATGCGGCTCCACGTACCAGAGCTCCGCATCGTGGCGGTCGCGCAGCCCGCGCGCCAGCGCGTACTGGGCGGGGTGGTAGACCACGAGCAGCCGCACGCGTCCGGGGAAGCGCAGGCGTCGCGCCTGGCGGAGCGCCGCCCCCTCCAGGAGGATGCGCGGCGCGCGAGCGCGCGTCGCCTCGAGCGCGATCACACGGGGGATCGAGAGCAGCGAGCGAGCGTGCTCCTCGAGCTCGAAGCCCTCGAGCCTGCCGCGCAGCAGCAGCACCGCGAGCGAGTCCTCGGCCGGCGGCCCGACGCCGCGACCCGCGCCCCCGGGGATGCGTGGCGCCGCACGTCCGGGAAGCCCGTGACCCGCACGTCCGGGCCATCCGGCGCCGGGACTCACGCCGGGACGAGGTCCGGGGTCTCGTCTCCGGCGGACAGGGGCGAGGCGTCGGACCGCGTCGACTCCGCGATCTCCTCCTCGGTGACGTTCTGCGGGTGGTGGCAGGCGGCGAGATGGCCGCCGGCGTACTCGGTGAGCGGCGGCTCGCTCGTGCGGCAGATGTCGGTCGCCCGGGAGCAGCGGGTGTGGAAGCGACAGCCGCTCGGCGGGTTGATCGGGTTCGGCGGCTCCCCGCCGACGACGAGCCGCTCGCGGGAGCGGTTGCGGTGCGGATCCGGGATCGGGATCGCGCTCATGAGCGCCGACGTGTACGGGTGGATCGGCTTGCGGTAGAGCTCCTCGGCGGGCGAGACCTCCATCACCTTGCCGAGGTACATGACGAGGATCCGGTCGCTGACGTGGCGGACGACCGACAGGTCGTGGGCGACGAACACGAACGACAGCGAGAACTCGTTCTGCAGGTCCTCGAGCAGGTTGATCACCTGCGCCTGGATGGAGACGTCGAGCGCGGAGACGGGTTCGTCGAGCAGGATCACCCGCGGGTTGACGGCGAGCGCCCGGGCGATCCCGATCCGCTGGCGCTGGCCGCCGGAGAACTCGTGCGGGAAGCGGCCGAGCGCGTCGCGCGGGAGGCCGACGCGCTCCAGCAGCTGACGCGCCTCGGAAGCGACCTTGTCGCGCTCGACGCCCCGCAGCCGCAGCGGCGTGGCGAGGATCTGGCCGACGCGCTTGCGCGGGTTAAGCGACGCCTGCGGGTCCTGGAAGACCATCTGCATCTCGCGGCGGATCGGCTCCATCACGCGCCGCCCGCCGTGCGTGATGTCCTGGCCGCGGAAGCGGATCGAGCCGCCGGTCGACTCGATCAGCCGCACGATCACGCGGATGAGCGTCGTCTTGCCGCAGCCGGACTCGCCGACGACGCCGAGCGTCTCGCCCGCCTCGAGGTGCATCGAGACATCATCCACGGCATGGACGTGCGCGACCGTGCGGTCGACGATCACCCCGGCCTTCACCGGGAAGAGCACCTGGAGGTGCTCTGTCTCGAGCAGGCGGCCCGAGCCGTTCCCACCCGCCTCGGGCGCGCCGCCGTCGCGACTCGTCGGCTCGCCCACGGGCTCGCCCTCCTTGCTCGGTTCAGTCACGGCCGCTCTCCCTCCTCCTCGGTCGGCGCGGTCATACCTCCACCCCGGCGGCGAGGCCGATCCGCTCGCCCACCATGCGCAGCTTCTTCTTCTCCTCCGCGGAGAGGAAGCAGCGGTCCTTCGAGTCCGAGCTCTCCGGCGAGCGGTTCTCCAGCGCCGGCACCTCGGTGCACTTCTCGAACGCGTGCGGACAGCGGGGGCGGAACGCGCAGCCCTGCGGCGGGTTCATGAGCGACGGCGGCGCGCCGGGGATCGCCGGCAGCCGGTCGGCCTTGTCGGAGTCGAGCAGCGGGATCGAGCCGAGCAGGCCCCAGGTGTACGGGTGCTGGGGGTCGTAGAAGATCTCGTCGAGCGTGCCCTGCTCGACGACGCGGCCCGCGTACATGACGATCACGCGATCGGCGATGTCGGCAACGACACCGAGGTCGTGGGTGACGAGGATGACGCCGGCGTTCGTCTCCGAGCGCAGCGTGCGCAGCTCGTCGAGGATCTGCGCCTGGATCGTCACGTCGAGGGCGGTCGTCGGCTCGTCGGCGATGAGCAGCGACGGCGAGCAGGAGAGCGCCATCGCGATCATCGCGCGCTGGCGCATGCCGCCGGAGAACTCGTGCGGGTAGGAGCGCAGGCGGTCCTTCGCGCGCGGGATCCCGACGCGCTCCATCGTCGCCGCGGCGCGGTCCATCGCCTCGGCCTTGGAGACCTTGCGGTCGTGCGTGCGGATCTGCTCGACGATCTGGCTGCCGACCCGCTGCACCGGGTTGAGCGAGCTCATCGGGTCCTGGAAGACCATCGCGATCCCCGCGCCGCGGATCCGCTGCAGCTGCTCCTCGCTCGCGCGCACGAGCTCGGTGCCCTCGAACGTCGCGGTCCCCTCGAAGTGAGCGTTCGGCCCGCGGGTGAGGCCCATGAGCGTCATCGCGGTCACGGACTTGCCCGACCCGGACTCGCCGACGATCGCGACGACCTCGCCGCGGGCGACGGTGAACGACACGCCGTCGACGGCCTTGACCGTGCCCTCCTCGGTGCGGAAGGAGACGTGGAGGTCGTCGACCTCGAGCAGGATCTCGCTCACGACAGGCGGATCCGCGGGTCGAGGTAGGCGTAGAGGATGTCGACGATCGCGGCGAGGATGACGACGGCGAACGAGGTGAGGATCACGACGACGAGGATCACGACGACGTCGAGCCGGCCGATCGACTGGAACGTGAGGTTGCCGACGCCGTTGAGGCCGAACAACGACTCGATGAGGATCGCGCCCCCGCCGATGATCGCCGCGAAGTCGAGGCCCCACAGCGAGATGATCGGAATCAGCGAGTTGCGCAGCACGTGCCGGACGAGCACCCGCCGCGGCGAGAGCCCCTTCGCGCGTGCCGTCCGGACGTAGTCCTCGTTGAGCGTGTCGAGGATGTTCGAGCGCAGCACGCGCGAGTAGAACCCGACGTACAGGATCGCGAGCGTCACCCACGGCAGGAACAGGTGCATGAACCAGCCGCCGATGCTCTGGCCGATCGGGACGTAGTTCGAGATCGGGAAGATGCCCGCCTTGTAGCTGAAGTAGTAGAGGAACACCGCCCCGAGGAAGTACGGCGGCATCGAGACGCCGATCATCGCCAGGATGTTGAGGAAGCGGTCGGCGAACTTTCCCTGGCGGACCGCGCCGACGACGCCGATCAGGACCGCCGAGACGAGCCACAGGACCGAGGCGCCGAACGACAGCCAGAGCGTCACCGGCAGATCCTGCCAGAGCTCGGAGTCGACGTTGTAGCCCTGGGTGTAGGAGACCGCCTGGGCGGTGAAGATGTTCTCCATCGTCCGCACGTACTGGACGTAGATGGGCTTGTTGAAGCCGTACTTGACCTCGATCTGGTGGATCTCCTGCGGCGTCGCGTTGCGCCCGGCGAGGCGGTAGGCGGGGTTCCCGTTGGGGATCGCCTCGAACAGCAGGAAGGTGAGGATCGAGATGACGATCATCACGATCGCCATCGAGAACAGGCGGCGGACGAGGAAGCGGGCCATCAGTGGTCGATGCGGATCTTCGAGCGCGGATCGAGCGCGTCGCGGATGCCGTCGCCGAACAGGTTCATCGAGAGCACCGCCAGCACGAGCATGATGCCCGGAGCGAGCACGTCGGAGAACGCGGCGGGAATGTAGTTGAGGCCGTCGGAGATCATGTTGCCCCACGACGGGTTCGGGGGCTGCACGCCGACACCGAGGTAGGAGAGGCCCGCCTCCAGGAGGATCGCGTTCGCGAGGATGAGCGGGACGAACACGACGATCGTCGAGCTCAGGTTCGGCAGGATCTCCCCGAACATGATCCGGGTGTGCGAGAGCCCCTGCTGGCGGGCGGCGTCGATGAAGTCGCGCTCACGCAGCTGCAGCACCTGCCCGCGGATCGGCTTGGCGACGTACGGGATGTAGACGATCCCGATCACGATCGACGGGATCCACAGGTGGTTGCCCTTGATCGGCCCGATCCCGCCGACGGCGATCATCGTGCCGAGCGTGATCCCGAGCAGCAGCGCCGGGATCGACCACAGGATGTCCATGCAGCGACTGATGATGCCGTCGGTGATGCCGCGGAAGTAGCCGGCGATCAGGCCGAGCACGATCGCGATCACCATCGTGATGATCGTCGCCTCGGCGCCGATCAGCAGCGAGTTGCGCCCGCCGTAGAGAAGCCGGACGGCCGTGTCGCGGCCGTTGGCGTCGGCCCCGAGGAAGTACTTGGTGAAGCTCCACGTCGGGCCGATCGGGATGCCGGTCGCGCTCACGATGTTCTCGGTCTTGTTGCCGATCTTCACCGTGCCGGTGATGTTCCCGACGTCCGGGTTGTGGTGCGCGATGTCCTGGGCGTAGACCGGCGCGAGCAGGCACATCACGACGATCACGAGGAACAGCACGCCGAAGAACAGCGCGACGTGGTTGCGGCGCAGGCGCCGCCAGGCGAGCCGCCACGGGCTGGCGCCGGGACCGAGGTCGAGGCCTTCCTCGAGCGCCCCCTCGAGGTCGAGGGTGAGCTCGGTACCGGCGGTTTCGCGAGGGGATGAGGTCGACATGGAACGGTGGTGCGGCCGGGACAGCTTATCCGCTGCACCCGGCCGCCACCACGGCGACTACTTGAGCTGGAACGAGGTGAAGTCCCAGCCGTACAGCGGGTTGATCTTCAGCGCCGGGTAGTTCATGCGGTCCGAGGCGAAGAACGGGAACTTCTGGTAGCCGAAGACGGCGACGTAGGCCTTCTTGGCGGTGTACTCGTCGATCTTCTGCCACTGCGAGCTGTCCTGCTGCAGCTTGGCGACCGGGATCTGCCCGAGCTTCGAGACCGCGGCGTTGATCTTCGGGTCGTTGACCTCGCCGAAGTTCTCGTTGTTGACCGGCAGGATCGCGTGGCCGTCCAACAGGACGCCGTAGAAGTCGACCGGGTCGGGGAAGTCCATGTTCCAGTCGGCGAAGCCGGTCTGGGGATGGAGCTTGAGCTCCCCGATCGTCTGGAAGTACGTCGTGTCCGCGATCGGCTTCTGGGTCGCCTTCAGCCCGAGCTGGTTCAGGTACTGGGTGTAGGCGGTCACCCACTGCTGGCGGGGAGCGCGCTCCTCAGACCAGACGGTGACGTGCTGCCCGACCATTCCGGACTGCTTCATCAGCTGCTTGGCCTTGGCCAGGTTCCCGGTTCCCGGGGTCCCGTACGGGCACTTGGCGTTCGTCGGGTGGCCGGGGACCGCCGGGGGCAGGAAGAAGCACGCCGGGGACAGCGTCCCCGAGCCGAGGCGGTTGTAGGCCTCCTCGTTCAGGCCGGTGACGACCGCCTCACGCGCGAGCTGGTTGTTGAACGGCTTCTCCTGGGTGTTCAGGAAGAAGTAGTAGGTCGAGCCGCCGAGGTTGACCAGCCTGTAGCGGTTGGCGGCCTTGGCCTTGATCTGCGGCAGCAGACTGCCCGGGATCGTGTCCGCCCAGTCGAAGATGTCGGCGCTGTTGTTGAGCACCTGCTCGGCGTTGGAGGACACGTTCGAGTTGAACGTCACGTTGACGTTGTCGTGACCGGCCGGGATCCCCGGCAGCGGCTTCCAGTACGGGTTCTTGACCACCTGGAAGGACTTGTTCGCCACGACGTTCTTGATCATGTACGGCCCACAGCCGGGCGGCGGGTGCAACGGATCGTTCTTGAACGGCGCCGACCCAAACGGGATCAGCCCCAGCGCCGGCTCCGCGAGCACGTTGTCGAACGCCCCGTACGGCGCCGTCAGGTGGATGACGATCTTGCCGGTGGCGTTGTTGGCCTGGATCCCGGAGATCGTCTTGGCCTTGCCCTTCGAGTACGCCTCGGCGCCCACGACCACCGGCGTCATGAACTGGCCCGAGCCGCCCCACGGGAGCTTGACCGCCCGCTCGAACGAGAACAGGAAATCCCGCGCCTTCACCGGCGCGCCGTTGGAGTACTTCAAGCCCTTGCGCAGCGTCACCGTATAGGTCTTGCCGCCGTCGGTCACCGTCGGCAGCGCGGTCGCGAGGCCCGGGATGATCTGGGCGCCCGCCATCCCGTTCTCGTGCTTGTAGGTCACGAGGCCGGTGTACGTGACCCAGGTCGCCTCGGCGGACTGGGTCGTGTAGCCGAACTGCGGGTCGAGCGAGTCGGGGAAGGTCCCCATCACCAGCTGCACGGTCCCGCCCGAGGACGAGCCGCCACCCGACGAGGTCTGGGAGCCGGCCGTCGTCTTCGTACCCCCGCCGCCCGAGCTCTTGTTGTTGCTCGAGCCGCAGGCGCTGATGACCAGCGCGGCGATGGCCAACAGCAGCAATGCCGCCGTCGACCGGACGTATCTCTTCACTGATCCTCCTCCAAGAGGTCGTGGTTCCGCGCACAGCGTAGGACGTCCGCCGGTCGTGCGCCAGTCCTCGTAAGACCTTCCTAAAGAAGCGGGCGTTCTAACGTCGTCGCCGTGAGTGCCACGGCCACGCGACAGCCGCCCGGCGGCCGCGAGGCCGAACTCGGCGCGGGGGTTTCGAACCGCCTCGTGCTGCTGCTCGCCGTCGGCACCGGCGCCGCGGCGGCGAACCTCTACTACGCGCAGCCGCTGCTGCACACGCTCGGGCGCGCGTTCTCGGTCTCGACCGGGACGAGCGGCCTGATCGTCACCCTCTCGCAGATCGGCTACGTGCTCGGCCTGGCGTTCGTGCTCCCGCTCGGCGACCTGCTGGAGCGCCGCCGGCTGATCACCGCAACGATGGTGCTCACCGCGGCGGCGATGGTCGCGTGCGGCCTGGCGCCGAGCTTCGTCGTGTTCGCGGCGGCGACGCTCGTCGTCGGCGTGAGCGCGGTCACCGCGCAGGTGATCGTGCCGATGAGCTCCTCGCTGGCGCGCCCGCATGAGCGCGGGCGGGTCGTGGGGACGGTGATGAGCGGCCTGCTGCTCGGGATCCTGCTCGCCCGCACGTTCAGCGGGATCGTCGCGGGCGCGCTCGGCTGGCGAGTGCCGTTCCTCGCCGCCGCGGCGCTGATGCTGGGGCTCGCGGCGGTGCTCCGGCGCGCGCTGCCGCGGGTGCCGCCGACCGCGTCGCTTCGCTATGGCGAGGTGCTCCGCTCGGTGCTCGGCCTGATCCGAGCCGAGCCCGTGCTGCGCGAGCGGATGGCGCTGGGGGCGCTCGCCTTCGGCTGCTTCTCCGTGCTCTGGACCTCGCTCTCGTTCCTGCTCAGTGCGGCGCCGTTCCACGACGGCAACACGGTGATCGGGCTGTTCGGGCTGGCCGGCGTAGCGGGCGCGGGCGCCGCGACAGTCGTCGGCCGCGCCGCCGACCACGGGCGCGGCGCGGCCGCCACGACGCTCACCGCGCTGCTCATGTTCGCCTCCTTCGGGCTGCTGTGGATCTTCCGCCACTCGACGATCGGGCTGATCGTCGCGATCGTCGTCCTCGACCTCGGCGTTCAGGGCATCCACATCTCAAACCAGCACGCGATCTACGAGCTGAGCGACGAGGCACGCAGCCGGCTGACGACCGCCTACATGGTCGCCTACTTCGCCGGCGGGGCGCTGCTGTCGGCGATCACCGCCGCCCTCTACTCCTCCACCGGGTGGGCGGGCGTGTGCGCGATCGGGGGCGCGACGGGCCTGGCGGCGGTCCTCGTGTGGGGCGCGACCCGGGTCGGCGGCCGGAGATCCGCCCGGTAGGTGGCACGCCCCGGGCCGGCGGCCTCAGATCCGCCGGATGGCGCGCCGGATTTGCCGCAGACCCTGCGCTCAGCGAGGCCTCTGCGACGAATCCGAACCATCGCGACCGGCGAGTGGCGTTTCCTATCCGCGGACGGGGGCGCTCACGCGCGTGCGGTCGCGCCCGAGCGCCTTGGCCTCGTAGAGCGCGGCGTCGGCGCACGCGCTCATGGGCCCGGCTGGTCGGCAGACGGACCCGATGCTTGAGCCGCGTCGCCGCCGGCGCCCGTCAGGCCCCGCGCCGCGGGAGCCGCGCCGGAGCGGACCCGAGGTCGCTCTCGATCGCCTCCGCGGCACGGCGGGCGAGCGGGAGCACGTCGCGCCGCAGCCCCGCCATCGTGCCGCGGGTCGCGTGCACGGAGACGTTGAGCGCGGCAATCGCGTCGCCGTCGACACCGCGGATCGGGACCGCGAGCGAGCGCAGGCCCTCCTCGAGCTCCTGGTCGACGGCCGCGTAGCCGTCCGCACGCACCCGGGTGAGAACCTCCCGCAGCGCGGCCACGTCGCCGATCGTGAACGGGGTGAGCGGCGTGAGCTCGATGCGCTCGAGCCGCGCCTCCAGCTCGTCGTCGGGCAGCGCGGCAAGCAGCACGCGCCCCATCGAGGTGGCGAACGCGGGCAGCCGACTGCCGACCGCGAGGGTGATCGACATGATCCGCCGGGTCGGCACGCGCGCGACGTACACGATCTCGGTGCCGTCGAGCACGGACACCGACGAGGACTCGTTGACCGCCGCCACGAGCGCCTCCATGTGCGGCTGGGCGACCTCGGGCAGCGAGAGCCCCGACAGGTACGCGTAGCCGAGCTCCAGGACGCGCGGGCGCAGCGAGAAGCGGTCGCCGGAGTGATGCACGTAGCCAAGCGACACGAGCGTGAGCAAGAAGCGCCGCGCCGCCGCCCGCGAGAGGCCCGTGATCCGCGCCACGTCGGAGAGCCCGAGCTCCCGGTGCTCGCCGTCGAACGCGCGGATGACCGCCAGCCCGCGCTCGAGCGACTGGACGTGATCGGCGCTCCGCGCCCGGGGGGTCACCTCGTCGGTCACAGGGCCACCCTACGGGGTCGCCGGGAGGGGTGGTCGCGGAGGGTGTCCGCCGTCGGATTCCCGCCGGCGGTCAGCCGCCGCCGACGAGCAGCTCGCGCGCCCGCTCAGGTCCGATCGACAGCAGCAGCGTCGGCAGCCGCGGCCCGCGGTCGGCGCCGACCGTGAGCCCGTAGACGGCCCTGAAGAAGGCGCGCTGGGCCTGCTTCACCTCGGAGGTGGCGGGGTCATCGGGTCCGAGCCCGTGCATCCGCTTGGGAATCGCGTAGACGAGCGCGGTGAGCCCCTCGAGCGACCAGTCGTCGGTCATCCGCGCCGCCAGCTCGGCGACCGCCCCGCGCATCTCCGGCGAGAGCGCGGCGTGCGCCGCCGGGTCGAACGCGTCCCGCACGCGCGTGCGCTCCTCCTCGGGGACGAGCTCGGTCGCGTAGTGGATCGCGCAGTCAAGCCGCGGCTGCAGGCTCGCAAGGAGCCTCTCGGGCTCGGCCGCGGCGCCGCTCAGGCCGAGGTGCGCGGCGACGATCCGCGCGATCTGCGACTCCTCGCCCTGCGTGAGGTCGGCGACCGAGGCGAGCAGCCGGAACGACACGGGCCGCTCGGTGCAGCGCACCCGCCCGGCCGAGGACTCGGTCGACTCGCGGTGGATCGCGACCTCGTCGGCTGCGGCCTCGCCGGCCGCGACGGACGCGACGAGCCGGTCCCACTCGTCGTAGAGGCGCTGCACGGCCCGCGGCGAGAGGTCGATCTGGAAGGACTGGCGCGGCAGCCGGCGCACGTAGAGCCAGCGGAGCACGGCCGGCTCCAGCACGTCGAGCGCCGTCGCCGGGATCGGGGCGCCGCCGACCGAGCCCGACATCTTGCCGCCGACGCCCGCGAGCGAGACGAACGAGTAGACGGTCGTGTCCGGCGCGCGGCCGCCGTACAGGTCGGCGACGAGCACGCGGCCGACGGTGAACGACGCGGTCGGCGCGTGGTGGTCCTCGCCCGCGGGCTCGAACGCGACCTGCTCGTGCGCCCAGCGCATCGGCCAGTCGACCTTCCACACGAGCTTGCCCGAGATCTCGGCGCCGTCGGCAAGCGACATCTCGCCGGCGTGGCCGTGGCGGCAGTCCCACACGACGGTCTCGTCGCGGTAGGCGATCACGCGCGTGTCGTCGCGGCCGCAGTCCGTGCAGTAGGGGCGAAACGGGTAGTACTCGCGGCGGCGCTCCTCGGCGCTCGCGCTGTGGCGCCCCGCGGTCTGCTGGCCGGCGAGCACGTCGAACACGTGCAGCCGCTGGTCCATCGCCCGCCGGATCGCGGCGTTGTACGTACCCGCCGGGTAGAGCTCCGACTGGCGGCGCTCGGTCATCCGGATCCCGAGCTCCTCCAGCGAGGCGCGCAGCTCGTCCATGAAGTGCTCGGCGTAGGAGCCGCTTCCGTCGCGCCGCGTCGGGTCCGGAATCCGGGCGAGCGGCATGCCGACGTAGCGCTCGAAGGCTGGGTCGACACCCGCGGGGACCTTGCGGAAGCGGTCGTAGTCGTCCCAGGAGTGCAGGTGGACGACGTTCGCGCCGCGGCGGCGCAGCGCCTCCGCGACGAGGTGGGTCGTGAACACCTCGCGCAGATTGCCGAGGTGGATCGGGCCCGACGGCGAGATCCCGCTCGCGCACACGATCGGCTGCGCCGGGTCGATCCCGCGCTCGGCGCGAGCGGCGAGCACCTGCTCGGCGAGCGCGTCCTCCCAGAGACGGGCGGTCGCCGGATCCTCATGCGCGGCGGCGGAGGGCACCGCCTGAGCGTACCGGCGCCCAGGCGGTGCCCCGCGCTACGCGGTCGCGGCGAGCGGCGCCCCTCCCGAGCCGGAGGCCGGCGTGTCCTCCGCGGTGAGCGGCTTGGCGATGTTCTCGAGCGTCTGGCGCTCGGCCCTGACGCCGAGGATGAACTCGAGCACGCCGCCGATCGCCATCACGCCCGCGCCGATGAAGAACGCGAGCTCGACCTCGCTCACCTTGCCGGAGTTGATCATGTTCGCGAACAGCAGCGGCCCGATGATCCCGCCGATGCCCGTTCCGATCGCGTAGAAGACCGCGATGCAGAGCGCCCGGGTCTCCATCGGGAACACCTCGGAGACGGTGAGGTAGGCGCCGCTCGCGCCGGCCGACGCGAAGAAGAACGCGACGCCGAGGACGATGATGAACGTCGTCGCGTTGAAGCTGTGGCCCGCGAACAGGACGGCGATGATCCCGCACACGACCGCCGAGATGATGTAGCAGCCCCCGATCATCGGCTTGCGGCCGACCGTGTCGAACAGCGGGCTGAGCGCGAGCGGGCCGATCAGGTTGCCGATCGCGAAGTAGACGGCGTAGTACGGCACGTTGCCCGCCGAGACGTGGAAGAACGTCGTCATGAGCGTGCCGAGGCCAAACGTCATCGCGTTGTAGAGGAACGCCTGGCCGACGAACAGACCGAGCCCCAGCACGGTCCGGCTCGGGTAGAGCGTGAGCACCGAGCGGATGACGAGCGGCAGGGGGATCGTCGTGCGCTGGCGCACGGTCATCGCGTCCGCGTCGTCGACCTCGGGGAGCTTCTCTCCGGTCTCCTGCTCGACCTGGCGTTCGATGCCGGTGACGATCTCCTCGGCCTCCTCCTCGCGGCCGTGGATGAACAGCCATCGCGGGCTCTCCGGGACGCTGCGACGCACGAGCAGGATGAGCACGGCGAGCACCGCCCCAAGGCCGAAGCACACCCGCCAGCCGACGTTCACCGCGAGGTCGTTGAGTGCGACGAGCGCGAGCAGCCCACCGAGGACCGAGCCGGCCCAGTAGCTGCCGTTGATCGAGATGTCGACGCGGCCGCGCTGGTTGGCGGGGATCAGCTCGTCGATCGCGGAGTTGATCGCCGAATACTCGCCGCCGATGCCGAAGCCGGTGAGCGTGCGGCAGGCGTAGAACCAGATCGCGCTGAACGACAGCGCGGTGAGCGCGGTCCCGAGCAGGTAGACGCCGAGCGTGATCATGAACAGCTTCTTGCGTCCGAAGCGGTCGGTGAGCTGACCGAACACGATCGCGCCCGCGCACGCCCCCGCGACGTAGAGCGAGGCGGCGAGGCCGGAGATGTTGTGCGCGGCGATCGTGACGCCCGAGCCGTGCTTGGAGAGCTCGCCGGCGATCGAGCCGACGATCGTCACCTCGAGGCCGTCGAGGATCCAGACCGTTCCGAGGCCGATGATGATCTGCCAGTGGAAGCGACTCCAGGGCAGCCGGTCCATGCGCGCCGGGATCTTGGTGCGGATCGTCCCCGTCTGAACTGATGAGCTCACTCGTTCTCCTCCGTTTCCGTACGCTGAGGGTTCCCGGAGCCGCCGCACGCCAATCCCCGCTCCCGGACCCCAGTGAGCGGGCTGACCACCCCGGAGACGGTTCGCGGCATGGATGCGCCGGCGCGCGGGGTAACGACCCGGAGAGGGCGACCGACCCGAGCACGACAACCAGGAGATCGCATGACCGAGCACGAGAGCTCCAGCCGCCGCGACGAGCGTGAGCACCTCCACGAGCGCGCCGCCGACCCGGCGGACACCGCCGACCGTCCGCTCGAGCCGCGCTCGAGCGACGAAGAGCTGCACGCGACCGACACGCCGCACCCGCAGGACGCCGACCCCCACCACCGCCTCAACACGCCCGTCGGCGAGGTCGACCCGACGACGGATTCAGACCCCTACCGCGCCGAGCGGCCGGAGGACGACGCCGACCGGGCCTCCGGGGTGCGCGGCGAGGGCGAGCGCCCGAACCGGTAGCTGCGCCCGCCCGCGGCCTCGGGTTTGCCGCGCGACCGGCTTCAATGGGGGGCACGATGCCCGCCGATTCGCTCTACGACCACGGGTTCGTTCGCGTCGCGAGCGCGATCCCGCAGGTGCGGATCGGCGACCCGCGCCACAACGGCGAGCGGACGATCGCCCTTGCGCGGCGAGCGGACGCCGCCTGCGCGGCGCTCGTCGTGTTCCCGGAGCTCGGGCTCTCGGGGTACTCGAACGAGGACCTGTTCCACCAGGCGGCGCTGCTCGACGCGACCGAGGCGGCGCTCCGCGACGTCGTCGCCGCCTCGGCGGCGCTCCGGCCCGTGCTGCTCGTCGGTGCGCCGCTCCGCGCCGAGGGCGGGCTCTTCAACTGCGCGCTCGTCGTCCACCGCGGGCGGATCCTCGGCGTCGTGCCCAAGAGCTACCTGCCCGAGTATCACGAGTTCTACGAGAAGCGCCAGTTCCGCGCCGCCCGCCAGCTGGCCGCGGACACGCTGGTCGTGCTCGGCGAGACCGTGCCCGCCGGGCCACGACTCGTGTTCGAGTGCGTCGACGTCGCGGCGTTCGCAATCGCGTGCGAGATCTGCGAGGACGTGTGGTCGCCGGTGCCGCCGACCACGTACGGCGCGCTCGCCGGCGCGACCGTGCTCGCGAACCTGTCCGCGTCGAACGTCACGATCGGCAAGGCGAGCTACCGGCAGACGCTGTGCGCGAGCCACTCCGGGCGTACGATCGCCGCCTACATCTACACGGCCGCGGGTAGCGCCGAGTCGACGACCGACCTCGCCTGGGACGGGCAGGCGCTCATCTACGAGAACGGCGACCTGCTCGCCGAGTCGGTCCGCTTCAGCGACGAGGAGCAGCTCATCTGCGCCGACCTCGATCTCGACCGCCTGCTCGCCGACCGCATCGCGCTCTCCAGCTTCGGCGACGCGATCGGCGACGAGCGCGAGCGCCTGCGCGACGTCCGCCGGGTTGCGTTCGAGCTCGGTGCCGCGCCGCGCGACCGGACGGTTGCGCTGGAGCGCCGCGTCGAGCGCTTCCCCTACGTGCCGGCGGATCCCGCGACCCGCGATTCTCGTTGCGAGGAGGTGTTCGACATCCAGGTGAGCGGGCTCGAGACGCGGTTGCGCGCGACCGGGATCGAGCGGGTCGTGATCGGCGTCTCCGGCGGCCTTGACTCGACGCACGCGCTGATCGTCGCCGCGCGCACGATGGACCGGCTCGGCCTACCGCGAACCCACGTGCTCGCGTACACGCTGCCCGGCTTCGCGACGAGCGCGGGCACGCTGCGCAACGCGCACGCGCTCATGGAGGCGCTCGGCGTGAGCGCCTCCGAGCTCGACATCCGCCCGTCGGCGACGCAGATGCTGCGCGATCTCGGCCATCCCGCGGCCGACGGCGCCCCCGAATACGACATCACGTACGAGAACGTCCAGGCGGGCGAGCGGACCTCGCACCTGTTCCGGCTCGCGAACTACCGCCAGGCGCTCGTGCTCGGCACCGGCGACCTCTCCGAGCTCGCGCTCGGCTGGTCGACGTACGGCGTCGGCGACCAGATGTCGCACTACAACGTCAACGCCTCGGTGCCGAAGACGCTCATCCGGTTCATCGTGCGCTGGGCGGTCGCCTCCGACCAGTTCGGCCCCGAAGCCGGGAGGGTGCTCACCGCGATCGCCGACAGCGCGATCTCCCCCGAGCTCGTCCCCGGCGGCGAGGACCACGCCGGTGACGGCCCCGCCCAGGACTCCGAGAAGACCGTCGGCCCCTACGAGCTGCAGGACTTCTTCCTCTACTACGTGCTGCGCTTCGGCCACCGCCCCAGCAAGGTCGCCTACCTCGCCGAGCACGCCTGGAGCGACCGCACGCGCGGCGCGTGGCCGGACCTCATCCCCGACGAGGACCGCCACGAGTACTCGCGCGAGGAGATCCGCCACTGGCTCGAGGTGTTCCTGCGGCGCTTCTTCGCCACGAGCCAGTTCAAGCGCTCGGCGCTCCCCAACGGGCCGAAGGTCGGCTCCGGCGGCTCGCTCTCGCCCCGCTCGGACTGGCGGGCGCCGTCCGACAGCGTCGCCACGGCGTGGCTGGCGGAGCTGCGCGACCGCGGCTGACGCTCGCCGCGACCACGCCAGGACGCGCTCCGCGCGTCCCCCTCCGCTCGGCCCGCGCCCTCTCGAGCAGGCCTGCGAACATCTCGGCATGTCCACAGAGCCCCCACCCCTCACGGTGTTCGAGGTCGCCCGGCGCGCCGTGCAGCTCATCGACCCCGACGACAACGATCCCACGGCGGGCGACTTCGAGCGCGCGTTCGAGGACGACGACGAGCCGGTCCGCGGCGTGGACGACATCGAGGGTCGCGTCGCCGATGTGCTCGCGCGACTCGACCCGGCGACGAACAACGGCGCGCTCTCCATGGCCGGCGCGCTCACCGTCTACCTCGCCTACCGCCGCGACGAGGTGCACGCCGACCCGGCGAAGCTGCTCGTGCTCGCCGCCCGCGCCGAGTGGGACGGTGACCCGCCCGAGGCGGTCGTCGAGTGGCTCGCCGACCGCGGGCTCGAGGTCTGACCGGCGAGCGCGCGTCGGCCGGCGAGTGCGCATCGGCCGGCGAGTGTGCACCGACAGGCGAGCGCGCACGGACAGGCGAGCGAGCTCCGGCCTCCGTCCGGCGCGTCAGCGGACCGCCGACGCGCTCCGGTCCTGGTCGCGGCCATGGATCGGGCCGCTCGTCGCGCGCAGCGGACGGGCGTCGAGCGCCGGGCCACGGCGACGCACCGCGATGATCTCGGCGAGCACGGAGATCGCGGTCTCCTCCGCGGTGCGGCTGCCGATGTCAAGGCCGCAGGGAGCGTGGACGCGCGCGAGATCGGCATCCGAGACACCCGCGTCGCGCAGGCGGCGCTCGCGGTCGGCGGTCGTCGTGCGGCTGCCGAGCGCCCCGATGTAGCCTGCGCCCGTCCCGAGCGCGCCGATCAGCGCGGGCTCGTCGAACTTCGGGTCGTGCGTGAACACGAGCACCGCGTCGCGCGGTCCGAGCTCGAACCCGTCGATCAGCTCCTGGGGCCAGCCGATCCGGACCTCGGCGTCGGCGGAGAAGCGCCCGGAGCGGGCGAAGCGGTCCCGCGCGTCGCAGATCGCGACTCGGTAGCCGATCCGCGAGGCGAACGCGGCGAGCGCCGCGGAGAAGTCGATCGCGCCGAAGATGACCATCTGCGGCGGCGGGGCGTAGGCGCGCACGTGCACGGGCAGCTCGTCGCCGAGCGTCGCGCCGTCGACGCCGTAGCGGCGGATCGTCGTCTTGCCCTCCTCCATCAGCCCGGCCGCCTCGCGCGCGACGTTGCGGTCGAGCAGCGGCAGCGGGCCGAGCGATCCGACCGGCTCGCCGTCGACGACGGCCAGCCGCCCCCCCGCGCGCTCGCCCTCGAGCAGCGTCGCCACCGCCGCGGGCCGCCCGTCGAGATGGGCGCGGAGCGCGGCGAGCTCGGCCGCCCCGGCGGGATCGCGCGCGCCCGAGAGCTCCTGCAGGAAGATGTGCACGATCCCGCCGCACATGAGCCCGACGGTGCCGGCGAGCTCGTCGGAGATCCCGTACGTCTCGATCCCGGCGCCGCGCTCGCCGGCGAGGATCCGCTCGGCCTCGGCGACGAGCGCGCCCTCGACGCAGCCGCCCGTGATCGAGCCCTCGATCTCGCCCGAGTCGCCGACGAGCATCATCGCGCCCTCGGGCAGCGGCGCCGAGCCCTCGACCTCGACGAGCAGCGCCTGGACGAAGCGCCGGCCCTCGCGCAGCCATGCGGCGGCGATGTCCTCGGTGGCTCTCGCGACGCCCGACTCGTCCATCTGCGGACCCTCCTGACGGCGTTTGCGCGGGACTCCGCGCGCTCGAGCGGGGCGACTCCCCGCAACTCAGATCATCGTATCCGCGGGCCTGGGGGCCATCTGGCAAGCGCGCTGGCCCGTTTGAGCTACGGTAGGGCGAGATGGCGGACGGCGACGCACGGGGCTCGGAGCTCGAGGATCCCCGCTACGCGAAGGCGCTCGCGCATCCGCTGCGGGTACGGATCCTCGCGATCCTGCAGGCGCAGGACGCAAGTCCGGTGCAGCTCGCCTCGCGCCTCGATGCGTCGCTCGGCACCGTCGCCTACCACGTGCGCACGCTCGAGCGGCTCGGGCTGATCGAGATGGTCGCCACCCATCAGCGCCGCGGCGCCACCGAGCACGTGTACGCCGCGCGCCGGCACCCCCGGCTCTCGAGCCGCGCGCTCACGCTCGACGCGCGGGGACTCGAGGAGCTCGCGGCGGCCCGCCGCCGCTGGCAGGAGGAGATCGCCCGGATCGAGCGGGCCGCGGCCGAGCGCCTCGACGGCGACGGCGCCGCGGCGATCGACGCGAGCGTCGTGCTGCTCGTGTTCGAGGCCTCGCCGGCCTCCGCCTGATCAGCGCGATCGCCGCACCACCCGTCGGCCCCGAATCGCTCAAGCTTTCCCGGCCTTGAGCCGATGATCCCGCACTGGACGAATGTCGGAGGCGAGACGACCTCCGAACGGGCCTCCCACGAGCAGTGCGCGCAACCGCCACTCCCTCACCACCTCCCCCGCTCGCCGGCGACCTGCTCGCGGCGATGGTCGAGAGCCTTCAGGACCACGCGATCCTGATGCTCGACACGAGCGGGCGGATCGCGAGCTGGCATGTCGGCGGCGAACGGTTCAAGGGCTGGGAGGCGGAGGAGATCATGGGCCGCAGCCACGCGCTGTTCTACCTCGAGGAGGACATCGCGGCCGGCCGACCCGCAGACGAGCTGGCGGTCGCCGGCGAGCACGGACGGTTCGAGGAGCAGCACTGGCGCGTGCGCCGCGACGGAAGCCGGTTCTGGGCGAGTGTCGTCATCACCGCGGTGCGCGACTCCGAAGGCGTGCTCCGCGGCTACGGCGAGGTGATCCGCGACGTCACCGACCACTACGCCGCGATCCAGGCGCTGCGCCGCAGCGAGTCCCGATTCCGCTGCGTGACCGAGACCGCGGTCGACGCGATCATCGCGTTCGACGGCGGGCGCCGGATCGTGTCCTGGAACGCCGCGGCGGCCCGGTTGTACGGGTACACCGCCGAGCAGGCGATCGGCCGGCCGATCTCGATGCTCGTGCCCGAGTTCCTGCGCCGTGAGGTCGACGAGATCGTCACCGCGGCGGCCGCCGCCACCGACCGCTCCGAGCGGTTCGCGATCAAGCCGGTCGAGGGTCCCGCACTCCGCGCCGACGGCACGCTCGTGCCGGTCGAGGTCGCGTTCTCGAGCTGGCGCGCGGGAGCCGAACGCCACTTCTCGGCGATCGTCCGGGACATCACCGACCGCAAGCGGCACGAGCGCGAGCTCCAGCAGCTCGCCGATCACGACTCGATCACACACCTGTTCAACCGCCGCCGCTTCGAGCACGAGCTCGAGCGAATCGTGAGCGAGTGCGCCCGCTACGACCGGACCGCCGCGCTGCTCACGCTCGACCTCGACGGGTTCAAGGAGGTCAACGACCTCCATGGCCACGCCGCCGGGGACGAGATCCTGATCAAGATCGGGCGGCTGCTTGAGCGCTCGGTGCGGGACACCGACGTCGTCGGCCGGATCGGCGGCGACGAATTCGGCGTGGTCGTGCAGGAAACCGACCGCGCGGAGGCGGCGTCCGTCGCCCGCAAGATCGTCGAGGCGATCCGGGGCAGCGGCATGGTGATCTCCGAGCTCGTGCGCGCGCAGGTGACGGCCTCGGTCGGGGTCGCGATGATCGAGCCGAGCGGCGAGGCGACGGCCGCCGAGCTGCTCGTCGGCGCCGACCGGGCGATGTACCGCGCGAAGGCGGCCGGGCGCGACGGCTACGCGTTCCTGGCCGCCGCCGACGACCCCGGGCCCGAGCTCGTCGCGCGGCGCTCGTGGATCGCGCGCCTGCGGGACTCGCTCGACAACGACCGCTTCGAGCTGCACGCTCAGCCGATCGTGACGTTGGGCGGCGACGGCGCGCCGCGCTACGAGCTGCTGCTGCGCATGCGCGGGGAGGACGAGCGGCTGCTCGCGCCCTCGGCGTTCCTCGCGAGCGCCGAGCGCTTCGATCTGATCGGCGAGGTCGACCGCTGGGTGCTCGCGCGAGCGGTCGACCTGCTGCACGAGCATCACCGCGCCGGTCGCGAGATCACGCTCACCGTCAACCTGTCGGGCAAGACGATGAACGACGAGTCGATCGCCCGCGACCTCGCCGCGATGATCGAGGCCCGTCCGATCCCGCGCGGCGCGCTCATCGTCGAGGTGACCGAGACGGCCGCGATCGCCGACATCGAGCGCGCCGCCCGGCTCGCCCGTGAGCTGCGCAACCTCGGCTGCGACTTCGCGCTCGACGACTTCGGCGCGGGCTTCTCCTCGCTGCACTACCTCAAGCACCTCGAGTTCGACTACCTGAAGATCGACGGCGAGTTCGTCGTGGGCCTCGTCGCCAACCCGGCCGACCAGCTGGTCGTGCGCGCGGTGGTCGACATCGCGCGCGGGCTCGGGAGTCGCACGATCGCCGAGTTCGTCGGCGACGCCGAGACGGTCTCGCTCCTGCAGGACATCGGCGTCGACTACGGCCAGGGGTTCCACCTCGGCCGGCCCCGCCCGCTCGAGCGGCTCGCCGCCTGACGCGCCGTCACGCGGGACGCGGCGTCGCGCGGGACGCGGCCGCCGCCCGAAGCGCGGAAGCGCCCCATTGCGATAGCGTCGCCCGGGCCGTGCCGATGGACGTCACCTACCGCCTGCGCATCCCCCATCGCGCGGGGCAACTGGCGAAGGTGTCGACGCGGATCTCGGAGTACGGCGGCCTGATCGGCGACGTTTCGACGATCGCGATCGCCAAGCACGAGGCGTTGCGGGAGATCACGATCGAGATGCGCGACCGCGAGCACGCGGCCGCCCTCGCCGCGGGGCTGGGCGAGCTGGAGGGGGTGACCGTCGCCTGGTTCCACGACCGCGCGTTCATGGCCCACGACGGCGGCAAGATCGCCGTGCACGGCACGCGCGAGATCCGCAACGTCCAGGACGTCCGCGACGTGTACACGCCGGGCGTCGCCCGGGTGAGCAGCGCGATCGCCGCCTCGCCGGAGCTCGCAACGCGATTCACATCGATCGGGCGGAGCGTCGCGATCTGCACGAACGGCACGCGCGTGCTCGGGCTCGGCGACATCGGCCCGCTCGCGGCGATGCCGGTGATGGAGGGCAAATCGCTGTTCTACGCCCAACTCGTCGACGTGAGCGCGACCCCGATCCTGCTCGACACGAAGGACGTCGACGAGTTCGTCGAGACCGTCGTGCGGATCGCGCCCGGGTTCGGCGGCATCCACCTGGAGGACATCTCGGCGCCCGAGTGCTTCGAGATCGAGCGCCGGCTGATCGAGGCACTGCCCGCGCCCGTCATGCACGACGACGTCCACGGAACCGGCGTCGTCACGATGGCCGCCGCGATCGCCGCCTGCCGCCAGGTCGATATCCGGCTCGACGCCGCCGTCGTCGGCCAGATCGGGCTCGGCGCCGCCGGCTACGGGATCGCGACCCTGATCCACGACGCGGGCGTGCGGCGGGTGCTCGCCTCGGACCCGAGCGAGCGCGCCCGGGCGCAGGCGGCCGCCCGCGGGATCGAGATCGCGACGCTCGAGCGCGTCATGGCCGAGGCCGACGTCGTCGTCGCCACGAGCGGCGTGCCCGGGCTCATCACCCCGGGGATGATCCGCCCCGGACAGGTGATCCTCGCGCTCACGAACCCCGTCCCGGAGATCGAGCCCGACGACGCGCTCGCCGCCGGCGCCGCGTTCGCCGCCGACGGCACGAGCGTCAACAACGTGCTCGGCTATCCGGGGATCTTCCGCGGCGCGCTCGACGCCCAGGCCTCGGCGATCAACCTCGATATGAAGCGTGCCGCGGCCTGGGCGCTCGCCGGGCTGACCGTCGAGTCGGAGCTCGTGCCCGACGTCCTTGACCGCAGCGTGCACGAGTCCGTCGCGGCCGCGGTCCGCCAGGCCGCGATCGACTCGGGCGTCGCCCGCCTCGAGCGGACGACCGCCGAGATGCCATGACCGTCGTCAAGATCAACGCGATCACGGTTCCGCGCTCCCGGTTCGACGAGTTCGCCGAGCGCTTCGCCTCCCGCGCCGGCCGCGTGTCCAGCGCAGCGGGATTCGAGGGCTTCGAGCTGCTGCGACCGAACGACGGCCGTGAGGTCTGCCTCGTGCTCACCCGCTGGCGCTCGGAGGACGACTTCCAGGCCTGGCTGGCGAGCGCCGACTTCGGCGCCGGCCACGCCCAGCACCGACAGCGCGGGCCGGTGGGGAGCGCGAGCGAGCTGTGGTCGTTCGACGTGTTGGAGACCGAGGCGCCCCCGGGCGCCTGACCTCGCGCCCGGGCGGGGGCGGCCCCGTGTGGCTCACGGTCGAGTCACGGCTGCCGGACACGAGGCACCAACCCCCGCAAGGACGAGCCGGACGATCCGTCAGGCTCGCGAAGACGAGCCGGTTGCCGTCCGGCAGCTCGCCCGGCCCAGCTGGCTCGACGCGTGAGCCGGGCGTCGACCACCTGGAGCGGATCGCGGGCGCCGCCGGATCCCGCCACCGGCGAGCGGACCGTGGGTCCGCTTTTGTGCTACGGTTGAGGGCGCAACCATCCCACCGTCCCACAAGGAGCACCGATGTCCACCACCACCTCCGTCCAGGACCGCATCTCCGGCACGTGGAACTACGCGGCCGCGCACTCATCGGCCGATTTTGCGGTCAAGTACGTCGTCTCCACGTTCCGCGGCTCGATCGAGGACCTCACCGCGAGCCTCGAGGACGGCGTGCTCTCCGGCAGCGCGAAGGTCGCCTCGATCAAGGTCAAGGACGACAACCTCACCGGCCACCTGATGGCGCCCGACTTCTTCGATGCCGAGCAGTACCCGGAGATCAGCTTCCGCTCGACCTCGATCGAGGCCGACGGCGACGAGGTCACCGTGGAGGGCGAGCTGACGCTCAAGGGCGTCACGAAGCCGATCACCGCGACCGGCACGCTCGAGGGTCCGGCGCAGGACTTCATGGGCAACACCCGGCTCGGCTTCACGCTCGAGGCGACGATCGACCGCACCGACTTCGGCGTGAGCTGGAACGCGGAGCTGCCGAGCGGCGGCAAGGCGCTCGCCGACGAGGTGACGCTCCACGTCGAGCTCGAGTTCCACCGGGCGTAGCCCGATGCGGATCCTGGCCGTCTCGGGTTCGCTGCGCCGGGACTCGCACAACACGACCCTCCTGCGGGCGGCAGCCGCGCTGCTGCCGCCCGAGGTGGAGGTCGTGATCTACGAGAACCTCGCCGCGATCCCGCCGTTCAACGAGGACGACGTCGCCGACCGGCCGGCGGCCGCCCAGGATTTCTGGGACGCGGTCACGGAGGCCGACGGGGTGCTCATCGCCACCCCGGAGTACAACAGCTCGATCCCCGGCGTCCTCAAGAACGCCCTGGACTGGCTCTCCCGCCCGCTCCAGGAGAGCCCGCTCCGCAACAAGCCGGCGGTCGTGATCGGCGGCTCGACCGGCATGTTCGGCGCCGTCTGGTCGCAGGCCGAGACCCGCAAGGTGCTCGGCGCGATCGGCGCTCGCGTCATCGACCGCGAGCTTCCGGTGCCGATGATCCACGAGCGCTTCCACGAGTCCGGCCGGCTGCGCGACGCCGAGATCGAGGCCGAGCTCAAGACGTCGCTTCAGGCGCTCATCGAGGCGATCGAGGCGCGCGCCGCCCACACAGCCGTCGCGAAGGGGTAGAACGGGGCGGGCGATGGCGACCACGCGCCCGCCCTCCCCGCCGATCACGCTGCCGCTCGCCGACCGGCCGCATGAGCGCAGCGATGCCGCCGCCAATCGCGAGCGGATCCTGTGCGCCGCCCGCCGAGTGCTGCTCGAGCAGGGCGCCGCGGGGCTCTCGATGAACTCGGTGGCGGCGGCTGCGGGCGTCGGCAAGGGCACGATCTTCCGGCGCTTCCGCGACCGCGACGGGCTCACCGAGGCGCTGCTCGATGCGCATACCGCCGAGCTGCAGGACGGGTTCCTCTCCGGGCCCCCGCCGCTTGGCCCGGGCGCGCCGCCCCGCGAGCGCCTGGAGGCGTTCATGCGCGCACTCGTCGCCTTCCAGATCGACCACCTCGAGCTGACGCTCGCCGCCGAGCGCGTCGGACCCCGGGCGGGCGCGCCCGTGTGGGCGACGTTCCTGCTCCACGTGCGCACGCTGCTGAACGAGATCGATCCGCGGATCGACGCCGACACGCACGCCGGTTTGCTCCTCAGCGCGGTCGCGCCGACGAACCTGCGCCGGCTGCTCGCCGGCGAGACCTCGACGCCCGAGCGGATCTCCGACGCGATCGCCACGCTCACGCGCGCAGACTTCCTATAGGTTGCGCGCATGCACCGCGGCCCGGCGCTCACGCTCGACGGCTTGCGCTCCCGCGTCGACGCCGGCGAGATCGACACCGTGCTCCTGGCGCTGTGCGACATGCAGGGCCGGCTGCAGGGCAAGCGCCTGGACGCCAAGCACTTCCTCGCCGACGTCGTCGAGCACGGCGCCGAGGGTTGCAACTACCTGCTCGCCGTCGACGTCGAGATGAACACCGTCGAGGGCTATGCGATGTCCTCCTGGGACACCGGCTACGGGGACTTCGTGATGGTGCCGGACATGGAGACGCTGCGGCTGGTGCCGTGGCTGCCGGCGACCGCACTCGTGCTCAGCGATCTGCGCTGGGACGACGGACGCGAGGTCGTCGCGTCCCCGCGGCAGGTGCTCCGCCGTCAGCTCGGTCGCCTCGCCGAGCGCGGCTGGAGCGCGAACGCCGCCACCGAGCTCGAGTTTCTCGTGTTCCGCGATTCCTACGAGGACGCGTGGCACAAGGGTTACCGCGACCTCGAGCCCGCGAACCTCTACAACCTCGACTACTCGCTGCTCGGCACGACCCGCGTCGAGCCGCTCATCCGCCGCATCCGCCTCGCCATGGCCGGCGCCGGCCTCGAGGTCGAAAGCTCCAAGGGCGAGTGCAACCGCGGCCAGCACGAGATCAACTTCCGCTACACCGACGTGCTGCGCTGCGCCGACGAGCACATCGTCTTCCGCAACGGGGCCAAGGAGATCGCCGCCCAGGAGGAGATGGCGATCAGCTTCATGGCCAAGTACGACGCGCGCGAGGGCAACTCGTGCCACATCCATTTCTCGCTCGCCGACGCCGGGGACCCGGATCGCGCGTCGCTGTTCGGGCGCGACCGGGACACGTTCGAGGCGTTCCTCGCAGGCCAGCTGCACGGCCTGCGCGAGCTCACGCTGCTGCTCGCGCCGAACGTCAACTCCTACAAGCGGTTCGCCGCCGGGTCGTTCGCGCCGACGACTGTCGCGTGGGCGCGCGACAACCGCACCTGCGCGCTGCGGGTCGTCGGGCACGGGCCGGCGCTGCGCTTCGAGAACCGCGCCGGGGGTGCGGATCTCAACCCCTACCTCGCGCTCTCGGCACTGATCGCGGCCGGCCTCGCGGGGGTCGATCGGGAGCTCGAGCTCGAGCCCGCGCTCGTCGGCAACGCGTACGCCGCGACCGATCGCCCCCGGCTGCCACGGACGCTGCGCGAGGCGCGGGACCTGTTCGCGGACTCCGAGCTCGCGCATGCGGCGTTCGGCGAGGAGGTCGTCGCCCACTACGTGCATGCGGCCGACGTTGAGCTTGAGGCGTTCGAGGCGGCGGTCACCGACTGGGAGCGCGCGCGGGGGTTCGAGCGGCTGTGACCGTCGCGGGGTTTGGGCCGCTGTGACCGAGACGCTCACGGTGCTCGAGCCGGCCACCGAGGCGGTACTCGACACGATCCCGTCGGCCGGCCCCGAGGCGGTCGACGCGGCGATTGCCCGCGCGCGGGCCGCGTTCGGAGCCTGGCGGGCGGTCGCCCCCGCCGACCGCGCCCGGCTGCTGCGGCGCATCTCCGACGCGGTCGCCGAGCACGCCGAGGAGCTCGCGACGCTCGAGGCGCGCAACGCCGGCAAGCCGATCGGCGACGCGCGCGGCGAGATCGGGATGGTCGCAGACGTGTTCGCCTACTACGCGGGAGCGCCCGAGCGGCTGTTCGGCGAGACGATCCCGGTCGCGGGCGGTCAGGCGTTCACGGTCCGGGAGCCGCTCGGGGTCGTCGGGCTGATCGTTCCCTGGAACTTTCCGTTGACGATCGCCTCCTGGAAGCTTGGGCCGGCGCTCGCCGCCGGCAACACGGTCGTGCTCAAGCCCGCCGAGCTCACGCCGCTGAGCGCGCTGCGCTTCGCCGAGATCACGCGCGACGCCGGCCTGCCTGACGGCGTTCTGCAGGTCGTTCCCGGCCTTGGACCGGTCGCGGGCGCGCGCCTCGTCGAGCACCCCGACGTGGCCAAGATCGCGTTCACGGGCTCGACCGCGGTCGGCCGCCGGATCGCCGCCGCCGCGTCGGCGACGCTCAAGCGGGTGACGCTCGAGCTCGGCGGCAAGTCGCCGAACATCGTGTTCGCCGACGCGGACCTCGAGGCGGCCGCCGCCGCGGCGCCCGCGGCGGTGTTCGGCAACGCGGGGCAGGACTGCTGCGCGCGCTCGCGGATCCTCGTCGAGCGCTCCGCGGTCGACAGGTTCCTGTCGCTGCTGGAGCCGGTCGTCACCGGGATCAGGGTCGGCGACCCGCTCGACCCGGAGTCGCAGATGGGCCCCCTGATCTCAGCGCGGCAGCGCGAGCGGGTGCTCGGGTTCCTGTCCGAAGGCGACGGCGCTTCGGTGGCGATCCGGGGGCGCGCCCCGCACGGGCCCGGGTTCTGGTGCGCGCCGACGGTGCTTTCCCCGGTCGCGCCGGACGCCCGCGCCGCCCGTGAGGAGATCTTCGGGCCGGTCGCGGTCGTCATCCCGTTTGACGACGAGGCCGACGCGGTGCGCCTCGCGAACGACACGATCTATGGGCTGTCCGGCTCGATCTGGAGCCGCGACGGCGCCCGCGCGCTCCGCGTCGCCCGCGCGCTCGACGCGGGCGTGCTCTCGATCAACTCGAACACCTCGGTGCGGGTCGCCACGCCGTTCGGCGGCTTCAAGCAGTCGGGCTACGGCCGTGAGCTCGGTCCCCATGCGCTCGACGCCTACACCGAGGAGAAATCGATCTTCTACTCGACGGAGGGCTGAGCGGTGGCTGACGAACACGGGGCGCGGCTGCGCCTGGCCGGCAAGGTGTGCGTGATCACGGGCGTCGCCGGCGGGATCGGCTCGGCGACCGCCGCGGTGTTCGAACGCGAGGGCGCGACGGTGGTCGGCGTCGACATCGCCGGGCACGGGATCGGGGCACTGTCGCTCACCGCCGACATCACCTCCGAGGACGCGGTCCGGGAGATGTACGCAGAGGCCCGCGCGCGCTTCGGGCGGATCGACGTGCTGTTCAACAACGCCGGCATCTCGCCGAACGACGATGCGTCAGTCGTCGACACGACCCTCGAGGCGTGGGAGCGGGTGCAGGCCACGAACCTGCGCTCGGTCTTCCTGTGCTGCAAGCACGGCATCCCGCACCTGCTCGACGGCGGCGGCGGCTCGGTCATCAACACCGCGTCGTTCGTCGCGGTCATGGGCGCCGCCACCTCGCAGATCTCCTACACCGCCTCCAAGGGCGGCGTGCTCGCCCTCTCGCGGGAGCTCGGCGTCGAGTTCGCCAAGCGCGGCATCCGCGTCAACGCGCTCTGCCCGGGACCGGTCGACACGCCGCTCCTGCGCGAGCTCTACGCCGCCGACCCGGTGCAGGCCGAGCGGCGCATGGTGCACGTCCCGATGGGTCGCTTCGCCGAGGCGAGCGAGATTGCGAACGCCGTCCTGTTCCTCGCCTCCGACGAGTCCTCCTACGTGAACGCGACGACGTTCCTCGTCGACGGCGGGCTCGCCGGCGCGTACACGACCGCGCTGTAACCGGCGCGAAGGAGCGAACACGATGGCATACGCGGTCGAGTTTGAGAACGTCTCAACCGTCGGCCTCGAGTCCTCGCCGGTCGCCCCGGCGCTGGCCGGCCTGCGGGCGAATGAGGCGCGGTACTTCAAGAACAAGTACGACCACACGTTCACGGTCGAACCCGCCGACGAGGCGGCGGCGACGATCGAGTGGGTCCACCGGATCCTCGAGCAGGAGCGGGACATCGTGATCGCCTCGGCCCCGCTCGAGGCGACCGAATTCCAGGTGGAGAACATCCGCATCGCGTACGTCTTCTACGAGAGCGGCCTCTCGATCAACGTGATGTACACGATCGACGACCCCGGCCGTCGGGCGGTCGGGTTCAAGCTCTCCGACGGCATGGACGTGCCGAAGGAGCTCGCCTCGCGCTTCAAGTTCGCCAGGCAGCGGTCGCGGCTCGCGGGCACGATCCGCGGCTCGTACTTCACCTTCAAGAGCGACTACTGAGCTGAGTGGCCGATTCCGCCTGAGGTCTCCGCTCAGGCGACCCACGAGGGGATGAGCCGCCCGAGGCGGGGACGGTCGCTGAACGAGCGCATCTCGGTGATGCGGCCCTCGCGGACCGTGAACGCGATCAGCGACAGCGGCTCACCGTCGACGAGCACGAGCGCGCCGGGGTTGCCACGCACGGTGACCGGCCGCACCGCGGCGCGCCCCGCGAAGCCGCCGCGGGCCCCCGCGCGGGCCTGCGAGGCGATCGTCTCCGCCCCACGGATCGTGCGCGTGATCCGGGGACCGACGACGTGGAGCTCCGCGTCGGGCGCGAGCACCGGCAGCAGCCCCGACAGGTCGCCGGATCCGGCGGCCGCGAAGAAGGCGTCGACGACCGCGCGGTCCTCGGGCCGTCCGTCGGCCGCCCGCTCTGGGACGAGGCGCACCCGGCCGCGGCCGCGACTGGCGAGCATCTTCACGGCGGGCACAGAGCGGCCGAGCACCTCGGCGACCTGGGCGAACGGGAGATCGAAGATGTCGTGGAGCACGAAGGCGACGCGCTCGGCGGGCGTGAGCGTGTCCATCACGACGTGGAGCGCGACCCCCACCCCGTTGGCGAGGAGCGCCTCGTCCTCGGGCGTGAGCGTGCTCCGTGAGGACGCGCCCGCAAGCAGTTCGTCGAGGTCGATCTCGATTGGGACCTCCCCACGGCTGCGCCGCGCCCTCAGCATGTCGAGGCAGACGCGGCTCGTCACGGTCGTCAGCCAGGCGTGAAGGTCGACGATGTCGGCGCCGTCGGTGCGGCTGAGGCGCAGCCACGCCTCCTGAACTGCGTCCTCGGCGTCGGCGGGCGACCCGAGCATCCGGGCGGCGAGCCTCCGCAGGCGGCCGCGCTCGTCGTCGAATCGCGCCGCCAGGTGTGTCGCGTCAGGCCGGGTCATCGCACTGTGCCTCGTGGGTGAGACGCGGGCAGACGCCGCGAGGTAACGCGCCGCCGCCCGCGTTACCTCAGCAGATCCGCGGCCGTCTGGGTGGTGTTCGACGTTCACATCCACCGGAGCGACGCTCCAGGGAGGACCATCATGACCCAGACCGAGTCCCGCAGCCCCCGTCTCTCGCCCGAGGCCGGGCGCTCTCCGGAGGCGCTCGCCGGCGTGCAGCAGATCCTCGGCTCGATCTACGCGAGCGGTGTGCCGCGCTCGACGCTCGAGCTCGTGCACATGCGCGCCAGCCAGATCAACGGCTGCAGCCCCTGCATCGACCACGCCGCGCGCTCGGCGGAGGCCGATGAGCTGCGGCGCTTCGCCGAGCTCCCGGCGTTCCGGGAGTCGCTGCGCTTCGACGATGCCGAGCGGGCGGCGGTCGAGCTCACCGAGGCGATCACCCGCCTGGCCGACCACCCTGATGTCGTGAGCGACGAGATGTGGGCGCGCGCCGCGGAGCGCTACGACGAGGCGGCGCTGGCCGCGATCGTGACGATGGCGGCGCTCACCAACTTCTTCAACCGGGTGAACACGACGCTCCGCGTTCAACCCGACTCCTGGGAGTAGCCGGCGAGCGGGCGCGCTGGGCATCGCCGGCCGCTCGGAGCGGCCAACGATGCCCAGCCCGCCCCGGAATCCGAACGTGCAGGATCGGCCCCCCGATCCAGCGCGTTTTCGGGACTGTGAGCGCTCACATGCCGATCGCGGTATGGTGCCCACACCGGAGCGAGCGTGGAGCCTCCGGTCGGTGAATCCGGAACGAGCCGGACGCGACAAGGAGAGATCATGGGCACGGGTGAGCGGCGTCTGTCGAGGAGGCGGTCGATCTCGGACGGGGGCACCCGAAGGCGCTCGCTCGCGGCCTGGCTGGTGACCGGCGCCTGCGCGCTCGTGGTCACGACGCTGTCGGCGCTGGCGGGGGCCCCGGCTGCCCCCGCAGCCCCGGGCGCCCGGTCTGTCTCGTCGGCTCGGTCTGTCTCGTCGGCCCGGTCTGTCTCGTCGGCCCGGTCTGCCTCGTCGGTCCGGCCGGTCTCGCGGGCCCGGTCTGCCTCGTCGGCCCGGCCGGTCTCGTCGGCCCGTTCGGTCTCGGCCGCGTCGGCGCACGGTCGGCCCGGCGCGCTCGCCGAGCACGGCCAATGCCCGGCGGCGACGAGCGCCCAGGCGAACAACGCGAGCCCGGGCGCGCCGACGCGCGCGCACGCGATCGCCGGCAACGGCTCGGTGACCGTCACCTGGTGTCCGCCGCGCAAGGGCCAGGCCCACGTCACCGGCTTCACCGTGAAGAGCTCAGCCGGCCAGACGTTCACCGCGTCCGTACCGAACGACTACGTGATCGCCTCGGCGACGAACGGCACGCCCGTCTCCTACACGGTCACCGCCGACACCGCGAGCGGCTCAGGCCCCGGCTCGGGGCGCACGAACACGGTCACCCCGGCGCCGATCGCCCCGCCGACGAACGTCGACCGCGGCACTCCGCAGTCGGTGCGCTACGACCAGTACTCGCTGCTCATCGGCGGCAAGCGCACATTCATCTACTCCGGCGAGTTCGACCCGTGGCGGCTTCCCTCCCCGTCGCTGTGGCTCGACCGGCTGCAGAAGATGAAGGCCGACGGCTACAACGCGGTCACCGTCTACTTCAACTGGGACTACTCCTCGCCAAAGCCCGGGGTCTACGACTTCCGCGGCATCCGGAACATGAACGAGCTGCTCAACATGGCACAGCAGGCGGGGCTGTACGTGATCGCGCGGCCGGGGCCGTACATCAACGCGGAGACCGACGGCGGCGGCTTCCCCGGCTGGCTCGTCACCCAGACCGGCGTCGCGCGCACGAACGCCCCGGACTTCGTGGCCGCCTCCGACCAGTGGCTGTCGGAGATCGACCCGATCATCGCCGCCCACCAGATCACGCGCGGCGGCGACGTGATCCTGTATCAGGTCGAGAACGAGCTGTACGCCAACCAGCCGGCGACCGAGGCCTACATGGCCGAGCTCGAGGCCAAGGCGAAGGCCGACGGAATCGACGTGCCGCTGATCGGCAACGAGGGCGACACGTTCGAGGGCACCCCCGCCAATCCTGACATTCCCGGCTATGACAGCTACCCGCTCGGCTTCGACTGCGCCAACCCGAACGGCTTCACTCAGCCGCCGACGTTCTCGCCCGAGCCGGGCAAGCCGCTCGAGCTGCCCGAGTTCCAGGGCGGCTCCTACGACGCGTGGGGCGGCGCCGGTTACGCGAAGTGCTACCACCTCACCGGTCCGGACTTCGAGAACGTCTTCTACAAGAGCAACTTCTCGCAGGGCACGACGATCCAATCGAACTACATGGGGGTCGGCGGCACGAACTGGGGCTGGCTGCCCGCACCGTTCATGTACACCTCCTACGACTACGGCGCGGGCATCATGGAGACCGGTGAGATCGGCACCCCCGGCCACCCGAACGACATCGTCGGCTCTAAGTACGGTGAGAACAAGCTGATCGGGGACTTCGCGCAGGCGGTGCCCTCGCTCACGCAGACGCAGGCGAGCGCCGCCCCAAGCTCCACGAACCCGCTGATCGCCACGAGCGCCCGCGTGAACCCGAGCGACGGCACGCAGTTCGTCTACCTGCGCCAGTCCGACGCCACATCGACGAAGACCGAGTCGACGCACATCGCGCTCGACCTCGGCCAGACCGGCACGTACACCTACGACGACGCGGACACGACCGACCTGCACTACAGCGGCAGCTGGTCGCATGTCTCCCACCAGTCCTACACCGGCGGCGATTACGAGCAGACTGAGAGCTTCTCCAACACGACGGGCGACTCGGTCACGGTGAGCTTCACCGGCACCGCGATCCAGTGGATCGCACCGACGGCGAGCAACCACGGAATCGCCGACGTGTATCTCGACGGCAAGCAGGTCGCGACCGTCGACGGATACTCGCCGGGCACCGACTTCCAGCAGGTCGAGTACGAGGCCTCCGGCCTGTCCGACACCACGCACACGCTGAAGATCGTGGTCTCCGGCCAGAAGAACCCCGCCTCGGGCGGCACCTACGTGTCGGTCGACGCGATCAACGTCCCGACCGCCTCCCAGGCCTCCGAGATCTACCCGAAGGTCCCGCAGGCGGCGGGGCAGGCGATCACGCTCAGGGGCCGGGACGCGAAGCTGCTCGTCGCGAACGACGCCTTCGGAGGCGAGCAGCTGCAGTACTCGACCTCCGAGCTGATGGACCAGGCGACGATCGGCGGCCAGGCGACTGCACTCCTGTACGGCGATCACGGCACCGGCGGCGAAACCGTGCTGCGCTATTCGAGCCAGCCGACGGTCACCGTACTCGCCGGCACCGTCCACTCGACGTGGGACGCGACGCGCGGCGACGAGCGTCTCGACTACGGCCACAGCGGTCTCTCGGAGGTGCGGATCACCGGCGGCGGGCGGCCGCCGCTCCTGCTGCTGCTCGCCGACACGCAGACGGCAGAGCAGTTCTGGCCGGAGACGACCTCGGCCGGCGCGGCACTCGTGCAGGGCACCTACCTCGTTCGCACCGCGTCGACGAGCGGGAGCACGCTCGCGCTCACCGGCGATGCCTCGGCGGCGGGCCCGATCCGCGTCTGGGCCCCGAGCGGAGTCACGCGCGTCACCTGGAACGGCGCGACGCTTCATACGAGCAGCGAACCGGACGGCTCGCTGAGCGCGAGCGTCGCCGGCCCGGCGGCGGTCACCCTGCCGACGCTCACCGGCTGGCAGTTCCGCTTCGGCACCCCGGAGGCACAGCCCGGCTACGACGACGCGACGTGGACGCTCGCCGATCACCCGACGACGACGAACCCGACGAAGCCGGTCACCACGCCGGTCCTGTACGCCGACGACTACGGCTTCCATCAGGGCTTCGTCTGGTACCGCGGCCACTTCACGGCGACCGGCGGCGAGACCGGGATCACGCTCACCGCCGGCGAGGGCAGCCACGGCGCGTTCTCGGTGTGGCTGAACGGCGTCTTCCTCGGCTCGAACACATCCGGCTCCGAGGCGGCCAAGGAGACGTTCGCGTTCCCGAAGGCGGCCCTGAAGGTCGGGCAGGACAATGTGGTCGCCGTGCTCGTGCAGAGCTCGGGCCACGACGAGGACGGCGTCTACTCGAGCGCACTGCCGAGCGACGGCCAGAAGGCGCCGCGCGGACTGCTCGGGGCGAGCCTCGACGGCTCCTCGGCGCCCGTCACCTGGCGCCTGCAGGGCAATCAGGGCGGCGAGAACCTCCAGGACCCGGTCCGCGGCCACCTGAACGCGACCGGCCTGTACGGCACGAACGCCGGCTGGGACCTGCCGGGCGACCCCGGTCTCGGCTGGCGCGGCGTGTCGGTCCCCGACTCGTGGGCGCGCCGTGGGCTGCCCGCGGGGATCGGCTGGTACCGCACGTCGTTCGCGCTGCACGAGGGCAGCGGCGGCTATGAGCCGATCGCGGTCCAGCTCGGGAACGACGTCGTGGGCGGTGGGGCCGGACACGCCGACTTCCGCGCGTTCATCTTCGTCAACGGCTACCTGATGGGCCAGTACGACAACGTGCTCGGCCCGCAGCATCGCTTCTACATCCCGGCCGGCATCGTCAACGACAACGGGTCGAACACGCTTGCGATCGCCGTGTGGGGCCTTGAGCCCGGAAGCGGGCGGCTGCCGAAGGTGACGCTGCAGTCGGTCGGCGACCAGACCGGCGGCGTGCCCGTGGCGGCGGTCGCGCAGCCGGGGTGGAACGCGGCGACGTACGGGGCGCCGACGGACGCGACCCCGACCCTCGGAGAGCGCGCGAGCTCGGCGCTCGCCGAGCCGGGCGCGACCGTGACGGTCACCGCGACTCTCTGGAACCCGTCCGCAAGCCCGCTCACGCACGCGTCGATCACGCTCGCGGCCCCATCGGGCTGGACGGTGAGCGGCGGTGGAGAGCAGAGGCCGTTCCGGGTGGCGCCGGGGGCGACCCGCCGGGTGCGCTTCACCGTCACCGTTCCCTCGAGCGGGCTCACCCCCGGTCCGGTCGACCTCGTCGCGACCGCGCAGTACACGCAGAACGGCGTCGCGCAGACCCAGATGTCCGACACACAGCTGCAGGTCCCGGAGAGCTCGCTCGCGGAGAGCTTCGACAACACCGGGATCACCAACGAGTCCGATCCGCAGCCTGGCGGCCCCGGGTTCGAGGGGTTCGACGGGGAGGGCACGACGTTCTCGGCGCAGGGCCTGGCGAGTGCCGGCGTCACCCCCGGCTCGACGGTGACCGCCGGCGGGCTGTCGTTCACCTGGCCGAACGTGCCCGCCGGCCAGCCCGACAACACGATGGCGCAGGGGCAGATCATCGCCCTGTCGGGCAGCGGCTCGACGCTCGGGTTCCTCGCCTCCGCGAACAACGCGCCGCAGAGCGGCACCGGCGTCGTCTACTACACCGACGGCACGACCCAGACGTTCACGCTCGACATCGGGAACTTCTGGAACGCCTCCGGGCAGGGCGGCAACCCGTCGAACACGACCGCGTTCAGCGAGCCGACCGTCGACTACCCGACTGGCCCGACGTCGCACACCGTCTACGTCTTCGAGCAGTCGGTCGCGATCGATCCGTCGAAGACCGTCGAGGCGGTGCAGCTGCCCTCGCTGGGGGACGTGTCGGGCTATAACCCGGCGCTCCACGTGTTCGGAATCGCGCTCGGGTCCTGACGGCGGACAGAGGTTCCCCGCAAGGCGTCGGTGGACCGTCCCGCGGCGTTGCCGGGAAGGTTTGTCCTCCTGAGCCGGACAAAGGTTCCCCGCAACGGTGGGCGGACCTCGCGGCGCTCGCGCGAGGTCGGCGCAGGAACGCTCGCGCCGCTCGCGGGCGCCGAACGTCACGAGGCGGCGATGATCGCGAGCGGGGCCGCGCTAGACCGCTGCCGCGAGCTCGGCCAGGCTGTTCATCGACGCGCTGATCACCTCGCGCCGGGAGGTCGAGCCGATGCGCCTCAGCCTCGGGGATCTCACGTCGACCGTCACCCGGGTGCCGGCACCGTCCGGCTCCAGGCGTCATCCGGGGGCGCTCCAGCGTGCGACCTCCCTCGTCAAGGATGAGGAGAAGATCGTGAGCGCGTTCCGCAGCGGCGACGGCGTCGGCTGGCACGAGCATCACCACGATCTGTTCGCGGGCACCGAGCGGTTCTTCCGGCCCGGCTATGCCGCCAACCTGATCAGCTCGTGGATCCCGGCGCTCGAGGGCCGTGCAGGAGAAGCTCGAACGCGGCCCGCACGTCGAGCGGGACCTGCTCGACAGCGCGAGCGGAGCGGGCCGCCACGATCGATCGCTCACCGACAGCTCAGCCCGGAGCGGGCGCCGCCGAGCCGCGCTCGCGGAGCTCGGGGCGGATCACGACCCGTCGCGGGCTCACCGGTGCCCCGTCGATCGCCGCGAGCAGCATCTCGACCGCGATCTCCATCAGGCGCCGCGAGTTCCAGCTGAACGTCGTCAGCGGCGGGGTGAGCACGCCCGAGACCGGGTGGTCGTCGTAGCCGATCACCGACAGCTCGTCAGGGATCCGGATGCCGAGCTCCCGGGCGGCCTCGTAGGCGCCGTAGGCGAACCCGTCGGCAAAGCAGAAGACGGCGGTCGGCCGCGGCACGCTGTCGAGCAGCTCCCGCGCCCGCTCGGTCGCCTCGCGCAGCTCGTAGCCGGCGGTCGCCACGCGGACCTCCAGCCCGAGCCGACGGCTCTCCTCGGCGACGACCTGCTCGGCGGGACGGTCGTTCGTCGGCGAGCCGGGTGGCCGGAGCACGACGACGCGCCGGTGGCCGAGGCCGTGGAGATGCGCGAGGGCGGCGCGGACGCCGCTGCGGTTGTCGTAGAGCACCTCCCCCTGGGCGGTCGCGGCCGAGAACGTGTCGCCGAGCACGACGACGGGCACCGCGGCGACGATCTCCGCCCACGACGGGTCCGACGGATCGACCGGCGAGACGATCAGCCCGTCGACCTGTTGGTCGCGCAGCTGGGCGGCGAGCGCGCGCTGGCGCAGCGGCTCCCCACCCGCGTCGAGGATGAGCGCGTAGCGATCGCGCTCAAGCAGCACCCGTCCCGCCTGCGCAACGAGCCGCTGCTGCCAGAGGTCCTCCAGCGAGGGGCCGAGGATCCCGATCGTCCCGGTGCGCCCGCTGGCGAGCGCGCGCGCGATCGGGTTGGCCTCGTAGCCGAGCTCGTCCGCGAGGTCGCGGACACGCTCCTGGGTCTCCTCGGAGACCATGATCCCGCGCAGCGCGTACGACACCGCGGCCGGCGAGAGGCCCGCCGCGTCGGCCACGTCCCGGATCGTGACTCGCTTGGCGGGCGCCACCGTGAACGCAAGCCTAATACGCGCCCGCGGCGCCGACGCCGGTCCGGCACGCTCCGCTCGCCGCAGGCGCCGTTGCACGGCCACCGGCGACGTGGCCGCCACCGGTGCGTGCGGGGCGAAATGATCCCAGCGACATCGGCTCTGCCCGCGCGCGCCGGAAACCGACATCGCACGCCGGACGCCGGACGCCGACTTCGCACGCCGGACGCCGCACGCCGCACGCCGGACGCCGGACGCCGACTTCGCACGCCGGACGCCGGACGCCGGCATCGGACGCCGAACGCCGAACGCCGAGGCGAACCATCCACGACTCTGGTATTTAATCGGTTCATGAATCGGTTCAAGAGCCGAATCGACGTCCATCAGCACGTGTGGCCGGAGCCATTCATCGACGCGCTCCGCGCACGCACGGCGCCGCCGCGGCTGCGCGGCTGGACGCTCGAGCTGGCCGGCGAGCCGGCCTACGAGGTCGACCCGGCCGACCATGAGCTCGCGGCCCGCGCCGGGCTCGCGCGCGCGGACGGCCTGGAGCGCGTGCTCGTGTCGCTCTCGAGTCCGCTCGGGATCGAGTCGCTGCCCGGCGCGGAGGGGGCGGAGCTGCTCGACGCCTGGCACGCCGGCGCGCGCACGCTGCCCGAGCCGTTCGCGGCCTGGGCGTCGGCGTCGCTCGACGTGGTCGACCCGGCGGCGCTCGGGCAGCGCCTCGACGAGGGGTTCGTCGGGCTCCAACTGCCGGCGACGGCGCTGGCGGACGCCGACGGATACGAGCGCGTGGCGCCGCTGCTCACGCTGCTCGAAGGCCGGGAGCGGCCGTTGTTCGTGCACCCGGGACCGGCCCGCGCGCCGGCGACCGCCCCGGTCGCCGTCGGCGTCCCGCCGGCCGGTGCTCGGACGCGCGGCGCGGCCGACTCCGTCCCCTCGTGGTGGCCGGCGGTCGTCGACTACGCCGCCCAGATGCACGCCGCGTGGTTTGCGTTCCGCGCATACGGGCGGATCGCGCACCCGCGGCTGCGCGTCTGCTTCGCGATGCTCGCCGGCCTCGCGCCGCTGCACGGCGAGCGGTTCGCCGCCCGCGCGGGCGAGCGGACGGTCGTCGATCCCGACGTGTTCCTCGAGACCTCGTCCTACGGCCCCCGCGCGATCGACGCGGTCGTGCGCGTGACGGGCGTCGACGCGCTCGTCCACGGCTCCGACCGCCCCTATGCGCAGCCGCCGCAGAGCGACCTCGGCGACGCCGCCGAGCGCGCGCTGCGCTGCGCCAATCCCGCCCGTCTGCTCCACCCCGAGGAGGTGTGACCATGAACCTCTCGTCCCTGCCCGCACGCGACCTCGACCGCGACGAGCTCGCCGCGCTCGTCGACCGGCTCGCCGGGGAGCCCGACCGCTGGTCAGCGCTCGTCGACTACGACGACGAGGAGCGCGTCTACGCCTCCCTGCATCGCGACGACCACGTCGACGTGTGGCTGCTCTGCTGGACGCCCGTGAACGACACCGGCTGGCACGATCACGACACGTCCTCCGGGGCGGTGCGGGTCGTGCGCGGTGCGCTCGCCGAGTCCAACCCGCGGATCGGCGGCGAGCCGACGACCCGGATCGTCCAGGCCGGCGAGACGTTCTCGTTCGGCCCCGACCACATTCACCGGCTCACCGGCGTCGACGAGCGCTCGGTCTCGATCCACGCCTACTCCCCGCCGCTGTGGCGCCTCGGCCAGTACTCCATCGACGCGGACGGGGTGATGCGCCGCCGCTCGGTGAGCTACGCCGAGGAGCTCCGCCCGCTCGAGCCCGCCGCCTGAGCGCGGCCGGGGCCGCCCGCCGCCTGAGCACGGCCGGGGCCGCCCGCCGCCTCAGCGCGGCCGGGGCCGCCCGCCGCCTGAGCACGGCCGGGGCCGCCCGCCGCCTGAGCACGGCCGGGGCCGCCCGCCGCCTGAGCACGGCCGAGGCCGCCCGCCGCCTGAGCGCGGCCGGGGCCGCCCGCCGGCCCACGATCACGCCGCACTGAAAACGGCGGTCGCAGCGCCGCCCGGGCCGCCGGACCGACGTTTGCGTCGCGCCGGCGAGGGATTCGTCGGCTTCGACCGTGCTCGACGGGGCGCTCCCGACGTTGCCCTCGCCATCTCAGTCGTCGAGCGCGGCGAGCACCGCCGCCGCGACGTCGCCGGTCGACGCCGTACCGCCGAGGTCGGGCGTGCGGGGGCCGTCGCGGAGCACGGCCTCGACGGCCGCGTCGATCGCCGTCGCCGGCCCGGGGAGCTTGAGGTGGCGGAGCATCAGCGCACCGCTCGAGATCTGGGCGAGCGGGTTGGCCACGCCACGGCCGGCGATGTCGGGCGCCGAGCCGTGCACCGGCTCGAACGTCGAGGGGTGGGCGCCCTCCGGGTTGAGGTTGGCGCTGGCCGCGAGTCCGAGCGAGCCGACGCAGGCGGCGGCGAGATCCGACAGGATGTCGCCGAACAGATTCGAGGCGACGATCACGTCGAGCCCGCGCGGGCGCAGCACGAGCTCGGCGCTGAGCGCGTCGACGAGCACCGAGCGCAGCTCGACACCGGGGAACTCGGCGACCGTCTCGGCGACGACCCGGTCCCAGAACGGCATCGTGTGGATGATCCCGTTCGACTTCGTGCACGACACGAGCCGGCCGCGGCGCTCGCTCGCCAGCCGCGCCGCGTAGCGGGCCACGCGCGCGACGCCCTTGCGGGTGAAGCGCGCGACCTGGGTGGCCTGCTCGGCGTCGGCGCCGCCCTCGTCTGAGTACTCGCCCTCCGTGTTCTCGCGCACGATCACGAGGTCGATCCCGTCGCCGTCGGCGAGCGGCACCGGAACCCCCGGGAACGAGCGCGCGGGGCGCAGGTTGACGTACTGGTCGAATGTGCGGCGCATCGGAATGAGCAGCCCCCAGAGCGTCTCGACGTCCGGGATCTCCGGATCGCCGACCGCACCGAAAAACACCGCGTCGTGATCGGCGAGCCGCTCCAGGCCGTCGACGGGCATCATCCGGCCCGTGCGGCGATACCTGTCCGAGCCCCAGTCGTGCTCGGTCCAGTCGATCCGCGCGTCCGCGCGGGCGGCGGCGCGGTCGAGCACACGCATCGCGACCGGGACGATCTCCTGCCCGATCCCGTCGCCCGGGATCGCGGCGATGCGGAGCACGCGCGCCATCGACTGCGCACTGTGGCACAGTCGCGCCGTCGGGCGGCCGCCGACGCCACCGCCGCACGACGCCGAGGTCCCGTCGCCCATAGGATCCGAGCGTGCCAGCGAACGCGGGACGTTCGAACACGGCAGCGGGACGCTCGGAGACGGCGGCGGGCGCGGGACGCTCGGACGCGGTCGCGGACGCCGTCGGCGCGGCGATCGCCGGCGCGGGCGTCCGGCACGCGTTCGGCGTGCTCGGCTCCGGGAATCTCGTCGTCACCAACGCGCTGCGGCGGGCGGGGGTCGCGTTTCACCACGCGCGCCACGAGTGCGGCGCCGTCTGCATGGCCGACGGCTACGCGCGCACCAGCGGCGAGGTCGGGATCTGCAGCGTCCACCAGGGCCCGGGGCTCACGAACGCGATCACCGGCCTGACCGAGGCGACCAAGAGCCGGACGCCGCTGCTCGTGCTGTCGGGCGAGGCGCCGGCCGCCGCGCTCACCTCGAACTTCCGGATCGCGCAGGAGGACCTCGTGCGGGCGGTCGGCGCGGGCTCGGACCGGATCCACTCCGCGCAGAGCGCGCCCGGCGACGCGCTGCGGGCGTTCACGCGCGCCGTCCGCGAGCGTCGCCCGGTCGTGCTCATGCTGCCGATCGACCTGCAGTCGCAGCCCGCAGCCGGTGATCCGCCCGCGCCGCAGCCGGCGCCTCCCGCGGTCTTCGTGCCGAGCGCCGCCGCCGTGGCAGAGGCCGCTGACCGGCTCGCCGCCGCCCGGCGACCCGCGATCATCGCCGGACGCGGCGCGGTGCTGGCGCGCGCCAGACACGCGCTCGAGCGGCTCGGCGCGCTGACGGGCGCGCTGCTCGCGACCTCGGCTCCCGCCAACGGGCTCTTCACGGGGCTCCCGTACGCGCTCGGGATCTCCGGCGGGTTCGCGTCGCCGACGGCGGCGCGGCTCCTCGCGCAGGCGGACCTCGTGCTGCTGGTCGGCGCCTCGGGCAACCACTGGACGACCCGCCACGGGGAGCTGATCGCCGACGGCGCCTCCGTCGTGCAGATCGACGACGAGCCGGGCGCGATCGGCCGCCACCTCCCCGTCGACGCCGGTCTCCTCGGCGACGCGGCCGCCACCGTCGAAGCGATCATCGCCGAGCTCGAGCGGCGGGGGCACCACGCGACCGGCTGGCGCACCGCCGACACCGCGGCGCGGATCGCCGCCGGCGACTGGCTGCACGAACCCTACGAGGACGCGGGCACCGACGCCTGGATCGATCCGCGCACGCTGTCGATCGAGCTGCAGAACCGGCTGCCGGCCACCAGGGCGGTCGCGGTCGACTCCGGGCATTCGCTCGGGTATCCGGCGATGTTCCTGTCGGTCGCGGACCCGCGTGCGTGGGTGTTCCCCAACGGCTTTCAGTCGGTCGGGCTCGGCCTGGGCAACGCGATCGGGGCCGCGGTCGCACACCCCGAGCGGGTCACGGTCGCGGCGATCGGCGACGGCGGCGCGTTCATGTCGCTGGCCGAGATCGAGACGGCGGTGCGGCTCGAGCTGCGCCTGCTCGTCGTCATCTACGACGACGCCGCCTACGGGGCCGAGGTGCACCACTTCGGTCCGCTCGGCCATGACGTCGACGCGGTTCGGTTCCCGCAGTGCGACCTCGCGGCGATCGCCCGCGCGGCCGGGGCGCGCGGCGAGGTCGTCCGCCGCCCCGAGGACCTCGTCGCGCTCGAGGAGTGGCTGGCCGACCCGGATCCCGGGCCGCTCGTGCTCGATGCGAAGGTCAACCCCACCGTCTGCGCCGAGTGGCTCGCCGAGGCGTTCCGCGGCGGCTGACCCCGCGTCACCACAACCAGGAGGAGAGAACCGTGCCGGTCACCGCAATCACAGAGCTCATGCAGGCGCTGGCCGCCGGCGCCGTCGACATCGTCGACCTCACCCAACCGCTGTCGGAGTCGACGCCCGTCATTCGGCTGCCGCCGCCGTTCGCGGGCACGCCCGGGCTGAGCCGTACCGAGATCAGCCACTACGACGAGCGCGGCCCCGCGTGGGCGTGGTACACGCTCACGCTCGGTGAGCATGTCGGCACGCACGTCGACGCGCCGATCCACTGGGTCACCGGCCGCGACGGCGCCGACATCGGCTCGCTCGAGCCGGGGACGCTCATCGGCCCCGCATGCGTGGTCGACAAGACCGCCGAGACCGAGGCGGCGAACGGCGACTACCTGCTGACGGTCGCCGACCTCGAGGCGTGGGAGGCCGAGCACGGCCGCATCCCCGACGGCGCCTGGGTGCTGCTGCGCTCGGGCTGGAGCAGCCGCGCCCACGACCAGGACGCGTTCCTGAACGTCGGCGAGCACGGGCCGCGCACCCCCGGTCCCGACGTCGAGGCGTCCCGCTGGCTGGCACAGGAGCGCGTGATCGCCGGGTTCGGGACCGAAACGGTCGGGATCGACGCGGGCTCCGCCGCCACGATGGATCCGCCGTTCCCGCTCCACCACCTGCTGCTCGGCGCCGGCCGGCTCGGGCTGACGCAGCTCACGAACCTCGAGCGGCTGCCGGTCACCGGCGCGCTGCTCGTGGTGGCGCCGCTGCGGCTCGTCGGCGGGACCGGGAGCCCGAGCCGCGTCTACGCGTTTGTCCCGGGCGCCGGCACGTAGCCCCTATCGTCGAACGCTCCCCGTCCCTACTACGTCCGGCGTCCGCACATTTCGGACACCTCCACTCCGAAGGAGGCCAGCGCCATGTTCCCGAGCGAGGTCAAGCTCCCCGGCCCCGACCATCCGATCACGATCGAGCCCCACGAGGGCCGCGTCGTCGTGCACGCCGGTGAGCGCGTGATCGCCGACTCGACCGACGCGCTCGCGCTGCACGAGGCCGGGTACCCGCCCGTCCTCTACCTGCCGTTCGACGACGTCGACGGCCACGCGCTCACCCGCAGCGACACGACGACCGAGTGCCCGTACAAGGGCACCGCCTCCCACTTCAGCGTCAGGACCGACGACGCCGTCATCGACGACGTCGCCTGGTCCTACGAGAAGCCCCACGATGCGGTCGCCGAGATCCGCGGGCGCGTCGCGTTCTACCCCGACCGGGTGCGGATCGAGAGCTGAGCGACGGCTCACGGTCGGTCACCGCGACGCTGATGGTCGTGGTCGTCCGGCGGGTCGAGCCCGCGCGCGAGCAGCTCGGCGAGGTGCAGCGCGCGGCGGCCGGTGGTGTGTTCGATCCGGGTGCGCCAGCCGAAGCCGTCGGCCGTGACGTCGGCCTCCGGTCCGGCGCCGCGGATCGCGGGCGCGAGCACCCGCTCAGCGCAGGCGACCCGGCCCCCCGTGGTGGCCGCGCTCGAAGCCGAAGTTCCCGGTCAGCTGGCTCAGCCGGCGGGCCGCCCGTCGACGACGATGCGGTCGCGACCCGAGCGCTTGGCCCGCAGGAGCGCCTTGTCGGCACGGAGCATGAGCCGGTCGACGTCGTCCTGTGAGCGATCGGCGGTCGCGACGCCGACCGACACGGTCATGTCGCGGCTCGGGCCGAGTCCGGCCGCGCGGATCTCGAAGTTGATGCGCTCCGCGAGCGCCGCGGCCTGTGCGAGATCGGTGCGCGGCAGCACGACACAGAACTCCTCACCGCCGATGCGGCAGGGGACGTCGCCGGCGCGCGTGAACGAGCGCAGCGCGAGCGCGAACGCGCACAGCACGTCGTCGCCGCAGGCGTGGCCGAAGCGGTCGTTGATCGCCTTGAACGCGTCGATGTCGAAGTAGGCGACCGACGTCGGCTCCCCGCGCCGGCGGCCGTCCTCCAGCGCCGCGCGGAGCGTGTTCTCGAAGTGGCGGCGGTTGAAGAGCCCGGTGAGCGCGTCGGTGAGCGCCTGGGTGCGGAGCTGCTCGCGCTGCATGCTGTTCACGTAGGCGATCGCGGCGAGCGTGGCGAAGCGCTCGATCAGCGTGAGCTCGTGGGGCTTGAACCAGACGTCGTCGTCCTCGCGCCAGATGTTGAGCGTGCCCTCGACCTGGCCGCCGACCCGCAGCGGAGCGACGACGATCGACTCCATGTCGGTGACCGGCGTTCCGGGGATGACCGCGATGTTGAGGTCCGGGTCCCCGGGGGCGCTGTACATGAGCTTGTTCTGCAGCACGGCCTTGCCGGTGATCGACCGGTCGAGCGGAGGCTTGGAGGAGAGCGTCTCCTCGACATAGCGACCGGTGGCGAGCAGCGGGATCCCGACCCGGTTGCCCCAGTCGACCTCGTAGACGGCGAGGCTCGTGTAGGGCACGATCGGCAGCAGCGCGTCGGCCATCGCCTGGACGGTCTCAGCCAGCGACTGCTGGGACAGGATGCCCGAGCTCGCGTCGATGATCGCCTCGAGGCCGATGACGAGCCGCTCGCTCGTGGACAGCTCGGGATCGGAGGCGGAGATCAGCGCGTCATGGCGGGTCATGGGCGGTATCGCGGGGTTGATCGGACGCGCGCGGGCGCGGCTTGAGGGCTCGGCCGTCCGAACGGACAAAGGTCCGCGTGAGGCTCAGAACCCGGCGGGATGGCGGTCCGCGAAGCCGGTCGCCGCCTCCCAGGCGGCGCCGTGCGCGAGCAGCTCCCGGTCGCCGCGGAAGCGGCCGACGAGCTGCATCCCCACCGGCAGGCCGCCGGGGGTGAAGCCCGCCGGCACGGCGAGCACCGGGTGGCCGCAGACCGTGATCCGGGTGCACGCCCGCATCCACTCGAGGTAGTGGTGCATCCGCACGCCCGCCACCTTGCGCGGGTACTCGGCCTCGATTGGGAACGGCGTCACCTGGGCGGCGGGCGCGACGATCAGGTCGAAGCGCTCGAACAACTCGACGAAGCGGGTGAAGATCTCAGCGCGCGCTCGCTGGGCGCGCGCGACGGCCGGACCGTCGAGCTCGAGCCCGCGCTCGACGTTCCACACGAGCGTCGCCTTGGAGCGCCGGCGCAGCTCCGGCAGGCGGCCGCCGAACGCCCGCGCGAAACCGAGCGCCCGCAGCGTCTCGAACGCCTCGTCGGCGCGCGAGACGTCGGGCGCGACCTCCTCGACGGTCGCGCCGGCGGCGATGAGTCGCTCGCGCGCCCGCTCCAGCACCGCCGCCACCGCCGGCTCGATCGGCAGGCCGCCGACGTCCGGCCACCACCCGATCCGCAGCGTGCGCGGGTCGCTCGCCTCGGGCGCGTGTCTGAACGCCGCGGGGTCTCCATGGGACAGCGGCGCCCGGCGGTCCGGGCCGGCGATCGCCGACAGCATCAGCGAGAGGTCGCCGATCGTGCGGGCCATCGGCCCGAGCACCGCGGACGGGTCCCAGACGTCACCCGGCTCCGGGCTCGGGCTCGGCACGAGCTCCGGCGTCGGCCGCAGGCCCACCACGTGGTTGAACGACGCCGGGTTGCGGATCGAGCCGCCGTGGTCGGAGCCGTCGGCGAGCGGCACGAGCCCGGCGGCGAGCGCCGCACCCGCGCCGCCGCTGGAGCCGCCGGCCGAGCGGTCGGGCGCCCACGGGTTGCGGGTCGCGCCGAACACCTCGTTGAACGTGTGCGAGCCGACCCCGAACTCCGGCGTGTTCGTCTTGCCGACGACGATCGCCCCGGCGGCTCGCAGCCGCGCCGCGAGCAGTCCGTCGGCGGCGGGCACGTGCTCGGCGAACAGCGCCGACCCGTATGTCGTCCGCATCCCCGCGGTGTCCTCGAGGTCCTTGACCGCGACCGGCAGCCCGTGCAGCGGCCCGAGTGGCTCGCCTCTCGCCTGCCGGGCGTCGGCGGCGTCCGCCTCGGCGAGCGCCCGCTCGGGGTCGAGCGTCACGATCGCGTTCAGCCGCGGGTTGACGCGCTCGATCCGCCCGAGATGGGCGGCGACGACCTCGCGGGCGGACAGCTCGCGGTCACGGATCGCGCCGGCGAGAGCCCGCGCGGAGCGCCAATGCAGCTCGTCGGCCACGCGGGCAGGATGCCACGGGCTTGCCCCGTCGGCGTCCGAGGGAGTCCGCGCGGCGCCCCGGGAGCGTTGTGGACCATTCGACCGAGGCGTCCCGGGAGCCTTGTGAACCATTGCGATTGGATCTTGTGCGTGTACGAAAAGGTCGCTCACAGGCACCAGAACGTACGAACTCTCCGGGGCGCGCGGGGCTAGGATCGGCCGGGCGTGTCCGCGCAGAGCCCCGCACCGGCCCGCGTCCATCACCCGCGCCCCCCGGCGCAGCACGCCCAGAGGCCCGCCCGCCGCGCGCGCCGACCGGCGGCGATCACGCTGCAGTGGGTTGGCGACATGGCGCTGAGCACGCAGCTCGGGCTGCCGCCGGGCGGAGTCGACCGCGCGCTCGCGCCGCTCGCGGGGACGCTGCGCGACGCGGACCTCACGCTGGGGAACCTCGAGGGCACGCTGTCGGTCGGCGGGACCTCGAAGTGCGGAACGACGGGCACCCCGACGTCCGGGACATGCTTCGCCTTCCAGGCGCCGCCCTCGACGGCGTTCGCGCTGCGGCGGCTCGGCTTCGACCTCGTCAACCAGGCGAACAACCACGCCGAGGACTTCGGTCCGAGCGGGCACGCGCAGACGCTCGCGGCGCTGCGGCGGGCGGGGCTCGCCTGGACGGGCGACCCCGGCCAGATCACATACCTGCGCGCCGCCCGCACGCGGGTCGCGTTCCTCGGCTTTGCGCCGTACACGAACACCTCCGACCTGCTCGACATCCCGCGCGCGGAGCGGATAGTGCGCACCGCGGCCCGCCACGCCGCAATCGTCGTCGTGATCATCCATGCGGGCGCGGAGGGCGCCGACCAGCTTCACACGCCGACCGGCACCCAGTACTTCCTCGGCGAGAACCGCGGCAACGCGCGGCTGTTCGCCCGCTCGGTCATCTCGGCCGGGGCGTCGGTCGTGTTCGGCTCCGGGCCGCACGTGATCCGTGGCGTACAGGACGACCGCGGCCACCTCATCGCCTACTCGCTGGGAAACTTCATCGGCTACCACACGCTCGCCGGGGGCGGCGTGCTCAACGACAGCGGCATCATGCGCGTCACGCTCGCCGCGCGGACGGGCCGACTCCTCGCCGCCCGCTGGATCCCGGTCACGTTGCACGACGGCATCCCGCGGCGGGTGCGCGGCGACGGCGACGCGCCGCTCGTCGCGGCGCTCTCGCGCGAGGACTTCCCGCGCAGCCACTTCCGCATCCGGCCGGACGGCCGATTCGTGCTGCGCATCCGGCGGCGCTGACACCGACGGCCCCAACCGAGGGTCTGCGCCGCGCGCGCCCGTCTCTGTCGACGCCATCCGGCGCCGCGGCGATCGTCAACGAGTTCCATCCCCGTCAACGAGTTCCATCCCCGCCTCGCCGACGCGCAGCCCGGCTCTCCGGAGCTCGCCGGCTTCACCCGCGCCGACGCGCAGCTCGTCATCGCCCGTCAGTTCGGGGTTCCGAGCTGGCCGAAGCTCAAGGCGCACCTCGAGCTCGTCGCGCGGTATGCCCGCTCCGCGCACGCGGAGCCGGGCGGCGGCCCGCGCGACAGCGGCGCGGCGCTCGTCGACGAGTTCCTGCGCCTCGCGTGCCTCACGTAAGGCGACGACCATCCCGAACGCCCCCGCCGCGCGCGGGAGCTGCTCGACAGCCACCCGTGGCTCGAGCGTGCGAGCATCCACACGATCGCCCCGACGGGCGCGGTCGACGCCGCCCGCGAGCTGCTGGCGGACGACCCGTCGCAGGCGCCGCTCGTCGGCGGCCCGCACCGCCGGGAACCGCTGCTCTATCTCACCTACTCCCGGCTTGCGCTCAGCCCCGGCCACTCGCCGGTCGCAGTCGCAAGCTGCTCCTCGACTACGGCGCCGACTCGAATGCGGGCTTCCTCTGGGAGGGGCTCGTGCCGCCGTTCACCGCGCTGAGCGGCGCATCCATGGCCCACCCGCAGGAGCTCTCGCTCCGCGCGGCTGCTGCTGGAGCGAGGCACCGACCCGAGTGACGGGCAGGCGCTCTACAACCGCGGCTGGGGATCGGACCCGGACGAGCGGTGGCTCGAGCTGCTGTTCGAGTTCGGCCTCGGCACCGGCGACGGCGAACCCTGGCGGCGCCTGCTCGGCGAGCACCAGGACAGTCCGGCGCAGATGCTGGAGGACCTCATGATGGCCGCGGCCGCGCACGGCCTGTCCGGCCGTGTGCGGATGCTCCTCGCCGGGGGGCGAGCCCGGACGGCCGCGGCTCGCGACATCCGATCTACGAGGGACGCTCGCCCGTGCAGGAGGCGGCGGTCTCTGGCCACGGGAGGTCGTCTCGCTGCTGCGCGCGGCGGGCGCGAGCTGGGAGCCCGACCGGTCGACGCGCTCCTCGCCGCTGTGACCGCCGGCGACCGCGACGAGGTCCGTCGCCTGCTCGCCGACGAGCCAGGCGTGCGCGAGCGGGCGCTCGAGCGGCGACCCGATCAGCTCGTGCGCGCCGTCGAGCAGAGCCGGCCGGCGGCCGTCGCGCTTCTCATCGAGCTCGGCTTCGATGTCAATACCCGGCCGCGCACGGCGCCGCTGCACGAGGCCGCGATGCGCGGGGACCTTGACACAATCCGGCTGCTGCTCGCGCACGGCGCCGACCCGACGCTCCGCAACACCGCGTACGACGCGACCCCAGCCGGCTGGGCCGAGCACCACGGGCAACCGAGGCGCAGCGGCTGCTCGAGGCGGTGGAGCGGGCCGGCACCCCCGGGCCGGGGACGGAGCCGACCCCTGCCCCGCCGCCGCGGCGCCCCGCGCCGCAGACCGGAGCCGCGATGCGAACGGTGACGGCGGCATTCGCCGCGATCTCGGAGGCGGGGCTCGACGAGCTGGCGGCCCTGCTGGCGAAGGACTTCGACTGGCACGGCGTCCGGGACCAGGACGGCCTCGTCCCACACTGCCGGGGGCGCGCGACCGCGCTGGAGCGGATGCGGATCGGCGTCGTGGCCCGCGGGAAGGTGGCCGTGAGCGCGCTCGTCGAGGAGGGCGACTGCGTCCTCGCCCACGTGCACCGCGTCGACGACGAGGACGGCGACGCGCCACGCGAGCGGTTCGTGGTCGCGGAGGTCCACGGCGGGCAGATCACCCGGCTGGACGGCGTTGCCACCGAGCCCGAGGCCCGCGAGGCGCTCCGCGCGGCGCCCGCCGACGATGGCTGACCGCCCGAGGACTCCGGCCCTGGCCCGACCGCCGACCCGCGCCGCGGAGGATAAGCTCGGCGCGTGGCGGGCAACTCTCGCAAGCGGCCCCGACCGGACGCCACCGCGCCCACCGGCGACATCGTCGCCCAGCTGCGCAGCCTGCTTCCCTCGCTCGCGCCCGCCGAACAGCGCGTCGGCGAGGTCATCCTCGGTGACCCGGACGCGGCGACGCGGCTGACGATCACCGACCTGGCGCGCGCGGCCGAGACCTCGGAGACGACCGTCGTGCGCTTCTGCCGCAGCGTCGGCGTCGGGAGCTATCCGGCGCTACGGCTGGCGGTCGCCGTCTGGGCCGGCCGCAACGGCGCCTCCGAGCACCCGCGCGTGTCGCCGGAGATCGACCCCGACGACGACCTCGAGTCCGTCGTGCGCCGCATCGGACAGGCGCTGTCGGTCGCGGTGCGGGAGACGGCCGGCGCGCTCGATCTCGCCGCGCTCGATGCGGCCTCGGCGGCGATCTCCCGCGCGCGGCGGATCGACGCCTACGGGGTGGGCGCGAGCGGGCTCGTCGCCCGGGACCTGCAGGCCAAGCTCCACCGCATCGGACTGAGCGCCTGGGCGTGGCCGGACCCGCACATGGCGCTCACCTCCGCGGCGAACCTGGGCGACCGCGACGTGGTCGTCGCGATCAGCCATTCGGGCGCGACGACCGACACGCTCGACCCGGTGGCCGAGGCCCAGGACCGTGGCGCGCGGGTCATTGCGATCACGAACTTCGCCGCCTCGCCGCTGGCGGCGCGCGCCGACGTCGTGCTCACCACGGTCAGCGACGAGACAACGTTCCGCTCCGGCGCGATGGCGAGCCGCATCTCCGCGCTCGTGGTCGTCGACTGCCTGTTCGTCGCGGTCGCCAAGCGACACTGGAGCTCGACGACCGAGGCGCTGCTGCGGACCAATCAGGCGATCACGACACGGCGCAGACCGGCCCGCGGGCGGCGTTAGCGACCAGGCCGCCGGGATCGTGGACGACCCGGCCGCCGACGATCGTCGCCTGCGCCGCCCAGGCCCCGTCGAGCACGACGAGGTCGGCGCGGTGCCCGGCGACCAGCGCGCCGCCGCCTCGCCCCTCCGATCCCCCGTCCAGCAGCGCCGCCGGCGTGCGGGTCGCCGCCCGCAACGCCACCACCGGAGCGATGCCCGCCGCGATCAGCTGCGCGACCGCGCGGTCCATCGTGAGCACGCTGCCGGCGAGCGTCTCCGGCTCCTCGGCGAGCGTGGCGCGGCCGTCGCGGACCGTCACCGTCAGCTCGCCGAGCCGGTGGACGCCGTCGGGCAGGCCGGTCGCGGCGATCGCGTCGGTGATCGCCACCAGCCGCTCCGGCGCCGCGGCGGCGAGCAGCGCGAGCAGACCGGGATGGGCGTGGTGGCCGTCGGCGATCACCTCGACGGTCACCCGCTCGTCGGTGAGCGCGGCGGCGATCGGCCCGGGCTCGCGGCGATCGATCCCGCGCATCGCGTTGCCGCAGTGGGTGAGATGCCGCGCCCCGGCGTCGAACGCCGCCCGCGCCGTCGCATGGTCGGCATCGGTGTGGCCGACGGAGACGACGATCCCGCGGGCCGCGGCGGCGGCGATCAGCGCCAGGGCGCCCGGGAGCTCCGGCGCGATCGTCATGAGCCGCAGCGCGCCGCGGCACGCCTCAAGCAGCGCGTCGAGCTCGGCGGGATCGGGCGCGCGCAGCGTCGCCGGGTCGTGGGCGCCCCGCCGCACGGGCGAGAGCCACGGCCCCTCCAGGTGCACGCCGCCGACGACCGCACCTGCTGGATCGGGGTCGTCCATCGCGCGCCGGATTCCGGCGACCGTCGCCCGCAGACGGGCCGGGCTGTCCGAGACCGTCGTCGCCAGCAGACGGGTCGTGCCGTGGGCGGCATGCAGGCGCGCGGCGCGTCGCACCGCCTCGCTCACCGCCGCCGGGTCGCCGCCCGCGGCCTGGCCGCCCCCGCCGCCGTGGACGTGCACGTCGACGAAGCCGGGGGCGATGACGCGGTCGCCGAGGTCGGCGACGCACGCGCCCGCGGCCGCCGGGCCGCGCCCGACCTCGGCGATCCGATCGCCGGCGAGCGCGACCCAGCCCGGGGCGAGCTCCCCGCCGGCGGTCGCGAGGACCCCGCGGAGGACGAGTGCCCGGGCGTCCGTCACGATCCCTCCTAGCTCTGGCGCCCGCGGATTCGGCGCAGGGCGAGGGCGACGCGACCGCCGGACGCGGCGAGCGCCGCCCGCGCCCGGCCCGGCTCCGCACCCGACAGCAGGATCACGAGCGCGGTCTTCGGCTCGCGGTCGCAGCGCTCGAGCGCCTCGCCGCACGTCGCCTCGTCCTCGCCCGTGGCCTGCGCGAGCAGCCGCAGCACGCGGCCGCGGAGCTTGGCATTGCTCGGCACGAGGTCGACCATCAGGTTCGACCAGGTGCGCCCGGTGCGCACCATGACCGCGGTCGAGTACGCGTTGAGGATGAGCTTCTGGGAGGTCGCCGCCTTCAGCCGCGTGGACCCGGTGATCACCTCCGGGCCGGTGTCGACGCAGAGCAGCGTGTCGGCGTGGGCGGCGAGCGGGGCGTGCGGGTTGGACGTGACCAGCGCGATATGCGCCCCCGCCTCCCGGGCGTGCTCCATCGCCCCGCCCACATATGCGGTGTAGCCCGAGGAGGCGAGCCCGACGAGCACGTCGGTGGCGCCCAGCTGCTGCGCCTCGCGCGCGCCCTCGACCGCGTCGTCCTCGGCGCCCTCGCGGGCCCGGCGCACCGCGCTGTCGCCGCCCGCGAGGTGGGCGATGAACAGGTCCGGCCCGACCCCGAACGTCGGCGGAAGCTCGGCGGCGTCGAGCAGCCCAAGCCGGCCCGAGCTGCCAGCGCCGAAGTAGTGCACGCGGCCACCGGCGGCGATCCGCTCGACGGTGAGCTCGACGAGCGCCGCCAGGGCGGGCAGCACCGCCCGCACCGCACCGGGAACGAGGGCGTCCTCGTCGTTGATGCGCTGCAGCAGCTCGAGCACCGAGACCGTGTCGATGTCGGCGGTGCGCGGGTTGCGCTCCTCGGTCGGGGAGCGCACGTGCAGGACCCCGTCGGCGCCGCCGCGCGCGATCCGTGTCCTCTCATGGGGTGCGAACGTGCGCCGAAACCGGAGCTGCGGCGTCCGCCACCGGGGGTCGACGACCTCTGCTCCGTCGGCGAGGAAGCCGTGCCGGACGTAGAGGTCGCGGGCGCGCGGGTTGTCGCGGAAGACCCAGAGCGTCACCGCCGGCCGGCCGTCCGCCGCCAGCTCGCCGAGCGCGTGCTGCAGCAGCCGCCCGCCGATCCCCGCGCCCGCGGCCGCGGGATCGACGTACAGGGACGCGAGGTACCCGTCGGGCCCGCCGTCGGGATCGGCGCCGAAGCGGGTGAAGCCGACGATCCTCTCCCCCTCGTCGACGGCGACGATCGACCGCCAGCGTGCCTCCCCGGCCGCCAGCTCGCGCTCCCACGCGGCGGCGGTCTGGGCCTCGAGCACCGCGTCGGGGACCACCCCGCGGTAGGCGTCCTGCCATGCCGCGGCCATCAGCGCCCCCATCGCGGGGGTGTCCTCGGGCCTCTGAGGCCGAAGCCGCGCAACCCCGACGCTGCTCACGCCCCGACCACCTCCAGTCGCCGGACCTGCGTCCGCCACGGGTCGGGGAGCACGAGCGGACCGCTGCCCGGCGTGAGCGAGCCGAGAATCGATCCGCGGTCGGCGCCGGTGGCCGACGCGATCGTCCCCTCCAGCCCGTGAACGGTGAGGTAGCCGAGGAGCGCGAACAGGTACGCCTCCTTGGCCTGGGAGGGCAGCCCGAGCTCCTCCAGCGTGCGCACCCGCACCGGAGCGCCGAGCGCGGCGATCCGCGACATCAACGTCGGGTTGCGTACCCCGCCGCCGGCGACGACGAGCTCGTCGAGGCCGTGGGCGGCGCACGCGTCCGCCACCAGCTGGGCGGTGAGCTCGGTGAGCGTCGCGAGCAGGTCGTCGCCGCGCGGCGCGGTGTCGCCGAGACGCCCGGCCACGTAGCCGGCGTGGAAGAGCTCCTTGCCGGTCGACTTGGGCGCGGGCAGGCGGTAGTACTCCTCGCCGAGGAGCCGCGTGAGCGCCGCGGGATCGACTGTCCCGCGGGCCGCGCGGGCGCCGTCGGTGTCCATGCGCTCCGCCCCGCCGGTGAGGTCGGCGACCGCGGCGTCCATGAGCGCGTTCGCCGGGCCGATGTCGTAGGCGACGACCGATTCCTCCTCTCGCACCGTGATGTTGGCGATGCCGCCGAGGTTGAGGGAGCCGCGCCGCGGCCCGCCCTCGGGGAGGATGAGCAGGGCGTCGAGCGTCGAGGCCAGCGGGGCGCCGTGGCCGCCGCGCGTGATGTCGCGGCTGCGCAGGTCCGACACGACGAGGGTCCCGGTCGCCTCCGCGATCCACGCCGGCGCCCCGATCTGCAGCGTCCCCAGGCAGCGGCCGCCGCTCACCCAGTGGTAGATCGTCTGCCCATGGGAGACCACCAGGTCGGCGCCGCCGGGCGCGTGGGCGGCGATCGCCTCGGCCGCGACCTGGCCGCAGAGCTGCCCGAGCTCGGTGTCCAGGCGGCAGAGCTCCTCGACGGTCGTGGCGGACGGCGGCAGGCAGGCGGCGATCCGGGCGCGGATCGGCTCGGGGATCGCGCCGGAGTGCAGCCCGCGGGGCGTGAGCGTCACCGTGTCGCCGTCCAGCGAGAGCTCGCCGACCGCCGCGTCGATCGCGTCGTAGGAGGTGCCGCTGATCATGCCGACGACGGTCAGGCGCACGCGGCCCCCGCACAGTGCTCGCGCGCCGCCGAGAGCGCGATCTTCCACATCGCCTCGGTCGCCCGCGGGTCGCCGGCGACGTGGAGGCGGTTCGTGACGAGCGCGATGCTCGCGCCGAGCTCCGGGACGATCGCCACCGCGACCCCCGGGAAGCCGGCGTGTCCCCAGGCGTCGCCGGACGCCGCCGGCCACGCCCGGAAGCCGAGTCCCTGGAGGGGATCGGCGCCGGCGGTGAGGAATCGCCGGGTGGTCGCGGCGGGCAGCGGGCCCGTCCCGTCGAGGCTCTCCAGCAGCGCGTCACCGAACCGGAGCAGGTCACGCGCGCTGCCGAACAGGCCCGCGTGGCCGGCGACCGACCCGAACGCATGAAAGGCGTTGCAGTCGCTGATCTCGCCGACGAGCACGTGCGTGCGCCAGCGCCCGAAGCCCGCCGGGTCCGCCTGCACCGGGTAGGGCTCGCCGCTCGCGATCATGCGTCGCTCGATGCGGTCGCCGGTCGAGCTGGCGCACACGGGGGCGCCCTCCGCAGGACGGGCGAAGCGCGTGGAGCGCAGGCCGAGCGGCGCGAGCACGAGCTCGTCCGCGGCGGAGGCGAGATCACGTCCCGTGACCGCGGCGAGGACCCCGCCGAGCAGCTGGAAGCCGAGGTCGGAGTAGTGCCGGCCGCTGCCGGGCGCGTAGCGGAGGGGGCGAGCGGCAGCGGCGCGCAGGGCGGCGTCGGGGTCGGTCGCCGAAAGATACAGCGGCCACCACTCCCACAGCCCCGCGCGATGGGCGAGCAGGTCCTCGAGGCTCGCCGCGCCCGCGGGCAGCCCGCGTGCCCACGGCAGGATCTCCCACAGGCGGCGCTCGAGTCCGAGCTCTCCCCGGCCGACGAGCGCGAGCAGCGAGCTCGTGGTCGCGATCACCTTCGTCACCGAGCCGAGGTCGGTCCTCGCCTCGATGCTCATCGGCGGGGGTTCGGCGAGCGGGCCGGCGTCGTCGAACGCCTGGGCGAGGCCCGCCGCCGCCCAGCTGACCGCCCCGCGGTGGGAGACGGCCAGGCAGGCCCCGGGCGGCGCCTGGGGGCCGTCGATGAGAACCCGGACGGCATCGTGCAGGGGGCCCGAGCCGAGCTCGGCGTCCGTCGTGGCATCGTCGGTGCTCACCGGGATCGAAGCGTAGTCGAAAAGCTCCCTCATAGCCAGTGATGTTGGTAAGTTCTTTTCAGCTCGTGCATATTGGTCAGCGCTTGACATCGGCGCCGCCGACCGCGACCATGGCTCGATCTTCACCGGTCGCCCCGCCGGCCGGCCGTTCGTCAGCGAGGAGGACCAGATGCACAGACGCAGATTGAGTCGCGGCGCCACCCTGGCCGCGGGCGCGGCCGCGCTGGCGCTCGCCGCCGCGGGGTGCGGCGGGGGCTCGGGCAAGTCGGGCGGCTCGAGCGGCTCCTCGACGGCGGCATCCTCGGGCGGATCGACGGGACAGACGCTCGTGGTGGCGAACACCTCGAGCGTGCAGAAGCTCGACCCGGCGGTGATGACGAACTTCCTCGACTTCCAGGCGCTCGGGATGATCTACCAGCCGCTCGTCACCCTCAACCGCGCGCTGCAGGTGCAGCCGGCGCTCGCCACGAGCTGGCATGTCGGCGACGGCGGGCGCTCGCTCACGTTCGCGCTGCGACACGGGGTGAGGTTCGACGACGGCAGCCCGCTCACCTCGGCGGACGTCAAGGCGACGATGGCGTACATCGTCAAGCCGAGCACGGGGGCGGCGGCCGCCTCCTATCTCGCGTCGGTGGCGAGCGTGAGCACCCCGAGCCGCTACACGGTCGTCTTCCACCTGAGCCATCCCGACTCCTCGCTGCTGGACGGGCTCACCTCCGAGAACCTCGCGATCATCTCGGCGAAGGCGATCAAGGCCGGCACGCTCGCCACCAAGCCCGACGGCACCGGCCCCTACGAGTACGCCTTCTACAGCCCGAACAACTCGTTCACGGTCGCCCGCAACCCGCGGTACTGGGGCCCGGCGCCGAAGATCCCCCGCATCGAGTTCAAGACGATCGCCAACGAGCAGTCGATCGCATCGGCCCTCCAGGCCGGGACCGTCCAGCTCGGCCTGCTCACCGAGCCGCAGGTGACCCAGCAGCTGCAGGGCCAGTCGATCACCGTCGACAAGCAGCTCGACCTCAACTACCGCGCGCTCATGCTCCAGTCCAAGGGCCCGCTCGCGAACGTCGACGCGCGGCTCGCGATCCAGTGCGCGATCGACCGACGCGCGGTCCTGCAGGCGGCCGTGCTCGGCGGCGGCAAGGTCGTCGGGCCGGTGCCACAGGGCCCGTTCGCGTCCGATCCCTCCGCCGGGACCTGCGCCACCCAGAACCTCGCCCAGGCCAAGGCCTACCTCGCCAAGGCGGGGAAGCCCAAGGGCTTCTCCTTCACCGTGCTCACGTCCAACGACCTGGACGGGACGAGCAACGCGCAGGCCACGACGATCCAGAACGAGCTGGGCAAGGTCGGGATCAAGATGTCGATCGACAACGTGGCCTCAAGCCAGTACATCCAGCAGTGGCTGAAGGGCAAGTTCCAGGCGGCGCTCGCCGAGAACGGCGCCAACCCCAGCCCGTACATCATGTACGGCCGGTACTTCGGCGCCCGCGCGTCGCTGGCGGTCCCTGCCGGCTACTCATCGCCGACGCTGAAGTCGCTGCTGCTCCGGGCCGACCAGAGCAACTCGCGATCGACGCAGGCGACGCTCTACCGACAGTTCACCAACGAGCTCACCGACAACGCGGTCTGGGTATGGCTGTTCAACGCCTACGACTACTACGCGGCCTCACCCCATCTGCAGGGGTTCACGCCGCTGCCGAGCGGGCAGCTCACCGGCCTGGCCACGGCCAGGCTGTCGTAAGGGAGCGCGTGAGCGTCGTCGAGTCCACACCGCTGCCGCCCGCCGGGCACGCCACGCCGGTGGCCCGGCGGCGCGGGCGGGGACTCGGACGGTGGCTCACCATCACCCTCGTACGGGCGGTGGCGACGCTGATCGGTGTCGCCGTCGTCGTGTTCGTCGTGCTCCGGCTGCTTCCGGGCAACCAGATCACCGCGAGTCTCGGGGTGAGCGCCGGACTGCTCACCCCCGCCCAGCGCCATGCGCTGTCGCACTTCTACGGCATCGGGGACCCGATCACCACCCAGTTCTGGCACTGGGCCGACGGCATCCTGCACGGCAACCTCGGCCTGTCGGTGCAGAGCGGGCGGACCGTCACCTCGCTGATCGGCACCGCGCTCCCGGTCACGCTCGAGCTGGCGATCCTGTCGATGATCGTCGGCCTGGTGCTCGGCATCGCCACCGGCGTCGCCTCCGCGTCCGCGCCCGGCCGGTTCGGTGACTGGCTCGGCCAGTCGTTCGCGCTGTTCGGACTCGGCGTGCCGAACTTCGTGATCGGCTCCGCGTTCGTGGCGATCTTCTCCGACGTCTTCCACTACTTCCCGTCCTCGCAGGGCTACGCCGGCCTGTTCTCCGACCCGGGGCTCAACCTGCAGCAGATGCTGTTCCCCGCGATCACGCTCGGGCTCGGCGTCGGCGCGGCCGTGATGCGGACCACCCGCGGCGCGATGCTCGACGTCAGCCGGCTGGCGTTCGTGCGCTCGGCGCGGGGCAAGGGCCTGACCCGCCGGGCGGTGATCGTGCGACACGTGCTGCGCAACGCGCTGATCCCGATCACGACGATGTCGGGGATCCAGTTCGGCTACCTGCTCGGCGGCACCGTGATCGTCGAGCAGATCTTCGTGCTCCCCGGTCTCGGCCGGCTGCTCATCACCTCGGTGCAGGAGCACGACTACGCCGTCGCGCAGGGGTCGGTGCTCGTGTTCGCGCTCGGGTTCGTGCTCGTCAACATCCTCACCGACACGTTCTACGCGCTGATCGATCCGAGGATCCGCGCATGAGCGTCTCGGCCGGCACGCCGGCGCCCGCGTTCGATCCGGTCGCCTCGGCGGCGCCAGCCCGCCGTTCGGTCCTGCGCCGGCTGTGGGCGCGCCCGAACGGCAAGGCGGGCTGCATCGTGCTCACGGTCATGATCCTGCTCGGACTGGTGACGCTCATCGGCCTGCACCCCGACGCGCCGAACGCCCAGGACGTCTTCCATCAGTTCAAGGGACCGTCGGGCGCGCACCCGTTCGGCACCGACAACTTCGGCCGCGACGTGTTCAGCCGCGTGCAGAGCGGGATCCTGCTCTCGCTGGAGATCTCGGTGATCGCGGTGGCGATCTGCACGGTCGTGGGAACGCTCTCGGGCATCCTCGCCGGCTATCTCGGCGGCGCGGTCTCGGCGCTCATCATGGGCAGCGCCGACCTCCTGTTCGCGATCCCGTCGATCCTGCTCGCGCTGGCGATCGTCACCGCGCTCGGCCCGGGGACGCTCGACAGCTCGCTCGCGATCGGGATCGGCTACTCCCCGATCTTCGCGCGCGTCGTCCGTGGCCCGGTGCTCGCCGTGCGCGAGGCCGACTACGTCAAGGCGGCCTCGGTGCTCGGGCTCTCCCGCGGGCGCGTGCTGCTGCGCCACATCCTGCCGGCGGTGAGCGGCGTGCTCGCCGTCCAGGTGACGCTCGCCCTCGGCTGGGCGGTGCTCACCGAGGCGAGCCTCAGCTTTCTGGGGCTCGGGCCGCCGCCGCCCGCCTCCTCGCTCGGGCTGATGGTGTCCGACGGGGCGCAGGTGGCGCGAATCGCCTGGTGGAACCTCGCCTTCCCGGCGGCCGCGATCGTCGCGCTGATCATCGGCTTCAATCTGCTCGGCGACGCGCTGCGCGACGTGTTCGACCCCACGAGCGCCCGTGACTGAGCTGACCGCATCCCCTGGCGCCGGTGACTGAGCTGACCACATCCCCCGAGCACCCGGTCGCGGGCACGGGCGAGCGCCCGCCCGCGCTCGTCGTGTCCGAGCTGACGATCGGGATCCGCCGCGGACGGCGCACGACCGCGCTCGTTCACGGCGTCGATCTGGTCGTCGGCGCGGGCGAGCGGCTCGGGATCGTCGGCGAGAGCGGCTCGGGCAAGTCGCTGACGATGCTCGCGGTCATGGGCCTGCTCGCGCCGCCGCTCGAGATCCTCTCGGGCTCCATCCGGCTGGGCGGGGAGGAGATCGTCGGCGCCGGCGAGGAGCGGATGCGCCGGCTGCGCGGCTCGGACGTCGCGATGATCTACCAGGATCCGATGACTTCGCTGGACCCGATGCTCCGCGTCGGCCACCAGATCGCCGAGGGACCGCTCGCGCACGGCCAGGAGCGCGGCGAGGTGCGCAGGCGGGTGCTCGACGGACTGCGCGAGGTAGGCTTTGCCGATCCCGAGCGGGTCGCCCGCCAGTACCCGCACCAGCTCTCGGGCGGGATGCGCCAGCGGGTGATGATCGCGTCCGCGCTCGTCGGCTCGCCGCGGCTGTTGATCGCCGACGAGCCGACGACGGCGCTCGACGTCACGATCCAGCGTCAGATCCTGCGGCTCGTCGCCCGGCTGCAGCGCGAGCACGACATGGCGGTCGCGTGGATCACGCACGACCTCGGCGTCGTCGCGCAGTTCGCGGAGCGGGTGGCCGTCATGTACGCCGGGCGGATCGTCGAGACGGCCGCCACGCGGGCGCTGTTCCGGGGGCCGCAGCACCCGTACACGGCGGGATTGCTGCGCTCGCTGCCCTCGATAGCGTGGGCGGAGGGCGCCGAACCCCGGTTGGACGAGGAGTCACCCCGGGCGGAGGGCGGGTCACCCCGGGTGGGGCGCGGGTCACCCGGTCCGAGGCACGTCGCCGCCGCCGGCCGGCGGCTGCCGCAGATCGGCGGCACCCCGCCGGACGCCGCCGCCCCGCCGCCGGGCTGCGCCTTCCATCCCCGCTGCCCGGAGGCGGTCGACCGCTGCCGCAGCGAGGTGCCCCCGCTGATCGCGCGCGCCGGCTCGAGCGTGGCCGCGTGCTGGGTCCCGCCCGAGGACTGGGACGAGCGGCCGTGACCGCGCTGCTGCGGGCCGCCGCGGTCACCAAGGTATACCGCGGCCGCGGCGCCGCGCCCGACGTCACCGCGGTCGCCGGCGTCGACCTCGCCCTCGAGGAGGGCGACAGCCTGGGCATCGTCGGCGAGAGCGGCTGCGGCAAGTCGACGCTCGGGCGTATCCTCGTCGGCCTGGAGAGCCCGACGAGCGGCGAGGTGAGGATCGCGGGTTCCGGCGTGGCCGAGCTCCGGCGGGGGCGCACGCTCGCCCGTCAGGTCCAGCTCGTCTTCCAGGACCCGTTCTCCTCGCTCAACCCGCGGCTCACGGTGGCCGCGGCGATCGGCGAGGTGCTCAAGGTGCACGGCCTGGCCGCGAGCGCCGCCGCGCGCCGCGAACGGGTGGGCGAGCTGCTCTCCGCGGTCGCGCTCGGCCCCCGGTTCGCCGACCGGGTGCCGGCCGAGATGTCCGGCGGGCAGGCGCAGCGGGTGGCGATCGCCCGCGCGCTGGCGCTCGAGCCGCGCCTGCTGATCCTCGACGAGCCGACCTCGGCGCTGGACGTCTCGGTGCGCGCGGAGGTCGTCAACGTGCTCCTCGACCTGCGCGAGCGGCTCGGCCTGTCCTACGTGTTCATCAGCCACGACATGGCGATCATCCGCCACGTCAGCACCCGCGTCGCGGTGATGAACGCCGGGCGGTTCGTGGAGACCGGTCCCACCGACCGGGTGTTCTCCGAGCCGGAGCACCCCTACACGCGGGAGCTGCTCGCCGCCGTGCCCGTGCCCGATCCCGACGCGCACTACCTCGACGAGGCGCCGGCGCCGGCGGCCGCCGAGGCGCATCAGCGGGCCCGGTCGTAGACCACCCCACGGGCCCGGTCGTAGTACACCCCACGGGCCGGTCCTGGACCAGCCCACAGGCGCGATCCTCGGCCAACCCACCGGCCGCGAAGCGTCCAGGGGACACCGGAGGGCTCATGGACTGGCCCGCGCCCTCCGATGAGAGACCGCATGCGCATGACCCGATTTGCCGCCTGAGAGAACCAGATGTCCCTGTCGAAGGCAATGCACGCGCCGCGCCGCGCCCTCGCCCGGGAGCACCGCTCACTGCCGGTCTGGTTCGGGTATGGCTGCCTCGGCCTGTGCCTGCTTGCCTATCTCGGGTTCGAGCTCGCCCGTCCCGCGGACAGCAAGTCGACTTGGATCGACGGCTGGGGCGTCGCCGCCGGCGAGTTCGTCGCCTGCCTGCTCTGCCTCGCCCGCGCGTGCCTGCGGCGGCGCGGCCGCGCGATCACGCTCCTGCTCGGCCTCGGCCTGCTGCTCTGGACGAGCGGCGACACGATCCTCACCGTGCAGTCGCTCGGCGGCGCGACGCCGCCCTCGCCGTCGCCGGCGGACGCCTGCTACCTCGCGTTCTATCCGGTGACCTACGCCGCGCTCGCGCTGCTGCTCCGCCGCGAGCTCGGCGTCGTCGGGGCCGCCACCTGGCTCGACGGCGCGATCGCCGGCCTCGGCGCGGCGGCGGTCTGCGCCGCGTTCGCGTTCCAGGGCGTCGCGCACGCCGCCGGCGGCAGCCCCCTGTCGGTCGCCGTCAACCTCGCCTACCCGATCGGCGACCTGCTGCTGCTCATCATGGTCGTCGGCGGGACCGCGATCCTCCCCGGACGCCGGTCCGCGGCATGGCTGATGCTCGCCGCCGGGTTCGCCATGATCGTCGTCGGCGACACGTTCAACCTGTTCGCCTCCTCGATCGGCGCCACGCACGTCGGCACGCTCTTCAACGGGCTCGCCTGGCCGACGTACATGGTGCTCGTGTCAGCATCGGTGTGGCTTCCCGAGCGCGTGGCGGAGCCCGCCGCCGACCCGGGCGCGGAGCCGCGGACACCCGGGTTCCTGCTGCCCGCGCTCGCCGCCGGTGCGGCGGTCACGATTCCGTTCATCGCCACCACGGTGCACCGCGTTGGGCCGGCGGCGCTCGCGCTCGCGGCCGCGGCGCTCGTCGCGGCGGGCGTCCGCTCCGGCCTCACGTTCGGGGCGCTGCGGCGGATCACCGAGGAGCGCCATCGTCAGGCGGTCACCGACCACCTCACCGGGCTTCGCAACCGGCGGGCACTCGCGCGCCTGCTCGGGGAGCTGCTCCCCACCACGTCCGATCCGGACGTGTCGGCGCGGCAGCTGGCGTTCCTGTTCATCGATCTCAGCCACTTCAAGGAGGTCAACGACTCGTTCGGGCACTCGGCCGGTGACGAGCTGCTGCGCCAGCTCGGCGCGCGACTGCAGGGCTCGCTGCGCAGCGCGGACCTGCTCGTCCGCCTCGGCGGCGACGAGTTTGCGGTCGTGCTCCAGGACGCCGACGCCGACTACGGCGCGATGGTCGCCCAGCGGCTCGCGGCGCGGCTCGAGGAGCCGTTCCTCGTCGACGGCGTCCGGGTGCGGGTCGGCGCGAGCATCGGCATCGCGGTCGCGCCCCGGGACGCCGCGACCCCCGCGGACCTCGTGCGCTGTGCCGACCATGCGATGTACCGCGCGAAGCTCGCCGGCCAGAGCTTTGCGATCTTCAACGAGGATCTCGACGGCGACGGGGATAGGCTGCGGCTCGCCGAGGAGCTCCGGCTCGCGGTCGAGCGGCGCCGGTTCGAGCTGCACTACCAGCCACAGGTCGACCTGGTCACCGGCGAGATCGTCGCGGTCGAGGCGCTCCTGCGCTGGCCCCATCCGCGGCTCGGGTACGTGCCGCCGCCCGCGTTCCTGCCGCTCGCCGAGGAGTCGGACCTGATGGGGCCGCTCACGGAACTTGTGCTCGACGAGGCGACGCGCCAGTGCGCCGCCTGGCGGGCGGCGGGCCATGCGCTCACGGTTTCGGTCAACGTCTCGCCGACGAACCTCGTCGACCCGCGCTTCACCGCGACCGTGAAGCGCACGCTCGAGCGAAACGGCCTGCCTCCGGAGGGGCTCGTCCTCGAGGTGACCGAGACCTCGGCGATCTCCAATCTCGAGCGCTCCAAGGCGGTGATCGAGGAGATGCGGGCGTTCGGCGTGACCGTCTCCGTCGACGACTTCGGCGCCGGCTTCACCTCGCTCGCCTACCTCGGCAGCCTCGCGGTCGGCGAGCTCAAGCTCGACCGCAGCTTCGTCACCGAGCTGGCGACCGCCGCGGCCGGCCGCGACGTGGCGATCGTGCAGTCGACGCTCGAGCTCGCGCACTCGCTCGGATTGCGCGTCGTCGCCGAGGGCGTCGAGGATCTCGCCTCGCTGGAGCTGCTCCGGGACCTCGGCTGCGATCTCGCTCAGGGGTACCTGATCAGCCGCCCGAAGCCGGCCTGCGAACTCGACCTCAGTTCGCCCGCCCCGCGCCTCGCCGCGGACGCGGCCCCGTCGGCGCAGGCGGCCTGACCCAGTTCCGGCCTCAGGCTCATTCCGGCGTCCGCGAATTCTGCGGGTCTTGACGAGCACAATTTCCGGACACCTCCATCAGCGGTCGGATTCCCGGCCGCCCGCGGTGAGCTCCCGCAGCTGCGCCACCGAGATCCCCTCGCGCAGCAGCGACGGTATCCCGAGCGCGAGGGCGACCGTCACCTCGATCGCCTGCAGCAACAGGCCGTAGGCGAGGCCGCGAGCCGAGGAGACGCCGAACGCGGCGAGCGCGGCGATGCAGGCCGCCTGAAAGACGCCGACATTCGACGGCGTGATCGGCACGATCGAGGTGACGTTGACGGCGAGCAGCACGGCGGCCGCGGCCACCCCCGCGCGGTGAGGCAGGCCGAGCGCGAGCAGCACCCCGTAGCAGCAGGCCCATTGCATCGCCCAGGCCGCGAGCTGCATGGCGGCGGCGTGGACCGCGCCGCGTGGCTCCCCGAACACGCGCAGCCCGTTGCGCGCCGCGACGACCTGCCGCACGATCCAGGCCAGCGGCCGCGGCAACCGCTCGGCCCGCTCGCCGGTGCGCAGGATCGCCTGCGAGGCCGCGAGCGCGAGCACGATCAGAAGCGGCACCGCAAGGACGGCGATCAGACCCCCGGTCCGCGTCCCGGGGATCGCGCCGGCCCCGAGCGCAACCGCCGCGAGCACGACGAGCGCGATCAGGTTGAGCGCGGTCTGGGCGAGCACCGTGCCGGTGATCGTCGCGAGCGCCCGGCCCGTCTCGGTCGTGGCGTGACGTGCGACGACGAGCACGCGGGCGGCCTCGCCGAGCCTCCCGGGCGCGACGGTGGAGCCCGCCATGCCGATGAACAGCGCCCGGATGACCGGCGGGCGGCCGATCCGGTCCCCGGGCAGCGCCGAGCGGATCACCGCGAACCATGACTCGGCGCGCGCAAGGAACGCGACCGCCATCAGCACGCACGCGAACGCGATCCAGCCCGCGTTCACCCGTGCGAGCGCGCGGTCGATCCGTCCGACGTCGATCTTCTGCAGCGCGAACACGACGAGCGCGGCGAGGAGCGCGACCGTGATCGCCGTCGTCAGCCATCGCGGGACGTGCGGCAGACGGCGGCGCCGCCGGGGCGGCTCGTCGGCCGCTGCGCCGTCGGACGGTGGACGCTCGCCGGGGATCGTCGAGCTCCGGGGGCGGTCAGGCTCGCTGGGGATCGCCGAGCTCCGGAGCGGTCAGGCGCGCGCTCGGGCGTGCTCGTAGTGGTCGCGCAGCGTCGCGGTCGCCTCCGCCCACGTCGCATGGGCGACGGACGTGCGTGCGGCGCGCCGCATGGCGCGGAGGTGCTCCGGCTCGGCGACCAGGCGCTGCACGCAGCCGGCGAGCGAGCCGGGACGGGCGGGGTCGAACCGCAGGCCGTCGACCCCCTCCTCGACCAGCTCCTGGGCGGTCGGGCTCTCGGCGGCGAGCACCGGCAGGCCCGCCGCGTGCGCCTCGAGCGTGACGAACCCGAGCGTCTCGGTCTGCGAGGGCTGGACGAGGACATCGGCCGACGCGTAGGCATGGGCGAGCTCCGCGCCGTGCAGGAAGCCGAGGAACGTCGTCGGCGTGCCCTGGAACGTCCGCTCCAGGCGCTCACGCAGCGGGCCGTCGCCGACGAGCGCGAGCGCGACGTCGTCCCGGCCGCGGACCGCGTCCAGCAGGTGCTCGATCGTCTTCTCCTTGGCGAGGCGCCCGACATAGAGCAGCACGAGCCGGTGCTCGCGACCGCCGCTCAGCCGTCGCCGCCAGTCCGCGCGGCGCATGCGCGGGTGGAAGCGCTCGGTGTCGACTCCGTAGGGCCAGTGTGCGAGGCGCTCGATCCCGTGGGCGGCGAGGAGCCCGGCGGTGGCGCGCGAGGTCGCGAGGTTGACGTCCGCGCGGTTGTGCAGCGAGCGCAGGTAGCGCCAGCCCGCCGGCTCGAGCAGCCCGAGCCGGTAGCAGTGCGTGTAGACGGGCAGGTGTGCGTGGTAGGAGGCGACGAGCGGCAGCTTACGGCTGCGCGCGACCATCACCGCGCCCGCCGCCAGCAGCACCGGGTTGATCGCGTGCACGACGTCCGGCTCGAAGCGGCGCAGCGCCGCGGCGAGCGCCGGGCCCGGGAACGACACCCGCTTCGGCGGATAGCCGGCGCCGTCGGGGTAGAGCGGCATGCGGAGCGTCGGCAGCCCGATCACGCGCGCGCCCGCGTAGGCCGGTGGGCCGCCCTCGGGCGCGATCACGAGCACCTCGTCGCCGGCGCGCTCGAGCTCCTCGAGCGTCCGACGCAGTCGCGTGACGACCCCGTCGACCGCCGGCATGAACACCTCGGTGACGATTGCGACCCGCACCTTCATCCCCTCTGCATGAAACCCGGATCCGCGCTTGTACCGCGTGAGGATGAATTGTGGCTGAGATCCGGCACTGGGCGTGTCAGGTCGCAGTGGGCGACCTCCGGCGCCCAGCGCCCTCGGGCGCGGCGAGGCGGGCGGGGGCGGGCGGGCTGGCGCGTCAGGGAAGAGCGCCGACGCGGAGGCCGTCGCGCCGGGCGCGCGCGACGAGCGCGAGCAGATCCCGGCCCGACACCGGCCCCTCCTCGCCGATCACCGCGATCTCGCCCGCGTGCAGGGGCTCCGAGCCACGGCTCGGCAATTGTGTGGGGGACACCGGCTGGGCGCCTGTCGAGCGAGCGAGCAGGTACTGGCCGAGCGACATCCCGCCGCGCGGCACGAGGAATCGGCGGCCGCCGACCGCCGCGCGGATGTCGCTCAGGTCGTCGCTCGTGCCGAGCCAGCGCATCGCGCCCGAGCTCTCCAGGGCGGGGACGAGGTCGTCGCCGGCCGCACGCACGCCGGCGAGGATCGCCGGCGGCGGCCGGTACGTGATGCTGAACGTCACATGGATCCCGTGCCGGTCAAGGAGCCGGGCGTCGGCGACCTCCCGGCCGGCCGGCGCGGCGACGACGAGGTCGAGCCGGTCGCTCCAGGCGGGCACCGAGGTCAACGAGTGCATGTGGAACATCTTCGAGGCGAACGAGAATGCGTCGGCGGTCGTCACCGTCCACAGCAGCCCGACCGAGCAGACGGCGGGCGTGGCCGCGCGGCGCAGGCGCAGCCGCCAGCGCGGCAGCGGGTTGACGCGCGCGACCGCGGCCATGACGACGGCGGCGGCGTCGGGCCGCGGCTCGGCGGGTGCGGCGTCGGCGGCGACGGTCGACGCGTCCGGAACGGCGACGGTCGACGCGACCGGAACGGCGACGGCCGACGCGACCGGAACGGCGACGGCCGACGCGACCGGAGCGGCGACGACAGCGGCCCCGGCAACGGAGGCCCCGGCAACGGGAGCCCCGGCGACGGCGGCCCCGCCAACGGGAGCCCCGGCAACGGGGGCCTCCGCGGCGACGGCGACGCGGCGCCCGCGCCTCACCGCCTCCGCGATCGCGTCGGCGAGGGCGGCCTCGTCGCGCACGACGGTGCACAGGCCGAGCTCCTCGAGCGCGCGGTTGTGCTCCTCGACGTGGGGCAGCCGGGTGCCGAACGCGATCACCGGGCAGCCGCACTCGACGGCCTCGAGCGAGGTCATCCCACCCGTCCCGTGGACGAGCGCGTCGGCGACCCGCAACAGTTCCGGCATGCGGTCGGTGAAGCCGAGCACCCGCACCCGCGGCTCGTCGCCGAACCGGGCGCAGAGTCGCTCGGCGGCCGCCGGGTTGCGCCCGGCGAGCGCGATCACATGATCGGCGCCTCCGGCGAGCGCGCCCGCCACACCGGCGTCGAGGGCGCCCACTCCCCAGCCGCCGCCGGACACGACGACAACCGAGCCGTGCGCGGGCAGGCCGAGCGCCTCGCGCGCCTGCGCCGCGTCGGCCGCCCGCCGGAACCGCGGCGAGATCAGCGGGCGCACGGCGACCGCACTGCCGACGCCGGCGTGCCGCTCGACCCACGGGATCGCGATCGGATCCATGACGACGTGCAGGTCCGTGCCCTGGTCGCACCACATCGGGTTGTCGGTGAGGTCGGTGATCGTCGCGCACAGCACGGAGCGCAGCTGCCCCCGCCGGCGCATCCGGCCGAGCGCCGCGGTGAGTGCGGGATGCGTGGAGACGACGACGTCGGGGCGGAGCGCGCGCACCCGCCGGCCCAGGCGCCGGCGTCCGGCGCGGTACAGCAGCCGCGCGCCGGCCGCCCGCAGGACCGCGTGGCGGCGCCACAACAGGTACAGGCGGTTGAAGGAGTCGGGCGCGGAGCGCAGCTGACGCCGGTAGCCGTCGCGGATCAGGCGCCGGGCGAGCCGGCCCAGGCAGCGCAGGCCATCCTCGTGGACGACGCTCGCGCAGCCCCGCTCCATGAGGCTCTCCTGAAGCGCCCGCGCAGCGGCGACATGGCCCTCCCCGACGTCGGCGGAGAGGATGACGACTCGCAACGGTTGGTCATGGTCGGGCGCGCTCGCTGACATGCTGGCGTGAGGATCGGTCCCGGTGATGGGATTTTGATGAACGTCCGGTCGACCGGCCTTCGTCCGGACCAGGTGTTCGCGCCCGAGGCGCGTGATCCTCGTGGCGCGTCCAATCTATCGCGCGCGCGTGCCCCATCACGTGTCCTGTCGCGCGTGCCCTGTCACGCGCATGCTCTATCGCCCGGCCGTACGCTTGCCGGGATGCCGCCCACCGCAGCCAGGCGCCTCGGCGTGATCGGCCTCGGCCGCATGGGGTCGGCGATCTGCGAGCGACTCGTCGCACGGGGATTCGACGTGACCGGCCACGACCTGCGCCCGGAGCTTCGGCGCTCCGCTGTCGCGGCGGGCGCGGGCTGGGCGGATTCCGTCTCCGAGCTCGCGGCGCGCTCGGAGGTCGTGCTCACCGTGCTGCCGGGCGACGAGGAGGTCGAGGCGGTGCGCGAGACGCTGCTGGCGGCGCTTGCGCCGGGCGGGGCGTGGGTCGAGATGAGCAGCGCGACGCCCGAGGCCGCACGGCGGATCGCAGCGACGGCCGGGCGGATCGCAGCGGCGACCGAGCGGGGTCCCGGTCGGGCGTCGGCCTCGGCGCCCGGGTCGGCCGGGCGGGCCCGGCTCCGGGTGCTCGACGCGCCGCTCGGAGGCGGCCCGGCGGACGCCCGCGCCGGGCGCCTGCTCATGTTCGCGGGCGGCGCGCCCGAGGACCTCGCGCGCGTGTCCGACGTGCTCGACGCAATCGCCGAGCGCGTGCTCCACGTCGGCCCACATGGCAGCGGCTACCTCACGAAGCTCCTCGTCAACCTGCTCTGGTTCGGACAGGCGGTCGCGTGCGCCGAGGCGCTCGCCATCGGAGCCCGCGCCGGGCTCGACCTGCGGACGCTGCGGTCCGCGCTCGCGCAGAGCGCCGCCGGCGGGCGCTTCCTCGACGAACCGGCCGGGGCGCTGCTCGACGGCGAGACGCTCGACACGTTCCCGCTGACCGGCTGCGTGCGGGAGCTGGGTGACATCGTCGAGATCGCGCGGGCCTCCGAGGTCCCTGCCCCGGTCGCGGAGCTCGTCGCCGACGTGTACGCGCTGGCACTCGCGCGCTACGGCGACATCGACGGCGAGCTCCTGGCCGCGCGCCTGGTGCTGGAGCGGGCCGGGATCGAGCCGCCGCGGTAGCTCGGGATCCTCTGGCGACCATCGCGCAGAGCTGCGCCGGGGACGGCCTCGGAGGAGGTGCAGCCAGTTCGCCGGTGCCCCAGGCCGCCTCCCCGATGTGCGGGCAGGCGACCGGCAGACCGTCGAGGCCCTCCTTGATCGCCGCGCACGCGGGCACGTCGCCGGCCGGCGAGGTGCCCCCGCGTCAGCCGGCGTTTGCGGCCGGCGCGTCGGGACCGTCAAACAGCGGGACGTCGGCGCCGACGTCGTAGACCAGGGTCGGCCGGCCGTCGAGGTCGACGATGCGCGCCTCCGGCGATGGCCGGTGCTCCGTCAGGCGGCCATCGTGAAACAGGTGCCGAACGTCGACGCCGTGCAGAAGCACCGCGGCATCGGCGATCAACCGCCGGTGACAGCGCCACCAGACCGATTCCGCGCACATCACCGCCACGACCCGCTCGGACGCGTCGTCCGCGACTCGCGTGAGCGCCTCACGGAACGCCGAGGCCGCCATGTGGTCGGCGTAGGAGCGGAACGAGGGGTGCCGCAGCGCCACGTTCGGCGATCGCCCCGTCGAGCGACGCCGCCCACCGAGCGCCGGCTCCCAGCGATACCGCACGCCGGCGGGCGGCATCCACTCCTCCATCGTCTCCCGCCCGAAGTGCGGGACCTGCCGACTCCCGGGATGCGACCGGACGTCCACCAGCTCCTGCACCGATGCATCGGCCAGCAGCCTCAGGAACTCGTCCTGCCCCAGCGTGCCATGACCGATCGTGACGAGCACCGCAGGCGACCGTAGCGCCGCTCAGCCGCCAGCGTGGCGACGCCGTCCGCTCGAGGCGGGCCGTGAAGTGCTCTGATCATGCACGTACCGTGCGGCTGGACCGGAGACCGGTGGCGTCCACGGGCGATGAGCGGCGCGGACAGGCATCGGGTGGTCGTCGTCGGTGGCGGATTCGGCGGCCTGCAGGCCGTGATGGGGTTGCGCCGAGCGCCGGCCGAGGTGACGCTGATCGACCGCGCAATTTTCACCTGTTCCAGCCGCCCACCCATCAGGTCGCGACCGGCGTCTCTCCTCCGGCCAGATCGCGACTCCGCTGCGGACGATCTTCAAGCGGTGGCCGAACGTCCGCGTCGTTCTTGCCGAGGCGTCCGGGTTCGGCCTCGATGCCCGCCGGCTGCGCCTGCGCTCGCTCGACGGGGTCCCTGCCGTGGAGTCGATCGGCTCTGACACCCTGATCGTCGCGGGGGGCTCGGAGCACTCGTACTTCGGACACGAGGCGTGGATCGACTTTGCCCACGAGGTCAAGTCGCTCGAGAGCGCGCTTGCGGTTCGTGGTCAGATCCTGAGCGCCCTCGAAGCCGCCAACGCGGGAGACCGATCCGGTGCGGCGGGAGGCGCGGACGACGAGGAGCGCATCCGCGCGGACGGTCGTGTGGGCCGCCGGGGTGAGCGCGTCGGAGCTCACCGTCGAGCTGAGCCGGGTCACGGACGCGGCGCTCGACCGCGCGGGCCGCATCACGGTCGGGCCCGATCTCACGCTGCCGGGTCATCCCGAGGTGCTCGCGCTCGACGACATGGTCGTGTGCGTGAGAGCGGCGGCGCGGTGGTCACGCTCCCCGGGGTGGCGCCGGTGGCGATGCAGGAGGGCCGCTACGCCGCCCGCATCGTGCGCGACCGGCTGCGGGGCCGGGACACGCCGCCCTTCCGCTACCAGGACAAGGGCAACCTGGCCACGATCGGGCGGGCGGCGGAGGTCGCCGACATCAGGGGCCTGCAGCTCAGCGGATTGATCGCCTGGCTGATCTGGCTCTTCGTCCACCTGTGGTACCTCGTCGGCTTCCAGAACCGCCTGCTCGTCTTCATCCAGTTCCAGTGGTTCTCCAGCTTCGCCGCCCGCGGGCGCGGCGCGCGGCTGAACACCGAGCCGGCGGCGAGCGCCGCGCGCGGGGAGCAGGCCACGCGCTGATCCGCCGGGGCGCCGGCGAGCCGCGCGCGGGGAGCAGGCCACGCGCTGATCCGCCGGGGCGCCGGCGAGCGCCGCGCGCGATGGCGCGGCTCGGGCTCGTCCGCTGTGGCCGTGAGGCGGACCGCAGGTCGGGGCCGCGCGCGAGGGGCCCGGGCGGCTCGGGCCCGGCGCCGGCCGGGAACGCCGCGTTCCCAGCTCGGCATTTCCGCGGGAACGCCAACCTTCATCAGCTCTGAGACCCGCGAAGCGAAATGGTCCCGCCGTTGCCGACTGTATATTCGCCCGCGCCACGGCGGCCGGCCCGCGCCGCGGCAGAGGACGCCACGCCCGTGGCGGAGACCGGAACGCTGAGCGAAGGGTGGCGCACATGAGTCGGGTTGTCGTGGGGCGGAAACGCTCCGGCAGGCATTCGAGCTGGGCGGCGAGCGTCGGCGGCCGGCCGGCGCGACGGGCGTCGGCCGCGGCGTGCGCGTTCGCGGGCGCCTGTGCGGTCCTGCTCGGGGCGGGCGCCGCGCCGGCGGCCGCGGCCGGGACCCCGTTCACCCCGGCGCGCCCGGCGGTGTTCATCGCCCAGGGGAACTCGACGGCGCTCGAGCAGGCGGTCGAGTCGAACGGGCAGCTCGCGTTCAAGAGCGTCGGCCCGCCCGCGGGCTTCCATTACAACGCGATGGCGTACGACACGATCAACAATTACCTGTACGCCGTGATCCTGTCCGGCCCGGGCGCGCGCGACATCATCCAGATCGACTCGAGCGGTCATCCGACCGACACCGGCGTCAACGTCGGACCGGGAGGCCGGCACGAGGACGTCGGCGCGTTCGACACCGCAAACGGCGAGCTCTACTTCGGGTCCTCGGACCCGGGCGCGAGAACGCTGTTCGTCTACAACCCGGCGACGGGCGCGAGGAGCACGCTCCCGCTGAGCGCCGCACCGCTCGCGGCCGACCTCGCCTACGCCCAGGGGTATCTGTGGGGGATCGGCCACTCGGGGATCGTGCGGGTCGACCCGACCACCGGCACGGTGACCGCCTTCACGATCCCGCCGGGCCTGCTGCCGGGAATGCCGAACACGAGCTTCGGCGCGGCGTGGACGTACGGCAACGGGAACCTCGGCTTCTCGAACAACACGAGCGGCACGATGTACCAGGTCCAGGTCGCCGGCGCGAGCACGGCCTCCCCGTCATTCACCCTCGTCTCGAGCCAGCCCGGCCCGGCGAACTCGATCAACGACGGCGCCTCGATCCCCGGCCAGCCGGTCGATCTCGCGCTCACGAAGAGCGCCTCACCGACGAGCGTCGCCTCCGGCGGCCAGATCACGTACACGCTCACGGTGACGAACGACGGCCCGGGCAACTCGTCGGGCTATGTGGTCGACGACCCGCTGCCGACGGGGCTCGTCAACCCGCAGACGACGACGCCGGGCTGCTCGATCGCGGCGGGCACGCTCACCTGCCAGGGCAATCCGCTCGCGGTCGGCGCGAGCGCGACGATCACCGTCACCGGAACCGCGCCGGCGCCGAACCCCACGGCGCTCACGAACACGGCGACGGTGACCGGCAACGAGCAGGACCCGAACCTCGCCAACAACACGGCGAGCGCGACCGTCCAGCCGTTGCCCGGCGCCGACCTGGCGCTCGTGAAGACGGCAGCTCCGACGTCCGTGACCGCGGGCGGCCAGGTGACCTACACCCTGCTCGTCACGAACAACGGCCCGGATGACGCGAGCGGCGTCACGGTCACCGATCCGCTGCCGGCCGGCGAGACGCTCGTTTCGGCGACGCCGAGCCAGGGGAGCTGCTCGGGCACGTCCTGTCAGCTCGGGACGATCGCGGACGGCGGTCAGGCGCAGATCCTCGTCACGGTCGATGTGTCGACGAGCGTGAGCGGGACGGTGACGAACACCGCCAGCGTGGCGGCGAGCACCCCCGACCCGAACCAGGCGAACAACACCTCGAGCGCGACGGTGACGGTCGCCGCGGACTCGCCCGGCTCGCCGGATGGGCCGCCGGGTGCGCCGCGGACGACGAACGGCCAGTCGGACCTCTCGATCGTCAAGCGCGTCAACCACGCCGCGGCCCGACCGGGGCAGCTGCTCACCTACACGCTCGTGATCACGAACCACGGGCCGGACGCCGCGTCCGGGGTGACGGTGATGGATTCGCCGAAGCTCGCGGTGAGCGACGTGCACGCGACGCCGAGCCAGGGCTCCTGCACGACCGGCAAGGTGGTTCGCTGCTCGCTGGGCACGATCGCCGACGGCGCGTCGGCGACGATCACCGTCACCGAGAGGGTGACGAAGCCGGGGATGCAGGACAACAGCGCCTCGGTGACGAGCTCCGGCAGCGATCCGAAGACGAGCAACAACCTCGGCCACGCGAAGACGCGGGTCGCGGCGCCGGCGCCGCGGCTGAGCCTCCGCAAGACGGCCTCGCCGGCCAGGATCAGGGCCGGCGGGAGCGTCACGTACCGGATCACGGTGTCCGCGTCGCGGGCGACCGCGAAGAACCTCCGGGTGTGCGACGCGCTGCCGCTCGGCCTGACGTTCACCAGCGCGACGCCCCGGGCGGGGCTCTCCAACGGGCGCGAGTGCTGGACGATCCGGAGCCTGCGAACCGGCCACTCCCGCACGCTCGTGCTGCGTGCCCGGGCGCTCGCCGGCGCGCATGGGACGCTCGTCAACCACGCGACCGCGACCGCCCCGGGCACGAAGACCGCGCGCGCGAGCGCCACGGTGAAAGTCACGCCCGCGCCGAAGCCGCCTCCGACCCCGGTCACCGGCTGAGGGCGGTGCGCGGCGGTCTGGCGTGCCTCGGCGGGGCCTGCGCCGCCGCGGCGCTCGCCGCCGCCCCGGTGGCGAGCGCCGCCGGCCCGCCCGCCGCGGTCGCCCCGCCCTCTCCGACGGGTGGGGCGACGGTCGCGGGGATCGTCCGGGGCGTCGAGGCCCGTGGCCGCGCGGACGCCGGTCGGCGCGTGTGGTTCGCCGGCCCGGCGACAAGCTGGTCGGCCCAGCCACAGGTCCTGCTCGTGCTCGGCTCCGCGAGCCGCGCCGGAGCGCAGTGGCTCCGGGTCCTGTTGCCGATCCGGCCGGACGGCACGAGCGGCTGGATCCCCCGGGCCGACGTCGTGCTCATGCACACCTCGTACTGGGTCACCGTCGACACGCGCGCCCGAACCGTCAGCGTCGAGCGCCGCGGGCGGGTCCTCCACCGCTACCGGGCGGTCGTCGGCAAGCGCTCCACCCCGACACCGGCCGGCCTCGCCGCGATCTATGAAAAGGACCCGCAGCCTGACCCGGCGGGCTTCCTCGGCCCCTGGGCGCTGCCGCTCACGAGCCTCTCCAACGTCCTGTACAACTTCGGCGGCGGCCCCGGCCGCGTCGCGATCCACGGCCGCGGTGGCGCCAGCCTGCTCAACCCGCTCGGCTCGGCCGCCTCCCACGGGTGCATCCGCATCGACAACGGCCCGATCACCTGGATGGCCCGTCATCTGCCCTTCGGCACCCCCGTCATGATCACCGGCTGACGCGGTCGCCGACGGCGAACGCTGGTTTCGGCACGGCGTGCGGCGGTAGCGAATGACCACCCGCCCCGACCCGGAGGTTCCCCGTGGCCGACCGTGACCTCGACGAACAGCTGACCAAGTACCTGACCGACGCCCACTGCATCGAGGAGCAGGCGCTCATCCAGATGCGATACGCCCCGCTGATCGCCGGCGATCCCGTGATCTCCGACGAGTTCCGCGAACACAGGCGGGAGACCGAGACGCACGAGCGGATGATGCGAGACCGCCTCCACGACCACGGCGCCGAGCCGAATCGGGTCAAGGACGTGGTCGGACAGCTGACGGGCGCGGGTTTCGCGCTGTTCGCGCTCGTGCAGCCCGACACGCCCGGCAAGCTCGTCGCCCACGCCTTCTCCTACGAGCACATGGAACTCGCCGCGTACGAGCTGCTGGCGCGCGTGGCCGAGCGCGCCGGCGACGCGGAGACGGCAGCCGCGGCCGAGACGATCCGGAGCGAGGAGGATGCGATGAGCGAGCGCCTCGCGGGCCTGTTCGAGCGCGCCGTCGACGCCGCGCTGCGGGCCAAGCAGGCGCAGGAGCTCGACCGCGACGTGATCCGCTACCTCACCGACGCGCACGCCCTCGAGGCACAGGCCTCCCAGCTGCTCGCCCGCGGACGGCGGCTGGCGGGACCGCAGAGCCTCACCGAGGCCTACGACGAGCACCTGTCCGAGACCAGGACGCACGAGGCCCGCGTGCGCGAGCGCCTGCGGGCGCTCGGCGCCGGCCCCTCACCCGTCAAGGACCTCCTGATGACGGTCGGCGCCCTCAACTGGGGAGCGTTCTTCGGCCTGCAGCGTGACACCCCCGCCAAGCTCGCCGGGTTCGCCTACGCGTTCGAGCATCTGGAGATCGCCGGCTACGAACTGCTGCGCCGCGTCGCGGAGCGGGCCGGCGACGAGCCGACCGCGGAGGTCGCGGGGGCGATTCTCGGCGAGGAGCGTGCTGCGGCCGAGCGGATCTTCGGCCTGCTCCCTGACGCGCTCGATGCCTCGCTGCAGTCGGCCGGCGCCGCGTGACCCTCGGACCGCCGGCGACGCGGCCGGTGGGCGCCGTGACGATCGGGCCGCCGGCGAGACCCGGGTGACACATTTGTCTTGCGTCGCCGGCCGAGCGGCCTATTGACAGTGACATCGAGACATACGGGCACTTGCTCAGCCTCCGCCGGTCGAGTTTCACGGGCCAGGCAGTTGCGATGGCCACCGCCCCTTGACGGGGCACAGGACCTCCGAGCGCGGAGGCTTTTCCCTGCCGTGGGGACCGCTGGACCCCGCGGCGATCGTCGCGCGCACGCGCGCTCACCGTCCCGCCGAGGCCGCCCCGACCGTCATCGGGTTCTCGCTGCTCGAGCAGAGCGGCGTGACGGGATCACGATGGCCGCGGCGGTCGCGACCGCGATCTCGTCCGCCGGGGTTAGCCCGCGGCCGGCCGCAACATCTGCGCCCGCGGCCGCCGCGACGGACGGCGGCGGTCGACCACCAGCCGGCGCAGCCGCTGGACCGAGGACTGCAGACCGCCCAACGCTCCGAACCCCGCTGCCCCCGCCGCCAGCGGCAGCAGGAGCGGCAGCTCCAGCAGCGCGAGCAACGCTGCGAGCAGGTGGCGCATCTTCATCGTTTCGCGACTCCGTTCACATCCCGGGATGGTCCACCGGTCACGACCGTGCGCGTGCCGGAGCCGTCATCCGCGGACGATCGGTCCGCCGGCCGCCGGCCACGGGCTGTGGACCGGCTTCAGCGGGAGCGAAAGCGGATGCCTCCACCAGTCGGGGCGCAGCGGGGAAGTCGTCGCGGAGGACAGCGTCGATCGTGTCGTGAGCTGCGACGCGCTCGCGTGGCCACTGCCGCTTCCGAGGCTGAGGGCGCCTCCGTGCATGAGAGCGAGAACGAGCAGCAATGCACAGAGCAGCGCGGTGCCGGCGGCGAGCAAGAGGCGAGGGCTATGAGGATGGATCGTCTGCATCGCTCCCTCCTGTCACTGTCACGTTCTGAACTGTCCAGTAGGGCGCGAGGGCCCGTTCTCAAGCGATGACGGGCGGCCCGGTCGTCGTGCTGACGGATTGTGGCTACATGATCGTGTAATCGTCGTGCAGGGCGATCTTCGAGAGCTCGACGCGGCCGTCGCGCCGCTGCCAGTAGTGCAGCCGGCGCGCCGACGGCGTCTTCACCTGCAGGCTGACGCGCCAGGCGGTCGCGCCGTCCTCCCGGACGCGGGGAGCGGTGCCGCCGGAACTGCCAGCGCCGGCGATCCTCGTCGGTCGCGTACTGCTGTGCCCAGGCGTGGTGCAGCTCGCGCGTGAACTGGTGCGCGGGATCGCCGCCGTCGATCACCTCGAGTTGAGAGCGCAGCGTCTCCGCCTGCGACCGTGCGCTCTCGGCATCCCGTCGCGCCTCCTCGGCCTGCCGCGAGGCCCGCTCCGAGCGCTCGCGCGCCGCCCTCTCCTGGCGGATCAGCTGCTCCCGGTCCTGCTCAGCGGCGGCCAGGCGCTCCCGGAGCTCGTCGGTCTCACCGCGGATCACCTCGATCTCACCGCGCGCCTGGACGATGAGGTCCGCCGCCTCGTGCTCCTCGAGCCGGAGGATGCGCTGCTCGGCGGCGGCGATCTCGTCCCGGAGCTGCGCGGTGAGCTCCCGCGCCCGGACGCGAAGGCGCGCAAGCTCCCGCTCGCCGCTGACGACCAGTGCTTCGACCCGAGCCTGAAGCGCGGCGCCGGCGGCGACCGCCTCCGCCAGCTCGGCGACGTCGCCGAGGTCGGAGGGGCCGGCGGCGCCGCAGTCGGGCCCGCCCGCGAGGAGATCGCGGTCGCCCGCGAGGGTGCCTCGCGTGTCCACGGATGGGACGGACTGGTCCGCGGGGGTCCCGAGCTCGTACGCGAGCGGCACCTCGTCGTGGGGCGGCGGCTCCTCGGCCGTCCTGCACTCCTCGACCGGCGCGTCCTCCGCTGCCTGCACTTCGGCCGAGTCGTCCGGCGACAACTCGGTCAGCCACGGCGGGCCGTCGGGATAGATCGACGCCGGCGGCTCGACGGCCGCGTCCTCGTCGGCATCGACAAGCGAGAGCTCGGCCTTCCGGAGCTCGGGCTGCAGCGTGAGCAGGCAGACGACGACGCGGTCGTTGACGGACAGGTAATCGCCGGGGTGCACGACGTACTCGGGCGCGATGTGCGCGTTCGGCAACAGGCCGCTCGCGCCCGGGAGGAGCTCGACGAGCGCGCCGTACCCCCGCAGCTCGACGACGACGCCCTCGACGTTCATCTGCGGCGTGTACGCCTCCGCAAGCCGCGCCCACGGATCAGGCGCGAACGGGCGCAGCGACACGGCGAGGGTGCCGCGTCGGGTCGTCCGGGCGCCGCCCACGCGGACCCTGACACGCTGTCCCGGCTGCACGGCCTCGCGTGCGTGATAGATCGGCCCCTTTGCCAGGTGCGCGTTGGCGGCGAACGCGAGCTGGCCGCTCGCGAGCACGATCCTCCGCGCCCGTGTCGAGCACATGGCTGACGACGCCGACCGCCTCGGCGCCCTCGGGCGGCGGCGCGCCAAGGCGCCGCCGCAGCTGCCCGGCGATCTCGCGGATCACCCGGTCGACGTCGTCCGGGCTGAAGATCGCGAACCGCGGATGCTCGCGCGGGTCGACGTCGCGGCGGTCCTCGATCGGCCACCACAGGCGCGTCGCGCCGCCGTATACGTCGAGGCCCGGCGGCAGTTCCTCGGTGAGCGCCCAGCCGTGCGTCCGCTGAGTGATCACCCACACCTCGACGTCGAGGTCCGACAGCTCGGTGACGAGCTGGTCGGGATCGAGCATCGGCCGGCTCAGATACCCGGGCGTGGTGATGCATACGATCGGCGTTTCGCGCGCCGGGTCGAGCACTCGCCGTGCGAGCGCCCCGGCGTCGTACTCGTCATGCACCCAGCGCGCCGGCGCGCAGCCGCTCGTCGCCTCAGTCATGCTCGCCGGCGTCTCGCCATTTGTGCATCATGCCGAAGACCTGCCCGCGGACCTGGCGCCGGCGATGGGCAGCGACGCGGCGCCGGCGATCCCGACGCCCCTGAGGAACGAGCGCCGGCCGACGACCCGCCGCCAGAGTTCGTCGAGTCCCTCGGGCATGGACGTCGAAGAGCGATGACCATGGTCGGTCATGGGAAGGTCCTTTCGGAGGGGAGCGGCGCGGGTGGGCGGGCTCCGTAGCGCTACACGGAGCCGTCTGGGTGAGTAGGACCGCCGCGGCCGCGAAAACCTTCCCGCATAGCTGAGGGAAGATTCGACGCGTGTCGGGTGTCTGGTGTGAGTGACACCATGCCCTGCACACCGTCAACCGGAGCGTTCGCGGCGCGATGACGGCGGCTGTCCCGCCACGCTCGTCCGGTCGGACGACTCGGCGGGCGTCCGCGAGCTTGAGCCGGAGCGCCAAGGCGACCACATCGATCGGCTGTACCGCGCCGCCTGGGCCCTGTGCGGCTCACGCGAGGACGCCGAGGACCTCGTTCAGGAGACATACGTCAAGGTGCTGCGAAAGCCGCGTCTGCTCCGCTCCGAGGACGACCTCGGCTACCTGCTGCGCGTGCCGCGCAACACGTACCTCACCACTCACCGGGCGGCCGCACGACAGCTGCGGCCCGACCCGCTGCCCGACGACCTCGACCGAGTCGCCGACCCGTCGGTCGTCGAGCCGCACGCCGCCCTCGAGGCCCGCGAGCTCTACGCGCTGGTCGCGGGGCTTCCCGAGCCCTTCCGCGACGCGCTCGTCGCGATCGACCTCGTCGGCCTCTCCTACCGCGAGGCGGCCCGGGCGCTCCGGGTGCGCGAGGCGACGATCACCACCCGCCTGCACCGCGCCCGTGGGCGTCTCGTCCGTGCGCTCGAGGGTTCGGACCCGGGATCAGGCGCGCCGCCCGAGGCTCGGCGACGATGAGACCGGCTCGTCCTGCCGCTCACCCTCGATGATGAGCGCGCACAACCCCTCGGTGCGCGTCTCACGATGCTCGCCGTCGCCCGCACCGCGGCTTGGCCGGATGCTCGCCCGCTCGAGCCACGGGTGGCGGTCAAGCAGCTCCCGGTTTCTCCCCACGGTTCTGTCCTGAGCGCCCGTAGTCGGGCGCGCGTTATCGACGCGCGATCCGAGGAGGGTGAGGAACCGTGAAGCGAGACGATGAAGTGATGGAGATTCTCGACAGCGGCCTATTTGAGGATGACATCGAGACATGCGAGCAGCTCCTCAGCCTGTGCGGTCGAGCTTCACGGGCCAGGAAACGGGTGGCCACCACCCCGTGTAGGGCCACCGGACTCCGGGCGCGGAGGCGTTTTGCTGCGGCGCGGTCATCTGCCGTCGGCGCACCGCTCGGGGGCGGGCATCGCGGGAGTTGTCCGCGCGCCGACAGGGGGTTGTCAGGCGGCGCGCTCGTCCTACGACCACCCGTGGCCGCACTCGCACGGCCGGCCTTCTGCACGCCTGACCCTGCTGTGTCCATCCTGACGTGAACGCATCGATCGACCCCACCCCCACTCGCGCGGAACCCCGGGACGGCTCGCGGCTCGTCGCGCCGCCGCGCGCACCGCTCGCCCCCACAGACCGGCGGCTGCGGATCGCGATCCTCGCGCCGCCGTGGATCCCGGTCCCCCCGCCCGGCTACGGCGGGGTTGAGGCCGTCGTCGCCCTGGTCGCCCGGGAGCTGCATCGCCGCGGGCACGAGGTGACGCTGTTCGCGGCGCCCGGCTCGCACTCGGAGGCCAAGGTCGTGACGCTGCTCGACCACGCCCACCCGGAGGCGATCGAACGCTCGATCTTCGAAATCGACCACGTCGCCCGCGCGTTCGAGGCGATCGACGCGGCGCGCCGCGCCGGCCGCCCGTTTGACGTCGTCCACGATCACTGCGGCTTCGCCGCCGTCGCGATGGCCGACCGGCTCACCACGCCGCTCGTGCACACGCTCCACGGTCCGTTCACCGCCGAGACCTCGGCGTTCTACGCCCACCACGCGCACAAGGCGCAGGTGGTGGCGATCAGCGAGGCACAGCGTGTGCAGGCGCCCGCCGGCCTGCGGGTGGCGGGCGTCATTCCGAACCCGATCGACGTCGGCGAGTGGCCGCTCGTCAACCGCAAGGAGCGGTACCTGCTGTGGGTGGGCCGGATGGCCGTCGAGAAGGGCCCGCACCGGGCGATCGCAGCGGCTCGGCTGGCCGGCCGGCGGCTCGTGCTCGCCGGACCGGTGCAGCCGGGCCAGGAGGCGTTCTTCGAGCAGGAGGTGGCGCCGCACCTCGACGACGACCGCGTGCGCTACGTCGGCGAGATCGGCGGGGAGTTCAAGCGCCGGCTGTTTTCTCGAGCGCGGGCGCTCCTGATGCCGATCCGCTGGCCGGAGCCGTTCGGCATGGTGATGCTCGAGGCGATGGTCTGCGGCACGCCCGTGATCGCGTTCCCCGAGGGCGCCGCACGTGAGCTCGTCACGCCCGGCCGAACCGGCTTCCTCGTCGACGATGAGGCCGCGATGGCCGCGGCCTGCGCGCGCACGGACGAGATCGACCCGGGCGAGTGCCGGGCGACGATCCTCGAGCGTTGCGACGCGCGCGCGGTCGCCCGCGCGTACGAGCGTGTCTTTCGGCGGGCGATCGCCGCCGCGGGCAACAGCCTCACGATCGACGTCGATGACACGCAAGCAGCGGCGGGCAACATCCTCACGATCGACATCGACGACACGCGGCGAGCGGGGATGGGCGACCCGGAGCGGATGGCCGCCTAAAGTGGCCGGGCGGCGGCCGTCTGCGGTCGACGGCGCCGCAACCCCCGACCCTGCGCGGATCATGATGACGAGACTGCCACCAGCAACCGGAGGCGGGGAGCGGGTCAGCCCGAACGGAGAGGCGTTCGAGATCGCCGGAGAGGCGGGCCCGGTCGAGTTCCTGAGCCCACCGCCCGTGCCCGCGGAGGCGCGTGCGGACCTGCTCGTCATCAAGTCCGGCGATGCGTTTCTCTGTGCCCGGCCGACCGGCGACGTGCTCGCACCCGCGATCGGCGGCGAGGGCTTCTACACCTCGGACACGCGGGTGCTGTCGGAGCTCAGGCTCACGTTCGGCGAGGCTGAGCCGGTGCTGCTCTCTCACTCCGCCGATGCCGGGTTCCAGGCCGTCGTCGAGTCGACGAACCCGAGGCTGCACGACACCCGCGGGATGGAGGTGCCGCAGGAGACGATCAGCCTGCGCCGGACGTTGCTCGTCGACGAGAGCCTCTACCTGCGGGTGGCGCTGCGCAGCTACCTCAACCGTCCCGCTCAGATTCCGCTCGAGCTCTCGCTCGCCGCCGACTACGCCGACGTGTTCGAGATCCGCGGCGTGCGCAGCCGTCCGGCGCGCGGGCGACTGATGGTCCCCAAGCTCCGTGCGCACGCGGTTGCGTTCGCGTACGAGGGCGAGGACGGACTGTTCCAGGAGACGGTCGTGCGCGCCGACCGGCCGCCGTACGCCCGCCGGCTTGAGGGTGAGCGGGTGCGGCTGCGCTGGGAGATCGAGCTTGCGCCGCGCCACACCCGGGAGCTGTGCATCACGATCACGCCGGTGACCGACGGCCGGCGCTCCGCCTCCCGCCCGTTCGCCCGTGCGGTCGAGGAGCTCGAGCGCGGCGCCGCCGACTGGACGGCGTCGTGCACGCGGGTGAGCACCGACAGTGAGCTGCACCAGCGCGTGCTCGGCGCCTCGGTGCGAGACCTGCACGCGCTGATCACCCCGGCTGCCGGGACGGTTCTGCCAGCGGCGGGCATCCCGTGGTATGTGGCGCCGTTCGGCCGCGACGCGCTCATCACGGCCTGCGAGGCGCTCATGCTCCGCCCCACGATGGCACGCGAAACGCTCGTGGCGCTCGCCCGCCTGCAGGCGCGCGCGGACGAGCCATGGCGCGACGCGGAGCCCGGCAAGATCCTGCACGAGCTGCGCTCCGGTGAGCTTGCCCGCGCCGGCCTGATTCCGCACACGCCGTACTACGGCACGGTCGACGCGACCCCGCTGTTCCTGATGCTCGCCTCCGCCTACTGGCGCTGGACGGGAGACGCGGAGACGCTGAGCACGCTGCGGCCGGCGCTCGACGCGGCTCTGGACTGGATCGACCGCCACGGCGACCGGGACGGGGACGGCTTCCTCGAGTACGAGCGACGCGCTCCGGCGGGCCTTGAGAACCAGGGCTGGAAGGACTCCCACGACTCGGTCGTGCACGCCGACGGCCGCCTCGCCGAGGGGCCGATCGCGCTCGTCGAGGTCCAGGCGTACGTCTACGAGGCGAAGCTCGGTGTTGCCGACGTGTACGAGGCGCTCGGGGAGGCGGACCGCGCCCGCGCGCTCCGGACGCAGGCCGCGGCGCTGCGCGTCGCGTTCAACGAGGCGTTCTGGAACCCGGAGGAGGACACGTTCGCGCTCGCGCTCGACGGTCGCAAGCGTCAGGTCGGGAGCGTGACCTCGAACGCCGGCCACGCCCTGTACTGCGCAATCGCCGACGCGGAGAAGGCCGTTCGGGTGGCGGGTCGACTCATGGGCGAGGACATGTTCAGCGGCTGGGGGATCCGCACGCTGTCCGCGGAGAACCCGGCCTATAACCCGATGAGCTACCACAATGGATCGGTGTGGCCCCACGACAACGCGATCATCGCTGCCGGGCTGAAACGCTACGGACATGACGACGCCGCCGCTCGGATCGCCGCCGCGATCTTCGAGATCGCGGCACGCAGCCGGGACCACCGTCTCGCCGAGCTCTACTGCGGATTCGCGCGCGGCGAGCGCGCGGACGCCGTTCCCTACCCGGTCGCCTGCATGCCGCAGGCGTGGGCGGCGGCGGCGCCGTTCATGCTGCTGCAGACGACCCTCGGACTGAGCGCCCATGCGCCGAGCCGCACGCTTGCGGTGATCCGCCCGCAGATTCCCGAGGGTCTTGGGCGCATCGAGCTGCGCGGGCTGCGCGTCGGCGCGGCACGGGTCGCGCTCGCGTTCGCGCGCACCGACGGCGTCACCGGGTTCTCGCTGCTCGAGCAGGAGGGCGACATCGCGGTCACGATGGCCGCGGCGGTCCGTTGACACCCTGACGATCCACGGCCTGCCGAGAGCGCTGGGGTGAGGAGGGGGCGAGCCGCCGGCGGGCGACGTCGGCCGGAACGTCGCCCGCCGACGTCAGCTTGCGGCCGGGCGAGCCCGGGGCGTCTGTGCCCGGGGCATCTGTGCCCGCGGGCGGGGCGCCGGCCGGCGACGGCCGAGCGACAGCCGGCGCAGTTGCTCAGCCGCGGACTGCAGGCCGCAGAGCGCCCCGAACACCACGGCGCCCGCCGCCAGCGGCAGCAGGAGCGGCAGCTCGAGCAGCGCGAACACCGCTGCGAGCATGTGACGCGGCTTCATGGCTTGGCAACTCCTTTCCCTTCTGACGTGGGTCCGCGTTTCTTGAGATGGGTCCGCGTTCCGGCGAGGACCGCGCGCAAGCGTCAGCCGCGGACGAGCGGTCCGCCGGCCGCGGGCCACGGGCTGTGGATCGGCTTCGGCGGCGCCTCGAGCGGATGCTTCCACCAGTCCGAGCGCAGCGCGGAGGTCGCCGCCGAGGGCAGCGTCGATCGTGTCGTCACTCTCGACGCGCTCGCATGACCACGGCCGGCCCCGAGGCTGAGAGAGCCCCCGTGCATGAGCGCGAGGACGAGCACGAGCGCGCACAGCATGGCGGCGCCGACGGCGGAGCACGAGGCGAGGGCTGCGGGAATAGGTCGTCTGCATCTCTCCCCTCCTGTGTCACTCTCATGTTCTGAGGTGTCCACTAGGGCACAAACGCCCGTTCTCAAGCGGGCCACGGGCAGTCCGGTCGCCGTGCTGACGGGTCTTGCCCAGTGTCGCGTTTGGTTGGTTCGTTGGCACCAAGAGGTGCCACCGGGGGGGGGATGCCTGGTCAGGACGCAGGACCCGTGGTGTGCCAGCGCCACACGAGGATCCGAGGACGCCGCCGGGCGCCGCCAGGGGTGCCTCGACTGCAAACGAACTGGCCAAACGGGACACTGGGTGTCGTGTCGTCGTCGTGCGGGGCGATCTTCGACAGCCGCACCGGGGCTGCGGGCATCTCGCACACGCATTCGAGGACGAGGGGGCGGAGCCCGCCGACACCAAATCCCCTCATCCAACGTCCGCCGCTGCGTCGGATCTGCGAGGGCTGACGCCGACGATTATGCGACGATCGACGGCGACGATGATGATGGGTCGTTCGCGAAACTCTCTCACCCGCTGAGCCAGCGGGCGTAAACTGGCTCTCGGAGCATCTGCCGACTCGGTCGTTTTCTCCGCTTGGTCGGACGGTGTCGCTCGATCAAGTCTGCTGTTTTCTCCAAGACGCGTCGAAACCCCCGTGTTCAAAGGGTTTTTCCTCGGTCCTTTTCTCCAGCGCCGGGAGTCGCTTCTCCAGCCGATGCCGGCCGGCTTTCTCCAGGTGCACCGTGCTCAGCGGTGTGCGCGGCCCTAGCGTCCGGTCATGAACACCACACACGAGCCGTCGCCCGGAGGTTCGCTGGCGACCGCAGAACACCGTCCCATGTCCGCCTCTACCTTGATGCCCACGACCGACGATCCGTCGGCGCCCGGTCTGGGCGAAGCCGCGCCTCAGGCCGGCTCTCCAGATCTCGTCTCCCCCGTTCAGTTCACTCGGGGAGATCCTCTGGCGATTACCTTGTTCAGGTTCTTGGAACTGCGGCCCGGAGCTGATATCGAGCACGTAATCGGCGCCATCGCGCTTCGGCGCGGGGCGAGCGCGGACGCGGCGACGGTGGGTCTGGATCGTCTCCGGCGCGTCGGACCTTCTCATCAGGACAGCGCCCGGATGACGCTCGCTCTGCAGTCACTGAGGCTCGCCGCCGACGACTTGAAGCGGGTACCTTCACGGCGGGAGTACGACCGCTGGCACAGCGCGCATCCCAGCCGAGCAGAGCTGGCGACCTCGTCCTTCATCCGTCGGACCTTCGATGACAGTTGGGTCGAGGCGGTCGCCCAGGTCGGCGCGCCGGTCGCGGACATCACGGCGCGGCGCCTGCTTCGGAACGGCAAAGCCTTCACTGAGGCGCAGAAGGACCTGGCGCTGCGTTTGTTCGTCGAGGCGGTTCCGCCCGGCAAGCGCACCCAGACGGCATTCACGCGCTGGGCTCGTTCCTACGTACAGCAGCCGGGCGCGTTCGATATCCCGACGAGCGCCCAGGGTCTGGTGAAGGGACGGACGCATTCGTGGCACGAGCTGCTGGAGTCGATCGGCGCCGACGAAGCGAAGTATCGGGTGATCAAGACCGCCAACCACATCAACCGCGCTTCGCGCAAAACCCCGGAGCAGATCCTTGACCTGCTGCGGAAGGCGGCTTCGGATCTGGGGGTGCCGGCACCGACCACGATCGAGTATCAGCGCTGGGTCGAGACCCATCTCGACAAGTACGGAAATCGCCTCGCGCCGGCGGCGAGCACAGTGATCGCGCGTTTCGGCGGCTGGAGCATTGCGCTGCGTCGGGCTGGTCTGCTCAGCGAGGAGCAGTTCGCCGTGTATTGGACTCGGCGTGCGCTGCGCCTCAGCGACGAGCGCATGCTGGAGTTCGTCGCCGCCGCCATCCGCGACAGCGGCCGGCAGCCGAACCGTCTGGCCTACCGGGCGTGGCGCTGGGAGCTCCTTCGCCACCCGAAGTGGCCCCTTGACGGCTGCATCCCGAGCGACATGAGCATCGTGGACCGGTTCGGAAGCTGGCAACAGGCGGTTGTTCGCGCCAAGGATGTCGCGACCGCGGTGGAGATCCCGGAGGGCATGCACGCAAGCGGTTCTGCAGTCTGGACCAAGCGCGGCTCCAAAATGGATCGAGGACGATGATGAACTTCGATGAGAACAACGCCATGCCTGACTCCGCCCCTCAGCCACTCGATGGCGAAGTGTTCAAAGTGCTCGCCGAAGCAATCAGTTCAGCCGACACCGGCGGGGGCGCTCCCGATCGTCCTGAGGGCGTCAGTGAGGCCGCCGAACTGATCGCCCGGCTGATCCCGCATCTGCCGGAGAAGACGGTGCTTGATCTCGGCCGCCTGCTCCAGCGGCACACCACGCGGCCCGATCCCGGCGGCGCCCGCTACGTCCGGCTTGGCCTGCTCATGGAATTGGTCGCCGACGGCCATGGCGTTCTGCCGGCGACTCGCGAGTATGAGGCCGAGCGCGCGATGCGAGTCAGCCGCGGCGAGGATCAGTGGCCTGCACACTCGACGCTCATCAACGCCTACGGGACGTGGGTGCGCGCGGTCAGGGCCGCGATGCTGCTCGTCCGCGACGGGACGAGCTCAAAGGTGTCCTCGGCCAACCACCACACCAGGTTTGAGCCCAGCTACTCCCTCAAAGAGGTCCTCGACGCGCTCATCGCGTGCCGGGATGCGATCGGTGAGTGGCCAACTGAGGGCGAGTACACGGAATGGCGTCGAGCTGCCCGTGATCTGGCGCGCAACGCCGGCAAGCCGGCGCCGCGGTATCCGGTCCGCGGTGCCTGGGCCAGGATCTTCCCGGGCTGGGAGGAGTTTCTCGCGGCCGCCAAGCGGGCGGCAGAGGCTGCTACGTGAACGAGGACCTCGCGCTGGAGCTGCTGGTCGCAAGACTGAGCCAAGCCGAAGCGCGGGGGCTGCTCGTCGACGTGCTCGGCCGGATGGCGCGGCGATCATCTGGGATCAGGATCCTCGTCGCGGTCGACGCACTTCATGCGTGCGCCGCTGATGGGATCTGGCCGTCGTCGCCGACTGACTACACGGCGTGGCGCGACCAACAACCGCTGCCCGCAGAAGTTCCATCTGCGCAGTTCATCTCCCGCTGCTTTGAGGATCGGTGGAGTGCGGCGCTGGATGTCGCGGGGCTGCCGATGTCCGCCGGCCGGCGCTCGCAGCAACGCAACCCGGTCACCGGCGGGTACTCGGTCGCCGAACTCACCGACGCGCTGCGGCTCTGGCTGAGCCACGCAGACCACAACGAGCTGACCTTCCGCTCGTACGCGACCTGGGCTCGGGCGCATCTGACTGTCGAGCCGGACGCTCGTCTGCCACTTTCGGCACCGACCTTCCGCGCCGCGTTCGGAAGCTGGCAGCGCGCGGTCGACCTCGCGACGGGGGTTCGGGAAGGTCGCCGCGTGGACGAGATGTCCGCAGCAACTACACCGACCAGCAGATTCAGACGTGCGTAGCCGCGGCCGCCGCCGCGACCGGCATGGGCCCGGCGTTGACGCGGAACGCGTATGACCGCTGGAGTCAAACCGTCGTCACCAACTCCGGGACCCGCCCAGCGCACAGCGAGACGATCCGACTCCGATTCGGCTCATGGAAGGGGGGCCTGAACGCCGCGGGCCTCGATCGCAGCGCGAGCTAGCAACACTGCCAGATGCGAGCCCCGATAGCTTCTGTGCTATGGACGCCGGCGCCGAGAAGCGTGCAGCGGTCGTGCAGAAGTCACGCAAACTCGCCGACGCCGCTCACGCAGCGACGCGAGGTGTTCAGACCCGGGCACCCGTGTCTGAGGATCAATTTCGGCGGCTGTGCGCATTGCGCGGCCGCTCGGCGGCGAGCTGGGCAATCTGGGGACCTTCTGACCGTGACGCACACATCGCGTTCACCGGCGCAAGCGACATCTCGTTCCCCGCAGGTGGCAGCGTCGAGCTTCTACCTCACCTAAGTCGCTCCGCGGTCATCATCGGCTACAACCCGGGCAACGCGCATGATCCGAGTAGGGCGCCGTGGTCAAGCCATCACTACGGCGCCAAACATGGCGACCACCTACTCGCCGAAGCCTTCAGAGCCACCCCGTGCTGGGGCGCGTACCTCACCGACGTCCTCACGCTCGTCGACAGCGACGCAGCCGCCGTGACAACACGAGCGAAGCGCTGGACCGTAAGCGAATGGGCGTCCGAGACCGCGTTGTTTCGAGAAGAGCTCGAAGTGCTCGGCGGCGAGCCGCTGCTGATCTGCCTAGGCGCGGCAACCGAGAAGGCGGTCAAGAAGTCGGTCCCCGAAGCAGCTCAACGGACCGTCCGCATCTGGCACAACAGCCCGAGCGCGCGGGCCTTTCACTACAACAGCGCCGAGCTATACAGGCTCCACGTGCACCACGTACTCGGCGCTTCGTGAGCTGCTGGCATGAAGGGAAGCCAGACGCTCCACGCTCCGCGGAGCATCTCGGCCCTCGGACTCGAACGTCGCTCGAAGGCGCCCGTTGGGCCAAGGTGCAGGGCCGGACAGTCGACCAAACACCCAGTCCTCGACGAGTTGACGCTCCTGAGCGCTCAGTCGCTCGCCGTCGGGTCCCAGCCCGCGACCAAGTCCCTCATAAAGGGGCCGCCAGCGGATCCACGGGCGGGATCCTCGATCGGCTCGACCATGCTTGAACCAGCGCAAGGTCCCGTCCGACTCAACGGCTGCGGGAAGCTCGCCATCTCGGTGACGCACCCCGTGGCGGTACCAGTAGAGGGTTCCGCCAGCGAAGCAGATGGCCGGCTGGTCTTCGACGCTGTGCAGTTGTCCGTTCTCGTCGCGAGTGATCCGCGCGCGCGCCCATTCGGCGCGGCCCCGCTCCTCCATGCGCTGCAGAAAGGAGTTCGTCATGTAGCTCATCATGCGCCAGTGAGAGACCGGGGGCTGGATTTGTGGGAATCAAAACGGCTGCCGGACCTCGCAGTCGCTCCACACGTACGTCGCGTACGTTGACGCGTCCTGCAGACCGAGCTTTCCTTCCCAGGCGTCGAGGTCCAAGAGGCGGCTAGGCGGAACCGAGAACTCGACGATGACGGGGTCTGGATCATGCTCGTTCAGCCACCCCGTCAGGAAGTCATCCCATCGAAGCACGGGCCAGCCTGGCTGCTCGACGAGCATGCCGTAGGCGCCCCCAAGGATGTCGCTCACGGTGCCGCTGCCTGTTTGCGCGTACCTGACCGCGGTCTCCCAGTGCGTGGTCACCGAGAGCATCCCATCAACCTCGGCAAACGATCTGACAGCCTCGCAGTACTCCTCCCGAAGCATGAGCTCGTCAACGTCAAGATCCAGCGTGCCCGCAACAAGGCCGGCCGTCTCCACCGGATCCCGCAGCGCAAACCCGGTGGTTCTCGCAAGTTCTAGGCCAGCACGGCGCGTCCCGTGCCAGCACACGACCGGGCTTGGTGAGGTCATCGCTGTCTGGTCATCCTCGGCGATCCGCTCCTCCCAGTCGCGGGCGACCGGAAAGGTCATCCTGCATGTCAACCGCAACGATGATCGCGACTCTGCAGGGACGGCTGCGCTTCTCGATTAGCACGGAGCGTGGTTCGTCTTGATCCCCGCGCTACCTGCTCGGTGCGGTCGCGTCGCGCGCGTCGATATCTAGCTGGGCGGGTCGATAGCGTGGCGCCATGCCTCCGGTCCGCCGAGTCTCAGCTAACGCGATCCAGGCGCTCAAAGACGCTCTGCTGGCCGCGTTCTGGTTCAAAGGCGACCTGTACGACTACTGCAAGGACGCCGTCAGCGGCGAGCCGACGTTCCTGGCCGGCATCGACTGGCGGGATCCCAACACCTACAAGCGCGACAGCATCAACACGTTCGTGGACCGCCTCGTCAAGTTCCAGGACGAACATCAGGACCTGCTGATCGGCTTGCTCGTCGACGTGTCGCAGATGGACACCTTCCCCGGGCTGATCCGCCACGAGGACGCTGCGACCAAGATCGCGGAGGCGAAGGTGGCGGTGGCCCGGCTGCGATCCGTGGTCGAGCCCTACGAACAGGCGTTGATGGAGCAGCAGCGAAACCACGAGCGCTTCGCGGCGGCGCGTACTGCGGCGCAAGACCGACAGGCGACCGCAGCCCGGCTGGCGGAGCTGAGGGCCGAATACATGGCCATGCTGACCATGGCGCCCCAGCAGCGCGGCTTCGCGCTGGAAAAGCTGCTTCATGCCGTGTTCGACGCATTCGATCTGGAACCCCACCGGTCCTTCCGAGTCGAGGGCGAACAAATTGACGGCGGGTTCACGTTGGGCAGCGAGCAGTTCCTGCTGGAGGCAAAATGGCAGCAAGAACCAGTCGAGCACGGCGACCTCGCCAAGTTCAAGTCCGAGATCGAGCGACGCAGCGAGAACACACTAGGTCTGCTGGTGTCGATAAACGGCTTTGCGGCGACCGCGATCACGTTGCACAGCGGCAACCACTCCCCCATGATCTTGATGGACGGCGGCGACCTTTACGCCGTGCTTGACGGCCGCATCGACCTCCGCGAGCTTCTGAACCGCAAGAGGCGCGAGAGCTCCATGAGCGGCCGAATGCTGTTCACGGCCGCTGAGATGCTCGGGGGGTCCGGCTAGCCGCTGCGTGAGCCGATACGAAAGCGCGTGCGCCGCCCAGACACGAACGCAAACATGTGCGCCGCGGATGAGACCGACGGCGGAAGGAACTGGGGCGCGTGCAGCGCGAGCTCGACCACGAGGATCAGGACCGCGAAGACTGTGTCCGCGAGCGCAAGCCGATGTATCCGGCACGCCACGTCGTCTGACCGAGTGTCATACGAGCCGATATGCGTGCAACTAGCCCAGCAGTGCGTCGAGGCTCTGAGCAAGATGGAGTGCGGTGAGCACCCTGACGCCGAGCTCCTCGGTGAGCGTCACCCACGGGACCGGCGGTGCGCTCTCTATCAGGATCCCAGGCGTGACCGGGCCGTCAGCGTCGGTGAGCAGGTGCGCGTACTCAAGGACCTGGCCGACGCCGTAGCGGACCTGCTGATGGGATGCGGGGGCGCCGCTTTTGACCTCGACCACGTAGCGCGTTCCGTCGTGCTCGAAGGCCAGGTCGAACATGGGCTGTGACGCGGTCGGCGATCTCGGTTCGATGCCGCGTTCCCGAAGCGCCGCGGCGAGGCTGTCCTGCAGCTTCATATGTCGCTGAGTTGCGGCTTCCAGCGCGGCCAGGTCGACGGTGTGTGGAGCTTCGTCTGACTGCGTGGGTTCGCGGTCGCTTGCCGGCCGGTACTTGGCGCCGAACCCGGTGTCGCGCGGCTGGTAGTCGCCGACGATCTTGAACGGCCCGGTGCTGTAGTCGCGCTGAATGCGGCGGGTGACGCTCTCCTCATAGCCGATGGCCTGCCGCACGATCGTGCGGACGTGCGAGTTCTCGGCGTTGGCGCTCGTGTACCAGGCAAGCACGTCCAGTTCGTCCTGGGTCCATCCACCGATCTCGATCGCCCGCTCCCAGACGGCGGTGAGGCGCGCTTGACTGCCCAGCTCATGCACGGCTTGCAGAACGTCATCGCCGACGTCGCGCCACTCGACCTCCTGAACGCGGCCCGCGGTCGTGGTCGGAGGCGGGGGTGGAGGGCTGTCTTTGATGGCGGCATACAGCGCCGTCTGATGGTCCGGGTCGTTGACGTGCACTGGGATAGGATTCTGCGGCCCGTACATGCCGGGGATGTGCTCGGCTTCCGGAGGCAGAACGGCCGCGAGTGGCCGCACACCCAGCGCCAGCGGCCAGCGATCAACATCCGGAGAGCCGGGCAGTATCTGTGCGCCCGGGGACACCGCCTCGTACAGGCCGACCACCGCGCTGCCCCCTGTCCCCCAGACGTCAACGGCGAGCGCGAAGAGATGATCTCCCGAGCTGACCTGGGACGGCTGCGCCCCGAGCCACTGGTAGCGCTGATCAAACGCCCACCACGTCGGTTCGACCGGATGACCACTGACTCCGATCGACACCTTGAACACTCGGCCTGGGCTCTGCGGAGTGATGCGGGCACGGCCGGTCAGATCAACCCGGATCTCTCCTGAGCCCACCAACACCGCGAAGTCCGAGACCGCCGGCGCGGATTCGAGGGGATAGTGCAGCCGGCGAAGCCGTGCGCGAGCCATGTGACGGTCGGCGGGGCGCGGCGCATCGACCCGTGGCAGCAGCGCCGGAATCTCCGCGGCCTCCGCCTCAGAAAGAGTCAGGACTGGCGGTGCGATCGACATGGTCAACGGAGCCTATTGCCAGCGGCGTCCGTTGGTCGACGCGCAGAGGTTTGAACCGCACGGACCTAGGTGCGCATGTGCGCGTCGGGTGCCAGCAGGTCGACCCAATCGGCGGTATTTCGTCGCCGCGCTCAGTCCGGCATTCTCAGAGATGGCGTCCATCTGCGTGGCCTCCACAACGTAGCCGAGGGTGCTGTCGAGCAGGTGGTCGTCCAGCGCGACCAGCAAGTCCATGTGCCGAGCCATTTCCCGCTACCAGGGCCACGCGTAGGACGGCCGCGACCAGCCCTGCTGCTGCGCGTAGGGGCGCAGGACCCGCTCGACGTACTGCCCGCGCGACGGGGCCCGCTCGAACGCGGCGAACATGTCCGGCGGACAGGGGAAGTCGTACACGCGTCGGCCCCGGACATATGCGATATGAAGCACAGCGGCCGGCGTGTCGTAGCGGTAGGCCTCGATCGCGCTCGATTGGCCAGGCATCCAACCAATGGGCAGCATGCGCTGAATGTAGGGGTACGGGTGGCGGTCTCAGAAATGGCGCCAACACCGGTGGCCGCCGACGTGGCTGGCTACTTCCTCCGGATAAACGACGGCGGTTGAAGCCGGCTCGGGAGTGAGTCCCGGCTGCGGTTCCGTCCGCGTGGTTTAAGAAGATTCGCCTGCTTGTTGGGTGCTTTTGAGATCGCGTGGAGGTGTCATGCTGACGCTG
>DATGKS010000002.1:0-12586 GCA_035294545.1 Solirubrobacteraceae bacterium | reverse complement strand
CCACAGCGCCGGCAACCCCTCCAAGGTCGTGATCTCCCGCCCCGACACCGCCGCCACCGGCGTCACACACGACCGGATCTCCTTCCCATCAAGCAACACCGAACACGCCCCACACTGGGCAAGCCCGCAGCCAAACCGCGGCCCGTGCAGGTGCAACTCGTTGTGCAAGACGTACAGGAGCGGCGTGTCCAGGCTCGCCGACACCGGGTGAACGAGCCCGTTCACCTTGATCTTCAGTGAGCTTGCCATGAACCCCCCTTCCAGCCTGCCTCACTGATTCGATTCGCCGCCGCGCGGGCCGCCGGGCCACGGCGCGCCGCACGGCGCGGATCCAAGGTAGCGAGCGATGCAGGCCGACCGCAATGCTCACACGGGGGACGAATCGGGGCCGCTCGGCTCGCGCGGCTCGGCTCACGATCGGGCCGAGCGCCGGCGGGGATCCGGGCTCAGAGGAGGTGCTCCTCCCGCGCGCGGGCGACCGCCTGGAGCTGCGAGTGGCAGTCGAGCCGGCGCAGGAGGCTGCGGATGTGGTTGCGCACCGTTGCCTCCGAGAGCCCGAGGCGGGCCGCGATCCCCCGGGCGCGCACGCCGTCGGCGAGCAGGCGGAGGATCTCGCGCTGGCGCGGGCTGAGCCGGGCGGGAGCGGCGGAGGTCATCCCTCCGCGGCCGGCGCCACCCCGGGCGCGAGGCGGGCACCCCGGGCGAGCTCGCAGGAGGGCACCCGTGGCCCGCGCGACGCCGCCGCGCGCCCGGTATGGCCGGTGGTCGTTGATGGGACGCTCCGCCGTCGGAGCATGTGCCGAGTGTCGCCGGTTCCCGCCGCGGCGGCATGATCAATGTTGATCAGGCCCGCGGCGCCGACCCGGGGGCAGGCTGGCGGGGAGTGACGGTGGCGACGCTCACCCGGCCGGCGGCCCGCCCGCCGGCGTCCGACCTCGACCGGCGGCCGCTCCTCGTCTTCTGGGAGACGACGCGCGCCTGCGGGCTTGCCTGCCGCCACTGCCGGGCCTCCGCGGTCGCCCGCCCGCTCCCGGGCGAGCTCGACCACGACGAGGCGGTCGCGTTCCTCGACGCGCTCGCCGGCTTCGGGCGGCCGCTGCCGGTGCTCGTGCTCACCGGCGGGGACGTGCTGATGCGCCGCGACCTGCTGTCGCTCGTCGAGCGGGCGGGTGCGCTCGGCCTGCCCGTCGCGGTCTCGCCGAGCGTGACGGAGCTCCTCGACGCACGAATGCTGCGAGCGCTCCGCTCGCGCGGCGTCAAGGCGCTCTCGATCAGCCTCGACGGGGCGTGCCCCGCGACGCACGACGGGATCCGCGGTGTCCCCGGCCACTTCGACGCGACAGTCGCCGCGATCCGGCGCGCGCGGGCGCACGGCTTCGTCGTGCAGGTGAACACGCTGGTGATGCGTGAGAACGCGCGCGAGCTCGCACGGGTCGCGCGGCTCGTGCACGACGCGGGGGCGTCGATCTGGGAGCTCTTCTTCCTCGTGCAGGTCGGGCGCGGCGTCGCGCTCGCGGAGCTCTCGCCGGAGGAGAACGAGGACGTCTGCGCCTTCCTCGTCGACGCCTCGAGCTACGGCTTCGTCGTCCGAACGGTCGAGGCGCCCTTCTTCCGCCGGGTGGCGCGCGGAGACGGCGCCGGCCGCGGCTCCCTCTACCGGGAGCTCGCCGCCGAGCTTCGCCGCGCGCTCGGCCCGCCGTGTGCCGAGCCGAAGGCGCAGACGAAGGCAACCCGGGACGGCAAGGGGATCCTGTTCGTCGGCCACGACGGCGAGATCTACCCCGCCGGCTTCCTGCCGGTCTCGCTCGGCAACGTCAGGGCGGACGACGTGGTCGAGGTGTACCGGAGCCACCCGTTGCTGCGCGAGATCCGGGCGGCGCGCTTCCGCGGGCGCTGCGGCGCGTGCCCGTACGCCGACCTCTGCGGCGGGTCGCGCTCCCGGGCCTTCGCCGCGTCGGGGGACCCGCTCGGAGAGGACCCCGCCTGCGTCTACGTGCCCAATTCGTAGTTTCCCGCGACGCCTTGCGGTGAAGTCACGCTGCCGCGAGCGGGCCGGGCCGGCCAGACTTCGTCCGATGGCTGCGCGCGCGCCCGAGTTCGCGTCCGCGACCGCGCTCTTCGTCTTCGACGACGAGCTGCGCATCCTCTGCTGGAACGCCGGAGCCGAGGGGCTCACCGGCATCCGCGCGGAGGAGGCGGTTGGCCGGGAGTGCTGGGAGGTGGTCGCCGGTCGCGACGACGACGGCAACCTCGTCTGCCACCGCGGCTGCTCGCGCGCGCGGCTCGTGCGCGAGGGCCGCTGCGTCGCGCCGGCGGTCTTCAACGCGCGCACGCGCGAGGGTCACCGGCGGCTCTCGTTCGAGACGGTGACCGCGCGGAGCGAGGGCGGGCCGCTCTACCTGCACCTCCTCCACGAGGCCCCGGCGACCGCGTCCCCGCCGCCGCCCGGCGGCCCCGCCCCGCAGCTCACCCCGCGGCAGCGCGAGATCCTCGGGCTGCTCGCCCAGGGGGAGCCGGTGAAGGCGATCGCGCGCAAGCTCTGCCTCACCGAGGCGACGGTGCGCAACCACGTGCGGCTGCTCCTGCTCGCGCTCGGCGCGCACTCCCAGCTCGAGGCGGTCGCGCGCGCGCGCGCGTTCGCGCTCGTTTGATCGATGTTGATCAGGCAGCCTCGCTTCACTTTCTGAAGCGTTGGCGGCGACATCGACCAGGGAGGGAAGAGCATGACCTCAGCACCTGCGCCGGCCGCGTCGTTCGCCGAATTCGCCGCGCTCTTCCACGAGGAGCACCGCGCCGTCCGCGACCTGCTGCTCGCGCTCGCCGACGCCTTCGAGTCCCGTGACCTGCCCCGGGCGCGGGCGCTGCTCGCGGAGACCGCGGCGGCGACCGGGCCGCACTTCCGCTACGAGGAGGAGGCGCTCTACCCGGCGCTCGTGCCGGTGTTCGGCGACGCGTACGTCGAGCAGCTCTTCGCCGACCACGACCTCGCGATCGCCTCGGCCCGGCGCCTCGCCGAGCTCGCGGGGCGGCAGGAGCTGACGGACGCGGAGGCTGCCGAGGCCGTCCGGCTCGTCCGCGGGATCCTGCCGCACGTCAGCGACTGCGAGGGACTCTCGATCATGGTCGAGCTCCTGCCCCAGGCGGCGGTCGAGACGCTGCTCGCCGCGCGCGCGGCCGCGCGCGCGGCGGGGCTCGATCTGCTCGCGTGGGCGGCGGCGGTGCGCGGCCGCCCGGCCTGACCGGGCGGCCCGGGGATGGAGGGGGCGGCGCGGGCGCCGCCGCAGGTTGATCAGAATTGATCATGTCCGGCGGCGGGGGGTTGCCTACCGTCCGGGCTCGTGAGGCGCTCGCTCGTCCGCTCACCGGGCTGGAACCTCTTCCTCGCCACGCTTGCCTTCATGGCCTCGTTCTCCGCTTGGGGTCTGATCGCGCCGCTCGCGAAGCACTTCCAGGACACGCTTGGGCTCTCGAGCACGGCGACGTTCTTCCTCACCGCCGTCCCGGTCGTGCTCGGGTCGCTGCTCCGGGTGCCGGTCGGCATGCTCACCGACCGGCTCGGAGGGCGCCGCATGTTCGCGCTCCTCCTCGCCGCCTCGGCCGTGCCGGCGGTGCTCTTCGGGTACGCGCAGGGCTACTGGCAGCTCGTCGGCGTCGGCTTCCTGCTCGGCGTCACGGGGGCGTCGTTCGCGATCGGCGTCCCGTTCGTCGCGGCGTGGTTCGAGCCGGAGCGTCAGGGTCTGGCCGTCGGCATCTACGGCGTCGGGAACGTCGGCACCGCGATCGCGGCGCTGTCGGCGCCGGCGATCGTCCACAACTGGGGCCGGCCGACGCTCGGCTGGATCGCGGGCGGCGTCCTCGTCGGTGTCGCCGCGCTCGTCGCGGCCGGCGGCCGCGACGCCCCGCGCCGCCGCCCGCCGGCGCACTACCTCGAGACGCTGAGGGCCGGCTGGCGGCTCTACCGGCTCGCCGTCTTCTACGCGATCACCTTCGGCGGCTTCGTCGCGATGGCGCTCCTCTTGCCGAAGCTGCTCAAGGACTGGTTCGGCTACTCGCTCTTCCAGGCGGGCCTGCGCGCGGCCGGCTTCTCGATCGCCGGCACGCTCGCGCGGCCGGTCGGGGGCTGGCTCGCCGACCGCGTCGGCGCCTACCCGGTCCTCACGCTCGCGTTCGCGGGCGTCGCCGTCGACGCCGCCGTCCTCGCCGCGCTCGCCCCCTCGCCGCGGATCGTGCCGATCACGATCACGTGCCTGACGCTCGCGTGCTGCCTCGGCGCGGGGAGCGGCGCGGTCTTCAAGCTCGTGCCGCACGAGTTCCCGCACGAGGCGGGGGCGGCGGCCGGGATCGTCGGCGCCACGGGCGGGCTCGGCGGCTTCTTCCCGCCGCTCCTGATGGGGATCGTCAAGGACCACACCGGGACGTACAGCCTCGGGTTCGTCGGGCTGCTCGCCGCCACCGGCTTCTGCCTCGCGCTTGCGATCTGGCTGATCCGGTCGGCGACCGGCGTCGAGCTCCGCGGCGTCCCGCGGGTGAGGCGGGCGCAGTGACGAGGCGCGCGGTCGCCCTCGCCGCGGCGTGCTCCCTCGGCTGGTGCGCGCCCGCGCTCGCGGCCGGCTCGCCGAGCGCGGGCGAGAAGCTCTTCGCGGCCGACTGCAGCTCCTGCCACACGATCGGCGGCGGCGACCGCGTCGGTCCCGACCTGAAGGGCGTCGTCGCACGCTCGGGTCGCGCGTGGGTGCGCGCCTTCATCGCGAACCCGGACAAGGCGTTCGCCTCGGGCGATCCGAAGGCGGCCGCGCTCCTGAAGCGCTTCCACGGCGTGAAGATGCCGAACTTCGGCCTCGCCGCCGCCCAGGTCGACGACCTCGTCGCCTACCTCGCGGGCGCCCCGCCCACCGCAGGCGGCAGCCCGCCGGCGGCCGCCCCGCCGGGGGATGCCGCCGCCGGCGAGCGCCTCTTCAGCGGGGCGACCGCGCTCGCGCACGGCGGCCCGGCGTGCATCTCGTGTCACACGGTCGCCGGCGTCGGTGCCTTCGGCGGCGGCAACGTCGGCCGCGACCTCACCCGGGCGTACTCGAGGCTCGGCGGCGCCGCGGGGATCCAGTCGCTGCTCGCGCAGATCCCGTTCCCGGGGATGCGGGCGAGCTTCGCCGGGCATCCCCTGACCGCGCGCGAGCGCGCCGACCTCGCCGCCTACCTTCGGACGACGGTCGCGAGGACGCCTCCGGCCGACCCGGTGTGGGCGCTCGTCGGCCTCGGCCTCGGGGTGAGCGGGCTCTGCGTCGTGCTGGCATTCGCCGTCTGGCCGCGCCGCCGGCGCCTCACCGTGCGGCGTTCCCTCTTCGACGGAAGGACGTGACGATGGGCTGGATCAAGGATCTCGTCGAGCCGAAGACGCGCGAGGCCGAGGAGTTCTACCGCAACCGCTGGCAGCACGACAAGGCCGTCCGCTCCACCCACGGCGTCAACTGCACCGGCGGGTGCTCGTGGATGGTGTACGTCAAGGACGGAATCGTCACGTGGGAGATGCAGGCCCTCGACTACCCGTCGCTCGAGCCGGACCTGCCGCCCTACGAGCCGCGCGGCTGCCAGCGGGGGATCTCCGCTTCCTGGTACGTCTACAGCCCGATTCGGGTCAAGTACCCGTACATCCGCGGCGCGCTCGCCGACCTCTGGCGTGACGCGCGCGCGGCGCACGCGAACCCGGTCGAGGCGTGGGAGTCGATCGTCGGCGACGAGGCGAAGCGCGCGCGCATCGCGCGGGCGCGCGGCAAGGGCGGCTTCCGGCGCGCGAGCTGGGACGAGGTGCTCGAGATCGTCGCGGCGGCGAGCCTCTCGACCGCGCGCAGGCACGGCCCCGACCGCATCTTCGGCTTCTCGCCGATCCCGGCGATGTCGTACCTCTCGTACGCGGGCGGCTCGCGCTTCCTGCAGCTCATGGGTGGCGTGAACATGAGCTTCTACGACTGGTACGCCGACCTCCCGAACGCGTTCCCGGAGGTCTGGGGCGACCAGACGGACGTGTGCGAGAGCGCCGACTGGTACCGGTCGAAGTACATCGTCTCGATGGGCTCGAACCTCAACATGACGCGCACGCCCGACGTGCACTTCATCTCCGAGGCGCGGCACGAGGGCGCGAAGTTCGTCGTCATCTCGCCGGACTTCAGCCAGGTCGCGAAGTACTCCGACTGGTGGATCCCGGTGCAGGCGGGTCAGGACACGGCGCTGTGGATGGCCGTCAACCACGTGATCCTGAAGGAGTTCCACGCGCAGCGCCAGGTGCCGTACTTCCTCGACTACCTGAAGCGCTACTCGGACGCGCCGTTCCTCGTTCGGCTGGAGGAGCGCGGTGGTGACCACGGCGCCGGCCGCTACCTGCGGGCGAGCCGGCTCGCACGCTACGCCGACGCAGAGAACGGCGACTGGAAGCTGCTCGTCTGGGACGAGGCCGCGAACGAGCCGCGGATGCCCAAGGGTCAGATCGGCTTCCGCTGGGGCGACGAGAAGGGGAAGTGGAACCTCCTGATGGAGGACGGCGTGGACGACAGCCCGATCGACCCGACGCTCTCGTTCCTCGACCGGCACGACGCCGTCGTCTCGGTCGGCTTCCACGAGTTCGCCTCCGAATCCACCTTCAGGCGTGGCGTTCCCGTGCGGTACGTCGACACGGTCGAGGGTCGCGTCGCGGTCGCGACCGTCTACGACCTCCTGATGGCGCAGTTCGGCGTGAGCCGCGGCCTGGAGGGCGACTACCCGAAGAGCGACGACGACGACCTGCCGTACACCCCCGCCTGGCAGGAGCGCTTCACGGGCATCGGCCGCGACACGGTGCTCCGCTTCGCCCGCGAGTTCGCCGGGAACGCCGAGGCGACGAACGGCCGGTCGATGGTGATCATCGGCGCCTCGATCAACCACTGGTACAACAACAACCTCTCGTACCGCGCGCCGATTACCGCCCTTCTCCTCTGCGGCTGCTGCGGCGTGAACGGCGGCGGCATGAACCACTACGTTGGGCAGGAGAAGCTGACCCTCGTCGCGCCGTGGACGACGCTCGCCTTCGCGCTCGACTGGCAGCGGCCTCCCCGCCAGCAGCAGTCGCCCACCTGGCACTACGTGCAGAGCGACCAGTGGCGGTACGACTCCGACTTCACCGACTACGACGCGGTGCCCCCGGACGCGAGATGGGCGAAGGGGCACTCGATCGACCTCGAGGCGAAGGCGGTGCGAATGGGCTGGATGCCCTTCTACCCGCAGTTCGACCGGAACCCCCTCGAGCTCGGCGCCGAGCTCGCCGCGAAGGACGTCGCCGCCGAGGTGGCGTCGCGCCTCGGGTCGGGGGAGCTCCGGCTCGCCGTCGACGACCCGGACGCGCCCGAGAACTGGCCCCGGATCTGGCTGATCTGGCGCGGCAACGCGATCATGTCGAGCGCCAAGGGCCACGAGTTCTTCCTCCGTCACTACCTCGGCACCCACGACAACGTGGTCGCGCCCGAGCGGGCGAAGGGGAAGGTCGAGACGGTCGTCTGGAGGGAGCCCGCGCCGCGCGGCAAGATGGACCTCGTCGTCGACATCAACTTCCGCATGGACACGTCGGCGCTCTACTCCGACATCGTCCTGCCGACGGCCACCTGGTACGAGAAGGACGATCTCAACACCACCGACCTCCACTCGTTCATCCACCCACTGTCGGCCGCGGTGCCGCCGGTGTGGGAGGCGAAGTCGGACTGGGAGATCTTCAAGGCGCTCGCGAAGAAGGTCAGCGAGCTCGCGCCGCAGGCGTTCCCGGGGCCGGTCCGCGACGTCGTCCTGCGTCCCTTGACCCACGACACGCCCGACGAGCTCGCGCAGACCGACGTGCGCGACTGGCGGGAGGGCGAGTGCGAGCCGGTGCCCGGGAAGACGATGCCGCACGTCGCCGTGGTGGAGCGCGACTACTCGACGATCTACGACAAGTTCGTCTCCTTCGGGCCGGGGGCGCGCGAGCACGGAATCAGCGGCAACGGCGTCCACATCCCGATCGCGCGCTTCTACGACGAGCTGCTCGAGAACCCGGTCGGCGGCTCACCCGACCCGCGACGGATGCGCTGCGTCGAGTGGGGCGGCCGGCGGTACCCGTCGCTCGAGGACGCGCTCGACGCGGCCAACCTCCTGCTCGCGCTCGCGCCGGAGACGAACGGCGAGATCGCCTACGCGGCGTTCGCCGAGGAGGCGGAGCGGATCGGCTTGCCGCTGACCGACCTCGCCGAGCCCAACCGCAACGTGCGGATGACCTTCGGCGACCTGAAGAGCCAGCCGAGGCGGACGCTGATCAGCCCGTGCTGGACCGGCATGGTCAACGACGGCCGGCCGTACGCGGCCTGGTGCCTGAACGTCGAGCGGCTCGTGCCGTGGCGCACGCTCTCGGGCCGCCAGCACCTCTACGTCGACCACCCCTACTACATCGACTTCGGCGAGCACCTGCCCACGTTCAAGCCGCGCCTCGACCATCGGCGCACCGGCGACGTCGTCGCGAGCCCGGTCGAGGACGGGACGAGCATCGTCCTCAACTACATCACGCCGCACGGCAAGTGGCACATCCACTCGACCTACTACGACAACCTGCGCATGCTCACGCTCTCCCGCGGGATCGAGCCGTGCTGGCTGAACGACAAGGACGCGGCGTCGATCGGGGTCGCCGACAACGACTGGGTCGAGGTCTACAACGACAACGGCGTCATGGTGACGCGGGCGGCGGTCAGCTCTCGCGTCCAGCGGGGGACATGCATGGTCTACCACGCGCCCGAGCGGACGCTCTCGATCCCGAAGTCACAGGTGCGCGGCGGCCGCCGCGGCGGATCGCACAACAGCCTGACGCGGACCCGCATCAACCCGGTGCTGCTCGCCGGCGGGCAGGCGCAGTTCACGTACGGCTTCAACTACTGGGGGCCGATCGGCGTCTTCACGCGCGACACCTACTGCGTCGTGAAGAAGCTCGAGCGGCTCGAATGGTGAGGGGAGGGGGATCGCGATGAACGTCCGTGCGCAGGTCTCGATGGTGTTCCACCTGGACAAGTGCATCGGCTGCCACACGTGCAGCGTCGCCTGCAAGAACGTGTGGACAGATCGCAAGGGTGCCGAGTACATGTGGTGGAACAACGTCGAGACGAAGCCGGGGACGGGCTACCCGACCCTCTGGGAGGACCAGGAGCGCTACCGCGGCGGCTGGGAGCGCAACGGCAAGGGCCTGAAGCTGAGACTCCAGGGCAAGGGCCGCACGCTCGTCAACCTGTTCGCGAACCCGAACCTGCCCTCGCTCGACGACTACTACGAGCCGTGGACGTACCAGTACGAGGAGCTCTTCAACGCGCCCGAGGGCGACGACCAGCCGACCGCGCGTCCGGTGTCGCTCGTCACCGGCGAGCCGATCGACATCGAGGCGGGTCCCAACTGGGACGACGACCTCGGCGGCTCGCCGGTCTACGCGAAGAACGACCCGAACCTCGAGGCGCTGACGTCGGAGCAGCGCGCCGAGCTCGAGGAGATCGAGCGGCTCGTCTTCTTCTACCTGCCGCGGATCTGCAACCACTGCGTCAACCCGAGCTGCGTCGCCGCCTGCCCGGCGGGCGCGATCTACAAGCGCGGCGAGGACGGGATCGTCGTGCTCTCGCAGGAGCGCTGTCGTGCCTGGCGGATGTGCATCTCCGGCTGCCCGTACAAGAAGACCTACTTCAACTGGGCGACCGGCAAGTCGGAGAAGTGCATCCTCTGCTACCCGCGGGTCGAGACGGGGCAGGCGCCGGCGTGCTTCCACTCCTGCGTCGGCCGGATCCGCTACATGGGCTTGCTCCTGTACGACGCCGACAAGATCGTCGAGGTGGCGCTCGCCGACGACGCCGACCTCGTCGCCGCGCAGCGGGCGATGATCTGCGACCCGTTCGACCCGGCGGTGGTCGAGGCGGCGAAGGCGAACGGGATCACGGACGCCCAGATCGCCGCCGCGCAGAGCTCGCCCGTCTACAAGTTCGTCATCGAGTGGGGGCTCGCGCTGCCGCTGCACCCCGAGTTCCGCACGCTGCCGATGCTCTTCTACGTGCCGCCGATGCTGCCCGTGCTCGCCGCGATGGGCAAGGCGGGATACGACGTCGAGGGTACGGGCGACGGGAACGGGATGCCGCAGTTCACGACGGAGAAGCTCGCGCGGATCCCGATCCGCTACATGGCGCGCCTGTTCTCCGCCGGGAACGAGGAGATCGTCGCCGACGTCTACCGGAAGCTCTACGCGGTGCGGGTGCACATGCGGGCGAAGAGGGTGGGCGACGTGCCGTCCAGCGAGCACGAGCGGGCGCTCCAGCAGGGCGGGACGACGGCGGCGGAGGCGGAGGCGATCCACCGGCTCACCGCGCTCGCGACCGCCGAGCAGCGGTTCGTGCTCCCGCCCGGTACCCGCGAGCTGCAGCTGGAGGAGCTCGTCGATCCCTACACGCGCAAGCAGGAGACCGGCTTCGGGTTTCGCCAGCCGGCGACACGCCGATGGTGAGCGGGCGCACGCGGGCGCGGGCGCTGGCGCTCCTGGCCGACCTGCTCGACTACCCGCGTCCCGGGCTCGCCGCCGCGGCCCGCGCCTGCCGCGACCTCGTCGCGCGCGAGAGCCCGGATGCGGCGGCGTCGCTCGCGTCGTTCGCCGACGTCGTCGCCGCGACCCCGCCCGGGCGGCTCGAGGAGCTCTACTCGGGCGTGTTCGACCTCGACGCGAGCTGCTACCCGTACGTCGGCCACCACCTGCTCGGCGAGAGCTACCGGCGGAGCAGGTTCATGGTGGGGCTCGCCGAGCGCTACCGCGCGCACGGGTTCGAGGCGGCCGGAGAGCTGCCCGACCACCTCGTCGTCGTGCTGCGCTTCCTCGCCGCGCACCCCGGCTCGGAGCTCGCCGAGGAGCTCGTCGCGGAGGCGCTCCTGCCGGCGCTCGCGAAGATGACCCGCGAGGGCGGGGCCCACGGCCACCCGTATGCCCGCGTGCTCGAGGCCGTCCGCGCCGTCCTCTCCGCCTTCTGGCCCGACGCGGCCGTCCGCACCGAGCTCGCGGCGGTGGGCGGATGAACGCCGTCCTCTTCGTCGCCGTCCCGTACCTCTCGGTCGCGGTCGCGGTCCTGGGCGCGATCGTCCGCTACCGCACCGACCGCTTCTCGTACTCGACCCAGTCGTCGCAGTTCCTCGACAGTCGCGTGCTCTTCTGGGGCTCGAACGCGTGGCACTACGGGATCCTGCTCGTCCTCGGCGCCCACGTGGCCGCGACGGCCGCGCCGGGTGCGTGGTCGCGGCTCCTCGGCGGCACGACACGGCTCTACGTGCTCGAGGTGACCGGCTACGGGCTCGCCTTCCTCGCCGGCTTCGGCCTGCTGCTCTTGATCGGCCGGCGGCTCACGAGCCGGCGCATCGCCGCCGTCACCTCGAAGGGAGACGCGCTGCTCCTCGCCGCGCTGCTCGTCCAGGTCGGCACCGGCGCGTACCTCGCGCTCGCGTACCGCTTCGGCGGCGCGTGGTACCCGCACGTGGCGGCGCCCTGGCTGCGGTCGCTGTTCACGCTCCACCCGAAGGTCGACGCGATCGCCGCCATGCCGTGGCCGGTGAAGCTGCACGCCGTCACGGCGTGGTCGCTCTTCGTGCTCTTCCCGTACACGCGCCTCGTCCACGTCGTCACCTACCCGCTCTCCTACCTCTGGCGTCCGTACCAGGTCGTGATCTGGAACCGGCGAGGCGCGCAGCGGCCGGCGACGCGCCGGGAGCGCGTCCCGGCGTAGGGTTCGAGCCGTGCGCTACGCGGTCACCGGCAGCGGCGACCCGGCTGCCGCCTCGCTCGCGAGGAAGATCGTCGCCGCGCTCGAGCGGGCGGGGTTCGAGCCGGAGCGCGGCCCCGGCCGGGACGCCGACCTCGTCCTCAACCTCGTCGACCCGGCCGAGCCGAGGCCCTTCCGGCGCCGCTCGCGCGGGACGTTCGTCGCCGCCCTCTGGAGCAGGCCGGCGCTGCCCGGCGACCGGCTCCGCGACACCTATCCGATGCTCGTCCGCGCGCTCGCGAACATCAGCCTCTGCTACGTCCCGGGCGAGGGGGTCCTGTTCACGACGATGGAGCGGGGCTGCTACCTCGTGGCGGAGAACGACGGCGCCGTCGCCGACGCCGTCGTCGAGCGGCTCGCGCCGCTCGCCCGGGCGCGCCTCGTGATCGACAACGAGTTCCGTCCCGACCTCGAGCGCGAGCTGTGGGACGGCGACGAGCTGACCCGCGAGATCGGCGAGGCCGGCCGCCGGCTCGGCCGGCTCGGGCTCCTCCCCGCGCCGTTCCCGCTCGAGGAGCTCTTGGACGAGCGCGACCTGCGGCAGGTGAAGCGTCTGTACGGCATCGGCGGCCTCTCGTACGGGAACCTGTCGGCGCGCAAGGACGCGCGGCGCTTCTGGATGAGCGCGAGCGGGGTCGACAAGTCGAGGCTCGTCGATGTCGGCCGCGACATCCTGCTCGTGTCCGGCTACGACGAGGACGCCGGCCGGATCGTCCTCAGCGTGCGGCCGGACCTCGAGCCGCGCCGGGTCTCGGTCGACGCGATCGAGCACTGGA
>DATGKS010000001.1:0-68720 GCA_035294545.1 Solirubrobacteraceae bacterium | reverse complement strand
GTAGCTCGCCATCTCGCGCTCGCCCTGCAGGACGTGGATCTCGACGCTCGGCTGGTTGTCCTCGGCGGTCGAGAACACCTCCGACTTGCGCGTCGGGATCGTCGTGTTGCGCTCGATCAGCTTCGTCATCACGCCGCCCTTCGTCTCGATGCCGAGCGTGAGCGGGGTGACGTCGAGCAGCAGCACGTCCTTGACGTCTCCGGCGAGCACGCCGGCCTGAATCGCGGCGCCGACGGCGACGACCTCATCGGGGTTGACTCCGCGGTGCGGCTCCTTGCCGGTGAGCTCCTTGACCTTCTCCTGGACGGCGGGCATGCGGGTCATGCCGCCGACCAGCACGACGTGATCGATCGTCGAGGCGCCCTTCTCCTTGGCGTCGTCGAGCGCCTGGCGGACGGGAGCGACCGTCCGGTCGATCAGGTCGGCGGTGAGCTCCCCGAGCTTCGCGCGCGTGAGACGCATGTCGAGATGCTTCGGCCCCGACGCGTCGGCCGTGATGAACGGCAGGTTGATCTGCGTCTCCTGCGTGGTCGAGAGCTCGATCTTCGCCTTCTCGGCGGCCTCGTAGAGCCGCTGCAGCGCCATCGGGTCGGCCGCCAGGTCGATCCCCTGGGACTTCTTGAACTCGCCGACGAGCCAGTCGACGATCGCCTTGTCGAAGTTGTCGCCGCCGAGGTGGTTGTCGCCGGCGGTCGCCTTGACCTCGAAGACGCCGTCGCCGATCTCGAGCACGGACACGTCGAACGTGCCGCCGCCGAGGTCGAAGATGAGGATCGTCTGGTCGGTGTCCTTCTCCAGGCCGTAGGCGAGCGACGCGGCGGTCGGCTCGTTGATGATCCGCTTGACGTCGAGGCCGGCGATCTTGCCCGCGTCCTTGGTCGCCTGGCGCTGGTCGTCGTTGAAGTAGGCGGGGACCGTGATCACGGCGCTGTCGACCGTCTCGCCGAGATACGCCTCGGCGTCGGCCTTCAGCTTGGAGAGGATCATCGCGCTGATCTCCGGCGGGGAGTACTGCTTGCCCTGCGCGACGACGCGCACGTCGCCGCCGGGACCGGATTCCACCTTGTAGGGCACGATCGCCTCCTCGTCGCGCACCTCGGCCTCCTTGCGGCCCATGAAGCGCTTGATCGAGAAGATCGTGTTCTCCGGGTTGGTCACCTGCTGGCGCTTGGCAACGGTTCCGACGAGACGCTCACCGGACTGCGTGAACGCCACGACCGAGGGGGTCGTGCGGCCGCCCTCGGCGTTCTCGATGACCGTTGGCTCGCCACCCTCGAGCACGGCCATGCAGGAGTTGGTCGTGCCGAGGTCGATTCCGATCGTCTTTCCCATAGTCGTTGTCTGCCTTTGGTGGGGGTTGAAAATCTGCGCCTGATCGTAGCAGATTTCAGTCGGCGCGTGTCGGATCTGAACGACCCGTCGACAGGGATACGAGACTGCTCTGAATGTCGCACATCGCCGTGTCCGGACTCGCCTACGCCCACCCCGGTGGCGACCTGCTGTTCTCGGATGTCTCGTTCCGCGTGGCGCCGGGCCGGCACGCCGGTCTGGTCGGCACCAACGGGGTCGGCAAGTCGACGCTGCTGCGCATCCTCGCCGGCGAGCTGGAGGGGCTCGAGGGCGAGGCGGTCCACCGCGGCGCCTGTTGCTGATGCGCCAGGACGTCGGCCTCGACATCACCGGGCAGACGGTCCGCGGGCTCCTCACCGCGCTCGCGCCGTCCTCGTTGCGTGAGGCGGGCGAGCGGATCGCCGAGTCCGAGCGACGGCTGGCCGAGGGCGACATGGATGCCGGGATGACGCTCGGCGAGGCGATCGGCGACTGGTCAGCGCTCGGGGGCTACGAGCTGGAGGCGCAGTGGGACAGCTCCTGCCGCCGGATCGTCCGCGCCGGCCTCACCGAGCTGGCCGACCGGCCCGCGGCGACGCTCTCCGGCGGCGAGCGCAAGCAGCTGGTGCTCGACGTGCTGCTGGGCTCGGACGCCGACGTGCTGCTGCTCGACGAGCCCGACAACTTCCTCGACGTGCCGGCGAAGCTCTCGCTGGAGCGCCGGATCCGGCAATCGCCCAAGACGATCCTGATGATCTCCCACGACCGCGCGGTGCTCACCGGCGCGGTCGACTCGATCGTCACCCTCGAGGGCCACGGCGCCTGGATCCACGGCGAGGGATACGCGAGCTACCCGGAGGCGCGGCGCGCCCGCCAGGAGCGGATGGGCGACGCGGTGACACGCTGGCACGACGAGGAGAAGCGACTGCGGGAGCTGGTGCGGATCTGGAAGGAGCGCGCCAAGTACTCGGCCGTGCTCGCGCCACGGGCCAACGCGTTCGAGACCCGCTGGAAGCGGTTCGTCGACGAGGGCCTGCCCCCGGCGCCGGTCGTCGACCAGGCGATCACGGTGCGGATCCGGGGCGGGGACTCGGCGCGGATCGTGCTCGACCTCCGCGGCCACGGGATCCCGATGCCGGAAGGCGACGGCTGGCTGGTGCGCCCGTTCTCCGACGAGATCCATTCGGTGAGCGGGTCGGCGTGATCGGGCCCAACGGCGGCGGCAAGACCGCGTTGATGCGCGCGCTCGCGGGCGCGCGCGAGGACGGCACCGAGCTGCGGCTCGGGCCGCGCGTTTCCCCCGGCCTGTTCACCCAGCTGCAGACGCGCGCCGACTGGCAGGGTCGGCCGGTGATCGAGATCGTGCTCGAGCACGTCAAGGGCATCCAGGCGGCGATGGACGCGCTGGCCCGCTACGGGCTGGCTGAGACCGCGCGCCGACCGTACGACGTGCTCTCCGGCGGTGAGAAGGCGCGGCTCGAGGTGCTCGTGCTGGAGCTGGAGGGCCACAACCTGCTGCTGCTCGACGAGCCGACCGACAACCTCGACATCGACTCCTCGGAGGCGTTCGAGGGCGCGCTCGACAGGTTCGAGGGGACGGTCGTCGCGGTTTCCCACGACCGCGCGTTTATGCAGGCGCTCGACCGCTTCCTGATGGTGCTGCATGATGGGACGGTGCTCGCGTTCCACGAATACGAGCCCGCACTCGAGGCGCTGCTCGCGCCCGAGCGCGCGGGCGAGGTGCGCCTGGCGAAGCCGCTCACCGGCGGTCCGGTCGGAGCGCGCGGCCGATGATCCCGGCGCTGCTCGCCTCGGCGGTGCTCGCCTTCGGCGGCTCGCACGCGGCCGCGTCCGGGTCGCTGCCGATCCTCGGCTTCCAGTCCGACGGCACGCCGACGTCCCTGATCGCGCGGGACGCGGCCGGCCTCGGCTCGGTCGGCGTCGACGGCCTCAACCTCACCGGGCGGCCGGGCGCCGTCTCCGCGCCGCAGCCCGTCGACCGCGCGCAGCTCGCCGCCGCGCATGGGGCCGGGCTGCCGGCGGTGCTGCTGGTCGGCAACTACTCCAACCAGATCAACGACTTCTCCGAGTCGCTCGCTTACCGGACGCTCCGCTCGCCGACCGCGATCTCGACGCTCGCCACCACGCTCACCGGCGACGTCCGTTCGGAGGGCTGGGACGGGATCTCGGTCGACCTCGAGTCGCTGTGGCACCGCGACGCGGCCGGGCTGGTGACGCTCCTCGCCGACCTGCGCGCCGACCTCGGGCCGCAGGCATCGCTGACGGTGTGCGTGTCGAACATGACCTCGCCGACCGCGTATCCCGCGAACGGCTACGACCTGGCCGGGATCGCGCGCTCGGTGAGCCAGGTCGTGTTGATGGCGTATGACCAGCACGGGCCCTGGGAGAAGACACCCGGACCGGTCGGGGCGACGCCGTGGGTGACCCGCGGGCTGCAGGCGCTGATGACCGCCGTGCCGGCCTCCCAGGTCGACCTCGGCGTCGGCGGCTACGGCTACGTGTGGGGCCCGCACGCGCGCCACCAGGTCTCCGATGCCGGCGCCCGGGCGCTGGTCGCGCGCGACGGCGGTCACGCGCGGTGGGTGCCCTCGGTCGGCGAGTGGACCGCGCAGCTGCGGAACGGCGCGGTGATGTGGTGGTCGGACGCGCGGACGTTGAAGCGTCGCGAGGCGCTTGCCGCCCAGTTCGGGCTGCACGGCCTCGCGGTGTGGTCACTCGGGCTGTCGGACCCGATCGGCTGAACGCCGCCGCAGCCGGCCGGTCGCGGCGACCACGCCGATCACGCAGATGGCGCCGCCCACGCCGGCGCTCGGCGGCGGCAGCTGGTCGAGCAGGATCCACGACATGAGCACCGCGATCGCGGGCACGGCGAGCGTCGTCGAGCCGAGCGAGCCGGCCGGTGTGCTCGACAGCGCGAACGCCCACAGCAGGAACCCGAGCGCCATCGGGAAGGCGCCCAGGTAGACGGCGAGGAGCAGATCGCCGGTGCGGGCGTGTCCGAGCTCGTGGACCGCCTGCGGCGCGTACGGCATCATCGCGAGCGCCGCGATCGTGCAGCCGAGCCAGGTCGCGTGTCCGGCCGGCACCGTGCGCAGGACGAACTTCTGACTGAGCACGCCGATCGTGTAGAGGACCGCGGCGGCGAGTGCCAGGCCGACCCCCGAGGCGTCGCCGCCATGGGCGCCCTCCCCGACCGAGATCACGACCACGCCCGCGAAGGCGATCGCCAGACCGACGAGCAGCGGCCGCGGGAATCCCTCCTTGAGCAGCCATCCGGCGACCACCGCGATCAGGATCGGGGCGACGTTGACCAGCATCGCGGTGGTACCGGGATCGAGGCGGCGCTCGGCCGCGTTGAGCGCGAGGTTGTAGCCGCCGAACCAGGCAAGGCCGTAGAGGACGACGAGCCAGAGCTCACGCCCGCGAGGCATCGGCGCGCGGGACCGGCGGGTGATCGCGCCGAGCAGCACCGCGCCGACCACCAGCCGGAGCAGCGCCAGCGGACCCGGCGTGAACGAGTGCGCGGCCGCGCGGATCGCGATGAACGCCGACGCCCACAGGACGAGCACGACCACCACCGCGGCGGGCACCATCCACGACGGCGTCGGGGCAGGCTCCGGTCGCGGCTCGGCGGCCGCGGGCGGGGGCGGTTGCGCCGCCGGAAGGCTGCTCGTGGTCACGGGCGCCACGCTAGCGCCGGGACGGTTCGACGCCGCCCGAACCGTCGGCGGCGTGAGGGGCACTCTGAGCGGGTTATCGGGTGTCACGCCGGATAAGACGCTCACAGTCGGGCGGGGGTGAGACCGTCGGCCGACCACCCCAGCCGCACGGGTTACGCGACGCCCACCTTCGGGCACATCCGCGCCAGCGCGCAATCCCCGCATGCCGGCCGCCGCGCGTGGCAGGTCCGGCGGCCGTGGCGCAGCAGGTTGAGGTGGAGCTCGAGCTCGGCGCCGCGCGGGGTGAGCGCGAGCATCTCGTCGTGCATCTCCTCGAAGCCCGCGCCGGGACGGAACAGGCCAAGGCGGGTGCCGACGCGCGAAACGTGGGTGTCGACCGGGACATCGCGCATCCCGAGCGCGAACAGCAGCACGCAGGCGGCCGTCTTGCGCCCGACGCCGGGCAGCGCGCAGAGGTACGCCTGCGCCTCGGGCACGCCCATCGCCCGGAGGTCGGGCAGCACGATCGGCCCCTCGGGAGCGATCGCAGCGAGGATGTCGCGGATCCGCGCGGACTTGATCTTCGAGATGCCGCCCGGACGGATCGCCTCCTCGACCGCGTCGATACCCCCTTCGGGGCACACGGCGGGCGCGTCGCGGACCTCTTCCCAGCTCGGGAAGCGCTCGCGCAGGCGGAAGTAGGCGACGTCGCGGTTGCGGTCGTTCGTCGACTGAGAGAGCACGGTGAGCACGAGCTCGGCGAGCGGATCGCCGTGGGGCTCGGCGCCGGGGATGCCGTAGACGAGCCGCAGCCGCTCGCGCAGCGCGCGCACGCGCCGCGCTGACGGGCGCCTCCAGGTCTCGCGCGTGACTGCGGCGGGCACCGCGCGCACGTTACGGCCTCTGCCGCCGCGTGCGCGGCCGCGCCGCCGGACTACCCGCGCGCGTCGAACAGCGCCGCGACCTCGTCGTTCGGCAGCCCGGGACTGCGGTGGCCGTCGATGCCGACCATCGTCTCGCCGGCGACGAGCGCGCCGACGACGGCCTCCTCCGTCGCCTGCACGACCGCCTCGTAGAGCGGGTCGACCGATCCCCAGGGCAGGAAGCGGAGCGACGCGGGGCACGTGCACCCACCGACGAGGCGGCTGCCGAGCGCCTCACCGTCCTCGGCCACCGAAAAGGCGAGGAAGATGTCGCCGGAGAAATGCGAGCCGGAGGTGCCGGTCCGCGCCAGCCCGAGCGGGACCCGCCGCGCGAGCGCCTTGCATTGCCCGGGGAGCAACGGCGCGTCCGTGGCGACGATTCCGATCACGCTGCCCGCGCCCGCCGGCGCGAGCCAGTCGGTCTCCTCCTGCGGGTTCTCGACCTCGAGCAGCCGTCCGACCGGCCGGCCCGCGATCGTCAGCTCGCGTCGGGCGCCGAAGTTCGCCTGGACGAACACCGCGACCGTGTAGACGTCATCGCCGACCGTCGCCCGACGGGAGGCGGTCCCCGAGCCGCCCTTGAACGCGTAGCACGTCATCCCGGTGCCGCCGCCGACCGCGCCCTCGGCGACCGGGCCGCCGCTCGCCACCTCGAGCGCGGCGAACGCGTCCGCCGCGGCGACGTGAGCGCCGTTGATGTCGTTGAGGTAGCCGTCCCACGTCTCGGCGACGACCGGCAACAGCCATTGGCGGGCGACCGCCGGGTGCCGGGCGGCGACCCACTCGACCGCGCCCGCGTGGCAGGGGCCGACCGCGTGCGTGTTCGTGATGAGGACGGGCATCGAGAGGCCGCCGCTCTCCTCGATCCACGTCGTGCCGGTCATCTCGCCGTTGCCGTTGAGCGCATGCCAGCCGGCGGCGCAGGCCCGCCCGACGTCGGCGCGGCCACGCGGGAGGATCGCTGTCACCCCGGTGCGCACCGGCCCGGCGCCGACGACGAGCGGCCCGTCGCCGCGGATGAGCGTCGTCATGCCGACCTCGACACCGGGCACGTCCGTGATCGCGTTGAGCGGTCCCGGGTGTCCGTCGAACGGGATCCCGAGATCGCGCGGGCGGACCGCGACGACGCCCGCGTCGCGCGGGCGGGCGGCGGCACTCACGGCGTCGGTCACCCCCCGTTCGGCATGGGCGTTCACGCTGATCGCCTCCGCTCGGCATCCGGCCTCGCCTGAAACTCGGCTGCGTGAATCATCCGGCTACGATCTCCTCGTCGGCGGGGCGGGCAGCGTCCAGCGGGTCTCCGGGTGCGGGCGGATCATGACCCGGTAGCAGGGTCTCCAAAGTATTCTTTGACGCAGAAGTCAAGCAATTCTCCCAACCTGGTCGCGCTCGAGGACGCCTACGGGCTGCACGTCATCGACGGCAACCGCTCGCTGCCGCTCGAGCGCTGCGCGGCGCTCATCGAGGGCTACGCCCGGGTCGCGACCGGCTGCGAGTCGATCGGCCGGGGGACGATCGGCCGGGGGACCACGCCCTGAGCCCGCTCGCTCCGGCTCGCGCCGGCCGGCCGGCGAGCCGGCTGCGCGCGCTCAGCGCGCGCGTCGGGGCGCACGTGCGGGGGGCGCCGTACCTGCGCAAGTGGCTGATCCTCGGCTGCCTGCTCGGGGTGATCGCGGGGCTCGGCGCGGTGGCGTTCTTCGAGGCGCTGCGACTGGCGACACATCTCTTCCTGCGCGATCTCGGCGGCTATCAGGTGCCGACTCCCGCCGGGGAGGGCCACCTGCACGGTTCCGCGGGCTTCCCGCGCCCCTGGTCGATCCCGCTGATCGTCGGCCTCGGCGGGCTCCTGTCCGGTGTGCTCGTGTACGTGCTCGCGCCGGAGGCCGAGGGGCACGGCACCGACGCCGCGATCGACGCCGTGCACCGAAACCCGCGCGGCGTCCGGGTGGTGACGGTGCTCGTCAAGATCATCGCCTCGGCGATCACGATCGGCTCGGGCGGCTCCGGCGGCCGGGAGGGTCCGACGGCGCAGATCAGCTCGGGGTTCGGGTCCTACCTCGCGCGGGTGCTCGACCTGTCCCCGGGGGACGGCCGGATCGCGGTCGCCGCCGGGATCGGATCGGGCATCGGCTCGATCTTCGGCGCGCCGCTCGGCGGCGCGCTGCTCTCGGCCGAGATCCTCTACCGCGACGACATCGAGGTCGAGGTCCTGATCCCGTCGATGATCGCCTCGATCGTCGGCTATGCGGTGTCCTCCTCGTTCCTCGGCTTCGCGCCGCTGTTCGGGTTCGCGGCGCCGAGCTTTCGCCTGTTCGACCCGAGTCGCCTCGGCTGGTATGCGCTGATCGGGGTCGTGAGCGGGTTCGTGGGGCTCGCCTACTCGACCGGGTTCTACGGCGTCACCGGGCTGTTCGAGCGCCTGCCGGTCGCGCGCTGGCTGCGCCCCGCGCTCGGCGGGCTGCTCGTCGGCGCGCTCGCCCTCGCGCTCCCCGAGGTGCTCGGCACGGGCTACGGATGGGTTCAGCGGGGCCTTGGCGCGCAGCTGCTCAGCCTGCCCCTGTGGGTCGTGCTCGCGTTGCCGTTCGCGAAGATCCTCGCCACCTCGCTGTCGATCGGCTCGGGAGGGTCGGGCGGGATCTTCGGGCCCGGGATGTTCATCGGCGCGTTCACCGGCGCGGCGCTCTGGCGCCTGCTCGCGCCGATCGCGCCCGCCGTGCCGGCCGGGCCGGCCCCGTTCGTGATCGTCGGGATGATGGCGACGTTCGGTGCGATCTGCCGCGCGCCGCTCGCGGTGATGCTCATGGTCGCCGAGATGACCGGCTCGCTGCCCGCGCTCGCGCCGGCGATGATCGCGGTCGGGCTGGCCACGCTGATCGTGCGCCAGTTCGACACGACGATCTACCGCAGCCAGCTGGAGAGCCGCGCGGACTCCCCGGCGCATCGCCTCACGCGCACGATGCCGCTGCTCGAATCGCTCGCTGTCGCCGACGTGATGGCGCCGCCCCGGCTCGTGCTCTCCGGGCGCGGCCCGGCTGCGGACGCGGCGGCCCAGCTCGGGTCGCTCGGACTGCCGGGGGCTCCGGTCGTCGATGAGCGCGGGGCGTTCATCGGGCTCGTGGAGCGCGGGCGACTGACGCGTGAGGCCCGTGCCGGAGATGCGACGACCGTCGGGCGACTCGCGGATCCCGCGGCGCCGACGACGACCGCGGATGACCGGCTCGACTCGGCGCTCGAGGCGCTGCTCGACGCGCGCACGAACTGGATCCCGGTGCTCGACGAGGGCCGCCGCGTGATCGGAGTCCTCACGATCTCGGCGCTCGTCGACGGCTACCGCGACGGCCTGCGCGCCCAGCTTCGCCAGGTCTCGCGGGTCACGCCGAACGCGGTCACACTCGACGAAACGGTCGGCGCCGACTCGCCGCTCGCCGGCCGGACGATCCGGGAGGCGGGGCTGCCGGCCGGCACGATCGTCATGACGCTCCAACGCGGCGGCGAGCTGCTCGCGGCGCGCGGCGACACACTGCTCGCGGCCGGCGACCGGCTCGGCATCATCGCCCACGCCGCCGACGCCGAGCGAGTCGCGCGCCTGTGCTCGCCCGGCGACGCCGGTGGGTGAAACCCGCCGGTCCGCGCTGCTCCGTGGCTGGCCGCGGCTGGCTCAGCCGGGCGCGCCGGCCGGTTCGGACCCCTACGAATCGGCCGGCGCGTCCACCGCCCGAGCGTCTACCCTGTCAGGGCCGATGGCGCCGGAACCGAGTTCCCGCGTGCGCGCGCCCCGCGCACGCCGCCCCCGTCAGCGCTCCACGGAGCGGCGCGACCGGCGCACCACCCAGGAGATCATGCAGCAGCGGCTGATCGACTCCCGGTTGACGCCGAACGCGATCTCGCTCACCGGGTTCGTGCTCAACGTCGCCGCGGCCGTGCTGCTGTTCGAGCGCTGGTTCTTTCTGGCGGGCCTCGCCTTCATCATCGGCTCGATCATGGACACGCTCGACGGCCGCTACTCGCGGATGTCGGGCAAGGGCACGCCGTTCGGCGCGTTCCTCGACTCGACGCTCGACCGCCTCGAGGAGGGGATCGTGCTCACGGCAGCGGGCGCGTACTTCGCCGCCCAACACGACCAGGTCGCGGTCGCGGCGGTCGTGATCGCGGTGCTCGCGTCGCTCATGGTCTCCTACACACGCGCGCGCGCCGAGGCGCTCGGCGTGCAGTGCAAGGTCGGCCTCGCCACCCGCCCGGTCCGGGTCGTGATCCTGTCCGCCGGGCTCGTGTTCGCACGCGGGGCGTCGCTCGGGCACTTCTCGCTGCTCGCGCCCGCGGTGTACGTGCTCGCGGCGCTCAGCCTGTTCACGGTCGCGCAGCGGATCTGGCACGTGCGCAAGGCGCTCACCACCGCACCGGGCGCCGGCTGAGCGAGACCGGACGCCGGGTCGGGGTGGCCCGACAGTCCGAGCGGACACCCGGGCGCTGCAGCGGCGCCACGACCGGGGCCCCCGCATCGTCCATCCGTCCAGGTTTCACCCCCAATCGTCAACCCCCACGCGCCGCCGGCTACCATCGCCGCACTTCACGTGGGCACGACGCCCGGGACCAAAGGGGTTGCAGAATGGCAGCACGGACGGCGCGTCTCCTCAGTGGGTTGGGAGCGCTCGCCGCGGTCGTCGGGGCCCTCGCCTCGGCGGGCCCGGCGCTTGCGACGACGAACACGCAGACGATCTCCTCGGCGGGACCGCTCGCTGACATCTACCTCGGCGACGACCTCGACTGCCAGGTTCGGTACGCCGGGTGGACCGCGGGGGCGTTCTATCCGGCCGCGTCGCTCGGCCCCACGCCGGCGACCGGCGACTGCGGCACGTTCGTGTCGGTCGGTTCGACCGTCTACGGCCCCGACTTCAGCGCGAATTGGGCGTCGGGGACCGGGATCTCGCTCACCACGACGGACAACTACGCTCCCTACACCCCGGTCGGCCTGTCGGGGGTGTCGGGCTCCGGGACGTCCACCAACCCGTACGCCGTCACCGGCTCGGTGACCGCGGGCTCGACAGGGATCGCGATCAGCCAGACCGACCGCTACCTCGCCGGCCAGAACGGCTGGCGGACCGACATCACGCTGACCAATACGACATCCGGCCCACTCAGCGGACGGCTCTATCGCGCGTTCGACTGCTACGTGCAAAACGACGACAACGGCTACGGCGCAACCGAGAGCGACGGCGCGGTCGCCTGCGCCGGCTCGCCCGGCGACGCCGCCGGTGGTCCCGCCGAGGAGCTCGATCCGCTCACCCCCGGCAGTCACTACGTCGAGACGTACTTCGACAGGCTGTGGGGCGAGATCGACGCCCAGGGCGACCTTCCGGACACGTGCGATTGCACGCTCTCGCAGGACAACGCTGCGGGGATCAACTGGGACTTCTCCCTGGCGCCCGGCGCAAGCGCGACGTACTCGCTGCGCACGAGCTTCGCGCTCACCGGCGCTGCCTCCGGCAGCGGCGGCGGCTCGGGAGGCGCAAGCGGCTCGGGGAGCGGCAGCGGGTCGGGCCGCGGCAGCGGGTCGGGCCGCGGCAGCGGGTCGGGCACGTCGAACGGCCACGGCAACGAGCGCTCGCATCGCGGCGTCCGGGTCACGCTGCGCCAGTCCGCCCGCCGCCACGGCGGCGGACGGACGCTCACGCTGCCGGCCGGGTTCACCGGCGAGCGCGTGCGAGCGAGGCTGCACGGCGCGGGCGTCCGTCGCGCGAGCGGCACGATCGTCTACAGCCTGTACCGCGGTCGGCGGTGCACGGCCGCGCACCGGGTGCTGCGGATCCGCCGGAGGATCCACCGCGGACGCGTGCCGAGCTCCGGCCCCGTCACCGCCGCGCTGCGGGCGGGACGCTACTCCTGGCGGGCCGTCTACAGCGGCGACCGCCGGCTGCGGCGGGCGGCGAGCGCCTGCGGCGCCGCCACGCTCCGCATCGGTCGCTGAAGTCGCAGCGCCTGCCGAACCTCGTCGTCGGTCGACGATCGGCAGGCACTCGGAGCGCATCGCTGTTCGCATCGGACAACGATGCGCTCCAAGTGGACGCAGGGCGACGCAGCAGGCCCGGTAGGGTTGCGCCGTGTCGCCCGCGCCCGCTCGCTCGCTCGGCCGCGGCGCGCGGGAGCGGATCCTGCGCACCGTGCGCGACCTGTTCGCCGACCCGGGGATCAACGCGACCGGGATCGCCGAGATCGTCTCGCGCGCACGCGTCTCGCGCCGCACGCTCTACCAGCACTTCGCCTCCAAGGACGAGCTGATCGTCGCCTATCTGCGGGAGCTCGCGGACGACCCCGCGGCGGGGCCGCGGCGGGTACTCGACCGCGAGGATCTCACCCCCCGCGCGCGGCTCCTCGAGATGTTCGCCGCGCTCACCGAGGAGCCGCGCCGGGGCGACCCGTTCATCGCCGCGGCGGTCGAGCTCGCCGACCCGGCGCACCCGGCGCGTCGCGTCGTCGCGCGCCGCCAGCGGGAGCTCGGCGAGCGGCTCGGGGCCCTGTGCCGCGAGGCCGGCGCACGGGCGCCCGAGCGCCTCGGCCGGCGGCTGCTCGTGCTCTACGCGGGCGCCGCCTCCGCGGCGCTCGCCGCCAACGACGCCGCGCCGATCCTCGAGGCGACGGCGATCGCGCGGGAGCTGCTGGAGGCGGCGATCGACTGACGAGGCGCTGTCGCTCCCCGGGGCGCCGCAGGTCCGCCGCGATCACGCTGCGGCTGGTCGCTCCTCGCGTGAGCGGACCGCGCCCCAGGGAAACCGGATGTCGCAATCACCGCGCTGGACGCCGGGTCTGCGAACGAATCCGCCCCCGGCGTCGACTGAAGGAGTTCGAATAGCTAAGTACACTTATTGATTTACTATGCGACGTGTTGACCCTGGTCACGGGCACGAAGGTAAAACGGACGGTGTGCATTTCGGAGTAACGAATCGGGCGCGGCGGGATAGATTGCGTGAACGCCCGCCGCGACTCGCGCGGGCGCCGACAGTGGAAAGGAACACCCCCGTGAGCACCTCCAGCAACGGATCCGCGCGCCACCAGTACGACAAGGTGCGCGTCGCGATCATCGGCGTGGGCAACTGCGCGAGCTCGTTCGTCCAGGGCGTCCATTACTACCGCGACGCCGATCCCACGCAGCAGGTTCCCGGCCTCATGCACGTCGATCTCGGCGGCTACCACGTCCGGGACATCGAGTTCTCGGCCGCGTTCGACATCGACGCCGACAAGGTCGGCAAGGACCTCTCCGAGGCGATCTTCGCCGGCCAGAACAACACGCTGAAGTTCGACACCGAGGTTCCCCACCTGGGCGTGCCGGTGATGCGCGGCATGACCCACGACGGGCTCGGCAAGTACCTGTCGCAGAAGATCACCAAGGCGCCCGGCGAGACCGCCGACATCGTCGAGGTGCTCAAGGAGACCCGCACCGACGTCGTCGTCTCCTACCTGCCGGTCGGCTCCGAGCAGGCGACGAAGTGGTACGTGGAGCAGATCATCGAGGCCGGCTGCGGGTTCGTGAACTGCATCCCGGTGTTCATCGCGCGCGAGGACTACTGGAACAAGCGCTTCAAGAAGGCCGGGCTGCCAATCGTGGGCGACGACATCAAGTCGCAGGTGGGCGCGACGATCGTTCACCGCCAGCTCGCGCGCCTGTTCCACGACCGCGGCGTCAAGCTGCTGCGCACCAGCCAGCTCAACGTCGGCGGCAACATGGACTTCTTCAACATGCTCGAGCGCGAGCGCCTGGAGTCCAAGAAGATCTCCAAGACGAACGCCGTCACCTCGATCATGGGTCACGAGCTCCCCGCCGACGACGTCCACGTCGGCCCGTCGGACTACGTGCCGTGGCTCACCGACCGCAAGTGGGCCCACATCCGCCTCGAGGGTCAGGCGTTCGGCGATGTACCGCTCACCGCCGAGCTGAAGCTCGAGGTGTGGGACTCGCCGAACTCCGCCGGGATCGTCACCGACGCGGTGCGCTGCTGCAAGCTTGCGCTCAACAGCGGACTCGCCGGCCAGCTCGACGGCCCGAGCTCCTACCTCATGAAGTCCCCGATGCATCAGCGTCCGGACGCCGAGGCCCGGGAGCTCACCGAGAAGTTCATCGCCAAGTACGCGCGCAAGCCCGCCCCTGCCGCGGCGGCCGGGCGGGACACGCCGAGCCGCGGGACGCGAGCGACGCGCACGGCGAAGACCACGGGGACCGCGACCGGCAACGGGAAGCCCGCCGCCGCCAAGGCTGCCAAGCCGGCGGCCGGGCGCGCCCGCGCGACCGCCGGGGCCTGACCGGTCCCCGGGGCATCGAACGACGCCGGACGCGCCGTTCGATGCCCGCCTGGCCGTGGGGTCCGCACGCCGGCGGAGCGGTTCGGCGGACGGCCGGGAAGGATCCGAGGCGATCGGGGTCTTCATCGGTGACCCCCTCCGACACCACCGAAGGAGCCTCACCGATGACCCGGATCACCACGCTCACCACGAGGGGCGGCGCATCGCTCGCCGCACTCGGCGTCGCCTCGCTCGTCGCCGCCTGCGGCTCGAGCTCCCACCATGCCGCGTCGGCGAGCGGCACGCCCGCCTCCGAGCACACGCTGCAGGTCTCGCTCACCCACGGCCACCTGAGCGGTCCGGGAGACCGCACGATCTACCTGTGGGAGGCCGACCGCCACGACAAGTCCAACTGCAGCGGCGCGTGCGCCGCGGCGTGGCCGCCGGTCGTCACGAAGGCCCGGCCCTCGGCCGGCCGCGGAGTGAGGGCGAGCGAGCTCTCGACGATCGCCAGGCATGGCGAGCGGCAGGTGACCTACAACGGCCACCCGCTCTACTACTTCGCCGGCGACGGCCGCGGCACGACGCGCGGACAGGGCAGCGACAACTTCGGCGCGCGCTGGTGGCTCGTGAGCGGGTCAGGCGGCGCGATCACCGGCCACTCGTCCGGCGGCAAGTCGTCGAGCGGCTCGGGCTCGAGCGGCGGCTGGTGACGCGCGCGGCTGCCGGTGGCACGAGCGGCGGCCGGCGACGCAGACGGCCGCCGCTCACGCGCCGAGGGCTGCGCCGAGCGCCGGGGCGAGGTCCCCCCGGCCGGCCACCTCCACGCCGCCTGGGAGCGCGAGCCAGGCCGCGACGCTCGACAGCTCGCCCGCCAGCTCGGCGCTCACCCGCTCGATGTCGACGTCGGCTTCGGCGAACGCGCCCTGAACTCGGAGCACGCCGGCCCGGCGGTCGGACTTCAGGTCGACGCGCGCCACGAGCGCCTCGTCGAGCAGGAACGGCAGCACGTAGTAGCCGTACGCCCGCTGAGCGGCGGGGACGTAGATCTCGATCCGGTAGTGGAAGCCGAACAGCCGCTCGGCGCGTGGCCGGAACCAGACGAGCGGGTCGAACGGGGAGAGCAGTGCCCGGCCGCGCACCGGCCGCGGCCGCGGCGCCTCGTGCCACAGGTAAGCCGGCGCCTTCCAGCCGCGTACGCTCACCGGAACGAGCTCGCCGGTGTCGACGAGCTCCGCGACCCGTGCCCTGGAGTCCGCGCGCGGCAACCGGAAGTAGTCGCCGAGGTCAGGTTCGGTCGCCACCCCGAGCGCGGCCGCCGAGATCCGCACGAGCTGCCGCTGCGCGTCCGCGCGGCTCGGGGTCGGCGCGCCCAGCACCTCCGCCGGCAGCACGCGCTCGGAGAGGTCGTAGTGGCGCTCGAAGTTGATCCGCCGGGCCGCGGCCACCTGACCGCTGTAGAACAGGTACTCGAGCGCGACCTTGCCCTCGTGCCAGTTCCACATGTGACCCGGCCGCGGCTTGCCGCGCGCGAAGCCGGTGTCGCCCGCGCGGACCGGCCCCTGCTCGCGGACGAGCTCCAGGGTGTCGGCGACGAGCGTCGGGTTCTCGCGGAAGATCCGCTGCATCGAGCCCCAGGCGCCGTCGAGGTCCTCCATCCGCCAGCGCAGCAGCGGATGCGTCTCCAGCGGGACGAGCGAGGCCTCGTGCGCCCAGTACTCGACGAGCCGCCGGTTCAACCGTCCACGCGTGTGACCGGCGAGCCGATCGAGCACCGCCATGTCGTAGGCGCCGAGGCGCGAGAACACCGGCATGTAGTGCGCCCGCAGGAAGACGTTGACCGAGTCGAGCTGCAGCAGTCCGAGCCGCCGCACGAGCGCCGCGATGCGCCCCGCGGTCGGCTCGGGGCCGCCCTCGCCCGAGCGCGGGCGCCCGAACCCCTGCGCGCGGAGCGCGATCCGCCGGGCGGCGAGCGCGCTGAGTCGTCCGGTGGCGAGCTGAGCGGTTGCGGCGCGCGCTCCTCTCTCGACCACGGGGCGATTCTACGAGCGCGCGCGTCCGCGCGCGGGCTCCGCCCCCGCGGGCTCGCCGGCGGCAACCCCGAGCGCTCGCCGCCGTAAGATCGGGGGGTGCCCGTACCGGCAGCGGCGCCCACCGAACCGCTCGCGATCGCGCAGGTCACGCCGTTCGCCTGGGAGACCTCCGGGGAGCTCAACCACTACGTGGCGCGCCTCTCCGAGGAGCTCGCCGCCCGCGGCCACCGGGTGCTCGTCATCGCCCCCTCACAGGATCACGAGCTCGTTCGCGAGTCCCGCCGGGTCGTCCGCCAGGCGCCCGAGTCGCTCGTCGCCGAGCCCGGTGTGCGCGTGCTCGGCGTCGGCGAGGTGCTGTTCGCCCCGGGTCGCCGCCGCGCGGCCTCGCTGCCCGTCGACGTGGCGCGCACGATCGAGGAGACGCTCGCCGCCGTCCCGCTCGACATCGTCAACGTTCACGAGCCGTTCGCTCCGAGCGCCTCCAGCGTCGCCCTGCGCCACTCCCGCGCCCTCACCGTCGGCTCCTTCCACGCCCCGACCGAGCGGATCCTGTCCACGCAGCTCACGCGGCCGCTCGTGCGGCTGCTGTTCAGCCGCCTGGACGCGCGCACCGCCAGCTACGTCGCGACCCGCAACCTCCTGCAGACGTTCTTCCCGGGCGAGTACCACGTGATCCCGCCGGGCAGCGACGCCGCCGGCGACGGCGTTCCCGAAACGGCGCCGGCGGGGGGGCACGCCGTGCCCGAGCTCGTCATGCTCGCCACCGAGGAGCGGACGGCGCTCCGCACGTTCCTGCGCGCGCTGCGGCTGCTCGGCACCGAGCGTCCCTGGCACGCGACGATCTGGTCGCCGCGGGCGCTGGCGCCACCGGCGACGCTCAACCGCAGGCTCCGGGAGCGCATGACGTTCCTCGACGGCGAGTCGGCGAGCTCAGCCGAGACGCTCGCGGGCGCCGACGTGTGCGTGCTCGCCTCCGAGGGGCTGCGGCCGACCCCCGACACGGTCCTGCGCGCGCTGGGGGCCGGCGCGGCATGCGTGGCGCCGCGGATCCCGGTCTATGAGGAGGCGCTCGCCGACGGCGAGCGTGGCCTGCTGTTCGAGCCCGGCGAGGTGGAGACGCTCGCCGCCCAGCTCGAGCGGCTGATCGCCGAGCCCGCCGCGCGGCTGCGTGACGCCGAGCAGCGCGCCCGCCTGCGCCGCGAGCTCTCCTGGGAGCGCGTCGCCGCCGAGCACGACGGGATCTACGCCGCCCTGGCCGCCCGCCGCCACCCGACCGCGGGCGACCCACAGCTGCGCCGGCGCCTCGCAGAGCGCCCGCTGATCGACGTCGATCTGCACATGCACACCGACCACTCCTCCGACTGCGCGACGCCGGTCGAGGTGCTGCTCGCCGAGGCCTCGCAGCGCGGCCTGGGCGCGATCGCCGTCACCGACCACAACGAGATCTCCGGCGCGCTCGAGGCCCGGGCGAAGGCGGCGGGCATCGGCGTGATCGTCGGAGAGGAGGTGAAGACGGCCGAGCAGGGCGAGGTGATCGGGCTGTTCATCGAGGAGAAGATCCCGCGCGGGATGACCCTGCAGGAGACGATCGCCGAGATCCGGCGCCAGGGCGGCCTCGTCTACGTCCCCCACCCGTTCGACCGCATGCACGCGGTGCCGGACTACGAGCACCTGCTCGACGTGATCGACGAGGTCGACGCGATCGAGGTGTTCAACCCGCGCGTGGCGATCGCCGAGTTCAACGAGGAGGCGGTCCGCTTCGCCGCCAAGTACCGGATCGTCGCCGGCGCCGGCTCCGACGCCCATGTCCCGCAGGGGCTCGGATCGGTGCGGATCCGCATGCGCGCGTTCGACGGGCCGGAGGAGTTCCTGCAGTCGCTCCGAGACGCCGACATCATCCGCAATCCGGCTTCACTGCTCTACGTCCAGGCGCTCAAGTTCCTGCAGACGAAGGCGATGCCGGCGGGAGCCCGCCGCGCCTCGCGTGAGCGGCGCGTGCGCCGCGCCACCCACCGCAAGTCCTGATGCAGCGTCAAGGACAAGGACAGCGAACCGCCAATCAGGGGGGCGTGCCGGCCACCGACGACGAGATCCGCGAGAAGTACCTTGAGCGCGCGATCCGCGAGCTGAACTCCTTCGCCCAGCGCCTGTCCGAGTGCGAGCACTGCCCGCGTGGACAGCTCATGCCGGTGCTCGGCTCCGGACATCCGCAGGCCGACATCATGCTGCTCAAGCACTCGGCGCGCCCGTCCGAGGTCGAGGAGGGGGTCGCCTTCTACGGCCGCGGCGGCAACGCGCTGATGAAGTCGCTCAAGCGGCTCGGGATCGACCCGCTCGCGGTCTACGGGACGCTGTGCGTGAAGTGTCCGATCTTCGAGCCGGAGACTGCGGACCTCGCGTGCGTCGGGCGACTGCTCGAGGAGCTCGCGATCGTGCGCCCGAAGATCGTCGTCGTGATGGGCGAGGACGCGCTCGCGGTCCTCAACGACCTCGACGTGCCACTCGCGCGCACGCTCACCGCCACGCCCGGCGAGCTCCAGCGGTTCACGCCCTCGATCGAGGCGCTGTACGTCCCGAACATCGACGACTCGCTCGATGAGGAGGAGTCCAAGCGGCGCTTCTGGTCAGCGTTCAAGGTGCTCGGCGCGTGGTGGGAGGACCTGCCCCCATACTGACCGGCGCGCCCGGAGGCCGGCCGCTCAGATCGCCGCGTGGCCGGGCGGCGTGGCGTCCTGGTCGAGGGGCACGCGTCTCGTCCTCGGTCCGAGCAGCGGATCGCTGAGGAGCCGGTCGACGAGTTGCTCGGAGCCGCCGATTGAGGACCAGGCGTCGTCCCACATGGTCGAGACGAGCCACGAGCGGTCTGCGGGAAACATGAGCTCCGGGAGCGCCCAGCTGAAGCCGCGTTCACGCCAGCGCGCGGCCTCGCGGGGTCCCGCCTGCACGAGGACGTAGCCGTACCCGGAGTAGATCGTCGTGCGCGGGGCGTATGGGAAGACGACGTCGCTCGCTCCCGTGTCGAGGTAGCCGAGCCACCACGGCTGGGGCGGCGTGTGTCGGTCGAGCAGGTCGATCACCGCCCGCTCGTGCCGCTCGCGCTCGGCGTCCTCGTGCGTCCGCGGGAGCTCCACGGTGCAGTAGGCATCGAACGCGGGCGGGACCGCGGATGTGATCGTGAGGCCCGGAGAGGTTCCGTCGTTGATCCACGCGGCGTCCTCGCCGGTCCCGAGCCGCCAGCGGCGCCCGTCGCGCTCCACGTGGCGCCCGTCGCCGAACATCGCGCGGCCCCGCTCGGCGGCGTCGATGATCACCCGTGCGTCGACCCGGCGGCGCACAACGGGGATCCACGCGACCGGCCACTCGCAGGCGATCTCGAGCGGGCCCGGCGGGGGCAGCGGCGAAAGCCAGTAGCCCTGATGGAAGCGGCTCTCCGGTGCACGCTCGGGCAAACAGCCGCGCACGGCGCCGCTCCCGCCGCCCGACAAGGGCCACATCGTCGGACCGGCCATGGGCCGGTCGTGACCCGCGACGTTCGTCGCGAGACGGCCGTCGGCGAACCGCACGCCGATCCGCAGCAGCTGTGAGGGCAGCGCATCGTCCGGCTCGTCGACCAGCGGCCAGTGCCGTCCGAAGACGTCCGGGCCCGGCTCGTCGTCCCCGCGGCGCAAGTCGTCATACGCGACGCGGGCCAGCGCCCGGATCTCGAGCTCGAAGCCCTCGGGATAGGCGTCGATGTAGGCGATGCGCACGGTGGCGAGCTCCGACTGCGCGAGCAGCAGATCGCCGACCGCCGCCCCGAGCGGGGCACCGGCAGGACGTCCGGTCCATGGCGGCGGATTGACCGGCGGCGCCTGCTCGGGGCGGACGCGCGGGGGCGGCTCGAGGAACTCGCTCACCGCGGCGGCGGCTGACGTGCGAGACGTGCCGTCACAGCTTCGCCGCCGACGCGTCAGCGCCCGGGCATGTAGAACCGCGCCGACGGCGTGCCGAGCCCGGTGACGTCGTCGAACCCGGGACCGGCGGACAGGCCGGTGAGCTGCGCCCGGCCCATCGTCCCGACCATCCACCCACGCCTGCGAGATCGCATCCTGCCTCCTCCTCCATGCCGCGCGCCGGACCTGGGGCGGCATCGTATCGGCGGACGCGCGGGTTTGCTCGCCGCGCTCGGTGGGCACCCTCTCGGGGCGATGGCGCAGGGAGAGGATCGGGCCTCGAACGGGCGGGGCGCGCCCGCGGCGGGCGGACGCGGTCGCGGATCGATGTGGCTGCTGCTGCTGCCGTTTGCGGCGCTCCTCGTGCCGCCGCTCTACGCGCACGAGACCCCGCATTTGTGGGGGATCCCGTTCTTCTACTGGTACCAGGGGGTGTGGCTGATCGTCACCGCCGGGATCACGACGTTCGTCTACCGCCGCATGCGCTGATGGACGTCCACGCCGTCCACCCCGCCGCGATCGCCGTCTTCTGCGTGCTGTTCGGGATCGTCGCGGTGAGCGGCTTTTTCGCGGTGCGCTGGCGCCGGGCCGACCTCTCGCACCTCAACGAGTGGGGCCTGGCCGGCCGGCGCTTCGGCACCTGGGTGACGTGGTTTCTCGTCGGCGGCGACATCTACACCGCCTACACGTTCATCGCGGTTCCCGCGGCCATGTTCTCCACCGGCGCCGCCGGCTTCTTCGCGTTCGCGTACACGACGCTCGTGTTCCCGGTCCTGTTCGTGTTCGGGCCGCGACTGTGGGCCGTGTGCAAGCGCCACGGCTACATCACAGCCGCCGACTTCGTGCGCGGCCGCTTCGACTCCGACGGGCTCGCGCTCGCCACAGCGTTCACCGGGATCCTCGCGACGCTTCCCTACATCGGGCTGCAGCTCGTCGGGCTCAAGACGGTGATCGCGGCGATGGGCATCTCGGGCGACTGGCCGGTCATCATCGCGTTCGTCATCCTCGCCGTGTACACGTTTCAGAGCGGGCTGCGCGCGCCGGCGCTCACGGCGGTCATCAAGGACCTCATGGTCTACGTGACGGTCGGGGTGGCGATCGTCTACATCCCGATCAAGCTCGGCGGCTTCGGGCACATCTTCGGCGCCGCCCGCGCCGCGCTGCCGAAGGCCGCGAAGCCGGCGGTGACGGTTCCGGGGCTCGACAGCTCGTACGAGACGTATGCGACGCTCGCGCTCGGCTCGGCATTCGCCCTGTTCCTGTACCCGCACGCGCTCACCGGCGCGCTGTCCGCCGACAGCGGCAACACGATCCGCCGCAACGCGACGCTCCTGACGACGTACTCGCTGGCGCTCGGAGCGATCGCGGTCATGGGCTACATGGCGATCGCCGCCGGGCTGAAGCCCGCCACCCCGAACTTCGCGGTCCCCGACCTGTTCATCAGGTACTTCCCACCGTGGTTCCAGGGGTTCGGCTTCGCCGCGATCGGCGTCGGCGCGCTCGTCCCGGCGGCGATCATGTCGATCGCCGCCTCGAACCTGTTCAGCCGCAACATCTGGCGCGCCTACGTTCATCCGGACGCCGACGACAGCGAGCAGACGCTCGTCGCCAAGATCGTCTCGCTGCTCGTCAAGCTCGGCGCCCTCTGCTTCGCGCTGTTCGTCTCGACGAAGTCCGCGATCGACCTGCAGCTGCTCGGCGGGGTCTGGATCCTGCAGACGCTGCCCGCGGTGTTCCTCGGCCTCTACACCCGCTGGTTCGACCGCTGGGCGCTGCTCTGCGGCTGGGCGGTCGGGATGGGGCTCGGAACCTGGATGGCCGCCTCGCAGTCGTTCGTCTCCGCCTACCCGCTGCACATCGGCGGGCTGCGCCTGACGATGTACGCGGCGTTCTTCGCGATCATCGCCAACCTGATCATCACCTGCGCCCTCACCCCGCTCACCCGCCGGCTCGACCCCCGCCCGCAGACCGACGCGACCGCGCCGGGCGACTACGACGACGCGACGGTCGCGGCCGACGGCGGGGGGCCGGAGCTGATCCCCGCCTGACGGGGGGCGGCGCCCGATGGGCCGGCTGCGCGCCACCCGAGCTGCTCGGCACATCGCGGCCGCCGCGGCGCCGGGAGCCGCCGCGGTGGGCGTCCGGCGCGCTCAGCCGGCGAGGAGGACGACCTTGCCGAGCTTCGAGCCGGCGCGGAAGCGCTCGTAGGCGTCCGCGACCCGCGCGAGCGGGAACGTGTCGGCGACGGGGATCGTGATCTCCCCGGCGGCGAGGGCGGGCAGCACGGAGCGCTCGACCGCGCGCGTGGCCAGGCACTTGAGCTCGAGCGGGCGGGCGCGGAGCGTCGAGCCCTGGATGCGGGCCCGCTTGGCCATGAGCACGCCGAGGTTGAGCTCGGCACCCGCCCCGGCGCCGATGCCGATCACCGCGATCCGACCGCCGGTGTCGAGCGCGGCGAGGTTCTCGGCGAGATTGACCGCGCCGACGAGCTCCAGCACGACGTCGTAGGGGCCGTGCTCGCCGAAGCCCTCGGGCGCGATCACGGTCGCGCCGAGCGCTGCGACGGCGTCGCGATGGGCGGGGTTGCGGACGGTCGCGGTGACGCGCGCGCCGGCGAGCCGGCCGAGCTGGACCGCCGCGGTGCCGACCCCGCCGGCCGCGCCGTGGACGAGGAGCCGCTCGCCGGCGACCAGACCGGCCTGGGTGAAGAGCGCGTCGTGGGCGGTGATGAACGTCTCGGGAAAGCCGCCCGCCTGCGCCCAATCGAGGCCGTCGGGCACGGCCATCAGCATCCGCTCGTGCACCGCGCAGAGCTCGGCCTGGGCGCCGCCGCCGACGATCGCCATCACGCGGTCGTCGACCGCGAAGCGCTCCGCGCGCGGGCCGCGGGCGACGATCTCCCCCGCGAGCTCCATGCCGGGGATGTCCCGCGGCACGCCCGCCGGCGGCGGATAGTGGCCGGCGGCCTGCAGGATGTCGGCACCGTTGAGGCCCGCGGCGCGGACCCGGACGAGCATCTCGCCGTCGGCCGGGACCGGGTCGGGGCGCTCCTCGACGACCAGCTCCCCGTCGCGGATGACGGCGGCCCGCATCAGGCGGCGCCGGCGACGCGCGGCGCCCCGGGATCGGCCTCTCCGCCGGACTGCTCGCGAGCGATGTAGTCCTCGATCTCCATCACCCGGTCGCGCGAGCGCGTCGCGACCGCGAGCAGGTCGCTCATCGTCGCGACCTCCTCGATCTGCTCGGCGATGAACCACTGCATGAACTGCTCGGCGGCATAGTCGTGCTGCTCACGGGCGGTCGCGGCCAGTCGGTTGATCTGCTCGGAGACGCGCTTCTCCTGCTCGAGCGCGAGCGCGACCGGCTCGACGACGTCGGCAAACTCGCTCTGCGGCGCCTCGACGCCCGGCGTCACGACGGGCACGTCGGTGTCGAGCAGATACTGGACCATCATCATCGCGTGGTCGCGCTCCTCGAGCGCCTGGCGGTAGAAGAACGAGGCGAGCCGGGGGAGCGTCTGCGACTCGTAGTGGACGGCGCACGCGACGTACTGCTGGTGGGCTGCGAACTCGTGCGCGACCTGCTCGTTGAGCAGCTCGGCGAAGGGCGTGAAGGACATGGGCCCACCGTATCCGACGACGCGTTCAGCCCGCGCGCACGAGCTCCGCGACGCACTCGATGTGCGGCGTCTGCGGGAACATGTCAACAGGCCGCACGCGCACGAGCTCGTAGCCGCCGTCGCGCACGAGCTGCGCGGCGTTCGGCGCAAGCGTCGTCGGGTTGCAGGAGACGTACACGATCCGTGCGGGAGCGGCCTCGATGATGCGCCGCACGACCTTCTGGGAGAGGCCGGCGCGCGGCGGGTCGACGACGAGCACGTCGGGACGGCCCGCCTTCGCGACGAGCTCACGGAGCGCGAGCCGCACGTCGCCGGCAAAGAAGTGGGCGTTGTCGATCTCGTTGATGCGGGCGTTGGCGATCGCGTCGGCGATCGCCGGCTCGATGAGCTCAAGCCCCCACAGCTCGGCGACCCGCGGCGACATGAGCAGGCCGATCGTGCCGATCCCGCAGTACAGGTCGTAGAGGCGCTCGAACCCACGGGGGCGCGCGTACTCGGCGGCGAGGGCGTAGAGCCGCTCGGCCATCTCGGTGTTCGTCTGGAAGAACGCCTCGGCGGCGATCTGGAACGTCATCCCCCCGATCACCTCCTCGAGGCGGTCGGTCCCGGACAGCAGCTCGGTGGTGCCACCCTGCGTCGTCTCCGCGACGGACGAGATGCGTGTCCACAACAGACCGTCGAGTCCGGCGCCGACCGCCGCCACGAGCGCGTCGCGGTCGAGGCCGTCCGCGTCGTCGGAGGTGACGAGGCGCGCCTGCAGGGCGCCGGTGCGCCGCCCCTCGCGGACGACGAGGTTGCGCAGGAGGCCCTCGCCGGTGCGCCGGTCGTGCGCGGTGAGGCCCCGCTCGCGGCACCAGGCGAGGATCCGCTCGCGGACCGCGTTGGCCGGCTCCGAGGCGAGCAGGCAGTCGGAGACGGGCACGATCTCGTCCCAGCGCCCGGGCGCGTGGAAGCCGCACACGAGCTCGCCGCCGGCACCGGTCCCGAACGAGTACTCAAGCTTGTTGCGGTATCGCCAGCGCTCTTCGGCGGGCACGACCGGCTCAAGCACGAGGTTCTCGAAGTGGCCGATCCGGGTGAGCGCGTCCCGCACCTGCTCGGCCTTGATCTCGAGCTGGCGCTCGTAGGCGAGCACCTGCCAGGGCGCGCCCGGGTGGTCGGCGACCGGCTCGATCCGGTCCGGGCCGGGGCTCAGCACTTCGAGCGCGCGCGCCTCGGCATAGGAGCGCTTGCGCTTGCCGATCACCGCACGCACGGTGTCGCCCGGCATGCCGCCGGCGACGAACACGACGTACCCGGTGTCGGTCCGCGCGACGCCCGCGCCGCCGTAGGCGAGCGAGTCGATCGTGAGCGTGAGCTCGTCACCGCGCTGCGGGCGGACGAGTGCCTGGGAGGCTTCCATTCCGGAGAAGCTAAGCAGCCGCTCAGATTGACGGGGCACACTGGGAGGGTGGAGCCGCCACCGACGACGCCCGCGACCGAGCCCGAGCGCCCCGAGCTCAGGCTCGACCGCCGCCAGGCGGTCTGCGCCGGGATCCTGACGCTCCAGGGAGCGTTCCGGCTCGCACTGCTGTTCGCGACCCCGTCGCTGATCGGCCGCCACCCCCTGTTGCTGGAGGCGCTGCGCGGCTCGACCTCCTCGCTCGTCGCGGGCGGCGCGTTCGCCAGCATCGGGCGGGCATCGCTTGCGCTCGCGCTCCTCGTGCCGCTGCCGACACTCATGATGAGCGACCCGGTCGTGTGGTGGGCGGGCCGCCTGTGGGGCCCGAGCGTCATCGACCTGATCGCCGGGCAGGGCGCGACGCAGCGCCGCGGGACCCGGCGAGCGATGCGGCTGATCGAGCGGGCGCGCTCCTGGGCGGTCGTGCTCGCGCCGGTGCTGCCGGTCCCGAGCGTCGTCATCTATGCGGCCGCCGGCTGGACGGGCATGCGGCTGCGACGGTTTCTCGTGCTCGACCTGATCGGCACGTTCGGCTGGGTCGTCGCGTTCGTCACGCTCGGGTACGCGCTCGGCCGCTCAGCGGTCAACGTCGCCCACGCGATCACGCACTACAGCCTGCTGATCACGATCGGGCTCGTCGTCGCAAGCATCGCCGTCGCCGTCTGGCGCGCGAGGCGTGTCCCGACAGCCCCGGAAGCGCCCGAGCGCTCGTCCGATTGAGCGTCGACGCAGCGGCCCTGCGGCGCCACGCGCCGTGGCGGCGGACGCTACGCGTCGCGGCGCACGAGCGATACGGCGGCGGCCGCGATCGCCACCAGCGTGTAGCCGCAGAACAGCGCGAACCCGCCCCAGGTGCCGAGATGGTGGGGGTTGTCGAAGCTGTGGGAGAGGACGGTCGTGCCGGCGGGGAGCGGCAGGTAGGGGAGATCGAGGCGCTGAGGCTCGACCCGAGGATGTCGATGAGGCCGGGGAGCACGAAGAGGAGCGCGACGAACGTCGCCAGGCCGCCCGCCGTGCTCCGCAACAGCCCGCCGAAGCCGACGCACATCGCGCCGAGCGCGGTCATGTAGAGCGCGCACCCGACGATCGTCCGCAGCACCCCGGCGCCGCTGAGCGACTGCTGCAGGTGGTGCTCAGCGAGGATCGGCTGCGAGGCGTAGAAGGCGACGAGCGAGGCGACGAGCATCAGCACGAATGTGACCGCCGCATAGACGAGGAGCTTCGCCCACAGCACGGGAAGCCGGGTGGGGACGGCCATCAGGCTCGAGCGGATCATCCCCGTCCCGTACTCGCCGGAGATGATGAGCACGCCGAGCACCCCGATCGCCAGCTGGGCGCCGTGCCAGCCGCCGGTCGCGGCGTTGACGGGGTCGAACGTGAGCCGGTCCAGACGGCTCATCTGCGCCCAGCGGCCCATCTGCACGGCGGAGACGATCGGCCCGAGCGCGGCCATGAGGACGAACGCGACGAGCAGGGTCCAGCGCGTCGAGCGCAGCGACCAGAGCTTCGTCCACTCCGAGGCGAGCACGCGGCGGAGCGCCACCGGCCCGTCCGAGACGGGCGCTCGCTCGCGCCCGAGCGCTGCTCCGGCGGAGCTCACGCTGATCGCCTCCACTCGGGCGCGGGCTTCGCCGCCCGCTCGGCATCCAGCCTCGCCTGGACGGGCGCCGCCCGCGTCATCCGACTGGCCTCGCCTGTGAGTCGGCGGCGTGAGCCATCCGGCTTGCCGGCTGCCCCCCCCGCTCGTCAGCCGCGCCGCCGAACTCGACCGCCTGGTCGGTGAGGCCGAGGAACGCCTCCTCGAGTGAGGCGGTGCGGGGGATGAGCTCGTGCAGTTCAAGTCCCTCGCGGGCGGCCGCGGCGCCGATCTCGGCGCTCGTCAGCCCGTGGACCTCGAGCACGCCGGGTTCCGGCGAATCGATCGCCACGCCTTGGCCGCGAGCGCGTCCCGGAGCTCGGTCGCCTGCGGCGAGCGGACGTGGACGGCGGCGCCGTGCGAGGCGCGGGCGACGAGGTCGGCGACCGTCGTGTCGGCGATCAGGCGGCCCCGGCCGATGACGATCACGTGCTCGGCCGTCTGGGCCATCTCGGCCATCAGGTGCGAGGAGAGGAACACCGTGCGCCCCTCGGCGGCGAGCGACCTCAGCAGGTTGCGCATCCACAGGATGCCCTCGGGGTCCAGGCCGTTGGCGGGCTCGTCGAGGATGAGGACCGACGGGTCGCCGAGCAGCGCGGCGGCGACCCCGAGCCGCTGGCCCATCCCGAGCGAGAATCCGCCGGCGCGCTTGCGGGCGACGTCGGACAGGCCGACCAGCTCGATCACCTCCCGGACGCGGCGGCGTGGGATGCCGTGGGTCTGCGCCATCGCGACGAGGTGGTGGTAGGCCGAGCGTCCGGTGTGGATCGCCCGCGCCTCCAGCAGCGCGCCCACCTCCCGCAGCGGCGCGGGGATCTCGACGTAGGGCCGGCCGTTCACGGTCGCGCGGCCGCTCGTCGGCCGGTCGAGGCCGAGGATGACGCGCACCCGACGCGGCCCGCCGCCAATCCGCCGTGGGTGAACTTCGGCCCCTACCTGCGGCGGAGCTCGACGACGCCCGCCAGCGCCAGCGCGGACGCGATCAGCGCGTTGACGGTCGCCAGCCGCCGCCGGCGCCGGTCGAGGCCGGCGAGCGCGACCATCGTGAGCGCGTGGATGCCGTCGACCGCGGCGCCGACGCGGATCCGACGCGCCGAGGCGCCCGGGCCGACGAGCGCCGCCTCGGCCACCTGGCGGGCGCCGAGCACGCGGGCGAAGGTGCGGGCGCGCCCGTCGACCTCACCGGCGTCGAGCGCGCCGAGGAGCGCGTCCGGCGCGAGCACCAGCGCCGCGCCGTAGACGAGGCGACCGCGCGCGATCGCCGTCTTCAGGCGGGACATGCGCGCCACCGCCCGTCGGAGCCACCCAGCGCCATCGGCTAGGACAGCGAGCGCTCGAGCGCGCCCACCACCGACTTGCGGTTCGCGTGCTTGCGCTCGTAGCTGAGGACCTTGCGCAGCTCGGGCCGCGTCAGCTCCTTGATGCGCGCCTGGACCTGGGCGACGTTGAGATCGTCGTAGCCCGTGATCGGGAACGACGGCCCGACGCCCGCCGCTCGACGCGCGCGGTCGGCGCTGCGCACGAGGCGGTCGACCGGCTCGACCTTGCGCACCCTGCGGGTCGCCGACTCGAGCTGCGCCCGGCCCTTGTGGACGAGCTCGGCGACCTCGTCGCCCGGATGACGGCCGCGGCGCATGATCTCGGCGACCAGCTCCGCCGCATCTCGAGGCGAGATCCGTCCGCGCGAGGCGGCGTCGTCGAGCACCTCCTGGACGCGCGCGCGGGTGAGCGTGATCTGCTCGCGGCCGAGCCCGGTGCGGCGCGCGCGCGTCGCCGTCGCCTTGCCCCGGGCGGCGGTCTTCCGCGTGCCCGCGACGGCCGCCGTCCCGGTTCCCCTCGCGCCGGCCTTCGCGGCGCCGGCCGTCCCCCTCGCGCCGGCCTTCGCCGCTGTCGCGGTGCGGGTCGCGCCGGACTTCGCCTGCGTGCGCGTCCGCCCCGCGGACTTGCGCGCGGTCGTCGCGGTCGCCTTCGCCTCCGGTGCGGCGGACTTCCCAGCCGTGTCGGCCGCTCCCTTCGCCCGCGGGGCGCTCGCCTTCGCCGCGGTGCGGCGCCTCGAGGCGGGCTTCGACGTCTCGGCGGCGGCCGGCCTGGCGGCGGTCTTCGGGGCTCGCTTCGACTTCGCGGTGGACGAGGAGGAACGCTTCGCGGCGGGCATGTGGGCTCCTGGCGGACTGTCGGATCGAGTTGAGCGGCGGCTGCGGGCGAGGGTACCCGCTCGGCCAGATGGGCATCGCTGGTGCGGGAGGCGTCAGTCGTGCTCGGTGACGCCGATCAGCCACTCGAGCAGCGCCTTCTGCGCGTGCCGGCGGTTCTCGGCCTGGTCCCAGATCCGCTGGCGCTCGCCGTACAGCACCTCGGCGGTGATCTCGTCCCCGGGATGCGCCGGCAGACAGTGGAGCGCGATCGCGTGCGGAGCCGCGAGGTCGAGCAGCGCGTCATCGATCCGGTAGGCGGCGAGGTCGGCGCGGCGCCGTTCGGCCGACTCCGGCGGATCGCTCATCGACAGCCACACGTCGGTGTAGACGGCGTCGGCGTCCTCGACGGCGGCGTGCGGATCGTCGGTCAGCTCCACCCCGGCGAGCGGCTCGAGCTGGTAGCCGGCGGGTGCCGCGACCCGGACGGCCACCCCGGCGATCCTCCCGAGCACCACCAGCGATCGGGCGACGTTGTTGCCGTCGCCGACATAGGCGACCGTGAGGCCCTCCAGGCGGCCGAACGCCTCCCGGAGCGTGAGCAGGTCGGCGAGCGCCTGGCAGGGATGATGGAGCGCCGTGAGCATGTTGACGACGGGGACGCTCGCGTGCGCGGCGAGCGCCTGCACGAGCTCGTCGGAGCCGGTGCGGATTCCGATCGCGGCGGCGTGGCGCGACAGGATGTAGGCGGTGTCGCGGATCGACTCACCGCGGCTGATCTGCATCTCGTCGGGCCGCAGGACCATCGGGTGGCCGCCGAGCTCAACGACGCCGGCCTCGAACGAGGTGCGCGTACGCGTCGACGGCGCCTGGAAGACGAGCGCGATCGTGCGCCGGCGCAGCGCGCTTGAGGACAGCGGCGCGGCCTTCAGCTCCGCGGCGCGGTCGAGCAGCGCCTCAAGCTCGCTCCGCTCGAGCTCCGCGCCGGTGACGAAATGCCGGATCACGCCGCGCAGTGTACGTTCGCGCTGGGAGACATGGACCTGCGGGTGCTCACCTGGAACGTGGCTGCAGTTCGGGCGTACCCGCCCCCCGCACGGGGGGTCTTGGGCGCCGGAGGCGACCCGGGCGCGGAGCTGGCGGCGGCCCTCGACGGCTGGGCGTGGGACGTCGCGCTCCTGCAGGAGGTTCCGCCGTGGTGGCCGGAGCGGATCTGCGCGGCGCTCCACTGCGAGGCGCGCTGGGCGACCGCGCGCCGGGTGCCGCTGCTGCGGATGCGCCGCGCGTTCCCCGGCCGCGCCGCCGGCGCTGTGGTCGGCGGCGGGGGCGCGATCCTCGCCCGTTCCGACCGGATCATCGGCGAGCACTCGCTGCTGCTCGGCCGCCGTCCCGAGCGGCGGCTCGTGCACGGCGTCGCGCTCGCGTGCGGCGTCTGGGTCTCGAACCTCCACGCGAGCGGCGGCCCCGCCGCCGCGGACGACCTGCGCGCGGCGGTGCGCGCGTCGACGCAGTGGGCCCGCGCCGCGCGTCTGCCGCTCATCCTCGGCGGCGACCTGGGAGCGGCGGCGGAGGTCGAGCGGCTGCATCCGGCGGCGGACGCCGAGGGCCTGCGGACGGCCGCCGCGGCCGCCGCTCAGCACATCCTGTGCGGACCGGGGATCGACATCCGCGTCGGCACGGCCGGCCCTGCGGCGCGACCCACGCCGTTCGGCGTCGGCGCGCCCCCGGAGAGCGGGCCGCTCGCGGTGACGCTCGTGATCTGAGGCGCGCTCGGGCCGTATCATCGGTGATCGATCGTCTCGCGTGAGGAGGGACACCATGCCGCGCTTGATCAGACTGGATCCGACCGGGCACACGGAGCTCGCGGAGTGGACCGCGGAGGGCGCCGGGGTCGAGCGGGCCCGCGCCGCGCTCATCGAGGAGTTGGAGCACGGGTACTTCGCGGTCGCCACCGGACCGGACGGGACCGCCGAGCAGATCCGGGAGCTCCCGTCCGACGCCGAGCTCGTCGTGCTCCGCCGGCCGATCGCGGGAGGGTGAGCGGCGCGGCCGGCGTCCGGCCCGGGAACGCTGCGATGACCGACGGCGCAGCCGCGCAGCCCGGCGCGGGGACGCAGCCCGGCGCGGGGGCCGCTGACGACGCGCGGCCGGCGCTCGACGAGTTCCTGCCCGAGCTGGCGGCGGTGCCCTGGCGCCCCCGCGCCGATGAGGCGGCGCTGCGCCGGGCCGATCGCCGCTGGACCCGCTGGACCGCCGGCCAGGAGATCCCGTTCCTGCTCATCGCGGCCGGCCTTCCCGTGCTCTCGCCCATCCTCCTCGTCCTCTCCACGGCGGCACTCGGATTCGCCTGGTTCATCCCCGGCCTCTACGCGGCCCGCGGCGCGGGCGTCATCGCACCGCCGCGGCCATGGGGAGCGCCGCGCCCGACCGACGCGCGCGCCGAGCGCCGGGCGCTCGGACTGCTCGGCGATCTCGTCGGCCATTCCGCCCGCCAGGCGCTCGCCGACACCGGCTTCGTCATCGAGCGCGGCCGCTTCGGGGTGTGGGTGCTGGGGCCGGCGGGGGCGCTCCTCGTCCGCCCCGGCGGCCGCCGGGTGCAGGGCTACTGCGTCCGCACGACCGGCGAGCCGCTGCCGCGCGCCGACCGCATCGCGCACCTGCTGCTCGCGCTGCGCGCCGACGAGGCGGGGTTCGCGACCGTCGCCAACCTCGCCTTCTCGGGCGCCCGCTGGCGGGTGCGCCGCGCTCTGGACCCGGACGGACGGGCGGCGCTCGACGCCGCGGTCGCGCTCGCCTGATGCTCCCGGCGGTCGCGCTCGCCTGATGGCTCCCGGCGAGGACGCCGGCGGGGCGGCACGCGGGTCCCGCGACGGGAGAACGCGGGACGGTGTCCGGGTGAGCCGGCGGTCGCTCGTGCGGGCTGTGCCCGTGGCGTCCGCGGTCGCGCTGTGCGCCGGGATGGCCTGGGACGTCCGCCAGGTGGCCGAAACGCAGACGTCGTTCTGTTCGGCGAGCGGCCACGGCACGACCGAAGTGGGCGCGATGCGGGCGTACCTGCGTCGCTGCGGCTCGGACTACTCGCTCGGTGGGCGCGTCGGCCCCCGGTCAGGGAGGCGATCGGCGGAGTACACCGTGAACGTGACCCACAACGCCGAGGACAGCGTCGGCTGGATGATCGTCACCCGGCGCGGCGGCGTCTGGCGGACCTCGGGACCGCTTGGGAGCGGCCCGTAGAAGACGGGCTGGCCGGGAGGGGCCTGCCGCCACCGCCGCGGCTGCTTTCCCGCACGCGCACTCCCGTGGCCGGGCGCGTGCGTGATCCGTCGCAGCCGGTGCAGGGAAACGCGCGCACGAGGCCCGCGCAGTCGACGCGTGCGGGAAATTCATCCGGGGGCGGTCGGTCCGACCGGACGCGCACCGCGGATCGCCATCGCCGGGCCGCCGCGCCCCCGCGCTCCCGGGCCGCCGTACCCCCGGGCCGCCGTACCCCCGGGCCGCCGTACCCCCGTACCGCCGGGCCGCCGTACCCGGCCGCCGTGCCCCAGCGCTCCCCGTCGTCGCCCCCCGGGGCCACCGCTCTCCCGGGCCGTCGCTCTTCGGGTTCTTCCGTCGTCCGCGATCGGAGCACCGCCCGCCAGGTAAGGTGCGTCGATCACTGAGCCCGCCTCACCCGGTTCCGTCCTTGCCCTGATCCGCTCGGGCGAGGCGAGCACGCGCAACGAGCTCGCCGAGCGCCTCGGCGTCGCGCGCTCGACCGTCGTGCAGCGGCTGTCGGTGCTCAGCTCGGCGGGCTTCGTGCGCCTGGCCGGCGACACGCAGTCGAGCGGCGGCCGGCCCGCCTCGATCTTCGCGTTCGACGAGAGCGCGGCGGTCGTCGCGGTCGGCGACCTCGGGCAGACCGGATGCCACCTCGCGATCTGCGACCTCGGCGCGGTGCCGCTCGCCGAGCACACCGCGTCGCTGTCGATCGAGCAGGGACCGGAGGTTGTGCTCGCCTGGGTCAAGGACCGCTTCGGCGAGCTGCTCGCCGAGCTCGGGCGCGACTGGGGGTCCGTGCTCGGGATCGGGCTCGGCGTCCCCGGCCCGGTCGACTTCGACACCGGCCGCCCGGTGAGTCCGCCCGCGATGCCCGGCTGGGATGGCGTCGATGTCCCGAGCCTGTTCGCGGACGTCACCGACAGCCCGGTGCTCGTCGACAACGACGCCCGCATCATGGCCGTCGGCGAGCATCGCTCGGCCCGGCGCTCGGACGCGAACATGATCTTCGTCAAGGTCGGGTCAGGCATCAGCGCCGGCCTGATCGCCGAGGGCGAGATCCTGCGCGGCGACCGCGGCGCCGCCGGTGACATCGGGCACATCGTCGTCGACCCGAAGGCCCCCGAGGTCTGTCGCTGCGGCAACGTCGGGTGCCTCGATGCGGTCGCCGGCGGGTGGGCGATCGCGCGCCGAATGGGGGAGTTCGCGCCGACGCCGCCCGACGTCGTCCGCCTCGCCCAGGAGGGCCACCCCGAGGCGACCAGGGAGGTGCGGCGCAGCGGCCGGCTCGTGGGCTCCGCGCTCGCCGACGCGGTCAACCTGCTCAACCCGACGTCGGTCGTCATCGGCGGCAAGCTCGCGGAGGTCGACGAGCAGGTGTATGCCGCGGTGCGCGAGGTCGTCTACCGCAAGGCGACGCCGGTCGCCTCGCGGCACCTGGAGATCGCGCTCACGAAGCTCGGTCACATGGCGGGGGTGGTCGGCGCCGCGCACCTCGTGATCGACTACGTGCTCGCCCCCGACCGGGTGGAGCGGCTGCTCGAGCGCCGGGCGGGCTGAGCCGCAGCGCCGGGCGGGCTGAGCCGCAGCGCCGCGCGGGCTGAGCCGCAGCGCCGGGCGGGCTGAGCCGCAGCGCCGCGCGAGCTGAGCCGCAGCGCCGCGCGAGCTGAGCCGCAGCGCCGCGCGAGCTGAGCCGCAGCGCCGCGCGAGCGCCCGGCCGGCTGAGCCGCAGCCGCGCTAACGCGGGGGGCCGCTGCGGGTCGCCCGCAGACCGAAGCCGCGCAGCATCATCAGCGCCTTCTCGCCGAGCGTCCCGCGCCCGGGGAGGACGCCGAGCTGGACGGCGGCGTCGTAGACGTCGAAGAAGCCGCGCACGCGCAGCAGCCGCTCGCCCTGCACCTCGCAATAGAACAGACAGTGGACGACGAGAAAGCGTCCGGTGGCCGGCAGCCCCTCGAGCGGCGCGCGGTGGGTGCCGAGCAGCTTGCAGGGCGCGGCCACGAACGCGCCGCCGGTGAGCCGCTCGCCGGTGCGCTCCAGCCGGGCGTCGGGGAAGCCCGCCCACAGCCGGGAGGCGTGCTCCCCGAGCTGGTCGACGCCGGCGAGCGGCCGCTCGGTGAGTGGATCCTCATAGCCGATGCCGGGCGCGCAGACGTCCCGGAAGGCGTCGGCGTCATGGCCCGACCAGGCGGCCTGCCAGCGGTCGATCAGCGGGTCGACCGCGGTCGTCATCGGCCGGCCGGTGTCGGCGCGACGGTCCCGCGATCGGCGCGGCGGCTCGCCCTCGCGACGACGGCGTCCACCCGCCCGGTCGGCCTGGCCGCGGTCACAGCGACGGCAGCCCCGTCATCGGCGTCGAGGCCTCGGCGTGGCGGCGCCGCGGGATCCGGCCCGCGCGGCGCGCCAGGCGGCCACCCTCGACGCCCGCCCGGATCGCGGCGGCCATCGCGGCCGGGTCGTGGGCGCGGGAGATCGCGCTCGCGCACAGCACCGCGTCGCAGCCGAGCTCCATCGCCAGCGCGGCATCCGACGCCGTCCCGACGCCGGCGTCGAGCACGACCGGGACCGAGGCATGCTCGACGATCAGCGAGATGTTGTACGGGTTGCAGATCCCCATCCCGGATCCGATCGGGGAGCCGAGGGGCATCACCGCGACGCAGCCGAGATCCTCGAGGCGGCGCGCGAGCGTCGGGTCGTCGGTCGTGTAGGGGAGCACCTGGAATCCGTCGGCCACCAGCCGCTCGGCGGCGCCGACCAGCTCGACCGCGTCGGGCAGCAGGGTGCGGTCGTCCCCGATCACCTCGAGCTTGATCCAGTCGGTGTCGAACGCCTCGCGCGCGAGCTCCGCGGTGCGCACCGCGTCCCGGGCGGTGAAGCAGCCGGCGGTGTTCGGCAGCACGTCGACTCCGGCCTCGGCGAGCACGTCGAGGATCGAGCGGCCCGCGGCGCCGGCGCCGGACCGTGCGCCGCCGCGCGGACCGCCGACACCGATCCGCCGCAGCGCGACCGTGCAGAGCTCCACCCGCGCGGCCGCGCAGGCCGCGCGCAGCAGCCCGTGGTTGGCGAAGCCGCCGCTGCCGAGGATGAGCCGGCTCTCGAACTCGCGCCCGGCGATCACGAGCCGGTTGGCGACCGGGCGCGCGACGGGCGCTGCTTGCTCGACGCCCGCCGGGGACCCCACACCCGCCGCGTGCTCCACGCCCGCCGGGGACCCCACACCCGCCGCGTGCTCCACGCCCGCCGCGTGCTCCACGCCCGCCGCGCGCCCCGCGCTCATCGCCCGCCTCCGATCGCGCCGAGCACCTCGACGTGCGCGCCCTCGCGCAGGACCGTCGTCGCCCACGCGCCGCGGACCACGACCTCGCGGTCGACCGCGACCGCGACGCCGCGCGGCTCGGATCCGAGATCGAGCGAGCGCACCACGTCGGCCACGGTAGCGCCCTCCGGCAGCGTGCGGTCCTCGCCGTTGACGACGACCCTCATGCCGCCGCGCCCCAGAATCGCGACGGGTCGCACGGCGCGAGCAGCGGATCGACCGGCTCGCCGCACAGCGCGGCGACGAGCAGCTCGGCGGTGACGGGCGCGAGCATCACGCCGCCGCGGTAGTGCCCGGTCGCCCACCACACGCGCTCGACGCTCGCCGGGCCGATCGCCGGCAGGTTGTCGGGCGTGCCCGGGCGGGTCCCGGCGGTGAACTCGTCGAGCACGAGCTCACCGATGCCGGGCACAAGCTCGGCGGCCTCCCGCAGGAGCGAGAGCGCCGCGCCCGCCGTCACCGTCGTGTCGAGGCCGCGCTCCTCCGACGTGCCGCCGATCACGTAGCGCCCGTCGCCGCGCGGGACGACGTACGTCGGCGGGAAGCGGATGACGCGCGTGACGAGGCCCGGGCCCTCGGGGTCGTGCAGGCGCATGATCTGGCCCTTCACCGGCCGGGACGGGACCGGCTCGCCGACTCCCGCAAGGCCGCCGCCGAGCGCGCCGGTGGCGATGACCGTGGCTCCCGCGCGCACCCGCGTGCCGCGGCTCACCCGGACCGCGCCCGGCTGCAGCGCAACCGCCGGGCTGTGCTCGCGGATCGCGCCGCCGCGGCGGACGATCGCGGTCGCAAGCGCCGAGCACAGCGTCCGCGGGTCGACGGCGTGGTCGTCGGGCAGGTCGAGCGCGAGCCGGAGCGTCGGGGCGAGGCCGGGCTCCCGGCGGCGGGCTTCGCTCGGCGCAAGCGGCGCGACGGGGATGCCGAGGCGCTCGCGCAGCGCGCGCTCGCGCTCGAGCGCCTCGGCCTCGTCGCGGTCGCGCGCGACCATCAGCGTGCCGCAGCGCGTGTAGCCGACGTGCTCGCGCCCACAGTCCGCGGCGAGCGCGGCGATGAACTCCGGGTAGATCTCGGCGCTGCGCCGCGCGAGCCCGAGCAGCCGCTCCTCGCCGGGAGCGACCTCGGCGACCGGCGCGATCATCCCCGCCGCGTGGCGCGAGGCGCCGTGCGCGATCTCGCCCGCCTCCAGCACGAGCGCTCGCATCCCGCGCATACAGGCGCGCCAGGCGATCGACAGGCCGATCACGCCGCCGCCGATGACGACGACGTCCGCGCTCTTCTCGGCTGTGCTCACGGCGAAAAGACCTCCCTGTCCGGCATTACCCGGCGTCAGGTACGACGGTCGGCGGACCCCCGTCCGCCCTCTCAGCCCGTGGGGTGGGGCTCCCGTTTCCGTCCGGATGCTACCCGTCCGCGCCTGCCAGACTCGAACGATGACCGACCGCCGCCAGCGGCTCCGCGACGCGCGCCTGTACCTCGTGTGCGCGATCCGCGAGGACGCGTTCCTCGAGGCGGCGCTGCGCGGCGGCGTCGACATCGTGCAACTCCGCGACAAGCAGGCCGACGACGCCGCGCTCGTCGCCGCCGGCCGGCGCTACGCGGCACTCTGCGCGGCCCACGACGCGCTGTTCATCCTCAACGACCGGCCGGAGCTCGTCGCCGCCGCGAGGGCCGACGGCGTCCACGTCGGCCAGGACGACACGCCGGTGCGGGTCGCGCGGGAGCTCGTCGGCGCCAGCCGGATCGTCGGGCTCTCGACGCACACGCCTGAGCAGATCGCCGCCGCGGGGCGCGAGGCGGTCGACTACATCGGAGTCGGTCCCGTGCGCGCGACGCCGACGAAGCCCGGCCGCGCCGCCGTCGGAACCGCGCTCGTCCGCGAGGCCGCGGCGCGCGCCGTCCAGCCGTTCTTCGCGATCGGGGGGATCGACGCGGCGGCGGCGGTCGCGGTGCGGGAGGCGGGCGCGGAGCGGATCGCGGTCGTGCGGGCGATCACCGAGTCCGCGGACCCCGAGGCGGCGGCGCGCCGGCTGCGCAATGCGATCGCCGGAGCAACCCGCGAGGCCCGCGGCGCCCGGGTGACGGAGCGTGCTCGGGAGGCGGATCGTGCCCGGGCGTAGCCGCAAGCGCGGCCGGCACGAGCCACCGCGCGCGGCTCCGGCCGCGCAGCCACCGCTCGAGCCGTCCGCCTCTGCTCCCGCTGCGCAGCCACCGCTCGAGCCGTCCGCCTCTGCTCCCGCTGCGCGGCCACCGGTCGAGCCGGCCCGCGCGGTGCCGGAGCCACCGCGGCCGAGCGGACCGGAGGGCGCCGCCAGGCGCCCTCTCCCCCCCCATCTCCCGCCCCCGCGCGAGAGCCGCTCCGAGGCGCGCAACGCCGAGATCCGGGCGACCCTGCGGCCCTACGCGCCCGGGGAACGCCCCGGGGTCGTGCTCGCCAGCGCGGCGATCGCCGCCGCGCTCGCGCTCGCCAACCTCATCTCCTGGCTCGCCGGGCTGAAGATCTCCGGCCACCACCCTGCCGCGACCGGGATCCTCGTGTTCTCCGGCGTGCTGCTCGCCTGCGCGGCCGGTCTGTGGCGGATGCGCGCCGGCGCGGTGCTCGGCTTCATGTGCCTGATGGCGATCATCGCGATCCTGTTCACGCTGTTCCTGATCGAGGCCTCGAACGTCCTCGGGGTCGTCGTCGCGCTCGCCGTCATCCTCGTCTCGGGCTACCTGTTCTTCAAGCTCGTGCGCGTGCTCAGCCGCCTGCAGGCGCCCCGCGAGCACTAGATTCCCCGACCATGCCCGAATCTGCCTATGACACCGTCGTGATCGGCTCGGGACCCGGTGGCTACGTCGCCGCGATCCGCGCCGCTCAGCTTGGAATGAAGACCGCGATCGTCGAGAAGGACAAGATCGGCGGCCGCTGCCTCAACTACGCCTGCATCCCGGCGAAGGCGGTGCTGCGCGTCGCCGACGTCCTCTCCGAGGTCCGAGAGGCGGACGAGTTCGGCATCAGGGTGGGCGCGCCCGAGGTCGACTACGACGCGGTCGCGGCGCGGCGCGAGAAGGTGATCGCGACGCTCACCGGCGGCGTCGCGGGGCTGATGAAGAAGAACAGGATCGACGTGATCGAGGGCACCGGCTCGCTCGCCGGCGCCGGCAAGGTCGCCGTCGACGGCACGACGATCGACGCGAAGACGATCGTGCTCGCCACCGGCTCGGTGAAGAAGCCGCTGCCGGGCATGGAGTTCGGCGGCCGCGTGATCGGCACCGAGGAGGCGTGGGCGCTCGAGACGCTCCCGAGCAGCCTGGCGGTCGTCGGCGCCGGCGCGTCCGGGACCGAGATCGCCTCCGCCTACGCGCGGCTCGGGGTCGAGGTGCTGCTGTTCGAGGCGCTCTCCCGGGTGCTCCCGACCGAGGACGCGGACATCTCCAGGCTTGCCGAGCGCGGCCTCAAGCGGCAGGGGATGACGATCCACACGAACACCCACGTGCAGGAGGTCCAGGCGGGCAAGAAGGCGGTGAAGTTCACCTACGGCGACGCCGAGGGCGAGGTCGAGTGGCTCGTGATCGCCGCCGGCCGCGGCCCCGACGTCGAGGGGCTCGGCCTCGACGAGGCGGGCGTCGAGCGCGACGAGCTCGGCCTCATCAAGGTCGACGGCACGCTGAAGACGAACCTCCCCGGCGTCTACGCGATCGGCGACCTCGTCCCCGGACCGGCGCTCGCCCACAAGGCCTCCGACGAGGGCGTGATCGCGATCGAGGACGCCGCAGGTCTTGCGACCCACCCGATCGAGTACCCCGACATCCCCCGCGCGACGTTCTGCACCCCGAACGTCGCCTCGTTCGGGCTCACCGAGGAGCAGGCGCGAGCGGCCGGCCACGACGTCGTCGTCGGCAAGGTCCAGTACGGCGCGGTCGGCGCGGGCACCGTGTACGGCGACCGCACGGGCCTCGTCAAGATCGTCGGCGAGACGAAGTACGGCGAGATCCTGGGAGGCCACATCGTCGGCGCCAAGTCGACCGAGATGATCCAGGAGCTCGTCAACGCGAAGGCGCTCGAGGGCGGCTATCCCGAGATCGCCCATCTCGTCCACGGCCACCCGACGATGTCCGAGGCGGTGCTGGAGGCGGCCCGCGCCGCGGACGGCTGGCTCGTACACGGCTGACGGGGCGCCCGTGTCGCTCGAGATCGTCCCCGGCGAGCTCTGAGGTGTCGCTCGAGGTCGTGCGGTCGGGCCCAGGCGCCGCGGCCGAACCAGCCGCGGCGACGCCACCCGACGCCGTCTTCTTCTACGACCTCGCCAGTCCCGACTGCTACCTCGTCGCCGAGCGGATCCGGGCCGAGCTGCCCGTCGTCTGCGCGTGGGAGCCCGTGCACGCCGACGCGCTCGGACTGCCCGACGGCGCCGGCCGCCACGGACCCGACCCCGATCCCGCGGCGCTCGCCGCCGCGGCGGCCGCCCTTGAGTTGCTGCCGCTGCGGATGCCCGCCGTGTGGCCGCCGGACAGCGCGCTCGCGATGCGGGTCGCCACCTACGCCAAGGGCGCGGGCAAGTCGATCGCGTTCTCTCTGGCCGCGTTTCGCCAGGCGTTTGCGGGCGGGCGCGACCTCGGAGAGGAGGCGACCGTGATCATCGCGGCGGCGGCGTGCGAGATCCACCCGACGGCGGCGCTCAAGGGGGCGTCGCTGCGCTCGACCGCGGCGGGGCTTGCGGAGGCCGGCGAGCGGGCGCTGGCGGCGGGCGTCACCGCGCTGCCGGCGTTCGCGCTGCCCGGCGGTCTCACCGTGTGCGGGCCGCGGGCCCTCGACGAGGCGATCGCCGCGCTCAGCCCCGCCGGCTGACGATCGGGGCGGCGGCCCTCGGCGGATGCGGGGAAGGTTTCCTGCGCTGTCGGTGGAAAAGACTCCGAGCACCGATGCGGGCGAACCGCGCGTACCGGCTGATCATCACGCCCGGCGGGCATGAGCCGCGCTTCCTGGCCGAGCGGGGCCGCCACGACCGGATCGAGGTCGTGTCGATCGCCGACGGGGAGCCGCTGCTCTTCTGGGACGTGCCGGCGCGCGAGGCGGCGCGGCTCGTGCGCGAGCTCCGCGAGGACCTCGTCGCGATGAGCGCCGAGGAGTTCCTCGCCCTGTGGGAGGGCGCAGACCGCGCCTGAGCGGCCCGTTCCCGGGCCGAGCCGGCCCGGCTGACCTGGCCTGAGCCGCGCCGCAGCGATCCGCCGCGCCCGCTCGGCTACCGTCTTCGCGTGATGCCGAAGACCGCCGCCACGGGCTCGCTCAAGGGCGAGTCGACAGTCGAGGAGCCCGACCGCACCGCGCGCGCGATCGGTCGCCGCGCCGCGGAGATCCGGGCGACGGTGCCCGACCTGGAGCTCGGGCGCGACGTCGACGCGACCGCGGCCCTGGGGCTCGTGCGCACCGGCGAGGCGTCGATGTCCGCCGTCCTCACCCGCGCCGCCGCGCTCGCGCTGCGCGAGCTGCCGTGGGCGAACGCCTCCTACCGCGACGGCCGTTTTGAGCGCCACGGGCGCGTGAACGTCGGAATCACCGTCCAGGTCGGCGACGCCGAGCGCCCGGGGCAATTGATCGCCGCCGTGCTCGATGCCGACACGAAGTCGCTGGACGCGCTCACGGAGGAGATCGAGCGGCTCACCGCCAGGGCGCGCGCCGGCGAGCTGACTCCGCCAGAGCAGGCCGGCACGACGTTCACGCTGTCGGACATGGGCGAGCAGCCGGGCGCGCAGCGCTGGAGCGCGCTCGTGATCGCCCCTCAGGCGGCGGCGCTCACCGCCGGCGCGCCGTTCGACGCGCCGGTCGTGCGCGAGGACGCGGTCGTCCCCGGCAAGCTGATCGCGCTCACGCTCGCCTGCGACCACCGGATCGTGTTCGGGGCGCGGGCGGCGACGCTGCTCGGGCGGATCGCCGAGCGCGTGATCGACCCCTCGCGCTGACCGGAACGCGGCATCGGTCGAGCCGCACGAGGCGGCTCGACCGACTCCAGCCCGGCAGAGAGGAGAGCCGGGAGGGAGCTTTCAGGGCGCTTCGCCCGCTGGGACCGGCGGCCAGCCCTGGGCCACAGGCGGCCGGCGACCGGAGCTCAGGTGCCCGGCGGCTGCGTGTGGGCGCCGCTCGGCACCATCCACTGGACGATCCCGACCGAGGCGGTCCCGGTGCTCTGCATCGACAGGCGCAGGCGGGTCGTCGTCACCGGATCGAACGTCGCCCAATTGAACTGGTTGAGCGCGGTCGGGTCGCCGCTCTGGCCGCTCACGTCCGTCCACGCGCTGCCGTTCCAGTACTGGACGGTCCACGAGGACGGCACCTGCAGCCCGCCGCCGTCCCAGGCCCAGTAGACCGCGGTGCTGTCGATCATGATCGGATTCTTCCAGTCGTACTCGACCCACTGGGTCCCGTTCTGGGGCCAATCGCCCCAGTACGGGGTGAGGTCGTTGTCGTCGGCCGACTGGACGGGCATGATCCCGCTGTTGAGGCCCTCGAGCGTCGTCCACGGCGAGGTGTAGGACGCCGACGGGGTTGCACTGAGGGCGAGGTCCTTCGTGCCGGGCGGAAGCGGGAGCGGCGCCTGGGTCGTCACCCACTCCTCGGCGCTCGCCGATCCAGCCGCGCCATCGCTCGGCATGTACGTCGCGTCGATCACAACTCCGGCGCCCGTCTCGCCGGCGGCGGTGGAGTCCGGCGGGGTGACCGTCCAGGTGGCGGTCGCGCTCTGCCCGGGCGCGATCGAGGCGAACTCGGTCGGCGAGGTCGCACTCAGCGTCCAGCCGCTCGGCAGGCTCGGCGTCAGATGCACGTTCGCAAGCGGCGTCGCGCCGGTGTTCGTGATCGTCGCCCGCGCGGTCGTCGGCACGCCGACCAGCAGCGCCGGATGCGCGTGCCGGCCCGGCGCTGTGTTCGCGACGTGAACCCGGATCGTCGGTGGCGCGGCCTGTCCGAGCTGCACGCTCGCCTGATCACCGCTCATCGTGAGCGTGTGCGTCGCGGAGTCGTAGGCGCCGCCACTCACGCCCTGCACGCCGGCGTCGGCGAACACGGGCAGCTGCACCTCGACGTCGCCGGCCGGCGGCGAGCCGGTGAGCGTGACCTGCACCGTGCGCCCTCCCGAGGCGTCGGCCACGGTCTCGATCCGCACCCCGTACGTCGTGCGGCGGCCGGTCGCGACGTCGTAGGCGGCGGTCAGGTTCGAGACCGCGATCGTGCGCCCGGGCGCGATCCACCTGTCGGGGATGCCGCGTCCGATGTAGAGGTCGTTCGTGTAGGCGAAGCCACCGTGCCCGTCGCTCGTCGCGGTGAGGCCGGGAGCGACGATCGACTGAAGCAGCGACTGCGTCTGGCCGGCCATCGGCCAGGCGTACGGGCTCGCACCGAACTCGGGCATCGCGTGGCGGCCGACCCACGGGTTGTCGCGGCTCGGGGCGGTGCCGTTCGCCTCCCACCACGCGTTCGGGCCCCCGGTCGTCGAGGCGATCTGCCAGGCGTAGCTCGTGATCGGCAGATCCCGGTACGCCTCGCCGTAGAGCGCTCCCTGGGCGTAGGCGGTGTTGAGCGCGACGCTGTACCCGCTGTAGGCGCCGAATGACGGGAACGGCACGCCGGTGCCAGCCAGGCGGCTGAACCCCATCTCATAGAGGTTGTCGGTCTGGCTCGGGTCGCCGAGGATGCCGTCGAGCCGACCGCCCTGCAGGAAGATGTCCCACACGTTCTGGCCCCACAGGTTCGATCCCGCCCAGTTCGCGTCGTTCGCGGTGTTGCAGCGGTCGGCGGTGATCGGGACGTCAACCTCGCAGGGCAGGAAGTCGAAGCCGTTCGCCTGCTCGTTCTGGGCGAGCGCCTGGTTGACCGCTCCGAGCAGCCTGTCGTAGGCGCCGTTTGCCCACCTGGCCTCCACAGCATCGCCGATTCGCGTCGCGATGTAGCGGTAGGCCGCCAGACCGGCGAGTGCCGTCTCGTCGTCGAACAACCACGTGCCCTCGCTGTCGTTGTCGTTCGAGCGCTGCAGGTAACCCGAGGAGCTCAACTGCGTGAGGTAATCGGTGTGCATCATCTGCTTGAGGCTCGGCCCCCAGCGACTGTCGGTGTGAGCGAAATACCGCCTGACGAACGACACGTCATTCGTGCCCTGCAGGTACTGAGCCCACGCGATCGGCGTTCGCCACAGCCCATCCCAGTACCAGTTCGCCCCATGCTCGTCGAAGCCGGGCTGCTCGGAGATCCGAGCGTTGAGCAGCAGGCTGTGCGCGTCGGTGAAGTCGCCGAGCGCGAACCGGTTCATGAGGATCCCGGGCGCGTCGTGGTTGAGCAGGTAGGAGTAGTTGTTCGCGGCCGAGAACGGCGCGTCCGCAACCTGGACGATGCGGGTGTAGATGAACGCCGCCTTGTACGCGTCCTCGAGCCGCGCGCCCGGGTCGGATAGACGGCCGGTGTGCGGCAGCCGCAGGTTCGGCAGCGACAGCATCGGGATGACGCTCAGCCGCTCGTTCCAGTAGTGGACCATGTCGCGGAAGGCGGTCTGGTAGCTCGCCGCGCCCGGGTTCGTCGCACTCGGGGTGAGCTCGGCGACGGTGGGCAGAGACGAGGTCGTGTCGAACGTGTCGACGGCGGCGACGTAGTCGTGGTCGACGGTCTGCCCTGGCGCCACCGTGTCGGAGCCGTTCGTGAGCGCGACGAGGTTCGGCCCGGACGCGCCGGGCGGGACGTCGACCGGGGAGCTTGACTCGTTCGTCACCCGCACGCGCGTGTAGACGAGCTCGACCGGCCTGCCGGCGATCGTCTGCCGGTCGGCGAAGTCGGTGATCGAGATCGCGACCCCGTCGCGCGTGAACGAGGTGATCATCGCGGGCAGGTAGCCCTGCGCCATCCGCCAGTGCACGGACTGCGGCGGCGGCGCCTGGCCGGCGGGCAGCCCGTATGTGTAGGCGCCGAACGAGTACATCGCACCGCAGAGCGTCGTGCCGTTCGAGTCATACGTCGTCGGAACGCCGCGCGCGAAGTAGGAGCCGGACAGATAGGCGAACGGCGCGTAGATGTTGTTCTCCCAGCCGATCGCGGTCTCGTCGCCGTAGCCGAACCCGTATGGGTCGTCAGGGGTCGGAAAGTTCGTCCCGTAGTCCGGCGGCAGCGAGGAGTCGTGGCACGCGTTGACGGGCAGCGTCGGCACGTGGCTGAGAGTGTCGGCGGTCGCGGCGGATGGAGCGCCGAGGGTCGCGGCAAGCGCAGCGAGCAGGACGACGAGTGGCGCGAGCGCTCGGCGGGCGCGGGGGAATGGGGCTTGTCTCATGTGCATCTCTCTCCGCGCTGCAGTGGTGAGTGGGGCTCGCGGGGCGGCCGCCGACAACGGTCGGGGGCCGAGTTTCGAAGCGCTTCGCGCCAGTCCGCCTATGCGACGACGCGTCGGGCTCGACCCGAATGTGAGCCGGCGCGCGCATCTGGCGCCATGTCCCCGTCGCGTCACGGCTATTGACGACTCCATCTCTCTCCTCCCTCTTCCCACGAGCCGGGTCAACCGGGCGTCGAAGCGCTTCGAGTCCGCTCTCGGAAACGTACCACCACCTCTCGCGGGGAGTCAAGGGCGCGTCTGAGTCGAGCGGGAGAGCAGCGAGTCAGGGCGCGATGGCAGGCTTGCCGCACGTGACCTCACCGAAGCCGGCGACGATGGCCGAGCCTCGGGCGGACGAGGCGTCTGCGGCGCCGATGGTCAGGGCGATCGCTGAGGCTGCCGGCGGGACCGGGTCGGTGACCCAGACGCTCGCTTCCGCGGCGCCGGGCCGGTCGACTCCCTGACCACCAGTTCAGCCGGGACGAGGATCTGACGGGCCGGCACACGCCGCTGGGTGAGCTGCTCGATGAGCATCTCTGCCGCCATCCGTCCCGCTTCGAACGCGGGCCATTCGATGCCTGTCAGTGACGGCGTGAGCATCTCGGCGAACGGAGCGGCGATCACGCTCATCACCGAGAAATCCTCGGGCACCTGCTTGCCCGAGGCGCGCAGCGCCGCGAGCAGGCCGGTGAACTGCCAGCCCGTCGTCAGCGCGGCGGTGCACTCCGGCTCTGAACGAAGCAGCCGGGCGACGACCTCGAAGGCCTCGTGTGGCTCGTGCGGGCACGGCACGTGAATGCCGCGAATGCCCAGCTCCGTCGACCGTCTCTCGAAGCGATCCCGGGCGATGAGCGCGGCGGTGAGCCCGGCGTCGAGCAGGTCCGTGGGGAAGTTGAGGAGTGCGACGCAGGTATGCCCGAGCCTCGCGAGGTGGGCGAGCCCGACATCCATGGCACCGCCGAAGTCCATGTCGACGTAGCTGATGCCATCCGTCGCGCCGGTGCGGCCGATGAGCACGAACGGGTGGCCGTCCTGCCGGAGGCGCTCGACGCGCATGTCGTGGGTCAGCGTCTCCATCAGGATCACGCCGTCGGCGCGTCCCCGGGCGACAACCTCCGCGATCGTCTCGGGGTCGGCGGCGGCCGTGGAGAGCAGCAGCGCGTAGTCGCCGGCGCTCGTCGCCTGGGTGGCGCCGGCGACGAAGGTTTGGTGAATCGGCAGCACCGACCACTGCGGCGAGGGCATGAACAGGGCGATCGTGTGCGATGCTCCGCTCGCCAAAGCGCGAGCGGGACCATGCGGCCGGTAGTCCATCTCCTCGATCGCCGCCATCACCCGTTGGCGCATCTTCTCCGAGACCGGGCGTTTCCCGCTCAACACATAGGAAACGGTGCTCAGGGCGACGCCGGCGCGCTCGGCAATCTCGGCCATCGTGGCCGGCTTCGTTGAGGCCATGTTCGGCAATTCTGCCATCGCGTCATAACTCGCCGCTCTCGCGCTCCGCCCCGGTTCGCCCTTGACTCCCGGAGGGAGGCGGTGGTACGTTTTCGCGGACGGGCTCGAAGCGCTTCGATTGTGCGTGAAGCCCGCTCGTGAAAAAGAGGAAGAGAGAGTGGCTTTGCCCATAACCGCGCCGCAGCGGTCATGTTGCACCGCGCGCGCGCGCCGGCCCGCATCCGAGCCGAGCGCGTCGCGATGCCGCGTGGGCGAGCCTACGCGAAGCGCTTCGCATCGCGGCTCCGGACGCTCGCGGGAGGGTGCGCGGTGGCACGCTTCGTAGCCACGGAGACGGGCTTCACCGTTTTCGAAAGCGGCGAGGTTCTGCGCGTCGACGCCTGGGGACCGAGCGGGGCGCGCGTCCGTTCGACGATGGCTTCCGCCGTTTCCGAGACGCCCGGCAGCGCCCTGGGCGAAGCATCCGCCGGCGAGGTCGCAGTGGAGCTCGCGGACGGCCACGCCATTCTGCGCAACGGAGACCTCGTCGTCGGGGTCTACGAGAACGAGGAGGACCGCTTCACACGGTTCCCCCCGCTCGTGCGTTTTTCGCGCGCTGATGGCACCGCTCTTCTGAGCGAGCAGGTCCCGCATTTCACCGCTCCCCCGCAGCGGCGTTACGCCGCAGGGGGTGAGCTCTTCAAGTGCGAGATCGCGTTCGACGCGCACCCTGGGGAGCGGTTCTACGGACTCGGTCAGCACCAGCACGGGCTGCTCGACCAGAAGGGCGCCGTCGTCGAGCTCGTCCAGCGCAATACCGAGGTGTCGATACCGTTCGTCCTGTCCAGCCGCGGCTACGGACTGTTGTGGAACCTACCGGGTGTCGGTCGGGTGGAGCTGGGGACGAACGGCACGCGCTGGGTGGCCGAGGCCTCCCGCCAGATCGACTACTGGGTGACCACCGGTCCGACTCCGGCCGGCATCGTCAGCAACTACGCCCGGGTGACCGGACTTCCGCCGATGCTGCCCGACTGGGCCTCGGGGTTCTGGCAGTCGAAGCTCCGGTACCGCGACCAGGACGAGCTGCTCGAGGTCGCACGTGAGTACAAGCGTCGTGGCCTGCCGCTGTCGGTCATCGTCTGCGACTACTTCCATTGGACGCGACAGGGTGAGTGGAGATTCGATCCGGCAGAGTGGCCCGATCCGCAGGCGATGGTGGACGAGTTGCGCGAGCTGGGCGTTGAGCTGATGGTCTCGGTCTGGCCCACCGTCAACCCGAACAGCGAGAACTACACCGAGATGGACCGGGGTGGTCTGCTCGTGCGCGACATGAACGGCCTGCCGCTGCATCTCGCCTTCTGGGACAAGGGCACCGATGACCAGGTCTTCATGCGGTACTACGACGCCACCAGCCCGGAAGCGCGGGAGTACGTATGGGAGAAGGTCAGCGAGGGCTACGGACGTCACGGGATCCGCGCCTTCTGGCTCGACGCCTGCGAGCCGGAGGCGCTGGCGGACAAGCGGGGCGGCGCCCGCTACTTCCTCGGCGACGGCACGGAGGTGCAGGGCGTCTATCCACGCGAGCATGCGCGCGGCTTCTACGAGGGACTGCGCGCGAGCGGAGTCGAAGATGTGGTGCTGCTGTGCCGCTCTGCGTGGGCCGGCAGTCAGCGCTTTGGCGCCGCCGTCTGGTCGGGCGACATCGATTCGAGCTTCGAGGCGCTCGCGGCCCAGATCCCCGCGGGTCTCAACATGGGGATCTCCGGGATCCCCTGGTGGACAACCGACATCGGCGGTTTCCGGCACGGCGATCCGGCCACGGACCACTTCCGTGAGCTTGTCGTGCGCTGGTTCCAGTTCGCGGCCTTCTGCCCGCTCTTCAGGCTGCACGGCGTGCGTGAGCCGGGACCCCTCGTCGGCTCCGGCCAGACCGGCGCGCCGAACGAGGTGTGGTCGTTCGGCGAGCAAGCCTACGAGTTGATCGTCCGGCAGCTACACCTGCGCGAGCGCCTGCGCCCCTACGTGATGAAGCTCATGTCCGTGGCCAGCACCACCGGCATTCCGCCGATGCGCGCCCTGTTCCTGGAGTTCCCCGACGACGAGACGGCCTGGGGCATCAGCGACGAGTTCATGCTCGGCGCGGACGTGCTCGTCGCGCCGGTCACCGCGCTGGGCGCCCGCGACCGCGCGGTCTATCTGCCTGCGGGAGCCCGGTGGCGCGATGCGTGGACCGGCGAGCCGCTGCGGGAGGCCGGCTGGATCACCGCCGACGCCCCGATCGCGCGGATTCCGGTCTACCTCCGTGAGGGTGGCGAGCTGCGGACGCTTGCCGCGGAGGACGAATAGATGCGACCGAGCGCGACGGGTGCGGCATCACGATGATCACCCTGCAGACAGCAACCGGGGCGACGCCGCCGCAGCCGCGAGCAGGCGGCCCTCCGCAAGCTCTCGGTGGGCACGGGCCGGCCTCAGCTCGCCGGATCTCCGCGCGCAGCAAACAGCGCCTGGCGGCGTGGCTGTTCCTCATCCCGGCGATCGCGTATCTGCTCTTCGCGTTCGCGCTGCCGATCGTCTACAACGTGCTCCTGAGCTTCGAGCAGGTCTCGCCGGCGACGCTCTCTCACTTCTTCTCGCCGGGCGCCGGGTTCTCGAACTACAACTTCATCATCAACGACCCGACGAGCCGCGACGCGATCTTCCGCACGCTCGAGTTCACGGTCGGGTCACTCGTCGGGCAGTTCGTCCTCGGCTTCGCGCTCGCGTTGCTGTTCACGACCACGTTTCCGGGCCGGACGCTGGCGCGCTCGTTGATCATCGTGCCGTGGCTCGTGCCGCTGATCGTCAGCGGTGTGATCTTCAAGTTCCTCTTCCAGTTCCAGGTCGGCGCCATCAACACGTTGCTGATGGACGTGGGGCTCGCCAGCCGCCCGATCGATTGGCTGGATAACCCGCACATCGCGTTCTGGACGATCCTGGTCGCGAACATCTGGCTCGGGATCCCGTTCTTCACGATGCTGCTCTACAGCGCCCTCCAGGATATTCCCGAGGAGATCAAGGAGGCAGCGGCAATCGACGGGGCAGGCCCGTGGCAGCGACTCCGCCTCGTGATCTTCCCGATGATCCTGCCGGTGATCGAGGTCACCTTCCTGCTCGGCTTCGTCTTCACAGTCAAGGTCTTTGATCTCGTGATCGGACTGACCGGCGGCGGCCCTGCCAACGCCACCCAGCTGATCACCACGTGGTCATACAATCTGTCGTTCCAGGTCTTCTCATTCGGGGAGGGCGCCGCGCTCAACAACGTGCTGCTGGTGCTCGCGATGATCTGCGCGCCGATCTACCTGTGGCTGAGCGGCGACTCCCTGCGCCGAAGCTCCGGGGTGGCACCGTGAGCCGCGCGCAGAGGAAGCTGGCGCAGCGAGGGCTCTCGCTGCTTGCCGCGCTGATCGCGCTCGTGGTCGTGCTGTTCCCGGTGTACGCGCTTGTCGTCGGCTCCTTTGAGTCGACGCAGACGCTCTTCAGCGGCAACTACTACTGGCTGCCGCACGCTCCGACGCTGTCGAATTACACGACCGTGTTCAACGAGCAGACGGGACACATCCTCACCAGCCTGATCGTGGGCGCGGGCACCGCTCTGCTCGCCCTGGTCATCGCGGTGCCGGCGGCGTATGCGCTCTCCAAGTACCGGCTGCGTGTGACGGTGGTGGTGGTCAGCTCGCTGATCGTCGCGCAGATCGTCCCGTCGATCGTGTTGGCGACCTCGCTCTTCATCGTCTTCCACTGGGTGCACCTGCTCAACAGCTACCCCGGACTGATCCTCGCCGACGGCACGTACGCTATCCCGTTCGCGATCCTGGTCTTGCGCGCGTTCTTCTTCGCGCTCCCCAACGAGCTCCTCTACGCTGCGCGGGCCGACGGCGCGACGGAGTGGCAGACCTTCCGCCTCATCCTCATCCCGCTCGCGCGTTCCGCCATCGTCACCGTCGCGGTGTTCGCGTTTTTGATGGGTTGGGGTGACTTCATCTTTGCGCTGACGATTCTCAACGGGTCGGGCATCGAGCCGATCACACTCGGGATCTACACGTACCTCGGCAACTACTCCACCGACTGGGGCGCGGTCATGGCCTCGGCCGCCGTCGCACTCGTGCCGGCGGGAGTGCTGCTGGTGGTCGCGCAACGGTATATCGCGACCGGACTCACGGCCGGGGCGGTGAAGGGCTGAGGATGCGGCGTCAGTCGGCGGCTAGAAACGAGCGGAGAGGAGATGGAAAGGCAGTGACACTTTCAATGCGCAGATGGGCGGGGAGCGTGGCGGCGGTATTCGTCTGCCTGCTGGCGCTCTCCGCGTGTGGCGGGAGCCATAAGGGCGGCGGCTCCGGTGGGAAGATCACGCTCACCGAGGAGGACTACTTCAACACGCCGGGGCAGATCGCTGCGCTGCAGGCGTACAACAAGGCGTTCGAGAGGGCGCACCCGGGCGTCACCGTGAAGCGCCAGTACGTGCCGTTCGCAAACCTCGACACGAAGCTGCTCACCCAGGCCACCGGCGGGGACCTGCCAAACCTGCTGGCGGTCGACAACCCGTTCGTCTCGACGATGATCAGCACCGGCCAGGTGGTTCCGCTGAGCGATCTGAAGGGCTTCAGCAGACAGGGGTACTACCCGGCGGTGATCGACGAGGGGCTATGGAAGGGCAAGTACTACAGCCTCCCCGTCGCCGGCGCCAACTCCATCGCGCTGATCTACAACATCCCGATGTTCAGGGCGGCGCACCTGAGCCCCCCGAAGACATGGGCGCAGCTGGTCAGCGACGCCAAGGCCCTCACCACCTCGGCCCATTACGGCATCGCGCTGACGTGCGAGGCCGCCGAGGACACCACCTGGCAGTGGGAGCCGTTCTTCTGGAGCAACGGTGGCGACTTCACGTTCGCAAACGTCGCGGCCCCTCCCGGCGTGCAGGCGCTGAGCCTCTGGAAGCAGCTGGTCAGCGACGGATCCGCCTCGAAGGCCTGCCTGTCGTGGAGCCAGACACCCGCTGCCTCAAGCCAGTTCATCGCCCACAAGGCGGCGATGATGGTCAACGGTCCCTGGAACTTCCCGACGCTGAACCAGGCGCACATGTACTACGGCAAGCAGTTCGGGGTCGTCTCGATCCCGACCCGGGTCGCGGGCAAGCACTCGATCGTGCCGCTCGGCGGCGAGGATTGGATGGTCGGCAAGAGCGGTGGACAGGCCGCGGAGCAGATGGCCTTCAAGTACATCCAGGGGCTGCAGACGCCCAACGAGGAGCTGAAGCTCGCGAAGCTGTTCGGGTACCTGCCGGGCAAGATCGCGGTGGCGAAGGAGTACGTGAAGCAGGCTGGCGCTGAGTGGAAGGTCTACGTCGACCAGACGCTCTACGCCCACCCGCGGACGCTCGGCCTGGGTGTGAAGTACCCGAAGATCTCCGAGGCCGTCTGGACCGCGATCCAGGCTGCCATCTCCGGATCCGCGACGCCGCAGTCGGCGCTCGCCGCGGCGCAGACCAAGATCAAGGGCATCCTGGGATCCTGAGGCTGCTCGACCCCTGCAAGGCCCGAGTCGGCCGTGCGGCGGCCGGCTCGGCCGCAGGTGAAGCGAAGCCCGGTACCGCCCGCCGGGGACGCCCCGGTAGGGGCGCTCGCCGTTCTTTATCCACTGCACCCCCGAATGATGTGATCCGAGCCCGCCGGGAGATTCGATGAACAACAGGGCTGAACAGCTCGCATCCAAGGCCAACCCGGTGGTGAGCGTCGCGCCGACGGCCGCGGCGCATGTGCGCCTGCGCCCCGTCGACGCGCGGGGGGTGGCGATCCGAGACGGCCTCTTCGCGGCGCGCCAGCGGGTCAACCGTGAGGTGACGCTGCCGCATGGTCACGAGCAATTGGAGCTCGCGGGGACGCTCGAGAACCTTCGCATCGCCGCCGGTCGCTCGCACGGGGAGCGCCGCGGCATGGTGTTCAGCGACTCCGACGTCTACAAGTGGCTCGAGGCGGTCGCCTGGGAGATCGAGCGGCAGCCCTCGGCCGAACTTCGCAGGCTCGCGGAGGAAACGGCCGAGCTCGTGGCCTCCGCACAGCAGGCCGATGGCTACATCAACAGCTATTGCCAGGTCGTGAACCCGTCGTGGCGGTGGACCGACCTCGACATGGGGCACGAGCTGTACTGCGCCGGCCACTTGTTCCAGGCGGCGGTCGCATCCTCGCGAGCGACCGGCGACACGCTGCTCATCGAGGTGGCCCGTCGCTTCGCCGACCTCATCGACCGCGAGTTCCGGGGCGGGACCCAGACGAAGACCGACGGCCACCCGGAGGTCGAGGCGGCGCTTGTTGAGCTGTTCCGGGAGACCGGCGAGCACCGCTACCTGCAGCTGGCCGACACGCTCCTCTCACGCCGCGGCTACGGCACCTTCGTGAACGACAACTTCGATCTCGACTACTACCAGGACGCCGTGCCCGTGCGCGAAGCCGAGGCGCTGGTCGGACACGCGGTGCGGGCGCTGTATCTGGCCGCCGGTGCGACCGACCTCTACGCCGAGACGGGCGAGCCGGCGCTGCTTGAGGCGATGCTGCGGCAGTGGCGCGACGTCACCGACACGAAGATGTATCTGACCGGAGGTATCGGCTCACGCCACCACGGCGAGGCGATCGGCGACCCCTACGAGCTGCCCCCGGACCGTGCCTACTGCGAGACCTGTGCGGCGATCGCCAGCATCATGTGGAACTGGCGGATGCTGCTCGTGACAGGTGCGAGTTGCTTCGCCGACCAGCTTGAACGCGCGCTCTACAACGGGTTCCTCGCGGGCCACTCCCTGGACGGAGCATCATTCTTCTACAGCAATCCGCTGCAATCGCGAGGCGGTCACACCCGTCACCATTGGAACCCGGTCGCCTGCTGCCCGCCGAACGTCATGCGCCTGCTCGCATCGCTTCACCACTACCTCTGCACGATCACCGACGCGGGGCTGCAGCTCCATCTCTATGCGTCCTCAACCATCCGTGCAGAGATCCCGGAGGTCGGCCCGGTTGAGTTGGCCGTTGAGACCGACTACCCGTGGTCGGGAGCGATAGCCGTCCAGGTGATCTCGAGTCCCGCCTCGCGCTGGACGCTATCGGTGAGGATCCCCCCCTGGACGCAGGCCCCGACGGTCGATGGGCAGCCTGTCGCCGCAGGCGGATACGCGGCCATCACCCGCAGCTGGCAAGCGGGTGAGCGCGTGCTGATCGATCTGGACATGGCGCCGCGGCTGACCGCTCCCAACCCGCGCATCGACGCCGTCCGCGGCTGCATCGCGCTGGAGCGCGGCCCGATCGTGTACTGCTTCGAGGCCGTCGACCTACCACAGGACGTAGAGCTCTCGGAGATCGCCGTGGACGCGAATGCCGCGCCCGTCGACGGCCGACCGATCGAGGAGCTCGGCGGTGTGCCGGGGGTGGACATCGCGGGCATCGTGAGCGACTGTGCGGCCGAGGCGCTGTACTCGGATGCCCGCTCTGTCCGGGCTGTCCCCCCGTCAACCACCACCCAGTTACATGCGATCCCGTATTACACGTGGGCCAATCGGGGCGGCGGTGCGATGCGCGTGTGGACCCCGTGCAGGCACCTTGCGTGAACCGAGCACCTGGCGAGTCAGAGAGGAGGCGGTGGACGATCATGGCCACGATTGAACTTGAGCGCGTGAAGAAGGTCTACCCGAACGGCACCGAGGCCGTCCATGACCTGGACCTGAAGATCGATGAGGGCGAACTGCTCGTGCTCGTCGGCCCCTCGGGCTGTGGCAAGACGACCGTGCTGCGGATGATCGCGGGGCTCGAGGAGATCACCTCCGGCACGCTCAAGTTCGGTGAGCGGATCGTCAACGACATGGGGCCGAAGGAGCGCGACATCGCGATGGTGTTCCAGAACTACGCGCTCTATCCGCACATGACGGTGGCCGCCAACATCGGCTTTGCTCTCAGGCTGCGCCAGCTCTCCAAGGCGGAGATCCACGCGAAGGTGCAGGACGCCGCGCGGATCCTCGGCTTGACGCCGCTGCTCGACCGCAAGCCTGCGCAGTTGTCCGGCGGCCAGCGACAGCGGGTGGCCATGGGCCGCGCGATCGTCCGCAATCCGGCCGTGTTCCTCATGGACGAGCCGCTCTCGAATCTCGACGCAAAGCTGCGCGTGCAGATGCGTGCCGAGATCACCCAGATCCAGCGGACGGTCGGTGTGGCCACCGTCTACGTCACTCACGATCAGGTCGAGGCGATGACCATGGGCCACCGCGTATGCGTGATGCGGGACGGCTTCCTGCAGCAGTGCGACACGCCGCAGGTGCTCTACGACCGCCCGGTGAACCTGTTCGTGGCGGCTTTCATCGGCTCGCCGGCGATGAACCTCTATGAGGCGACAATGACCGCAGGCTGCCGCAGCGTCCGGCTCGGCACGCAGGAGATCGAGCTCTCCGACGAGGCGAGAAGCCGGCGTCCCGCGCTGGCGGCGTACGCGGAGCGCCCGGTGATTCTCGGCATCAGGCCTGAGAACCTCCCCGGGGCAGACGACGCAAGCGGGCCCGGCCTGAGGGTCGAGGTCCAGCTCGTCGAGGCGCTTGGCTCCGAGCTGCAGGTCCACTTCTCGATCGATGCCAAACGCGTGGTCGCCGAGTCAGGCGAGGCGGAGGAGCTGATGACCAGTGGGGCGGGCGTCGCCCGCGTCGCGCCGCACACCTCCGCGCAGGCGGGCGACTCGATGCGGCTCGCCGTCGACGTGGACGCGTTGCACTTCTTCGATCCGGAGACGGGGCGCGCGATCCGCGACTGACGAGATCGGTGGACCCCTCTCCGTACGCGAAGGGTTCGATAGCGGCGGAGCTCGCGCGCGAGTCCGCGGCTCCGCCGCCCGCGCATGCCCGCCGGCCCGCCCCCGCAGGCGACGGACGGCGCGGGCGCCGGGCCTCGCCGGGTCGATGGCGGGGCGCCTACGCGGCCGCGAACTGCGGCGAGAGCTGCGCCAGGCGGAGCTGGTTGCCGGACGGGTCGCGCAGGCCGCAGTCGCGACCGTAGGGCATGTCGGTTGGGGGCGAGGTGAACTCCACCCCGGCCTCGCTGAGTCGCGCGTAGTCGGCGTCGACGTCGTCGGTGACGAGGAACACGGTGCCCGCGAACCCCCTGGCCATCAGCGAGCGAACCTGGTCGGCGGTTTCCGCATCCATCACCGGCGGGCCGGGGATCGCCATCAGCACGACGGCGAAGTCGGGCTGGCCGGCCGGACCGACGGTGAGCCAGCGGAAGCCGCCGAGCTCCGGCATCGTCACGTCGCTGCGCACCTCCCAGCCGAGCTTGCCGGCGTAGAACCCGAGCGCCTCGTCCTGGTCGTGGACCCAGAGTTGTGCGTTCTGTACCCGCATCGCTGCTCCTCTCTTCGATGGTCGATGCGGGAAAGCTAATCGGCGACGGGCCGGCGGTCTTCTCCGTTTGTGCTGTGTTGCGGACGGCCGTAGGTGCGGATGTAGCAGGCGGGCACGATCACCTGGGCGGAGGCCGGAGGAAAGCTCGCCCGGTACTCGGTCGGCGTGCGGCCGAAGTGGCGCTTGAAGCTTGTCGTGAACGAGCCGAGTCCGCTGAGCCCGACGTCGAGGCAGATCTCGCTCACGGATCGGTCGGTGCCCCGCAACAGCGCCGCCGCGCGCTCCAGCCGGCGGGTCATCAGGTACGCCTTCGGCGACTCGCCGAACGTGCGGCTGAACTCGCGGCTGAAATGCGCGCGCGACAGGCCGGCGGCGGCCGCCAGCTCGGCGATGCCGACCGGCTCGGCGTAGCGTCGGTCGGCGAGGTCCCGCGCGCGCAGCAGATGCCTGGCGGGCGGGACCGGGGTCATGGCGTGAGCTGCGGCGGGGGGGACATGGCGCGAGGCTACCGCGCAGGCGCGGGGTCCGCCTGTACTAGCATCTGCGGACCGATGGCGTATTCCGTGTACACCCGGGTGTCTCAGCACGCCCTGCTCCGGCGCCTGACCTCCACCGCCTGGACGGCAAAGCTCACGAAGTACGCGGTCGGGTCGGTCGTCGCGCTCGGCACCTCCGTCGTCGTGTTCGCGCTCATGGACTGGCTCGGGATCCGCACCGGGATCGACTCGGCGGCCGCGTTCATCGCGGGCGCGATCCCGAATTGGATCCTCAACCGCAAGTGGGCCTGGCGGATGGAGGGCCGGGTCGAGTGGATGCGGGAGATCGTCGCCTACACGATCATCTCCGTGCTCGTGTGGGCCGCCTCGACGTGGGCCACGGGCAACACGCAGAACTGGGCCCACGACCACATCGCGCCCGGCACGGGCCTGCGGGTCATCGTCACGACCGCCGCCTACGTGCTCGTGCAGGCGGTGTTCTTCGTGATCAAGTTCGTGATCTACGACAAATGGGTCTTCGGCGGGCGCTCGCGCCTGCGCGCGGCGTTGCGGTCGCGCCACCAGGTGTGGAGAGCGGCGCGCGCGAACCGCACGCCGTAGCCGAGGTTCCCGCCCTTCTTCGTGCCGGTCGCGTGCCGGCCGCGGTCGCGCATCGTCGTCGGGACCTCCGCGAGCCGGTAGCCGTGCAGCGCCGCGGAGATCTGCAGCTCCGAGGCCTGGTACTGCGGCTGCTCCAGCACGACGTCGGCGGTCACCTCCGCCGACATCGCCCGCAGCCCGCACGCCGGGTCGGTGATCCGGTGGCGAACGAGGAGCGAGATGAGCAGCCCGAACACGATCACGCCCGCGTGCCGGGTGGCGTCGGTCGTCAGCTCGTTGCCGAGCCGCCGGGAGCCGGACACGAAGTCCGCCTCTCCGGCGAGGATCGGCGCGACGACGCGGCCGATCTCCTCGGGCTCATACTGCCCGTCGGCATCGATCGTGACGATGACCCGGGCGCCCCGGGCGCGCGCGAGCCAGTAGCCGAGCTTGAGCGCCGCGCCCTGGCCGCGGTTGACCGGCACGTCGCACACGAGCGCGCCGGCACCGGTCGCCTCACGCGCGGTCGCGTCCTTGGCGCCGTCGACGACGACGATCGTCTCGGTCGCCAGGCCCGCGGCCTCGCCGGGGATCTCGCGGACGACCTGGGCGACGGTCGGCTCCTCGTTGTAGGCGGGGATGACGACGGCGATCGGGGCGCCCTCGCCCGGCGGGTGGGCGGCGAGGAACGCGTCGACGGCGCCGCGCTCGGCGGGCACGAGCTTCGCGTACTCGGCGGGCGAGACCTGCCCGCCGGGCGCGACCGATCCGCCGCCCGGAGACGTCGTCGTCGAGGGCTGGGTCGAGCTCATGCGGGCACCTCCACCTCGGCGGTCTTCCATTCCTCCCACACGCCGACGAGCCCGCTCTGGAGCGTCGGATAGCGCGGCGTCCAGCCGGCCGCGTGGGCCTTCGACGGATCGACGACGACCGCGGGCATCTCGCCCGCCTTGGCGGGCCCGTGATGGAACGCGATCTCGTGGCCGGAGACCTCCTCGACCGCCCGGATCACCTCGAGCACCGACAGCGACTGCCCGGAGCCGATCACCATCGGGCCGGCCCACTCGTCGCTCGTGAGCGCGAGCACCATCGCCTGCATGACGTCCTCGGCGTGGACGTAGTCGCGGATCTGCGACCCGTCGCCGTACACCTCGAACTCGGTGCCGAGCCGGATGCAGCGCATCAGCCGCGCGATGATCGAATCCTTCGCCTGCATCCCGGGGCCGTACACGTTCGTGAGCCGAATCGCCGCACAGCGCATCCCGTAAACCGCGGTGAACGCCGACATGAGCATCTCGCCCGCCGCCTTCGTCGCCCCGTACGGCGTGAGCGGGTTGAGCACCTGCGACTCGGAGATCTTCGGCTGGGTCATCGGGCCGGTGACCGCATTCGTCGAGGCGAACGCGAGCGAGGTGACCCCGGCGGCCTTGCCCGCCTCGAGGATCTGGTTCGTGCCGACCACGTTCGTCCGGAACGTCCGCTCGGGCTCCTCGATCGACTTGAGCACGGACGTGACCGCGGCGAGATGGACGATCGAGTCCCGCCCGCCCTCGAACGCCCGCTGCACCGCGTCGGGGTCGGCGATGTCGCCGACGACGATGTCGACCGACGGGTCGGGGTGCGGCCGCAGGTCGATGACGCGCACGTCGGCGCCGGCGGCGGTGAGCGCGCGCACGACGTGGCGCCCGATGAAGCCGGAGCCGCCGGTGACGAGCACGCGGCGGCCGCTGAGATCGACGTCGGTCATGGGCAGGCGCGAGGGTAGCGGGTCCGGCGGCGTGCCCGGAGCCGGCTGGTAGCTTCCCCTCGCCGTGCCGTCGCCGGATCCGCTCCCGGTCCACCATTCCGTCGCGTCCGCACGCGCCCGCGCGCGTCGTCGTCGCGTGGCCCGCCGCCGACGCACGACGCTGGGGCTGCTGGGGATGGTGGTGATCCTCGCGCTCGTCCTGCTGCTCACCGGGGGCCGCCACCGGATCCCGGGCGCGCCGCCGGGCGGCGTCGCCGTCGAGGCCCACAGCACCGACCCGTTCTCCTACGCCACCTCGAAGGCGGTCGCGTTCACCGAGCGGGCCGCCGCGGGCAATGCGAACGTGCTGTACGCCAAGAGCCCGGGCGGGGTGCTCGCCACCGCCGCGCGGGTCGCGCGCTGGCGGTCGCTGATCGACGCCGCGGTGAAGGGGACCGGCATCGACCCGGCGCTCCTCGAGGGGCTCGTGTTCGTCGAGAGCGCCGGCCGGCCCGACGTGATCGCGGGCACGGACGTCGCCGACGCGGCCGGGCTGACCCAGATCCTCGCCGGCACCGCGACCTCGCTGCTCGGCATGCACGTCGACCTCGCCCGCAGCCGCTCGCTCACCCGGCGGATCGACGCGCTCACCGGCGGCGGTGGAGCGGCCGCCCGCCGGCGGGCCCGGCTTGAGCGCGAGCGCGCGGCCGCCGACCCGCGCTTCGATCCCCGGGCCGAGCTCGCGGCCACCGTGCGCTACCTGCTCGACGCCGAGCGCACGTTCGGGCGCGAGGACCTCGCGTTCGAGAGCTACCACATGGGGATCGGCAACCTGCAGTCGGTGCTGCGCCTGTACGACGGCGACCACCCGGTTCCGTACGTGCAGCTCTACTTCGATACGGCGCCGACCCGCCACGCCGCCGCATTCCGGCTGCTGCAGGGGTTCGGCGACGACTCGTCGCTCTACTGGTGGCGGATCCTCGGGGCGGTGCAGATCATGCGCCTGTACCGCGGCGACCGCGCGCAGCTGAACCGCGAGATCGCCTGGCAGCTCGCCGACCTCGCCGGCGGGACCGCGCTGCATCCGCCCGGGAACCCGCCGCGCTTCGGCACGCCGTCAGCGCTGTCGGTCGCCTATCGCCGGCACGTGCTCGTGCCGCTCCCGCGCAATGCGAGCGCGCTCGGGCTCGCCTACGACGCCTCGCTCGGCGCGAGCGCCCGCGCAGCCTCGGCGCCGCGCTCGCTCTACCTCGGCCTGCGCCCGGTCGCACTCCACGAGCTGGAGGCGATGGCGAACGAGATCCGGACGCTGTCGCACGCCGCGCCGCTGCGAGTCGCCGCGACCGTTCAGGACCTGAGGTACCAGCGCGTCGCCGGCCTCGCCCAGCCGCTCGCCGCGACCGGCTGGCAGTTCCAGATCGCGCGCCGCTACCGCTCGCGCGCCCAGGCGGAGGCCTTCCAGGAGCTGCTCGACCGCCTGCAGTCGCTCGACCTGATCGCGTGGGCGCGGAACGGCGGCGTGATCGACGTGACGGTCGCCTCCGACGCTCAGTCCTGGCGCGGCTGAGCGGTCGGGGAGTCCGGCGGCGGGCCGGTGAGCTGAGCCGGATCGCCGCTGCCGTTCGCCGCCGGCGCGCGCTCCCGCCCGGCGGCCTCACCGCCTGGCCGGTCGGCAGTCGTCAGGTTGCGCCGCACCGCGTCGAAGATCGAGAGCCCCTGGCTCACGAGGCCCGCGGCGATCTCGCCGAGCCCGTCGGCGCCGTTGAGCACCGTGATGTCGGCGTTCGCCAGCCCGGCCGCGGCCTCGCGAACGATCTGGGGCAGCTGGTCGATCAGCATCCGGTCGAGCGCCACCCGGTTGTGGGAGGCGGCCGCCTCGGCCTGGATCTTGATGCGGTCCGCCTCGGCCCTGGCGAGCACGCGCGTCTTCTCGGCGTCGGCCTCGGCCGGTCTCACGACCTCGGCGACGAGCTGCTGCTGGCGGAGCTCCGCCGCGCGCTGGGCGAGCTCGGTCTGGGCCCTGATCACCTCGCGTTGGGAGTCGGCCTGCTGCAGCGGTCCGACCTGGCCCGACTCGGCCTGGGCCTTGTCGACGTCGGCCTTGTACTGGGCCTGGACGATCGCGGTCTGGCGCTGGTACTCGGCCTGCTTGCGCGCGGACTCCTGCTGGGCCTCGGCGGCCGCCCGGTCGGCCTCGGCCTGGGCGATCTTCGCCTGGCGCTGGATCGCGGCGTTGTGGGGCGCCGCCATCGCGGCGATGTAACCCTGCCCCATGTCGTCGATCGACTGGATCTGCAGCGAGTCGACGATCAGCCCCATCTTCGCCATCTCGGCCTTGGACCCGTCGAGCACCTCGGTGGCGAGCTTCTGGCGCTCGGTGACGATCTCCTCGACGGTCATCGAGCCGATGATCGAACGCAGGTGACCGGCGAAGATCCGGCCGGTGAGGATCGCCATCTGGTCCTGGTCGGAGAGGAAGCTCTGCGCGGCGTTGACGATCGACTCGGCGTCGTTGCCGACCTTGAACGCGATCACCGCCTTCACCTGGAGCGCGATCCCCTGCTTGGTGACGCACTGCTCGGCGACCTCCGCCTCGCGCATCGCCAGCGTGAGGAACGACGCCGAGCGCACGAACGGCATCACAAACGCCCCATGCCCGGTGACGACGCGGAACGGCGTCCCGTCCTTGCTGCCCTTGCCTCCGGCGATCAGCATCGCCTCGTCGGGATCCGGCACGCGGTAGCCCAGCATCACGGCACCTCTTCCTCGTCAAGCCCGGAGCCGAACCGCATCACGTCGACGCAGCGGCTCCCGCGAGAGTTGAACACGAGCACCTCGCTGCCCTTCGGCAGCGGCTCCTCCGAATACGCGAGGTAGGCCTCGGTCCCCCCGCCGATCCGCAGCAGCACCTCCCCCGGGCCGTCAGGCCCGCGCGTGGCGATCGTGATCACGCCCGTCGCGCCGAGCTCTGTCTGACCCGGGGTCACGCAGGGGATTGTGTCACGGCGGTCCGGGGCGCTCGCGGGGGCGCCGGGCACCTCAACCCCCCTGACGTGGCGGCCCGGGGGCGCCGGGCATCGCAACCACCCCTGACGTGCTTGAGGTGCCCAGCGCGCGGGATCAGCCGACCGGCTCGGGCTCCTCGACGGCCTCCGACGCCGCCAGCCGCGCCTCATACGCGGCCCGCGCGCCATGATCGGGCGCGTACAGCACCTGGTCGGCGCGCGTGATCCGCAGGAAGAGGTCGACGAACCGGCGTGGCAGGACCTGGCCAAGGCGCATGAGCACGGCCATCTCGCGGGGAACGTAGACCTCGCTGCGGCCGGCGCGGAGCGCCTGCACGATCGCCGCGGCGACGTCCTCCGGCTCGGCGTAGCGCATGCCCCGGGCGCGCGGCAGGCCCGACCCGAGCTCGGTGTGCACGACGGTCGGGCACACCGTCGTCACCCCGATCCCCCGCGTGCGGTACTCGATGCGGAGCGTCTCCGACAGGCCCGCGACCGCGTGCTTGGTCGCGCAGTAGGTCGCGCCGCCCGGGAACCCGCCCTTGCCCGCGACCGAGGCGATGTTGACGATCCAACCGCGGCGGCGCGGCAGGAAGCGCCGCAGCGCGAGCTTCGACCCCAGGATCACCCCGTTCACGTTGACCTCGACGAGCCGCCGGGCGGTCGCCTCGGCCTCGGCCTCGAACGGGCCGACGGGCATGATCCCGGCGTTGTTGACGATCACGTCGAGCGGGCCGAGCGCGGACTCGACCGCATCGAGGAACGCGGCGAAGCTCGCCGAGTCGGTGACGTCGAGTTCGAGGCCGAGCGCGCCGGAGCCGAGCTCCGCGGCCGTGCGCACGGCGAGACCGGGCTCGATGTCCCCGATCGCCACCCGGGCGCCGGCGGCGAGCAGGGCGGCCGCGGTCGCGCGCCCGATCCCCCGTCCGCCACCGGTGATGGCGACGACCTGTCCGGCCAACGAGCGCTCCGCGCGAGCCATGCCACTCCTCCTCAGAAAGCGAACACCGTGTTGGTACTGCACTGTACCGCGGCCGCGCCCGCCGGTATCGTGGCGGGCATGGCGTCGTTTCGGTTCGAGGGACAGCGGCTCGCCTATGGGGTCCATGGCCGCGGCCCCCGGACGGCGGTGATCCTCCCCGGCCTGCTGCTCTCCCAGAAGATGCAGGTGCCGCTCGCCCGCGCCCTCGCCCGCGAGGGCAACCGCGTGATCACGTTCGACCCGCTCGGCCACGGGCGCTCGGACCGCCCGCTCGAGCCGTGGCGCTACTCGATGGGCGCCTTCGCCGAGCAGACGCTCGGGCTGCTCGACCACCTCGGGATCGAGCGCGCGGTGCTCGGCGGCACCTCGCTCGGGGCGAACGTGACGCTCGAGGTCGCCGCCCGTGCGCCGGAGCGCCTCGCCGGCATGGTGATCGAGATGCCGGTGCTCGACAACGCGATCGCGGCGTGCGCATCGGCGTTCACCCCGCTGCTGCTCGCGCTCACGTTCGCCACCCCGGCGATGCGCGCGCTCGCGGGCGCCGCCCGCCTCGTCGAGCGCCTGCCGTGGATACGGGGCACCCTCGCCGAGGTCGCGCTCGACTGGATCGCCCAGGATCCCGAGCCGAGCGCCGCCGTGCTCTCGGGCATCCTCTATGGCCGCGTCGCGCCCGACCACCGAGAGCGGATGCGGATGCGAACCCCGGCGCTCGTGATCGGCCATCCCCGCGACCCCGTCCACCCGTTTTCGGACGCCGGCATGCTCGCCTCCGAGCTGCCTGACGCGCGGTTGCTCGACGCCCACTCGGTGCTCGAGCTGCGCGTCCACCCGGAGCGGCTCACCGCCGAGATCGCGGCGTTCATCGCCGACTGCTGGGCGCGGCCCGCGGCCGAGCCGGCGCTCGCCGCCTGAGCCCGGTGGTCCCGGGCCGCACCGGACCCGGCGTCGGGTCGTGTCCGAACCGGCCGGTTCGTGTGCAGCCGGGCCCCACGTGGCCGAGTGTCCCGGTCGCCGGTTCGTGCGCAGGCCGGACCCCAGGCGGCCGCGTGTCCCGTGTGGCCGGTTCGTGTGCGGTCGAGGCACCCTGGCGACGAACGCGACACTGTGAATGGAGGTGTCCGGACATTGTTGCGAGGCATTGGCGAGTGGCTGGGCGTGGCTGAGACCGCGCTTGGGATGAGTCGACGCGGCAGCATCGGTGATTCCCGCGGGTGGGCTCAGCTGCGTCCAGACGCCGTCACGACCCGCAGAATCTGCGGACGCCGGAACTGGATGGTTGATTCCACGATCTAGAGCGTCGCCACCGTGACGCCGGTCTGGGCGAAGGAGCCCATCATCGCGAGCTCGTCGGAGATCCCGTCGAGGCCGATCCGCTTCGTGATGAGGGGCCGCGGGTCGACGGTGCCGGCGGCGATGCTGCGGAGGACCGCCGGGTAGTGGCGCACCGCCATGCCCATCGTCCCGGCGATCCGCAGCTCGCGGTTGTAGACGCGGTCCATCGGGACCGCCGGCCGCGCGTCGGCCCCGTAGAGCAGGCCGATCTGGACGTGGGTCCCGCGCCGGCGCAGGGAGCGGATCGAGGTGGCGATGACCGAGGGCGAGCCGATCGCGTCGATCGAGATGTGCGCGCCGCCTCCGGTGAGCTCGCGGATCTGCCCGACGACGTCATCCGCGGCCGCGTCGACGCCGGCCACCGCTCCGAGCGCCCGGGCGGTCGACAGCTTGTCCGCATCGAGGTCGACGGCGATCACCCCGGCCCCGGCTGCGGCCGCGATCATCGTCGCGGCAAGCCCGACACCGCCGCAGCCGTGCACGACGACCCAGTCGCCGGCCCGCGCTCCGCCGTGGACATGCACGCCGGCCCACGCGGTGATGAAGCGACAGCCGAGCGACGCGGCCGCCTCGAAGTCGAGCTCCTCCGGCAGCGTGACGAGGTTGACGTCGGCGTGCGGCACGGCGAGCTGCTCGGCGAACGAGCCCCAGGTGACGAACCCGGGGTGGATCGCCTCCACACACAGCTGGGTCTCACCGTCCACGCAACTCGCGCACGCGCCGCAGCCGCAGCAGAACGGCAGGGTCACCCGGTCGCCGACCCGGGCGCGGCGGACCTCCGAGCCGACCGCGAGCACGACGCCCGCGCACTCGTGCCCGCCGACGTGGGGCAGCTCGACCCGGTCATGGCCCTGCCAGGCGTGCCAGTCGCTGCGGCACACCCCGGTCGCCCTCACGGCGATGATCGCGCCGTCCGGGGCGAGATCCGGATCCGGGACCTCCTCGACGGTCAGGGGTTGGCCGGGGGCGGACATCACCGCGGCGCGCATCGCATCTCTCCACTCGTTGTGATCACCCCCGGTTGGATACCGCATCCTCGCGGAGGTCGACGATCCGGCCGCTCGCGCAGCCGCCCATCGCGGGTGGGACGACGAGCGCGCCCGGGTCCTGCGGGGTGGATCGCCTCGGGCCTGTGGACCGAGGTCGCGCCCGTCGTCTCGGACTCGGGGTGCCGCGGCTCGTCCTCGGCGGCCCTCCCCGGACGCCGCCGGCACGCCGCCGCATCTTGAACCGGGCCGGCTGCGGGTAGCACCCGCGGGGGCACGGACCCCCTCTGGACAACGGACGGAAGGATCTCCATGCAGTTGCGACAGCTCGGCCGCTGCGGCCTCAAGATCTCCGAGCTCACGCTCGGCACGATGTCGTTCGGCGGAGGCGGCAAGTTCGCCAACGTCGGGACGACCGACCTGGACGGCGCCCGCCGTCAGATCGACATGTGCCTCGACGCGGGCGTCAACCTGATCGACACCGCCGACGTGTACTCGGACGGGCTGTCGGAGGAGATCGTCGGCGAGACCGTGAAGTCCAAGCGCGACGAGCTGTTGATCGCCACGAAGGTGCGCTTCCCGATGGGCTCTGAGCCGAACGACGAGGGGCTCTCCCGCCACCACATCATCCGGGGCTGCGAGGCCTCGCTGCGGCGCCTGCAGACCGACCGGATCGACCTCTACCAGGTCCACGAGTGGGACGGCTCGACTCCGCTGGAGGAGACCCTGGAGGCGCTCGAGACACTCGTCTCCGCGGGCAAGGTCCGCTACGTCGGCGTGTCGAACTTCGCCGGCTGGCAACTCATGAAGGCGCTCGGGCTCGCCGAGCGCGACCACCTCCCCCGCTTCGTCTCCCAGCAGATCTACTACTCGCTGCAGGAGCGCTCGGCCGAGTACGAGCTCATCCCGGCGGCGGTCGACCAGGGCCTCGGCACGCTCGTGTGGAGCCCGCTCGCGGGCGGCCTGCTGTCGGGCAAGTACCGTCGCGGCCGGGACGCGCCCGAGGGTTCGCGCCATCTCACCGAGTGGAACGAGCCGCCGGTGTACGACGAGGACCGGCTCTACGACACGATCGAGGTGCTCGTCGACATCGCCGAGGGACGCGGCGTCTCGGCGGCGCAGGTGGCGCTCGCCTGGCTCCTCACGCGGCCGAGCGTCGCCTCGGTCGTGATCGGCGCGCGCACCGACGAGCAGCTCGCCGACAACCTGAAGGCGGCGGCGCTGGAGCTCTCAGCCGACGAGATCTCCCGGCTGGAGCGGGTGAGCCGACCGCGGTTGATCTATCCCTACTGGCACCAGGCGGCAACCGCGGCGGCGCGCCTGTCCCCCGCCGACCTCGCGCTGATCGGTCCCCACCTGGATGACTGAGGCCGCCGGTCAGCCCCCCGACGGGAGGGCCGCGTCGAGCAGGGCGGCCGCGGCGGCGCGGGCGGCTCGGACCGTCGCCGGGTCATGGTCCATCCGCGCGGACTGGGCTGCCCCGTCGTAGAGCAGATGGAGCTGTCGCGCGAGCGCGGCGGGGTTGCGAGCGCCGGCGGCGGCGGCGAGTGCCGTCAACGTCTCGCGCAGCCACGCGCGATAGGCGGCGACCGCCGCCTCGGCGGCCGGGCCGTGGCTCTCAGCGGTCGCGTTGGCGAACGCGCAGCCCCTGTAGCCGTCGTCGGCGGCGAGCTCCTCCTGGACGGCGAACGGCGCGAGCAGGCGCGCCCGCGGCGAGCGGTGACGGGCGATCGCCCGCTCGATCCGCTCGCGCATGCGCTCGTGGCGGCCCTCGAGATAGGCGGCGATGAGCTCGTCCTTGGAGCCGAACGTGCTGTAGAGCGTCGCCTTGGCCACGCCGGCGCGCTCGATCACCCGGTCGATGCCGACCGTGTGGACGCCCTCGCGATAGAAGAGCTCGTTTGCGGCCGCAAGCAGCCGCTCGCGCGGGGAGCCGGCGACGTCGGTGCGGACCATCGTGGCGGACACTACCGCCCCCTCGCCGTCGCCACGAGCGCGCCCGCGGTGAGCACGGCGAGCGCGACCGCCACCGCGACCGCGACAGTGGTGAGCGACAGCACGCCGCTCACGAGCGCACCGGAGATGACCGCCGGAACCGCGAGGCCGACGTAGGAGAGGACGAACACCGCCGACATCAGCCCGGCCCGCTCCTCGGCGCGCGCGAGCGGCACGAGCGTGCGGACCGGCCCCTGGAAGCCTGCACCGAAGCCGACGCCGACGACCGCGCTCGCGACGAAGTAGACCGCGACCGAGCCGACGAGGACCGCGACGATCGTGAGCGCGAGACCGGCGAGCATCGTGGCCGCACCCGCGAGCGTGAGCGCGCGGCCCGGCGCGCGGTGCAGGGCGATCGTGCTCAGCGAGCCCACTCCGGCGAACAGGAACAGCCCGAGCGCGCCCTCCCACACAGCGTGGCTGCCGGTGAGCGCGACGAACAGCGCGGGCCCGAGCGCGAAATAGAAGCCTGCGAGTCCCCAGACGGCGAAGATCACCGGCGTCGTGGCGGCGAACGTGGCCCGGGCCCGCCGCGGGACGGCGACGCGGGGCGCAAGCGCCGAGCGGCTGATCGCGCGGCGGCGGACCGGCGGGATGAGGCGTGCGACGCCGGCCGCCTGTCCGAGCATGACCGCGATCAGCAGGAGGTAGATCGTGTGCGTCGGGGCGGGCAGGAACGACACCGCGAGGCCGCTGAGGATCGCGCCGAGGCCGCTGCCGGCCGCCGGCGAGGCGGCGCTGGCGATCGTCCCGCGCGACGGCTCGGACTCGATCATCGTCGCAGCCAGCGCGCCGAGCGCGCTGCCCGCGGCGAGCCCCTGGATCACGCGCCCGAGCAGGATCGGCGCAAACGAGCCCGCGACGGCGAACAGCGCGAGCGCGACGATCTGGCCGCCGATCGCGGCGAGCAGCACCGGCCGGCGACCGAGGTGCGCCGGGAGCTCGCCGAGCCACAGCAGGCCGACCAGCACGGCGATCGCGTACACCGCGAACGCGATCGTGCCGATCAGCGGCGTCGCGTGCCAGAGCGCCTCGTAGCGGTCGTACAGCGGGGTCGGCGCCGCCGATGCGGCGAGGAACGAGATCACGATCGAACTGGCGAGCGCGAGCGTGGCGATGCGGCGGCGCGCCTCGGCGCGCGGGCCGGCCGCGGCGCCGGTCGCGCGGGCGCCGGTCGCGCGGGCGCAGGTCGTCGCGGCGGAGGCGTGAGGGGCGGTGGCGGATGGTGTCATGCCACGGGATGCTAGCAGACAGACCTGTCTGTTCAGACAGACCGATCTGTCTGCGCAGGTACCGCACGTCCGGGGGCTTCTCCTCGCGCCGGAACCGAACGCGACGCGGGAGGGAGCTCCTCGGCGCGGAGGCTCAGCGCGCGGGCGCGGGGATCGGCGGACCGGGGGGGTCCATGATGTCCCGGCCGGTCGGCCGCAGCTCGGCGTCGAGCTCGAGCTGCCAGTAGTAGCGCGTGAACGTGACTCCGGCCCGGTACTCGCCGAGGAACGGCGCGACCCGCTCCCCGCGAGCGAGGCGCACGATCAGCTCCGGGTACGTGCGCCCAGGCGGCGCGGCGTACAGGTGAGCCGGACAGGCGCCGCCGAAGCGGGTGTTCACGTCGGTGATCCCGAGCCCGAACTGCTCGTCGCGGAACGCCTGAACGGTGCACGGCCCGCGCACCCCGAGCGCCTCGACGACCCGGCGGCCGAGCTCGACGAGCTCGGGGTCCTCCAGCGTCTGGCCCTTGATCGACTCCCCGCCGCGGGACTCGAGCATGTTGCGCGGGATCACCGACAGGCAGCGGCCGTCGAGATCGCTGAAGCAGTCCATCGAGAACTCGGGGCCGCGCATCGCGCGCTGGAGCATCGCCGGCTCGCGGATGTAGGCGGCGAGGAACTCC